>DATIYT010000119.1:0-6017 GCA_035517495.1 Allostellaceae bacterium | reverse complement strand
ATCCGCCCGCTGCAGCAGCTCCCACCCGCTTTGCCGATCGCGATGCCGCGGATACCCCGCCGCCCGCGCCGCCGCGGCGGCATTGAAGAAGACGAGATACTCCTCGACGAAGAGCTGGTGACGCGGGTGCAGGGGCATGGGCGAGGTCCTTGGTGCGTTGGGGTCGGCAAATTGTTGAGGTACGGATGCATGCGCATCCGCGTCTCATAAAAACGAAAACGCCCAGCGGCGATGCAGGGCGCTAAACTTGGATGTTCTCTATTTGTTCTCATATTTGTCGCCGTTTGTCAAGGGGAAGCCTCCTCCTCACCTATTCCCGCATGTGCTCGGTCTGGCGACTCAGGTAGCCCGATGAGGTCGATCCACCGCCGGATTTTCCGCGTCACAGGCAATACCGTGAGCAGAGTTCGGCCCCGCGCCACGACGGCGATGCGGGTCTTTGCGCTTTTGAGCTCGACCCAATAGATGCTCGCTCTCTGGCGCCGCCTGATCCGTTCCGCGCGACCGGTGACGATCGCGCGCTGGATCGCGGAAAACTCGCCAGGCCCCAACACGAGTCCATATCGATCGAGCAGCCGCCGATGGAAGTGCCAATGGTTGGAGGGGATGACGGCGTTGTACCAGCGGGAATCGAAGTCGGCGGGTTCGCGAATCATGAAGCGGGAGAATCTTCAATGTACTTGGGAGACCGAACTGTTCAACCCCGAAACGGGGCGCGCGGGGCAAAACCAGCAACACTATGAAGCGCGTCGCAGCAGGAAACTCTTCCCGCCGTCCTGCGTGGAGAGGAAACCCATCCTGGTCAGCGCGAGCAGCACGGCTCGCGCCTTCGGCTCAATTCGTTTGCCCTGCCGGAACCTGCCGGAAATCACAGTAGCGTCGAGGCCGCCGGCGGCATCCGCGAGCACGGCCATCACGGCCGCAGTCTGTGCTATATCCTCCGCCGGGAATGCTGGCTTCGGTTTTCTTGCCTCGACGGCGACGAGAGCTACCTCGAGTTGTTCCGCCTTTTCCCCGGCCGTGGCGAAGCGCGGGATTTGATAATCCGGTCGCACCCACCTTACCAAGCCGCGGGATTCCTCCGCGGCGCGTTCCTTGTTGAGTGCGACGAGGCGGGTGAGGATTTCCTCGTCGACCAAATCTGCCGGCCAGCCATAGGCGGCCGCCACTGCGCCATCGAGCCTGTCGTGAAGTTCCTTTAGGATCAGAATGAGACCGTCGTCGAAGATCCGTTTCTCATCGGCATCAAGATCGCTTGGACTTGCGCCCGCTCGGAGCCGTTCAAGAACGTTATACATCTCGGTCAGGGTGAGGCCTGGATGCTCAGCTTGCCGCTGTTTTCGGTGGGCGTCGAGGTCCTCCGCAATAGTTCTTATCAAGGCGGACTGTGGTTCTGTCGCGGCAGGGAAAGGAAATGGGTCAAAGCAGCGTGACTTCGTATAAATGGGACGGTCTTCGAGCGTTCCGCCGCAGGCGAGCGCCCAAACAATATGAAAATGAGACGAGATGATCCCAAGGTGATAAGCATCATCGAGCGCGAAGCAGATTAGGCGATTGTCCGGCAATATCTTGCCCGATAAAAATGTCGAATATCGGTGCTTTGCGGTCTCAACAGTCGCGATAAATCTATGAAGATTTAGTAGTGCAGGCCTCAGCTCTCGTCTCGGTTCGCCAAAAACCCACCATGTGTCGCGATACTGCGCCCTGTTATTTAACTCTCGCTCTGGTTTGACCGTCGTGAGTATGCGCTGATAAACTTCTGGAAAACGCTTGCGGACTTGCTCGGCTTCAAGTCCGAGGAGATCGATAACCATCACGCCGCGCGCTTTCCCAGTTACGTCCTTGCCGTTTCGGTATTCGCGGATGTGCCTTTCCAAGCCGGGCCGCTTCCCCAAGCCCAGGAGTTCCGTCTGCTGTTTCGTTACGATGAATCCTGCACCGTGGAGAGACATTCCGCGTGAACATAGACCTTCGTTAGCTCTCAATCCGCTGACGCTCGTTACGTCCACTCCAATGGTAAGATTAGAATTGATCTTCCCATAGTGATCGGAGAGTTCGACCGTCGGCTGATCCGTCTCGAGGCCGGCCTCACGAACGACCTCGCGCAGGACCCCCTCTCCGCGACCCGCGGTAGCGACCGTCATGGCGATACGCACAGCCGCCGCGTCGCGTGTTGCCTTGGTCCAGGGATGATCGGGAATTGCCATGACCAGAGTGATCGGGTGTCGTGCATTGAAGTGACGTTCCATGACCCGCCGCTGAAAGACTTGGCTGATGGAGTTAGTCGTCACGAGACCGAACCGCCGAAGGACGGTGCCTTTCCTCGTCAATATCTCCGCGGCATGGTCCCACCAATACATCACGAAATCAGCGCTCTCATTGATATGAGGATGCGCGGCCCAAAGTGCTTCAGCCTCGGCGTCGCCATTCTCAAGACATGCGCGCAGGTCTTTCCCACCGATAAACGGCGGATTGCCCACGATGAATTCCACGAGTGGCCATTCCGGACGCTTGGGATTTTTGTAAACGTATACTTCCCGCGCCTCGCCGTCCGCGGTGACACGTTTTTGCGGCTTGCCCTTGGCATCCCGCGCCAGTTCCTTAGTCGCGGATAGCACCGCGTCCATCTCCTGAATGTTTTTGAACGCGCGGAGGATCGGCTCGGCCGGTGCCGACGCCTTCGTGCGGAAATGCCATTGCAGATAGCCGATCCACAGGACCAACTCCGCGATGGCCGCGGCGCGTGGGTTGATTTCGATACCGAGAAATTGGTGGGGATCGACCGTGTGACCTTCGAGGCTTGAGAGAGCCTCCTGTCCTCCGAGGTCCACCAGCGCCTCCAAAACCTCGCCCTCCAACCGCTTGAGAAGCTCCAGCGACACATAGAGGAAGTTGCCAGTGCCACAGGCGGGGTCGAGCACGCGAGTGATGCACAGCTTTTCGTGAAAGCTTCGAACGGATTTGACAGCATCCGCGTCGCGACCTTCGGCCTTCTGGCGCTCGGCTGTGGAAAGGACCTGCGCCCAATCGGCTCGCAGCGGCTCGATGATGGTCGGAACGACCAAGCGCTCGACATAAGCCCTCGGGGTATAATGCGCGCCAAGGCGCTTCCGCTCGGCAGGATCGAGCGCCTGCTCCAGCAGGGCGCCAAAAATTGCGGGCTCGACATCGCGCCAATCGGCCGATGCGGCCTGACGAAGCTCGCCAATCTCTTCCTTACCAAGATGCAGGACCGTGCGATCTTGAAAGAATTCGCCGTTGAAGCGCTTCACTTCTGCTTCGATCGCGTAGGCGAAGCCGCCCTTGTCCATCGCTTGCCAGAGTTGGCCGACCATAGGCGCAAATTTCTCGGGTTCGGCCTCGCACTTCGCGAGAACATCGCGAAAAGATTTCTCCGGCAGCAGTCCAACATCCTCCGCGAACATCGTGAAGAGACATCGCATTAGGAACATCGCGACCGTCTCCGGCTGATGCTTGGCAGCTTCGAGCGCCCGGGAAACCGCCGCCAGTCTCTCCGCTATGCCGCGCGTTACTCGCGCGCTCACTCGAGCGGGATCGAGCGACCAAGGGTCCGTCCAGATGCCGAGGAGCCGCTGACGGACTTCCGGCCGCTCAAGGTCCTCCAGATAGATTCGGAAGCCCTGCCGATCAGGGAACTGAGCATAGTTCTTTCCTTGGCCAGAGAAATCGGCATAGACCTCGATGCAGTGCCCGACATCGCAGACCAAGAGGAATGGCGGCCAACCGTGCGAAGTCGGCAATGCACGCGCATAATTCTGCGCCTGCTGTCGGGCATTCATCATCAGCACGTCCCAGGCGCGACCGGCTGTGCGGCGTCCCCGCATCTTGGGTTCCGGCGGAGAGAAGAGCTCGGTTTGACCCTCCAGGGGTTTCGATCCCCCGCGCTGGCGACTTTGCTTCGCCTCCAGCACGAAACATCCCCGCTTATAGAGATCGATCCGCCGAAGCACGAAGGTGCCGTCGCCGTTGGGCTCCTTTACGACACGTTCGAACACGTAATCGTTCTGGTCTGTCGTCGCACTCGCGGGATCGGGGTGGGGGAGGCCGATGACCTCGCAGAGTTCCGTCAGGAATAGTGCGTAGTTGGCCCGCTCCTGGCCGCCCTCACGCCCCTGCCAGCGCTCGATGAACGCTTCCAGCGAATTGGACATCGGAGTGTCCAATTCCGCCTGCCGCTCGTCTCGACGGCCTCAGATGTTCTTGAACCACTCGCTATCGACGGTGACCTGCCGACCCTTGAGTGCCTCTATGGCAGGCCACATCAACGCATCGTATGAATGTTCCTCGATCGCCATATCCATCATCCCCCAATGTGCTTTTTTGATTCCTAGCCCGGGAAAGTAGCATGGATATGAGCTAATTCTCCAACATCGTATTTGAATTGGTCTCGCGCGTCGAAGAGTCTGCGGATTATCTCTGGGCGCAGTCTATTTCTGGCGTCGCGTTCGCCGCGTATTTGCGGCCTTGCGCGCGGAAGCTCGGCGTTTCCTAGTGAGGGCCGCTTGTAGGCCGCAGACGACGCAGCATCGAAATCGGTAGGCGTCCTTCGCGACACGCCGAGCTTCAGCCTGGTTCCTCCGCGGCGCGGGGGCATGGTGGGGAATGTTCATTTGGTATTCCCGCTCAGTTCTCAACCGACATCCCCAGATCCCTTCATGTCTTCCAGGGATCGACGACTTCCTTTACCCAATACCCGAATGCGGTCTTATCGCGTGTTACGACCGCGAGATCGTGCACCCAGGCCGTGGCGGCGATGCAGGCGTCCATGACGCCGAGACGACGACCCGCGGCTTCGCTCCGCGCAAGAAGCCTTCCCCAGGCATCGCCGATCATTGCGCTGATGGGCAAAACCCGCCCTTCGAATCGAAGCGGGAGTTCGCGATCTAGCCAATCCTCGAGCTGGTGGCGGCGCCGACCATCGGCGAGCCGCTCGATTCCATAACGCAGCTCCGCCAGGGTGACGACGCTCAGGTAGGTGCGGTCCTCGTCCGCCTCGGCGAGCCAAACGACCACGCCAGGGTCGGGCCGCGGCCGCATCCACTCGGAGACGACGTTGGTGTCCAGCAGAAAGTTCACAGTGCGATCTTGCGCGGCCGATCTTTCCGACGCCTCAAGTCCAGCTTGGCGCCCCGCAGAGGCGACGCCGCGAAGAAATCCGCGAGCGTGCCCACGCGCTTCGTCTTGCGCTCCCACTCCTCGACGGAAACGACAACGGCCGTCTCACGGCCGCGGCGAGTAATCACCTGCGGCCCGCGCGTCTGCGCGCGGTCGATGACCTCGCTCAACTTGGCTTTCGCCGATGCCACCGTCCATGCTGCCATAGGTCAATTCCTGCCAGATGGTCATAATGGTCATTTGCTTCGTGCTTTGCAATCGCGGCGTTATTTGAATGGGACTGCAACTCGCCTGCACTTGACCTTCCCGCTCTATTCCCTCATAAACCCGCCCGCGCGAAGAAACCGAGTGCCGAAAATTCAAGAGGCTCCTGCCCGCCGATCTCCGGATCGCAGCGGGCACAGGCGTTCGCGCGCGTTCTCCGACATATCGAGGTGAGTCATGCGTGAGGATATGGCACGGGTGATCGTCGAGCGTCCTCGCATTCGCCCTCGCAACGGCGAGCGGAAGGGACGCACGCAGGCCCTGGAGGATTTGCCCAGCCACGAGGGAATGCGTCGCCCGCATCGCCTCTCCGGCCGGTGGAAGACGCTCAACGAGACTCTGAACCCGCTCTGCCGTTTCCTGGAGCGACAGGTCGGGCGCCCCTGGAACAAAGTCTACGCCGAGATCGCCGAGCGGCTCCGCGTCGACAGCACGGTGCAGCAGCACGTCCGCGATCACGTCGGCGATTTCGTGGCTGTCGATCCGCGTCTGCGCGCGGGTTGGGCCTTCACGCCCGGCGTCGGAATGGAGCGGGCCCCGTGCCTCTGGTATCAGCCGCTCTATGTCGATCCCCGCGACGGCATCCTCAAGCGCAGCGCGAATCATCCCTTCGCGAA
>DATIYT010000118.1:0-18230 GCA_035517495.1 Allostellaceae bacterium | reverse complement strand
GGCGGGGCTGCTGGATCACGGGCTCAAGATCCGCCCGATGGTGCTGCCGGACCGCTTCATCGACCACGACACCCCGATGGCGCAATACGACCAAGCCCGCCTCAACGCCAAGCACATCGTCGATACCGCCCTCGCCGCGCTGGGTAGAAACGTCGGAAGGCACGCGATCCGCGCATGATTGGAAGACGCCGCTTCATCCGCGCTTTTTTGGGCGCGGCGACCCTCAGCACGCTCGCGCCATGGGCCGCCCTCGCGGACGCGCCGCCGGAACAGGCGGTCGCGACCATCAAGACTCTCTGCGATGCTCTGTTGGAGACGATGAAACAAGCGACGCAGTTGGGTCCGCGGGGGCGCTTTCAGAAGCTCGATCCGGTGATTCGGCGCGCCTACAACCTGCCGCTCATGGCGCGCCTCGCGATCGGACCCGACTGGCAGAAGCTCAGCCCGGACGAACAGCAGCAGCTTATCGCGGCCTTCAGCGACTACAGCATCGCCACTTATGCCCAACGCTTCGACGGTTATTCCGGCGAACATTTTGAAGTCGACCCCAAGCCGACCGCGAGTTCGAACGGGTTGCTCGTCAACACCAAGCTGATCAAGAGCAACGGCGAAGCGGTGCAGCTCAACTACTTCATGCGCTCAGGCGACGCCGGGTGGCAGATTATTGATGTGTATCTCAGCGGAACGGTCAGTCAGCTCGCGACACAGCGTTCCGAATTCACGTCGGTGCTGCATCGCGACGGTGCCGCGGGGTTGTTGCAGCTTCTGAAGCAGAAGGTTGCCGACGCGCTGAAATGACGCAGCCCGACTGCCGCCACCGCGAGCCCGGCTACTGCTTTTTGGCGCCGGGGTCCGAATAGAGGTCTTGATCTTCCTCGATGGGCGCAGGCTCGCCGTGGCGGAGCTCGGAAGCGCGATGCTGGCGCCACAGGCTGCGCAGCTCCGCATAGAAGTCGACGGCGTTCTTCTGCAGATCGTCTATGGTCTCGATATTGCGCTCGCGCTCGTCGATCCCTAGCGCGAGCCAGCGGTAGAGACCATTGTGCTTTGCCTGGCCGCCAAAATGCCGCCCAACGTAAAGGAAGGGGTCCATGTAAGAGTCGACGGCGGTGCCGATGGCATCGCGGGGATTTGACGGGCCGAGAATCGGGATCACCAGATACGGGCCGTCCGGCACTCCCCAGCTATAGAGCGTCTGGCCGAAGTCGCCGGTCTGCCTTTCCATGCCGATAGCGGTCGCCTGATCCCAGATTCCACCGATGCCGAACGTGGTGTTGAACAGGAAGCGACCGGCCGTGGTGTTGGCGCGCGCGAACTGGCCCTGCAGGGTGTCGTTTACGAAGACCACCGGCTCGTTGAGATTATCGAGGAAGTTCCGAATCCGGTTGCGCCCATATTGCGGAATGAACGTGCGATAGCCGAGTGCGACCGGCTTCAGCAGAATCCGATCGACGAACATGTTGAAGTCCAGGATCTTCCGATTGGCGGGCTCGAATGGGTCGTTCGTCTTCTGGAATTCGGCAAGTGCCACGGGATCCGTGGGCGGTGTCGCGCATCCGCCAAGCGTTAGGGTTAACCCCGCTAGCGCCACGACCGCAAACCACCGAGCACAGGCGGTTAAAACACGCGTTCTCATACGATCCCCTGATGCGGTTGGGCGTCAGCCCTTGGCGCGCCATGGTTGACAATGCCGCGGGCGAATGCAACAGCATTTTCAATGCGTAGCCGCAACCCCGCCAGCGGCCCGCCATGTGCTCGAACCGCGCGTAAACCATAGCATGGCAGCAGAGCTATTAAAATTCATTACCGATGCTGCGGAAATGGCGTCGCTCGCAGGTTGCCTCTACCTGATCGCGTCCATGCGAGTCTTGCAGAGGTTTATGCGGATCGCGCATGGGCAGCGTCGGGCGTCGGACGCGCCTCAACCCGTCAGCGTCCTGCGTCCCTTGCATGGTGCCGATCCCGGTCTCTACGAAAATTTGCTTTCCTCCTGCGATCAGTCGGGCGTATCGGCCGAGTTGATCTGCGGTGTCCAGCGCGCGGACGACCCGGCGATCGGCGTGGTGGAACGACTGCGCGGCGATCGACCGGACTGCAATGTTTCGCTGATCGTCGACTCGACACCCCATGGACGCAACCGCAAGGTTGCAAATCTCATCAACATGCTGCCCGCGGCACGGCATGGTCCGCTCGTAATTATGGACAGCGACATGCGCGCCCCACCCGACTTCATGAGCCTCGCACTCGGCGCACTGGCGGGGCCAGGGGCTGGTCTCGTGTCCGCACTTTATCGCGGCCGACCGGCGGATGCCGGGTTCTGGTCTGCACTGGCCGCCCAATACATCAATCACGGTTTTTTACCCCAGGCCTTGCTGGGCGAAAGGCTCAATCCCGGCATCGGATGCTATGGCGCCGGCATCGCCATGGAACGCGGAACCTTGGAGGCGATCGGTGGCTTCGCGGCGGTCTCCGATGCCCTTGCGGACGACTACGCGCTGGGCGAGGGCGTGCGCAAGCTCCACAAGCGTCTTGTGGTCGCTCCGCTACTCCTCGATGATTGGCTGGTCGAAGACTCATTCGCCGATCTTTTTCGGCATGAGCTTCGCTGGCTCCTGACCATCCGGTCGGTGGCACCCTGGGGGCACGCGGGCCTGCTGCTGACCCACCCTGTGGCGCTCGCTTTGATCGCGGCGGTTGTGGGCGCCCCCAGCCCTATTTCCCTCCTGGGACTTCCCGTTGCATTGTTGCTCCGCTTTGGTATGGTGCGCGCCGTCGATCATGCGCTCGGCCTGGAACGCACGCCACTTTGGCGGGTACCGGTGCGTGATCTCATTTCGTTCGCGGTTTATGTCGCGAGCTTCTTTGCGAAAACGGTGGCTTGGCGCGATCATCAATTTGAGGTGAGCCGCCAAGGCCGACTCATCGGCGATGGAGATCGTACGAGGTGATGAAGACGCTGTTCCTGCACCCGCCCTCCTTCGAGGGTTTCGACGGCGGCGCGGGGTCGCGCTATCAGGCGCGGCGCGAGATTCGCTCGTTCTGGTATCCAACATGGCTCGCGCAGCCGGCGGCATTGGTGCCCGGCAGCAAGCTCGTCGACGCGCCACCGGCCCGACTCGCGCCCGACAAGGTGTTGGCGATGGCGCGCGACTACGACTTGGTGGTGATGCACACCTCGACCCCCTCGTTTGCCTCCGATGCAAAGGTGGCGGCCGCGCTTAAAGACGCGAATCTGAACCTCAAGATTGGCTTCGTCGGTGCCAAGGTCGCGGTGCAGCCCGCAGAGAGTCTGGAGCAGGCGCCGGCCGTCGATTTCGTTGCGCGCAACGAATTTGATTTCACGATCAAAGAGGTCGCGGAGGGACGCCGCTTTTCGGATATCGACGGATTGAGCTACCGGAACGCGGATAACGTGCTGGCGCACAATCGCGAGCGCGCGATCCTCGAAGACATGGACCGGCTTCCGTTCGTGAGCGAAGTCTATAAGCGCGATCTCAAAGTCGAGGACTACTTCATTGGATACCTGAAGCACCCCTACGTCTCGTTCTATACCGGGCGCGGCTGCAAATCCCGTTGCACCTTCTGTCTCTGGCCGCAGACCGTGGGCGGGCACCGATATCGTGTGCGCAGCGTCGGCCACGTCGTCGAGGAAGTCCGCTACATCACGCAGAATTTTCCGCAGGTCCGCGAAGTCTTCTTCGACGACGATACATTTACCGACAATCTCCCGCGCGCCGAAGCGATCGCGCGCGAGCTCGGCAAGCTCGGCGTCACTTGGTCGTGCAACGCCAAAGCCAACGTTCCGCGCGCGACCCTCAAGGTCCTCAAGGACAATGGGCTACGCTTGCTGTTGGTGGGCTATGAAAGCGGCAACCAGCAGATTCTGCACAACATCAAGAAAGGCATGTTGATCGACGTGGCGCGGCGATTCACACGGGATTGCCACGAGCTCGGAATCACGATCCACGGAACGTTCATCCTAGGCCTTCCCGGCGAAACCAAGGAGACGATCGAGGAGACCATCGCCTTTGCGACCGAGATCAATCCGCATACGATCCAGGTCTCGCTGGCGGCGCCCTATCCCGGCACGTTCCTGTTCAAGCAGGCGGTGGAGAATGGTTGGCTCGACGCCGAGCATGCCGAGCTGGTGGACGATCACGGCATTCAGATCGCGCCGCTGCACTATCCGCATCTCTCACACAGCGAAATTTTTGACTCGGTCGAGACATTTTACCGCCGCTTCTATTTCCGGGCCGGAAAGATTGCTTCGATCGTGGGCGAAATGGTGATGAGCCCCGAGATGATGGTCCGACGCTTGCGCGAGGGCGTTGAATTTTTCCGATTCCTGCGCGAGCGGGAGATGGCGCACTGAAGCTCGGCTTACGCGCGGTTTCTTCTCCGCTTTCCCTGCTGCGTGACGGGGCCGTCGGGCTGACCGGGAATTTAGTGTCATGAAGCGTGTCGCCGGGGTCCTGGGGCTGCTAGGGCTCGCCGGAGCGACGGCGCTCGTCCTTTACAATGGCGCGGACTCCGTGATCGCGATCTTCGCCAGCGCCGGCTGGGGGCTGCTCTGGGTCGCCCTTTATCACGTCGTTCCGATGGCGGCCAATGCGCGCGCGTGGCAAGTGCTTCTGCCCGGCGCCGGCCGGCCGAGCTTTTTCTTCTTCGTGTGGATGGTCTGGGTGCGGGAGGCCGTAAACACGCTGCTGCCGGTGGCGCGCATCGGTGGCGAGGTTGCAGGCGCTTGGCTCATGGTCGGACATGGCGTGCGCAAGCGGCCGGCCGTCGCGACCCTGGTCGTGGACATGACGATGTCGCTCGTGTCCCAGTTCATATTCACGCTCATCGGCGTCGCCCTGCTGCTCCAGCGGGAAAGCGACTTTGGATTGGCGAGCAGCATCGTCATGGGCCTGTTGGTATCGCTGCCGGTCTTGCTCGCTTTCCTCCTGGTGCAGCGCTTTGGCCTTTTCGGCATGTTCGCACGGCTTTTCCGCCTGGTGTTTGGCGAGCGATTTGAGCAGATCGTCGGGGGCGCCGAGCCGCTCGATCGCGCAGTACACCTGATCTATCGCCGCCGCGAGCGCATCCTGATGTGTTGCCTCTGGCAGTTGGTCGGATGGATCGTCAGCAGCGGCGAGATGTGGATCGGCCTCTATTACCTCGGCCAGGACGCGACCATCGCCAACGCGGTGTTGATTACGGCGTTGGTTGAGGCGGCCAGCAGCACGGCGTTTCTGGTCCCCGGCGCCCTGGGCATCCAGGAGGGGGGATTCCTGGTATTGGGCCAGGTGCTCGGATTCACTCCGGAGGTAGCACTCGCATTGGCGTTGGTACGCCGCGCGCGCGACGTGCTGGTCTATGGTCCCGCGCTCGCGCTGTGGCAGCTAGGCGAGGGACGGCGGCTCATCGGACGTCCCGCGGGTTGATGCGTTAGAGGCCTTCTTGCGGCAACAGGCGCGTGCCGTCGATCATGCGCGAATAGCGAAATTCCGTGGGATCGACGAGCGGCGGATCGCCGGCGACCAGGTCGGCCGCGAGCCGTCCGGCAGCGGGGCCGATACCGAAACCATGCCCGCTGAAGCCGGTCGCGATGAAGAAGCCGGGAAGCGAGTCGACGGCGGAGATCACTGGTATCGCATCGGGTGTGGACTCGATCATGCCGGCCCAGGTTTCCGCCACCTTGACGTCTCGAAGCCCGGGATAGGCTGCCCTCAAGTTAGCGATCGCCTTGTCGAGCACCCGCTGATCCGGCAGCGGATCGAGCACGCGTTCCGCCTCGAACGGCGACGGCTGGTCGAGCGCCCAGGTGCTGCGTGCGCCGAGCGCTCGAAGGAACTGGGCGCCCAAGCGCACTCTGATGTCGGCTCCGTTTTGCCTGTAAGCGGGCCAGAAGGCGCGCAGTTGGCGCAGCGCATCCGGCGTCAGGTCGAAAGTAGCGGCACCCCGGTAGCCGACTGTATAGCCGCCATCAAGCCGGCGCCGCATGCCGAAACCGGGGGCGCCCACGGGGTTACTCAGCACCTCGGGAGCAGGCTCGGTGCGCAGCACCGAGGCGAGCACGCTCAACTGCTTCAGCTCGAGACCGTGCCGCCGGCAGAAAAGGCGAGTCCACGCACCCGCGGCGCAGAGCACGGCGTTGGTGCGGATCGTGCCGGTTTCGGTTACGACCCCGGCGACGGCACCGCGCTCAGTCTCGATCCCGCGCGCGGCACAATTTTGGTGGATGGTGACGCCGAGCTTGCGTGCAGCTTCGGCGATTGCGGGCGCGGCTTTGGCGGGTTCGGCGCGACCGTCGCTGGGCGTGTAGAGGCCGCCCAGCCACTTCTCCGCGCAACCCGGCATCATCGCCTGCGCCTCGGTGGCGCTCAGCATTCGCGTGTGGAGCTGGTATTGCCTGGCGTGCTCGAGCCAACTCTCCCAGCGCGTAAGCGCCGCGGGGTCCTTGGTCACGTACATAAGGCCGGTGCGGCGGAAGCCGGTCTCAGCGCCGATCTCCTCGTTGAGGCCGCCCCACATCATGAGGCTTTCCTTGATGAGAGGAATTTCCCGCGTGTCGCGCATCTGCTGACGGCACCAGCCCCAATTTCGGCTCGATTGCTCGCCACCCACATGGCCCTTCTCGATTAAAGCGACCGAATGACCTTTTTTGGCGAGGTAGTAGGCCGCGGCGCATCCGATGATGCCGCCGCCGATGATGACGACGCTTGCCGAGGCCGGCAGTTTGTCGTCGCCGCGGATTTTGTCGACAGGAGGAGACATGCGAATTAAGCATGCGTCGCGGTTGCAATCGAATCAAGCGAGATGAGCCCTGTGCGACATCTTCTCTTGCCGTCGTCAGGGCTGCGTGTCGGAGGCACCAATGAAGATAACCGGCGCTACCGTTTACATCGTGCGGATCGATGGGCGGCACCCCGTTGTGGTGGAGCTCGAGACGGATGCGGGGATCAACGGGCTAGGCGAGGCCGCGGTCGCCTATGGCATCGGCGAGACGGCCGCCGCCGGCATGATCAAGGACCTGGTCGAGGGGATCATCGTCGGCCAGGACCCGTTCCGGATCGAGGCGATCTGGAGCGATATGTACGACCACAGCTTCTGGGCGAAGCGCGGTGGGCCGATCGTGTTCGCGGGGATCAGCGCCATCGAGCAGGCGCTTTGGGACATCAAGGGCAAGGCGCTCAAGGTGCCGGTCTACGAGTTGCTGGGCGGCAAGTGCCGCGATCGGGTGCGCCTCTACGCCAATGGCTGGTCGTTTCGCGCGCACACTCCTGACGAATTTGCCCGCGCAACCGAGCGGGTGCTGCGCGATGGATATACTGCCCTCAAGATGTATCCGCTGGCCAACCCGATCGCCGACAATCCCCACGGCATGATTCGCCATGTCTCGCAGCGCAGCGTCGATCGCGACGCGATCGAGCTGGCGGTGGGGCGGGTTCGCGCGGTGCGGAAGGCGGTCGGACCTTCGGTCGATTTGATGCTCGACATGAGCGGCGAGCTGACGACCGACGCGATCATCGCGCTCGGACGGCGCTTCGAGGAGTTCGATATCCTCTTCTTCGAGGAACCGCTCGATCCCTTCGACCCCGAGGGCATGCGGCGCGTCGCCGATTCCGTGCGGATGCCGATCGCGGCCGGCGAACGCCTGTACACGCGTTACGATTTCCGCCGATTGCTCGAGCTCGGGGCCGCGCACATTTTGCAACCCGATGTCGGCAACACCGGCGGCATCAACGAGGCGAAGAAGATCGCCGCGATGGTCGAGGCCTTCAACCTGCGCGTGGCGCCGCATCTCTGCGCCGGGCCGATCTGCACCGCCGCCACGCTGCAGCTCGACGCGACGCTCACCAATCTGCTGATCCAGGAGCTTTATCCTTATCGCGTGCCCGAGCATTTCGCCATTGTCGATCGCGCGCCGGAACTCGAGGTGAAGGATGGATACGTGCCGATACCGGATCGGCCGGGGCTCGGCGTTGCCCTCGATCGCGCGCGCATGAAGCCGTTCGTCTGGGCGCGATGTGGAGGTTAGGCGTAAGTAGCTGAGAACGAGAAAGAGCCGAGCGTTCTCGATCAGTAAATGCAGGAGGTTGCAATGCGTGATGCGGCGCCACTGAGGGATCAGGTTGCGATCGTAACGGGAGCAGCGCAGGGAATTGGTCGAGGGATCGCCACGGTGCTGGCCGAGGCTGGCGCTCGTGTAGTCATCGGCGATCTGCAGGACGCGAGCGGCACGCTTCGAGATGTGGAAGCCGCGGGGAGCAAGGGAGCCCAGCTCCGAATAGACGTGAGCAGTCGAGCGGACGCGGAGAAGCTCGTTGCCTTTGCCCTCCAAAGCTTTGGGCGGCTCGATATCCTGGTCAACAATGCCGCGATCGATGCGCCTGAAGGGAATGCCTGGGATCTTCCCGAGGAGGAATGGCGGCGGACCATCGATGTCAACTTGAGCGGCGTCTTTTATTGTTCGCAAGCAGCGCTCAAGCCCATGCTCGCCGCCGGACGGGGGGTCATCATCAATTTGAGCTCGCAGTCGGCGAGGGTAGGGCGGCACGGGATGTCGCCGGCCTACAACGCGAGCAAGGCCGGCGTTATCGGGCTCACGATTGCGTTCTCAGCGCAGGTGGCGGAACGGGGCGTGCGGGTCAATGCGGTCATGCCCGGTCTTGTCGAATCGCGGGATTTTGGTTGGTCGCCGGAAATGCGAGCCGCTCGAATGCGCGAATATCCTTTGGGGCTCGGGACGCCGAGGGATGTGGGGGAGGCGGTGCTCTATCTCGCAAGTCCCGCCGCGCGATGGGTATCGGGATCCCTGCATCACGTCGCCGGCGGCTATCAACGCCCGGCATCGTGGCTTTAACTCCTGAAGCGCACCGGGGTGGCTCAAACGGCAAGCGCAATTGCACGCATACGCCCGCCCCCTTCGCGGTGCAGGTGTTGCAGGTTCGGTAAATCGCATTCACTTACATGGTAACTATTGGGAACGATAACCATTTTATTTTAATTAATTTGCACAGTTTCCATATTTATTGTGATTTATCTTGAATTTAGGAAAAACTGATATTAGTTTCTTCATCCCTAGTCCCAGCCGTGTTCGGAGCCACACATGCGCCAGTTTCTTTATGGGGTGCTGAGTAGTCGGCAGGGCGCGACGGCGATTGAGTACGGTCTTATCGTAGCTCTAATCGCAGTCTTGACGATCGCCTCGCTCACTACAATCGGAACGACCTTCAATACCAAATACGGGGACATTGCGGCCAACGTGCAGAACGCCGGCTGAATATTGCCGGTACCCGTACCTGCGTAAAGAACCTCGAAACCAGCGACCCTCGTCGCTGGTTTATTTTTGTAATTATCTCTATGTATCAAGCATTATTATGGTTTAAAATCAGTAAATATCTAACTTTTTACCTTATTTTTTCTTTAATTTACTATATTTTATTCTTGCATTTTAGTGATTTTTGAACGAAATTGTAATCAATCGTAAACCACATCGCTCGGTGACGTGAGATGTCCAGAATGTATTTATTCGGGGATTACCAAGGCGAACAAAAGACGTTGGGGGCAGCGCTCAGTTTTCGCTTGGTGGGCCTGCTTGTCATCGCCTTCGGAATTCTAAGCGTCGAGCCGTTGGCCAGCAGTCTAAGCCTTATCTACCGGGCCGGGGCCAATGTTCTGACCGCTCACCTTGGTTAAGGCTCAGCACATTATGGAGGACAGCATGAAAACGCGCGCCGCGATGAGCGAAGCCGATAACAAAGTAGTTCCCTTCAGACGACCGGAGCGACCGGAGCCCCCGCCGCGTCGTCACGGCATGGAGAGCGCAGGCCTATGGGAGCGGCGCCGGCAGGTCCGCAAGCCCGCGCTTTGGGTCGGCAAGCTCACCACCCCGGCGGGAACGCACGATTGCCGCGTTTTAAATCTGTCGCGGAGCGGTGCGAGAATTGAAATTTATACGCATGCCAATCCCGATGAGTCGGTCACGCTCACCTTGGACCTTCTCGGCGCCTTTGTCGGTTCCGTGAAATGGCGAAAGGACCGGTGCATCGGCGTTTCTTTTAATGAACGGCGCTTCACCACAACGCGTAGCCGGACATTCCTCCCGGGTGAAATGCGACTACCCTGAAGGAGGAGGGCCTCTCTCGTCAGCCTAGGCGGCGTGCTTGATCGCTTGGAAGAGGATAAGCACGACGATCGCACCGCCGACGGCCACGACAAGGCTGTAAAGGTTGAGTCCGCTCACGCCGCTCTTGCCGAAGAACGACATGATCCAACCGCCGACGAGGGCGCCGACGACGCCCAGCACGAGGTTGATAATAAGACCTTGGCCGTTGTCGTGGACAACCTTGCTGGCGATGAAACCGGCGATAATACCTAGGATGGCCCAAGCCAAAATACCCATGGCGTGCCTCTCCATCGGGACTGATGGCAACTCGGCGTCAGGAGCAGCTTAACAGACCGCGAATGGCCGTCCAGAGTGCTGCCGTCGCCATTTCGACCGAGGGGCCTCGCGTCGATCAGCGTCGTATACGCAGGTGCGCGAGTCACAAAGACATCGGATCGCGCCCGGCCTCGCCCTAATGCAGTTTTCCCCCTGCGGCGACGGAAGACGGAAGATAAGAATTGGTCCAGCCCTTCTCTTGGGCATCGTCGGTCGTCTGGACTTCCGTACGGGATGCGCCGTCATGATCCAGCACCTCGATCCCGGTCGCCTTATCAATTGCGCGGCAACCGGGGCTGAGACCGAGTGGTGACGCGGCGTGATCCGCGACTGCGGCCTGAAATTTAGCAAGGGCGTCATCCGAGTTGCATAGGATCGCGCCGGGTAGCAGTTGCGAGGAAGAGGTGACAGGCGGGTCTTCTGGTGGTTTTGGAGTAGGCGAGGTTTTTGGCGTCTGCTGCTGGTTCTTTTGCCTGCCGCTATGACCGCCGCCGCCGCCCGTTTGCCCGTGGACAGGGAGCGTGGTGCCGAGGATCAGGATCAGCGCCAACACCAGCCCGCGCCTCGATTCCTTTGTCACTGCGCTTTTTACAGTCACTGGTAATTCAAGCTAACCCCGATAATCCCGTTGTAGGCAGGCGCGGAGACGCCTATCCCCCGATGATCGTCGTTCTGAAGGGGCAAGCCTGTGGTGCATGGCGCCAAATTGCAAACTGCCGGCATCCCGCGCGGCAGAGGGACGAAACCCCAGAGCGATGCCTATAAAGAAAGTACCTCCCTAAACTTGGCCCCGGTTTCGATACCGGGGCTTTATTTTACCGGCACCCAGCCCTCGGATCGCATACAGCTATCCATATTGAATGCCGTGGCGCTTGCGCCGCTCGGGGGTGCCATCTGCATCTGCGCGCGGCAGCTCGCGAGATCGTGCTCAAGGTCCCCATGAGCTGCCCCTGGGACAGGGGCATAGGCCGGCGCATGACTGCATGACCATAATGTGAGCACCGCCAAGAAGGATAGTGATCGTCTCACATCCACCCCACAATCGAATGGGAGCGCGCGCGAATAAGCGCAAGCCGAACGCTAGCACACAGGCGGGCTTTGTAGTTAATCCAACGTTTACCGGCGCGAGCGATTGTAGTTCGCGCATCGGGCGGTTTTGCAATGTCCAGGGAAGTCGATTGGCGGCCCAGAGTGCGGCGTTCGGGTTTTACGCCGCCGCGGGTGCGTATGCTCTCCTGGGAGCAAATCCTCGTCTTCACCGCCTTCTGGCTCTCGGTGCTCGCCGTGCTCTCGGTGACGGGGGATTTTCCCCAACAACTGCTGCAGTGAGCCCCGATGGAGCGAGATTAGGCGATCGCGCTGCTGACCAGGCAGTGACGCTCCCAATCAAAGCACTGCTGCTCGATCTCCTCGACCGTCGCGACATCGATCACCTGGCAAACCTTGCCAGGCGCGCCCTTGAGCCAATCCATGCCGGCCTTGAGGTTGCGATTGAAGCGAGCGACGCGGGTGAAGATCACCATGTTCGCCTTCGTTCCGTCGTCGGATAGCGGCAGTATGAGCCGGGAGATGCTTTGTATGGTGCCGCTTGCGGTGCGATATTCGCCGGTGGTGAAGATCGGACCGGCAGTGTCGAACACTCGTTCATAGATCGCCAATATGGCGGCGGCATACTCCGGCGGGCTGACGTAGTCACCGACCCAACCGCCGGTCAAATCGCTGCCCAGGTCCCGTGATACCGCCGTGCCAACAAGGCGGTAGCGAAAGCGGCCCTCGGCGCGGTCGATGATCGTCACATGAGGAAGCACGTTCGGTATCTCAGCGGGATTGATGTCCCGTCGTGCCGGCATGATGCGTCCTGACCGCTTCGCATCCCAATGACGGAAGAGATCAAGATGGAGCGATACCCGCGCCGGGGATAACATCACCCCTGGATATTGGGTCATGGTAAATATTTTCTAAATAACGACGGTAGCAATTCTGGGGCACGAGGTACGGTGCGCGCGGGGTTTTCCCGACCGGTCCACCTCCGGATTCCAGTTCGAAGCACGCGGCCGATCGTGCATCGCCGGGGTTCACATAGCCGCTTTTCTCGGGTACATCTGCGGCTCTGATCCCTCAAAGGCGAACGGACCAACTTTCGGGGCAAGACTCAGTGTCGTCATGCCTTTATTCCGATCGTTTGCGGGCGCTGGTCGCGGCGCGTCTTAGCGACGTCGATTTGATCCGCTCGTCCGATGCGACAAATCTGAAGCTCGCGGCCGTTGCAATTGTCATCGTGCCGTTGGGCGAGAAGAACATTGTTGAAGAGGCCACGGAAGCGGCCTTTCTGCTGACCGCACGTGCGACCGGTCTTCGCGCTCACGCGGGTCAGCTTGCGCTCCCGGGCGGACGCATCGAGCCAGGTGAGACCATCGAACAGGCGGCGTTACGCGAGCTGTCCGAGGAGTTGGGCATTGCCCTCGATCGCGCGGCAATTGTCGGCCGGCTGGATGACTACGAGACGCGCTCGGGCTACCTCATATCCCCCGTCGTTATCTGGGCTCCGCCGAGCACCATCGTCATCGCGAACAAGAGCGAGGTCGCCAAGGTCTTCCGCATTCCGCTCAAGGAGCTGCTTCGCCATGACGCACTCGAAATCTTTCGGATCGAGGAGTCCGACCGCCCCGTCATCCGCTTGTTCCTTCCTTCGTTGGGTGGCCGTGTCAACGCGCCGACGGCGGCGCTGCTCTACCAGTTTCGAGAAGTAGCGCTTGAAGGACGCCTCACACGCGTCAATCATTTCGACCAACCTGTTTGGGCCTGGCGGTAGCACGTTGGCTCCCCAGGGATTGCGCATGACAGCAACTGGGCTGCAATTACCGATCGGCGAAGCAGGTTGGCGAGATTCGGACAACGTTACCTGAACCACGGGGATGACAAATGCTGAGATCCGGCAGAGAGCACCTCGAGTCCCTGCGTGATGGTCGCGTGATCTATCTTGGCAGCGAACGCGTTAAGGACGTCGCGAACCACCCCGCATTTCGAGGCGCCGCCCGATCGATTGCGGCTCTCTACGATCTGAAGCTCGATCCCGCGAATAAAGACGTCCTCTCCTTCGAGGAGGATCGCGAGCGCTTCAGCATGTACTATTTGCTGCCGCGCAACCGCGACGATCTGCTTCGGCGGATGCGGGCACACAAGCGGATAGCCGAGGCCAGCTACGGTCTCATGGGGCGCTCGCCCGATCACGTCTCGAGCTTCGTCGCCGGAATGGCTTTGCAGCCGGAAGCGCTAGGCGCCGCGTCCGGCGGCGGTCATTCATTCGCCGCAAATCTCCTCGCCTACTACGAGCGCGCGCGGCGAACCGATGACTACATCGCCTACGCGGTGATTGCGCCCTCAGGGGCGCGTGATCCCAGATTTTCCGGCCGCATTTACGAGCAATCGCCGACGTTGCGCGTCACCAAGGAGGACGACGCCGGGGTTACCGTCAGCGGCATGAAGCTGCTGGCGACCGGCGCCGTATTCGCCAACGAACTGTGGGTCGGCAACGTTCAACCGATCCCGCCGGACCGCGCCAAGGAGGCGATAACCTTTGCAATCCCTGTCAATACGTCGGGGATGTCGTTTTGGTCGCGCCGCCCTTTCGCGCCGCAGGCAAGAAGCGAGTTCGACAACCCGCTATCGTTCCGTTTCGACGAGACTGACAGCGTTGTCATCTTTGATGAGGTCAAAGTTCCCTGGGAACGCGTCTTCTGCCACGATGACGCGCCGCGCTCGCGCGAGGTCTATATCAAGACGCCGTCGCATTCCTTCGGCAATCATCAGTCGAACGTCCGGTTCTGGGCCAAGCTAGAGCTGATGATCGGGCTCGCCAGCAAGATTGCGCGCGCGGGCAACCTCGATCGAATTCCGGCGGTGCGAGAGACCCTGGGACGTCTCGCGGCAATGGAGGGGATGCTCGCGGGCATGATCTACGGCCAGTGCATGAATCACGAGGATCTCGGCAACGGCTGCGTTGGCTTCAATCGTCGGTACATCTACGGCGCCATGAATTGGTGCATGGAGAGTTACGGCGAAATTTGCGAGAAGATCCGAGAGCTTATGGGGGCCGGGGTGTTCCTCATGCCAGCCGATGCGTCGTTTCTGGGTGATCCGGGCCTGCGCGAGACGTTTGACCATTACTGGGCGACCGAGAATGCATCCGCCTTCGATCGGTTGAAGCTCTTCCGTCTCGCCTGGGATTTGCTCGGCTCCGAATTTGGCGCTCGCCACGCACAGTATGAGAAGTTCTACGCCGGTGCTTCCTTCGTCTTTCGCGACCACAATTATCGGGAGTGCCCATGGCCGCACTTCGAGGGCATCGTCGACGGACTTCTCGCCAGCTATGACGAGCCGCCTGCGACATCTTCGGCGGAGTAACGGAGGAAGGAATGGCTCGACCACTCTCTCAAAGCGACGAAAATCTCCGCATCGAGGGGTTTGAGTTGGTTCGCGGCAAGCGGGTCGAAGGGCGGTTTCGTACACTCGAGCTCGCGGACGCAAGCTGGGTCGAGCTGCCCGTGATCGTGCTCCGAGGCGCCAAATCCGGGCCTGTATTCTATCTCGGCGCCGCCTTTCACGGCGATGAGGTGAACGGCATTGAGATCGCGACCCGCTTTGCCGGCGAAATTGACCTCGCGCAGCTCTCGGGCACACTTATCGTCGCGCCTGTGCAAAACCCGCTCGCCCTTCAGGCGCAACACCGCTATTTCGTTGGCCATTTCCTCAAGTCGCCGCTGGACCAGAGCCCGGCCGATCCCTGGGTTTCCTTCCCAGGCGATGCGAACGGAAACATGGCCGCGCAGATCGCACACAAATTGTTCAGCGTCCTGATCCAACACGCCGACTATCTGATCGACATCCATACGCCCACCACCGGCGGTCGTTACGCGCCCTTCGCCTTTTTGCCGCCTCCCGACGTTGGCGCTGCGGCAGAGGCGGCCGAAGCCATGGCGAAGGATTTTGGTGCGGATTTCATCCTGTCGACCCGGGAAGGGCTTTACGTCTCGGAACAGAGCCCGCATGTGGTGATGGCGCGCCGGGGCGCCACGGCCATGGGCATTGAGCTCGGCGAAGGGGGGCGGCTGGAGAGTGCGATCACCGCGCAAGGGTTGCGCGGTTTGCGCAACGTGCTTCGAAGGACAGGTATGCTCCCCGGCAGGGTCGAGGAATTCGGCCGGCGTGAGGTGATCCGCGCCATGCATGTTGTGCGGGCGCGGCGCGGAGGCATCGTCCACCGTCGCGTGGACCTCTTGGACGAGGTTCGCGAAGGCGACACGGTGGCGACGATCACGAATATCTTCGGCGAGAAAACCGAAGAAATTCGCGCCCCAATCTCGGGCCCGATCGTCCGCATCGGTACGTTTCCCGTCGTCTCCGCCGGCGAGCGAGTAGTCCAGATCGGCGTGCCGCGCTGACGTGCCGAACCGAGCTAAGCCAGTGAACGCCACGGCCGGCGCACGAACGGAGTTTGAGAGGGCCGTGCGTGGCAGCCGCGATCGGTTGGTCAAGCTTTGCTGCTCGCTGGTGCGCATCGGCAGCGAGAACCCGCCTGGTGACACCAGCGATATCGCCGGCTTCATCGAAAGCCTGTTCGCGAATGCGGCATCGACCACGACGCAGCGCATCGTCGCACGAGAACCGGCGGTCAATCTGCTGGTGCGTGTCGCCGGGGATTCACCGGGGCGGCGGCTCGTCTTTAACGGTCACCTCGACACATTTCCGGCAGGCGACCCGAATCGATGGACCGTGCCGCCACTGAGCGGCGGCATTGCGGAAGCTCGTATCTATGGGCGTGGCGCCGCCGACATGAAGGCGGGGCTTGCCGCCTCGATGCTGGCCGCCCTTCTGCTGAGCGAGTATCGTCGAAGCTGGCGCGGGGAGATTGCTCTAACCCTCGTCGGCGATGAGGAGACCGGCGGCCGCTGGGGCACGCAGCATCTTCTCGCCAACCATCCCGAAGCGAAGGGCGACGCCATGCTGAGCGGCGATGCCGGCGCTCCCCAGGTGATCCGCGTCGGCGAGAAGGGGCAGATGTGGATCGAGATCATGGCCGAGGGAAAGGCCAATCACGGCGCACACGTTCATCTGGGGGTAAATGCCATAGAGCGCTTGATGGTGGCGCTCAACAAGGTCCGGAAGCTGCGCCGCATGCCTTGTCCGATTCCGCGTCGCATCCTCAAGGTGATGCAGAAGGCGCGGACGGTCTCCGAGGCCGTGTCAGGGGTCGGCGAAGCCGATACGCTGCGGCACGTCACCGTGAACATCGGACAGATCGGAGGCGGAACCGCGGTCAACATTATTCCCGATCGTGCGACCGCACTTGTGGATGTCCGCATTCCGCCGGGACTCACGGTCAACAAGATTCGCCGCGCGGTTTCGGATTTGCTCGACGGTACCCCGGGCATTTCCCATCGCGTCCTGAGCGCCTGCGAGCCGACCGTCACCGATACTTCCGAAGAGATTGCTCGGCTCACCGCGCGCAATGCGGGTGTCATCACGAACGGTGCCGCGGTCGCGAACATCCGCGTTGGCTTCTCCGACGCGCGTTTCTATCGGCTCGCATCCGTGCCATCCGTGGTTTACGGGCCGACCCCGCACAACATGGGTGGCGCCGACGAGTACGTCACGATCGATGATCTGTTCGCGGTCTTTTATGTCCACGCAATGACGGCGTTCGATTTCCTGGCTGCGCCGCAAAGACGCAAGAAAAGCGCAAGAGCACGGCGATAGTCCAAAATAAGTAGGATTGTGATCGATGACCGTGGGCGAATATTGCCGACGTCAATTGATCGCCCCACTGTCTCAAGCAATGACGGATATACAGCAAGTCTTCTGACCTAATTTTGGTGATTTTCATTGGCATTTGACGCCAAGCGTCGGATACTCCGATCCCTGCACGGCGTGTGACCCTCCTATGCGCAAGGCGCGGGAAAGGCGCAGCCGGGATAAACGAGAGCGTTGCGGCCACCCGAATAGCGGGCTTGTGGCCAAGCGTTGTCAGTGCTGCGGGCGAACATTGCGAAAACAAACGCGGAGAGAAACTGCACGCAAAACAGGAGGAATTCACATGGCGACGTCCACGGAAGCGGTTAATCGGATTCCCTGGTGGAAGGAGCCCACCAAGGATCAGTGGTTAGCGTGGTGGGCGGCTTGGCTCGGCTGGACCCTCGACGCCTTCGACTTCACCATGTTTCTGCTCATCATGGTGCCGATCTCGCAGGAATTTAATGTCCCGCTGACCGAGGTCGCCTTTGTGCTGTCGGTGACGCTGTGGCTCAGATTGGTCGGCGCGGTAGGCTCGGGTTGGCTCGCCGATCGGGTCGGCCGCAAAATTCCGCTGATGATTTCGATCCTGTGGTATTCGCTCGCCAATTTTGCAGCCGGATTCTCTCCAACCTTCACTTGGCTATTCGTGTTCCGGGCACTGCTCGGAATCGGCATGGGTGGCGAGTGGCCGGCGGGCGCGGCACTGGCCATGGAGACCTGGCCCATCCGTTCGCGCGGGATGATGGGCGGGATTCTGCAGGGTTCATGGGGCCTGGGCTTCATGCTATCGAGCGCCATCTATGGTTTGTTCTACGCGTATATCGGCTGGCGCGGAATGTTGTGGGTTGGTGTTTTGCCAGCACTCTCGGTCTTCTATGTGCGGAGATTCGTCAAAGAGCCGGCGATCTGGGTCGAGAACAGGCGACGCCAGCGCGAGGAGCAGCGCGAGGTCCGTGCCCCGCTCCTCTCCATCTTCAAACGGCGGGTTCTCGGCAACACGCTGGGCGCC
>DATIYT010000117.1:0-100329 GCA_035517495.1 Allostellaceae bacterium | reverse complement strand
TGCACGGTTATGACGTGCTGAAGCGCCTGCGCGTCGCCAAGGTGCAGACGCCGGTGCTGATCCTGTCGGGCGTGTCCGAGATGGACAGCAAGGTCCGCGCGCTCGGCTTCGGCGCCGACGACTACATGACCAAGCCGTTCCACAAGGACGAGCTCGTGGCGCGCATCCATGCGATCGTGCGCCGCTCCAAGGGCCACGCGCAGTCGGTCATCAACACCGGCGACCTGGTGGTCAACCTCGACACCAAGACCGTCGAGGTGAACCATGCCCGCGTGCACCTGACCGGCAAGGAGTACCAGATGCTGGAACTCCTCTCGCTGCGCAAGGGCACGACGCTCACCAAGGAGATGTTCCTCAACCATCTCTACGGCGGCATGGATGAGCCAGAGCTCAAGATCATCGACGTGTTTGTCTGCAAGCTGCGCAAGAAGCTGAGCCAGGCGACCGGCGGCGACAATTACATCGAGACAGTTTGGGGCCGAGGATACGTGCTGCGCGATCCGGCGCCGTCTGATGTGGAGCGCAAGCTCGCGAAAGTCTGATTTTGGGGGCGCGTTGCGGAAAAACGGGCGGGCCTTCGGTCCGCCCGTTTTGCATGCGCACGACGGCACGGCCTTAACGCGCGCGGCACCGGCGCGACCTAAGCGACCGCTGCGGCGCGCACGCCTTGCGCGGCCGTTGCGACCAGGCAGTAGATGCCACGCTGATCGGCGAGCGCCTGAAAGCGGTCGCTGATGCCCATCACCGTCTCGGCACCGCCGAGATAGAGATATCCGTCGGGACTCAGTACCTTGCCGATCCGATCCAAGACTACCGTTTTGGTGGGCTGATCGAAGTAGATCAGCACATTGCGGCAGAAGACCACGTCGAAGGTGCCAAGCGGCGTCGGATCGTCCAGCAGATTGAACTGCCGGAAGCGCACGCAGTCGCGCAAGCCGGCGTCGATCAGCCACCGGTCGCCCTGCTGCTTGAAGTACTTGACGAGATATTGAATCGGAAGGCCCCGCTGCACCTCGAACTGCGAATAGACGCCGGCCCGGGCCTTTTCGAGGATCTCGGTCGAGATGTCGGTCGCTAGGATCTCAATGGACCAGTCGGAGAGCCTAGGCTGATGCTCGAGCACCAGCATCGCGAGAGAGTAAGGTTCCTGGCCGCTCGAACAAGCGGCGCTCCAGATGCGGATCTGCCGGCGCGGCGCGCGCGCCTTCAGGAGCTGCGGCAATACGAATGTCTTGAATTGGTCGAACGGCTTGATATCGCGAAAAAAGAACGACTCGTTGGTGGTCATGGCCTCGACGATCTCGCGGGCGAGATCGCCATTGGCGCGCGCGCGCACCGCCTGCACGAGGTCGTCGAGCGACTTTTGGCCGTGCTTGCGCGCGACCGGCAGCAACCGGCTCTCGAGCAGGTAACTTTTCTCGCGGCTCAAGACCAGTCCGGAGCGGTCCTTCAGCAGCTTGCTGAGGAAATCGAAATCCTCGTCGCTCATGGTCGCCCCCGCTCAGCAAATCGCGTAATCGCCGAGCCGAGCTCATCAAGCGGCAGCACCGCGCTGCAAATTCCTGCCATGGCTACGGCGCCTGGCATGCCCCAGACGATGCTGGTCTTCTCGTCCTGGGCGATCACCGTGCCGCCGGCGTTTACCACCGCCTCGCCGCCCCTGAGACCGTCCTGGCCCATTCCCGTCAGAATGGCGCAAAGGACGCGGCCGCCGTAGACCTCGGCGACGCTGCGCAGCATCGGATCGACGGAGGGTCGGCAGAAATTTTCCGGCGCCGCCTTGCTGAGCCGGATGCGGCGCCGGGTGCCTTCAGCCTCCACCAGCATGTGGAAATCGCCGGGCGCCACGTAAATGCGCGAGCGCTCGATAGAGGTGCCGTCCGTCGCTTCCGCCGTCGGGCGACCGACGACGCGCTGGATATGCTCCGCCAGTATCGTGGTGAAGGTCGCGGGCATGTGCTGAGTAATGAGGATAGGCAGCCACAAGCCCGCCATATTCTTTAGCACGTGGAAGAGCGCCTGCGGCCCGCCGGTGGATGACCCGATCGCCAGCACGTCCGGCCGCTCGCTGCCGTATGGCCGCAGTCGAATTCCGCCACTGCGGCGCCGCACGCGTGTCGCCGGCGGCGCGATCTCGCTGGCGGCAGAAGTCGGCTGAGCCTCGCCGCGGGAGGATCGGCGAGCTTGGGCGAGGGCCTTCACCTTGGCCACCAGTTGGTGCTTAAACTCGTCGGCGCTCGTGAGGCTCGACGAGCCCGGTTTGGTGATGTAGTCGGCGGCGCCCGCAGCGAGCGCCTTCAAGCTGATGGTGGCGCCGCGCAAGGTCAGGGTCGAGGCAACCAGGACACGGATGCCGGGCTTGGCCGCGATCAACTTCGGCAGCGCGGTCAGGCCGTCCATGATCGGCATCTCGATGTCGAGGATCACGATTTCGACATCGTTGCGCTGCAACGCATTGAGCGCCATTTGACCATCACCGACCGACGCGACCACCGCCAGATCAGGGTCGGCCTCGATGCTGCGCGTCAGCAGCCCTCGGATCACCGCGCTGTCGTCGACGATCATGATGCGGTACGGCGATACCGAGCGTCCGGCGGGCCTCGCGGCTGTGCCAGAAAGGGGCGCCGTAGCGGCGCCGGTCACAGCAGTCCTACCTGGGCGAACTTCGTTTGGATGATGTCGCTGTCGAACGGCTTCATGATGTACTCGTTGGCACCGGCCCCGAGCGCCTCCTGGATATGGGCTAGATCGTTCTCGGTGGTGCAGAAGACCACGATCGGCTGGCCACCGCCCGAGGTCTTGCGGAGCATGCGCAGGAAATCGATGCCGTTCATCACCGGCATATTCCAGTCGAGCAGGATCACGTCGGGCATGTGCTTGATGCACGCTTCCATCGCAAGCTTGCCGTCCGCGGCTTCCTCGATGGAAAAACGCAGGTCCTCAAGGATGCGGCGCGCGACCTTGCGCACCACCTTGGAATCGTCGACGATCAGGCAGGACTTCATGTCCTGGTACTCCCTTGCTAACGGTCTCCGCACATTCACGCCGCCACGCGTGCGGAGAAATCGAGTACGCGCGCGACGTCGAGTACAACCAGCAGCTTGCCGTCGAGTCGATAAATCCCGGCCGAGACCTCGCGCCACACCGGGTCAAGAGTGGCGGGATTGCGCTCAGCGGTGTTGTTTTCAAGGCTCAACACTTCGCCGACTACATCCACCAGCATGCTGTAGAGCTCGCCTTCGTAGTCGCAAACCACGCTCATGCCATGCTGGCCCTCAGGACGCGGCGGCAACCGCAGGCGGGTCCGGATGTCGATCGCGGTCACAATGCGTCCGCGCAGGTTGAGCGACCCCGCAACCTCGGGCGGCGCCAGCGGGACACGCGTGATGCGCTGCGCGCCCAGCACGTCCTGTACCTGCAGAACGGGGATTCCGAACAATTGGTCGGCAATGGTCACCGACACGAAGTCACTGCGGTCGCCGGCGCCGATGGCCTTGCCGCCGCGGGTCTCGGGCGTGGATTTCTTCCGGCTCATGCCGCACCTCTCTCACTCAGCGTCTCCGACAGAGTGTTGAGGAGCGCGTCACGATCGAACTTGGCGACGTAGTCGCTGAAACCGGCGGCGCGACCCCGATCGAGATCGCGCGGGGTCGCATACGAAGAGAGCGCCACCATTGGCGTGTCCTGCCACCGCCCCGCACGACGCACCTTGTCCGCGAATTCGAAGCCGTTCATGCCAGGCATCTCGATGTCGCTGATGATCACGTCGAAATCCTCGCCCGCCTCGCAGAGCGTCAGCGCGCGGTCGCCAGACTCGACCGTGGTCACGTCATATCCCGCGACGGACAGCAGCGGCGTCAGCAGGTTGCGGAAGAACGGGCTGTCGTCCACCAACAGCACGCGCTTGGTGCGCTTTCCGCTCCAGTCGGCCTCGCCCGACGCCCGGAACCAATCGGTAAATGCGCGCGTGAGGTAGAACCCCGCGTCGATCAACTCGGTCGCCTTGCCGGCAATGATGGCGCTGCCGATCAGCCCCGGCTGATCGCCGTTGAGCTCAATCGCCAGATGGTCCTCGATGATGTCGACGATTTCGTCCACCACCAAACCCATGCTGCGATCCTGATCGGTGAACACCAGTATCGGCTGGCGTCCTTCGCTCTTCATGGCGCAGCTGGAATCGATCGAGATCAGCGGCATGAGCCTGCCGCGATACTGCACGACCGGCTTGCCGTTCGAATGCTCGACCTGCGCCACGTCGATCTCCTCGAGCCGCGCGATGAGCGCCAGAGGAACCGCCTTTTGGCCGCCTTGGCCCGCGCGGAACAGCAGCAGCGTCGTAAGGTTTTGCCGGGCTTCGGCGCGTGTCTGGACTTCGCCGCGCATCGCGTGCTCGGTGACGGTGATCTCGCCGGTGGCCGCGGCGATGCCATTGGGATCGAGGATCATGATCACGCTGCCGTCACCGAGGATCGTGTTCCCCGAGAACATGCTGATCTCACGCAGGATGGGCGCGACCGGCTTGACCACGATTTCCTCGGTATCGAACACCCGATCGACCATGATGCCGAAGGTGTAGGTGCCGACTTGCGTCACGACGATGTAGGTTTCGGCGTCTTGCCGTCCGGTGCCCAAGCGAAGCAACTCTTGCAGCGAGACCAGAGGCAGCAGCCGATCGCGCAGGCGCAGCACCGGAGTGTCGTTGACGTGCTCTATCGCATTCTCGGAATTGGCAACGGCCCGCACCAGCTCGACCACGCTGATCTGCGGGATCGCGAAACGTTCGCCGGCACACTCAACGATCAATGCGGAGACGATCGCGAGCGTCAGCGGTATCTTGATGGTGAAGATCGAGCCTTTGGATCGCTGGCTCTTCAATTCGACGGTGCCGCCGATCTTCTCGATGTTGGTGCGCACGACGTCCATGCCGACGCCACGGCCCGACACGCTGGTGACCTTGGCCGCGGTCGAGAAGCCCGGCTTGAAGATGAATTGATGAATCTGCTGGTCGGTCATGGCCGCGAGTTCGACTTCGGTCGCCAAACCGGTCGCCAACGCCTTTTGCTTGATCCGATCGACGTCGAGCCCGCGCCCGTCGTCGCTGATCTCGATGATGATGTGGCCACCCTCATGGAACGCGTTCAGCGTGATGGTGCCGGCCTCGGGCTTGCCATTGGCCGTGCGCTCGCCGGGCTGCTCAATGCCGTGGTCCGCGGAATTGCGCACCATGTGCGTCAGCGGATCTTTGATAAGCTCGAGCACCTGGCGATCGAGCTCGGTATCCGCGCCCAACAAGCAAAGATCGATCTTCTTGCCGAGCTCGTGCGAAAGATCACGCACGATCCGCGGCAACTTGGCCCAGGCATTGCCGATCGGCTGCATGCGCGTCTTCATGACGCCCTCCTGCAGCTCGGTGGTCACGTGCGACAGGCGCTGCAGCGGCGCGCCGAACTCGCTGTCCTTCTGGCTGCGCAGGATCTGGAGGAGTTGGTTCCGCGTCAGCACCAGTTCGCTCACCATCGTCATGAGATTCTCGAGCAGGTCTACGTTGACGCGAATGCTCTGTGCGGCGACGAACGATTCTTTGCTTTCCTTGCCATCTTGTACGGCCCCCTCGCTCGCGCGCGCCCCATGGACGATTTCCGATTGCGGCGCTTCTCGAGCGGGACCGAGCGTAACCGCAGCCGTGGCTCGCTTCTTCGGCTTCACCGGCTTTGCCGCCGGCGCAGCGCCGTTGGCGAGGGCGGTGAGTCGCGTGATCAGCCGGGCATCGTCACCCTGCGGTTCCGCCTCCGTCGCCTCCAGCGCGGCCAGGATCGACTTGATGGCGTCGAGCGATTCGAGGATAAGCGTGACCGCAGCCGGGGTGACCGGAAGCTCGCCATCGCGGACCTTGCCGAGCACGTTTTCCGACGCGTGCGCCAGCGCCTCGAGGCGGGGCAGGCCGAGAAAGCCGCAGGTACCCTTGACGGTATGCACTAGGCGAAAAATGTTGCCGAGCAATTCGGGATCGTTTGGGTTTTGTTCGAGCTTCACCAGCTCTACATCGAGCACCGAGAGACTTTCGTTGGTCTCGGTCAAAAACTCGCTCAGCAGATCGTCCATGGTGTTCCCCACACCCTTGCGCGACGCTAAGCGAATGGATGCGCGGCGCCCGGCATGGGACGAAAATTGCAGAGAACTGATTAAAAACCAGTTAGCTGATGCTAGTTAGAGGGGGCAGAGCCCGGCCTCTGAAATGGCAGAACCACAAACGCCGCGCGCGTGCCATCGCTGTCGCGAAGCGCAATCCGCGCCCCAAGGCGATCTGCGAATTTTGCGGTCATGTACCCGTGAATCGAGCGCGATGTCAGCTCCATTGGAGGGACATCGCGGCTGATCGCCTCCATTACCTCGGGATGAAGCAAAATCGCCTCGCCGGCTGCCTCCACCGCCACCCCCTCGCCCGGCTCCGCCCGCACGGAGACCCGGCCGCCGCGCGGCAGCGCTTCAGCCGCCAACACCGCCATATTGCAAGCGACGCGCTGCCACTCAAGCGAGCGCGACGAAAGCTTCTCGTCCCACTCGCCCAAGACCTTGCCGCCATCCAGCAGGCCAGCCAGCAACTCGCGCGGCCGGAGATTGGTGGCGGTCGGCGGGGTGCCGTAGGCGAAGCGATAAAACTGCAGCCGTCTCGAGGCGGCTTGTGCGCTCTGCCCGATCAGCCCGATCGCCTCACGCACGAAGGCCGGGTCGTCCTCACCCAGAAGCTCGACCCCGTTGCTGACGGCACCCACGGGGCTCACCAGTTCATGGCAGAACCGGGCACAGAGCAACTCCAGCACTCGCAGGTCGATCATGGGCGTCACGCTTCCCTCAACTCCCTAGTATAATGCGGCGATGCGACGGCGGTTACAACGGGTGCGGGAGCAATCCATGACAAGCAGGCTCGTGCCAGGAATGCGCGTGCGTCACGCCGGCGAGCCCGATTGGGGCATCGGACAAGTGCAATCGGCGGTGGGCGACCGAATCACCGTCAATTTCGAGCATGCAGGCAAACATCTCATTAACGCCGGAACGGTGACGCTGATACCTGTGGACGACGACGTGCCCGGCGCAAGCGTGGGGCGGTCGCGATGAAACTCTTCGATCTTTCCGGCCGCGTGGCACTGGTCACCGGCGGCAATAGCGGCATCGGGCTCGGCATGGCGGAAGGGCTCGCGGCGGCCGGTGCCGCAGTGATGATCGCCGGGCGCAACCGCGCAAAAAACGCGGCCGCGCTGGAGCGGCTCAAACCGCTGACCAAGGATGTCGACGTGTTTCAGGCCGACGTCACGCGGCAGGCCGAGTGCCAGGCGATGGTTCAGCGCACGCTTGAGCGGTTCGGATCGCTTACCGTCCTCGCCAACAATGCCGGCACCAATATTCGAAAGCGACCGGAGGAGCTGAGCCTCACGGAGTGGCAAAGCATCCTCGATACCAACCTCACCAGCGCCTTCATGGTGTCGCAAGCCGCCTACCCCGCCATGCAGCGTGCGGGATTTGGCAAGATCATCAACACAGGATCGATGATGTCGATCTTCGGCACCGGCTTTCACGCGGCCTACGCCGCGAGCAAGGGAGGCATCGTGCAATTGACCAAGGCGCTTGCCGCCGGTTGGGCGCGCGATCGCATCCAAGTCAACGCGATTCTGCCTGGCTGGATCGACACCGAGCTGACGCGTGCGGCGCGCCGCGATTTGCAGGGCCTGCACGAACGCGTGCTCGCGCGCACGCCGGCCGGGCGCTGGGGCGATCCCGGCGATTTCGCCGGCATCGCCGTGTTCCTTGCGAGTGCCGCGTCGGATTTCGTCACGGGAACGGCAATCCCCGTCGATGGCGGCTACGCCTCGCTCGGCTGACCGATGTCGGCCGGCGCACGGCATAAATCCCGCAATCCTCCCGACTCTGCCGCGCAAGATCTCTTCAACTCAGCCCGGCATGAGCTGCGCCTGCCATGCCAGCACCTGGCGCGCGTCTCCCTCGAGTGCGAGCGCGCCCAGGTAATCCGGCGGAAGCGATAGCGCGCAGCACCACCAGTGCGTACCCTGGCTCGCGCCAAGCGGGACGTCGAGACTGCAGCCGCCTGCTGGATCGAGACCGGCTTCGATCGAGGCCGGAACGCCCGAGACGCCACTGCCGAGCGCTTTCAATACCGCCTCCTTGCGCACCCAGGCCGCCAGCAGCGCGACCTGGCGATCGGGCTCCGAAAGCCCCTGATACGACCGCACCTCGCGCGCCGTCAGTATCCGCCGAGCAAGGCGATCGGAGTCGAACAGCGGACGCTTCCGCTCAAGATCGACGCCTATGCGCGCGCTCGAAACCATCGCCAGGACCGCCCATGAGCCGGAGTGAGCGAGATTGAAGGAAACACCTTTTGGCGCTGCCGGCGCGAGAGCGGGCTTGCCATGGTCACCTTCGACCAAGGGCACCCCTTCCGCCGCCAATCCCAGCACCGCTCCCAATGCCGAACGGAGCAGCCACCGTCCCAGTATGAATTTGATCGCGATTTCCTGGTTCGCTGTTCGTTGCACACGTGAGGACTCTGATTCGGAAAGCAGCGGCACCAAGGCCAGGAGGTCTGGTGCGGCATCATCGAGCGACAAATAAACGAGCTGCACCGCGCCACCGTCGAGTCCATCTCGTAAACTCTTCAGCGGCAAGAAGCGGGCCGCGGCGACAGCATCGAGAGACGGCGCCACCACCGGCCTGATACCGAAAGACGCGCCGGCGGACTTGCTCATCGGCATTGACACTCTCTCCCGCCGTGGCGCGCCATCAGTCCTGAACTCGCTGCATGTCTCCTGACGCTGCCGCCGCCTCGGTGCGCTCACGGCTCGCCTCCATCGCCGTTCGCAGCAACAATTGACAGCAGTCCTCCCATTTCGGTGCTCGGTACTCGGCGCGAATGCGCGCCTCGCGTCGGGCGCGGTGTTCATCGTCGAAGATCGCGCGCTCGATGGCAGCAAGCGCCTCCTCTTCATCGTTGGGATCGAAATAGTCGAGCAATTCGCCACCGACCTCCGGAAGTGCGCCTCCGTTCGAGACGATGCAGAGCTTGCCTTGCTGCAGGCTCTCGGCGACTGGCGAGCCCCAGCCCTCTACAAAGCTGGGGTAGACGGTGAGCAGGCAATGGCGATAGCAGACACGCAACTCGGTATCCGAAAGATCTGAAAATATCCTGATCTTGCCGCCGAGGTTGCGCGTCGCCGCCAACTCTGCGAGCAGGCGATCGATCAGCCAACCGCGCGCACCCACAAAAATCAGGCCCGGCACGGCAGCATCGCCGTGCCGTTCGATAAGCCGCTTCCAGACGCGCACGAGCAAGAGATGGTTCTTGCGCGCTTCGATCGTCGACACAAACAGCACGAAGGGCCGCGGCAGCGCAAGAAGCGGACGCGGGCCGGTCGGAGCCGATGTCGCGCCGTTGAAGCTCGGTCCGAACCGCAACACGGCGACCGGACGCGGGTTGAGCCCGATTTCCTTGGCATGAGCGATCAACATATCCCGCGTGTACCGGGATTGCGTCATCAGCGCGTCGGCTGAACGCAGCATCGCGTCGGTCCAGCGCCGATAGCTCGCGGAAATCAACGAAAATCGCGGGTGTGAAATCGGAATGATGTCGTGGAACAACATCACGAAGGCAATGCCATATTGGCGTTTTGCAGCCGAGATCAACTGCACGTAACGCTCGCCCTTCCACGACATCCCGGTGCAAACCACCACGTCGCCGGACCGGATCTCCATCGAACATTCGGGGTATCGGACATGTCCGCCGAGAAAGCGCCACGCATCGAGACTCAAGCGGCTGAGCACGTCAGTCGCGTCCCGCAGCCACCGTCGCGCCACGCGCACCCTCGCCCGAAATGGTCGCCGCAGCCACGGCGCCAGATCGTCCGGATAGGGGAGAGGTGGATCGTGAAATGCGCGCTCCAATTCCTCGTAAGCGACCGGCTCCAGCCGATGCCGGAAACGATTGAGACGGCAAAAAGCAACCGCTACGTCCCCCCGCCTCCCGCGATGGAAATGCGCGAACATCTCCATTTGCACGCGCTGTATGCCCGCAGCTTTGGATCTTTCGTCGAAGAATTTGAGAAAATCCTCGACCTCGAGCCAGACAGTAATCGGCCATGAGCCGCCCGCCACATCTCGGACCGGCGCAGCATCAGCAGCGAGGTTTGAACTCTCATCCCGCATCGGCAACCGACTCGAACTCGGCCCTCAGCACCAGGGCATCCCGCCGCGATTCAATAATGCCCAACCATCGAAACGCAACGTTCCCAAGGATCATCGAGCCGCTTACACCACATCGGCAAAGCCGCTCCGCACGCTCATGAACCACGACCGGCCGAGCCAAGCGAATACGCACGCGATCACGCTGTAGATCCCGAGGCCCAGGGGATCCGGCCAATGCCCCTCAAAGAGCATGCCTCGCGCGCTCTCAATCACGAAGGTGAGCGGGTTGCCGTAAAGGATCGCCCTGACCGGTTCCGGCACGATAGAAATCGGAAAAAATACCGGACTCATGAACATCGTTGCGGGAGCGATAACGGTCATCGCGGAACGAATGTCGCGCAAGTAGACACCGAGCGCGGAGAGGAACCAGACGAACCCAAGGACCACCAACACCAGCGGAGCCGTGATCAGCGGGAGCCCGAGGGCCGAGAGCGGCGGCACTCCTTCAATTATCAGGAAGAACACAAACAGCATCGCCATGCTGATGGCGAGCCGCAACGCCGCGCTCACGAGCGACGTCCAGGCAAGGATGTCGAGCGGGAACACCACCTTCTTGATGTAAGCCACGTTTTCCAACATCAGGGACGGTGCCCGGTTGATGCACTCCAAGAAAAAGTTAAAATACATCAACCCGACGAAGTAGAGCAGAGCGACACGCAGCGTGCTGCCCTCGGCGCCGGGCCAATGCGCCCGCATCACTACGCCGAAAACGTAGGTGTACATTCCCAAGAGCAGCAGCGGCCCGAGGGCAGCCCAGAGCCGCCCAAGCACGGAGCCGCGAAACTGCGCCTCGAATTCTCGCGTCGCAAGGCGCCATATCAGATGGCGATGCCGGACCGCCGAACCAAAGACCGCGATCGGGCCGCTTTCTCCCACGACTGCCGTCAATACCGCCATGGTCACTCCCTTGACTGGCCACCGGGCTAAGCTCGCAATAGAATGCACCTCGGTCAAGCCTCGGGCTCGCAGGATATGTTAGCGGCGCGGCAGCGTGCAGTGCTTGGTTGGCATCCACGGGAGACCACTGTATTTCGGAATTGGTCGCGAGGTTCTAACCCTTGATAACGACTATGCAGCGCCACATGGCGCGTCGCCTGCTGGTGACCGCAGGCGCGATATTGCTCACTCTGTCCGTGGCCGGTGCGCTTATCGAGGGCGCGCCGCTTTTTGTCTTGTTGACAATCGGGGCGATCACACCGGGCAAGCTTGCACTGGGGCTGCTTTTGCTGCTGCCAATGCAGTTCTGTAACAGTACGCCCTTGGCGTTCGGCGTTGCGGTTACTCACTCGTACTATGAATGGCAGCGAAGCCATGAGATCGTGCCGCTACAAATGGCGGGCACCACAAATCTCTGGTTGACGGTGCCGGCCATCGTCGCCGGACTTGTGGCGCTGATTTTCACGGCCGCCAACTCGCTCTATCTTCTGCCGGTATCCTTCCGAGCTTTCGAGGATTTACGTTACGGCATTACGAACGCCATAATCCCCTCTGCGCTCGATACCGGATATCTGCAAAAGGTCGGCCCCGACCTCTCGATTTCTTTCCGTCGGCGTCTCGACGATCAAAGCGTCGAGGGCGTGACCGTGCTGGACGGCCGCTCGAGCGAATCTTTTACCTACATCGTCGCCGATCGCGGCCGCTTTGTGTACGAACCTGGAAAAGATCCCGAATATCATTTCGTGCTTGAGCACGGCTACTATTACCGCCTCAACCCCAATGAGTCACACGGTTCACCCGCTACTTTTGAGGAGCTCGTCGTACCGATCACCAGAGGCGCCCCGAAACAGCGATGGCGCGGGTGGTACGAGGAGGATATCGTGACTCTTTTCAATCCCCCAGCTCTCGTTCGCGCCGTGCCGGTCGAGTATGGCTTTTGGATAGCCGAGGGGACCAACCGGCTGGTCGTGCCTTTCGCCCCTCTCAGCTACGCTCTGCTTGTAGCCGGAGTGATGCTGCGACCCAAGCCAGCGCGAACCGGCGCGGGGCTGTATGCCGCCCTTTGCCTTTGCGCCGTCGTGGCATGGCATGCGCTTTTCACGCTGCTTCAGTCCTTGATCGCCACTATTCCCGTGCTCGCACCCGTTGACGCCGTTGCGGCTCTGATACCGGCGGCATTAGGTTTCACGCTCGTCATGCTGCCCCCAAAACCCTCGCGGCGCGTTGGACCGCAGATGGCCTTTTGGCGCCCCATGCCCGCACCTGCCCGCCCAGACTCCACCTAGGCGAGCGCCGCCGCGCGGAACTTTCCCGCGTGCACTATGCACCTTTCTTTGGAGTGCGCACGAACGCGGCGCTGCGGCGGACCAAGCCTTCGAAGAGACCGCGCAGGCTTAGCAGCAGCCGGTAGAGCGCGACGCCAGCGACGACCGGCAGAAACGCCAGCTCGCTCCACAAATTGGCTCCGCGCCCGGTTTGCTGAGCAAGCAGGGTCGTGACGACCGACCCTCCCTTCTCCTGAAGCTGCACCGCGACGAGCCCCAGCAGGGTGAGCCAAGTAAACCCGACCCCGAACTCCACATCGACGACATAGAGCGCAATGTCGATCACGCCGACAGCAACGAGCACGGTGGATGACAGGTGCAGTTGCGCAATGATCTTCTTGGTGAGCGGCAATCTCGAGCACCAAAGATCGAGTTGCAATTTGCGCCCGGCCCCCGTCAATCCTGCGGACCAACGGATTTGCTGGGTGCGCCACGCAGCTAGGTTGTCTGGAAGTTCGCCCGGAACGGCAAGCGTCACCAGATAGCGTGCACGCCAGCCGCGAAGTTGCACTCGATAGCTGAGGTCCACGTCCTCGGATAGTGTGTCAGCATGCCATCCACCGGCCTCATCAATGGCTGCCCGACGCCATACGCCGCAAGTGCCATTGAACGGCAGTACTTGCCCGGTCCAGCTCCGGGTTGCTTGCTCGACCACGAAATGCTCGTCCAGCATCCGCTGCTGCACGCGCGTCAACACATTCTCCTCGGCATTCAGGAAGTCGCATCGACCTTGCACCAGCGCCAGGTTTGGTTCCGCCAGCATCGGAACCATGCACGCATTCAAAAACCGCGGCGGCGGCACGTAATCGGCGTCAAGGACGGCGACAAAGGGATGATCCGATCGGGCGAGACCGTAGCCAAGAGCGCCAGCCTTGAAGCCGTCACGATGGGAGCGCTGCAAAAGGACGGCATCGATGCCGTGCGTCACCAGCGATTGGACTGCTGTCTGCGCCAGCGAGCGGCTGGTCGGTTCAGTGCTATCGTCGAGTATCTGCACATGCAGTTTTTCGCGTGGCCAATCGAGCGCGGCGAGCACATTGGCGGCCCGCAGCAAGAGTCGGCCTTCGTTGAAGGTTGGCACCTGCACGAGGATATGTGGCGCTGAGCCTTTCGGCACCTCGCGCTCCAGCAATCGCCGCTCTTCGGTGATGGCGCGGTGCCGCAGCCGCAGATGCTCCACGATTTGCCAGGTGCAATAGCTCCCGAGAAGGCCATGCAGCAAAAGCAGTGCCAGCAAGACCGCGTGATTAATGGCGGGGAGATAGGAGAGCAAAATGCCTGTGTCGAGAGCGCATTGAGGCCGAGCAGTCGCGTCGTTATAGCGAATGTGCGACGCCGGCGCACCACCTTAGTCCGACATCCGGCCCTTCAGTGCGTGCTTGGCGCCGTGGGCTTGGAAATCTCGATCACCGTCCCGCGCCAGACCAGTCGGCGCCTAAGCACGAGCTCATCAAGCCACAGCAATAGCAGGAGCACGTCGCGCGCCAGCCACGCCGCCGGAGCTCGCCACGAGAGTTGCCATCTCATACGCAAATGAAAAAACGCCTCCACGAGAAGAAAGCTCGCTAACAAGGTCGGGCCTACGATTAGAGGGGAGGCCTCTAACGGATTGCTCCAGAACATGGCGCCGACGATGGATGGAGCGATAGAGTTGAGCAGCAGGCATTCGGCCAGCACAGCCCAGGACAAACAGTGCCTTCGGCAATGTATCCAACGTCGATGGCGCTGCCAGAACTCGCGAAAGGTTCGTGCTCCGATCGGGTGCAGGATCGGTTCCGGGGCCAAGAGGGCACGCAATCCCAGTCTCCCCATCATCAGCGTCAATTCGCAGTCATCGCAAGGGCTTTGCGCCAAAGCAGCGAGTCCACCACCTCGACGCAGGCCATCGCGCCGCACAAGGGTCGCAGCACCGTTCGTCGCCTGGGTACCAAGTCTCTGGGCGGTATAAAGCCAGCGTGCACCGTAGCCGTTGTTGGCCGCGCACTCGATTTCACCGACAAAATTTGTCGGACGGACCGCGATCGGAATCGAGGAAATTACACCAACGTCCGATTCGAGCAGGGGTACGAGGCGCGCAATGGTATCCAGCGCAGGCGCCATGTTTGCGGCACTCAGCAGTAGCAGGTCGTAGCGCGCCCAACGCTCCGCTCTCAGCAGGTTGGCCACTTTTGGATTGCGGGCTATCTCCTCGCCGCCGATAACGAGCCGCGCCTCGACGGCCGGATGGTCGGCGATGGCCGCCTCGATCGCGGGTATCGCGCGATCGTTCGCGTCGGCCACCGCGAAGATGAGCTCAAGGCGTGGGTATGACTGACGAAAGAACGCCTCAATGTTGGCGGGCAATTCGAAGTCGACGCCCTTGACGGGAACCAGCACCGACACGCCGTGCGCGTCCTTGCCAGCGGCCGGGGTCGGTCGCCGCGCCGGCATCACGAGCGACACCAGTTGAATTGCGGCCGATATCGCCCACCAGCCACCGAAGACCCAGTAGAGGATGACGCTCACACCGCGATCGCCGAACAAAATCCAGAGTCCGGCCGCCGCGCATCGACGGCACGCCGGTTACGTGCGGCCAGCCGTTCACCCATCACTCGGCGCCTCGCCTCCGAGCGTGCCGCCGCGCTTTGGAGTACGCACGAATTCGCTGGCACGTCCCAGCCACGCTTCGATGACGCCGCGCAGCGTGCTAACGGCGCCGTAGAAGAACATAACCAATGATTCCGGCAACCGTACGATCTCGTCTCGTATGCGCGCTCCACGCAATTCGCGCTGGCCGAGCAGCGACATCGTTATTATTGCTCCCAGGCCCGGCACGATCGCGCACACGACCAACACCGTCGACAGCAGTGTCGGGCCGGAGCCGTCCACAAGATCGGCGATGCCTGTCACAAGCGCAACCGCCACGGCCGTTCCGAGCACGCCGGCAGTAAGTTGAATTGTAGAGAGCAGTTTGTGGACCGTCGGAATCTCGGAACGCCATACCAGCGGCAGCAGCTTGCGCGCCACTTCAGCGCAACCCTTGTTCCAGCGGAATTGCTGCGTCTGCCAGGCCTCGATGGTATTCGGCAACTCGCCGGGCACGGCGACTTTCCTGAGAAAGAGCCCGCGCCAACCGCGCAACTGAACGCGGTAGCTCAGATCCAGATCCTCCAGCAGCGTGTCACCCTCCCAACCGCCCGCATCGTCGATCGCCGCTCGACGCCACACCCCGCACGTACCATTGAATTGCACGACCAGTCCGGACCAACTGCGCACCGGCTGCTCGACGGTATAGTGCGCATCGAGAATGCGCTGCTGGACGCGCGTTACCAAGGATTCTTGGCCATTAAGGAAATCGATCCTGGCTTGCACCAATGCCAAGCGTGAGTCCGCCAGCAACGGGCGCAGGGCCTGGCGAAGAAAATCGACGGGCGGCACATAGTCGGCGTCAAATATGGCAACAAAGGGATGCTCATTGCGCGCCAAACCCGCGGCCAGCGCCCCGGCTTTGAAGCCGGCACGATCGTTGCGATGGATCAGCTCCGCGTCAATCTTGCGCGCGCGCAGCATCGCTACCGCCTGCGCAGACGAGGCTTCGCTTCCATCGGTGCTGTCGTCGAGAATCTGAATGTGCAGCCGCTCACGCGGCCATTCGAGCGCGCCCACGGCGGCCGCAGCGCGCGCCACGATCTCACCCTCGTTGAACACGGGGATTTGCACCAAGACGTCAGGCAGTTCATGGTCGCCCGGCAGCGGCAGCGAAAGGAGCCGTGCCTCCTCCGCCAACGCGGAGCGACGCCGACGCAGGTATTCGGCGATACTGAACCACAGATACGCACCCAGCCCGCTGAGGACGATCAGCGCTCCGAGCAGAACAAGATGATTTATCTCGGCGAGAATGCGCCCTATTCCCATGACCCACCGGCTCCCTACACGATCTCTGAACAGCGCCCGTTAAACCGAACTGGCCGGCGCGGGCTGATGCTGCCGCGGAACGGAGGCGACGTGTATTACACGGGAGTCAAGACCCAGTTTGCGATCGAATACAAATTGCCACATGGACAGCAGACGTGAGCGAAATACGAACTGTCCTTCGTAGTACTCAGGCGCTAATCGCCTGAGCCGTCCGAGCAGCGCGCCCGGGATGTTCGGAAAATCATGGTGCTCCAGATGAAGGCCATGATTGAGCGACAAAGCATTGATCGGGCCATAATAGGAAGCGGTCTCAACTCGGCTGCTGATCCCCAGGTGTTCCTGTATCGTGTGAGCGCCCGCGGGATGCGGGCCGATACCCAGATAGGCCGAGAGCCCGAGGTAGGCGAGCGCGGGCCAACCCCACTCATGGGCGATAAAGACGTCCACCGTTGCAACCAAAAGGACATTGGCGATAAGCCACCCATCGATGGGCAAACGCGCCCGCACCTGGGCTGGATGGACGATGCTGTAGACCAAGGGCTGGGCTAAAAGCCACAGCGCCTTCCTCAACGGCCCATGGCCGACGGCTCTGGCCTCCCATTGCATCGCGACATCGGCATCAAGTCCCGGCTGGCCGAGAAAGCGATGGTGCAGCAGATGAAAATGCCGGAAGGCCATCGCGCTTGGAAGGACACCCGGAATGTTGGCAATGATCGCGCAGACCCGGTTCAGGGCCGGAGATCGGAAGACGAGGTTGTGGGCACTTTCATGAATGACGACGTTCAGGAAATGGGTCGCGAACGCGCCAATCGCGAAAGCCGCAATCACATTCAACCATAGCGGCTGCCGGGACAAGGCAGCCGCAAGCACGATTTGACCCGCCACGACGGCCACCGCGAGCGCTGCAACGTAGGGCGCTGGCCCATAGAGCCGCCGCACCTGCGGATGCTTGCGCAGGATCGCCGCGCGTCGATGTCTATGATATCGAGAGTCGTCCATGCTAACGCTCAGCCTGAAAGACGATGGTAGGCTGCCTCAAACCGCTCATTCCATTGCTCCAGCCGCGTCACCCCGCTTTGCACGAAGGCCGACGAGCGGATGCAGTATATGATGAAGTCGTTCAGAAAAGACACTGGGATGGGCAGAGGGCGCCGAAAATCGACGAATAACACGACGCGTATCTGGTCACTGCCGTTCCACGCCTCGTGTTCATACGTGTCGTCAAAGATCAAGCTCTTGCCCTCTCGCCATTGCTTCTGATGTCTCCCCACCGATATACCGCAGCTCGCGGGATCGGGAATCATGAGCGCGAGATGATAGCGGAGCACCCCCTTGTAAGGGCCTCGATGCGGAGGCAACCGTTTTTTCGGCAGAAGAATGGAAAAGAACGCCGTGGTCATTCCCGGGATCGATTCGATCAGTTCCGCCGTGCAGGGACAAACACGGCAATTGGCCTCGTTGCGGATGCCATATGCGTAAAAAAAGAACGTCTTCCAGCGGTCATCCTGCGTCAGCTCCAATTGATCGATCGAGATGTCCTGGAAATTCGGGATCGCATCGCGCTCTTTGAGCACGCGGTCCAGCTCGGCGCGAATATCCTGCCACCGAGCCTCGACCACGGGGACCCAAGGGAATTCCTGCGGGTCGAAGAATTCCTTGTCGCCAACAAGCGAAAACCGGCGGATCGTCTTCTCGACGACATGCAACGCGCCTAGCTGAATCTTGCGCATCGTGGTGTCAATAACGGGTGGCATGGATCCATTCCCTCCGATTGCGCCACGCAACCCCAAGACGCAAATCCTGCCGGTCAAAATCTTATTACGGCCAACTTGGGGAAATGTGACCGCACATTACCTTGCCGTCAAGGCGGACAAAATGACCGCTCGACCTTGCCTAATCCGCCGACGGTACCTTCGTTTCCTTTGACCAAAACATCCGCTATACCTGCGCGGCATTGGTTCCGGTGGGGCGCCCCGACAGCAGTGTGATGAAGGACCCTCGTTCGATCCTGATTACCGGCGCAAGCAGCGGTATTGGCGCCGCATTGGCCCGTGGTTACTCGGCTCCAGGCGTCAGCTTGGCATTGACCGGGCGAGACGCGGCGAGATTGACCACGGTGGCGGACGCCTGCCGGGCAAGCGGTGCGCGCGTGCAAAGCGAGGTGCTCGACATAACGATGCCGGTTCAAGTTGCGCGGTGGGTCGGGGCGGTGGACGAGAACGATCCGCTGGACCTCGTGATCGCCAATGCCGGTGTCACGGGCGGCCTGGCGGCCGATGGCGCCGGCGAGTCAGCGGCCGATGTTGCGCGGCTCATGAGCGTAAATTTCGGCGGCGTCTGCAATACCATCATCCCTGCCCTGTCGGCCATGCGCCGGCGCCGGCGCGGTCAGTTGGCGCTTATGAGCTCGATTGCCGCACTTCATGGCTTGCCCTATTCACCGGCCTATTGCGCGAGCAAGGCCGCGCTCAAAATTTACGGCGAAGCACTCCGCGCATGGCTGCGGCCCGAAGGCATAGGGGTCTCGGTGATATTGCCCGGCTTTGTCGACACGCCGCTGTCGCGTCGGATCAGCGCTCCGAAGCCACTGCAGATTTCGGCCGAGCGAGCCGCGGAAATAGTTCGCAGCCGCCTAGCGCGCGGCCAAGCGGTTATCGCCTTTCCATGGCCGCTTTACGTCGCAACACGCTTGCTTTCGCTGCTGCCGCCATCGCTGGCGGACCGCATCCTTAGCTCCGTACCGGTCGAGATCACTACGTGAACCACAGCGTAGACGGAGACGTTCGGATCGTGGAGTTGCACGGCCGAACCGACATCCGACGGTTTCTCGACCTGCCGCATCGAATCTACCGTGACGATCCGCACTGGGTTGCGCCGCTGCGCAGGGAAGTGCGGAAGCTTATCGATCCCAAGGCGAATCCGTTTTTCGAGCACGGTGAAGCGGCGTTGTGGCTTGCCCAACGCGGTGACGAAGTCGTCGGACGCGTCAGCGCGCAGATCAACCGCTTGCACCTGGAGATCCACAAGGACGCCACCGGCAATTTTGGCTTTCTCGAGGCGGTGGACGACCCCGCGGTCTTCGCGGCGTTGCTGGGGGCAGCAGAAGCGTGGCTGCGCCGGCGCGGGATGCGGCGAGTACTCGGTCCCTATAGCCCCTCGATCAACGACGAGATCGGCGCGCTGATCAAGGGCTTTGGCGAGCCACCGATGCTGGGAATGGCGTATTCAGCCCCCTACTACGCAAGCCGCATCGAAGCGGCAGGTTATCGAAAGGCCATGGACGTGCATGCACTCCGGTGGGAGGCGCGCGGCGAGGCGCTTCGAGAACTCGACCGGCACGACCGGGTGACGGGGCGCATGCTGAAGGATCGGCGCTTCCGCGTGCGTCCCATCGACATGCACCGCTTCGAGGAGGAGATGCGCCTTGCAATCGACGTTTATAACGACGCCTGGAGCGAGAATTGGGGCTTCGTGCCCGCGACCGAGGAGGAGGTCAAACATCTGATCCAGATGGTGCGGCCGATCATCATTCCGGACCTCGTCCTGCTTGGCGAGGTTGACGGCCAGGTCGATGGGATTTTCATTTCGATTCCGAACCTCAACGAGATGATCACCGATCTCAACGGCCGGCTCGTGCCCTTCGGGTGGGCGAAGCTACTCTGGCGCCTCAAGACGAGCCCCTTTGCGTCGGGACGCGTCATGCTGGCGGGCGTGCGAAAAATCCACCGCCAGTCGCCGATAAGTACAGGCCTGATTTCGTGGATGCTGTCGGAGACCATGCGGGTATTGCGGGCCCGCGGCTTCCACTGGGTCGAGCTTTCCTGGGTCCTCGAGAATAATACCCGCTCAATGTCGCTCTGCCAGCGCGCGGGCGGCAAGCTCTACAAGACCTATCGAATCTACGAAAAACCGCTCGATCCCGCGTAAGCGCGGCTTAGCTGGCGCGGAGCGCGCGCCATTCCTGGTCGATGATGTCGATGGCCTGTCGGATCTGCTCTTCCGTATGTGTGCAAGTGAGGAAGAAGCGCAACCGCGTCGAACGCTCGTCGACCGCGGGGTAGAGGATCGGCTGCACGTGGATGCCGCGGCGGAACAGGGCTTCCGTCAGCTTTATGCAGCGCGGCGTCGCGCCCACAATCAAGGGCACAACGGAGTATCCTTGGCTCAACCCCGTCGGTAACCCGCGCTCGCGCGCGAGCTTGAGGAAGAGCTTGCCGCGCTGCTGCAATTGCTGCACTCGCTCGGGTTCCGTGCGCATCACCTCGATCGCGGCGAGCGCGGCCGCGGCATTGGCGGCGGATTGGCCGACGCTGAATACGAAGCCGGGCGCGGTATAACGCAGCGTGTGGGTGAGCGCGTTGCAACCCGCGACATAGCCGCCACAGCTCGCCAGCGCCTTGCTCAGCGTCCCCATCCAGATATCGACGTCATCGCCGGATAGGCCGAAATGCTCGTGAATGCCGCGTCCGCGCCGCCCCATGACGCCGACCGAATGCGCTTCGTCCACCATTAAAAACACCTTGTGGCGATTGCGAATCTCCACAAAGGACGGCAGGTCCGGGAAGTCGCCGTCCATGCTGTAGATTCCCTCGACCACCACCAGCACCCGCTCATAGTCGCGCCGGGTCTTGCGCAACAGGTCGTCCACCGCCTCCCAATCGTTGTGCTTGAAGGGAATACGGCGCGCACCGGAAAGGATCGCCCCCATGATGACGCTGTTGTGAATGAGCGCGTCATGCAAGATCAGATCCTTGGGCCCGAAGAGATGCGCGATCGCGGTGACGTTGGTGCCGTAACCGCTCACCATCACCAGCGCGTCTTCCGTGCCGTGCAACTCCGCCAGCGCGGCTTCGAGTTCCTGATGGATAGGCCGCTCGCCCCCGACCATTCGGCTTGCCGAGACCGAGGTGCCGTAGCGTTCGATCGCCTCTATCACCGCCTTGTTCAGTGCCGGATGGCCTGAAAGACCAAGATAGTTGTAGTTCGAAAAATTGATGTACTCGCGCCCGCCGATGCGTGTGGTATCGCGCGCCGTCCCCTCATGTAGGCGGAAATATGGATCGTCCGACCCCAACATCACCGCGCCGCGCGCGAGATTCAGGCACATGGGGTGCTGGTCGAATCGGTAATGCGACTTCGGCACACCGTCGGCGGTACCAGCCGCGGCGGCAGCGACCTCCTCGAGCAACTTCTTCGCTAGATCGCTCCTCTGATCTGGCGTGAGCCGAGGCTGCGCATCGCGAATGTCCATTATGACGTCACCCGCTCAGTGGCTCTCTGTTCGGCTTCTGGCTCGAGCAGCTTCCCCAAAACGTCATCCAGCATTTCTGGGGGCATTGTGTCAATCACAATACCATTTCCGCCCCCGGGCGCCTCCGCCGCCATCTGAGCTGCGTCAACGCCGAGCTTCTCGGCAACCCTCTGAACAAGCTGCGCCACGGTCGCCACATCCATAAGCTCGACGGGCGAAACGGAGATGCCGAATTGCTGTTCTATGGCCACTTGCAACTCCACCACCATTAGCGAATCCATGCCTAGATCCAGCAGGGAATGGTGAACATCCAGCTTGCTCGGGGGCATACGCAGAACCCCGGCCAGGTGGTTTAGGACTAGCTGCTCAATATACTGAAGTCGCTGCGCCTCGGGCATACTGGCGAGCTTTTCCTTGAGCTCGGCGGCGTCGGCGCCTCCATCTGACGCCCCTTCACCTGGGCTCGGGCGCACAAGCGCGTATTTGGGCGACTTGGCAAGCTGCGGCATCGCAGCGAGTCGCGACCAGTTGATGTCCGCGAGTGCTACCTGACCCACTTCACCCAAGATCGCGGCTTCGAGTCGCGCCAGCGCCCGTTCCGGCGTCAACATCTTGACGCCCAACCGCTCGCTCATCGCCTTTGCGAGCTCGGCGTGCCGCGCCAAATGTCCCACCCCTTCGATTGCGCCCCATTGCACCACCAGCGCCGGCAGCCCTTGGGCGCGCCGCTCCGCGCCGAGTGCCTCAAGGTAGAGGTTGGCCGCCATGTAGTTGGTCTGCCCGGGATTGCCGAACAAGGTCACGGCCGACGAGTACATCACGAAGAAGTCGAGCGGCATGCCGCGCGTCAAGCGATCGAGGTGCAACGCGCCGAGAACCTTGGGTCGCATGACCGCATAAAAACGCTCCGGCGTCATATTGGCGAGCGCCGCATCATCGATTACGGCCGCGCAGTGCACAATCCCGCGAAGCGGCGGCATCTCGCGGCCGATGACCTCGAACAGCCCCTTCATTGCGCCACCGTCGGCGACGTCGAGCGAGACTTCGCGAATCGCAACGCCGGCATCGCGGAGACGCTGCAGTGCTTCGGCCGCTTCGGGTTTGGTGGACGTGCTGCGACCGATGAGGACGAGGTGACGCGCACCCTTGGTTGCAAGCCATTCCGCGGTCGAGAGACCGAAGCCCCCGCGTCCGCCCGTGACCAAGTACGTCGCGTCGGCCAACAGCGAGAGCCCGCCGCTTGGAACCTCGCGTTCGGGACTCGCGGCACAATCGAAGCCTAGAACAACCTTGCCAATGTGCCGCGACTGTTGCATGTGCCGGAACGCCTCGCCCGCGCGCGTCACCGGATACCTCCGACAGGGGAGCGCACCCATCTCGCCCGCGTTGATTCGCGCGCCAAGCTCCTGCATTAGCTGGCGCGCCAGGGCCGGCCGATCCACGAGCAAGCGGTCCACATCGACACCGCTGAATTGAATATTATTTCGGAAAGGCTGCAGACCGAGCTTGGTATTGGCCCAAAAATCGCGCTTTCCCAGTTCGACGAAACGACCGTAGGGCCGTAGCAGACCCATTCCCTTGTGCAGGGCCTCGCCGGCGAGTGAGTTCAGCACCACATCCACACCCTCGCCCTTGGTGACCAAGCGGATTTGGTCAGCGAATGCAAGGCTGCGCGAATCGAACACGTGCTGCACGCCCAAACGGCGCAGAAACGCGCGCTTGGCCGGCGTGCCCGCGGTGGCGAAGATTTCCGCGCCGACGATGCGCGCATACTGGATCGCGGCCAGGCCGACGCCGCCCGCCGCCCCATGGATGAGTACGCGCTCGCCGCGCTGCAGTCTCGCCACGTGCTGCAGCGAGTAGTATGCCGTCAGTGCCGCCACCGGCAACGTCGCCGCGGCCTCGAAGCCCAGCGTCGCGGGCTTGCGGAACAGCATGCCGGCGGGAACCCGCAGATGCGACGCGAACGCGCCCGGTGCAAAGCCAAAGACGCCGTCGCCGATCTTGAAACCGGCCACACCCTCGCCGATAGCAATCACCTCGCCGGAGAACTCCATGCCGAGGCTTGGACCGGCAAAACCACCCTCGAAGGCTTCCTCGGGCAGCAAGCCCACACGCTGCAACACGTCGCGATAGTTGAGGCCGGCAGCGACGACGCGGACCAATACCTCGCCCGGGACCGGTGACGGCATAGCCACGGGCGCCAGCGCCAAGCCTTCGTGCCGACCACCCGACTTCAGGGCAACCTTATAGGCCGCGGACGCCGCCCTCTTCGAATCGGTGTCCGTTGGTTCTGGCAGCGGCATGCCCGGCTGCAGCCGATGCACGTACCGTGCAGCGCCGCGCAACACGACTTCGTCTTCCTGACCCGGCCAAAGCAACTCGTTCGCTAGCATAAGCAGCGTCGGATCGTCACCGTCGACCGGCGATATGTCGACCAGACGAAATGCCATGTCCGCGCGTTCATTTTGCAGAGTCCGCACGACGCCCCAAAGCGGCGCTTGTGCCGGATCGAGCAACTCCGCCCGCAGCGGCGTCGCGATCGCCCCTTTGGTCACGACCCAGATCCGCACCGAGCCCCCGACACGCGCTTCCGTCAGCGCCTGCACCAATAGGAGCAGCCCGAGGCTGCCGCGCTCCTGCGGGGCCAATGGGTCGAGCATGGCGTCATTGATCCGCCGCGTCATTCCGCGCGCGTAAACCAAGTCTACGCCGCTGGCCAATTCCTCACGCAACTCCCCGACAAGGCGCCGATAGTCGGAAGCAGTCGACAGCGCCGCCTGCACGACCCCGTCATCGAGGCGGCGGAACTCCGCACCGTCGAAAACGCTGGTGACACGTTGCTGCATCTTCTTCAGGTGCTGGACGAGGCCACCAGCGTGCACGTCGGCGGCATCGCTAAGCACCACCCAATGACGACTCTCGATTGCCGGATCCGCGACCGCATGGCCGTTCACCGCCGCGTTGCGCGCCAGCACAATCGGGGTCGCAACAGCCGTAAAATCGTCTCCAAGGACAGCGGTCTCGACGAAGCCACTGCCTCGCAGCAGTGCTGCCCAACGGGCCGCCGGCAACAAAGGCGAGTTCGGCCGCAGATCCGTGTCGGAGTATAGCCAACGGCGCCGGCTGAGCCCCAAAGCGAAATCTAACACCGGGTTTGGACGCGCCTCGACCAGGACCAGCAATCCGCTTGGCTTCAGCAGGGCTCTAAGGTGTGCCGCGGTCTCATTGGCCTCGGCGGCGTCGGTCAGCGCGTGGTTCGCCAGCACGATGTCCGCCTGACCGCACTCGAAGCCCTGCGTGGCCGGGTCGCGGTCTAGACCAAGCACCGCAAAGCGCATGAAGCCGTGCTCACCGAAACGTCCTTGCGCACGATTGACCGCCGCCTCGCTCGGATCGGTAAACAGATAGTCGACCCGGCCCGCGGGCAGCAACGCGAGGACAGTCGCAGTCAGGCCTCCAGACCCGCCACCGACCTCGACGATGCGTAACGGACGATCCGCCAGGGTTGCCGTTCCCACCCGGCTCACCACTTCGGCCGCAATCTCGTTCCCGATCCGGAACCAAGGGTCGCTGTCCCTTAGTTGTTCGCCAGCGTCGAAATCGCGTTCCGGAGAGAGGATCGGCTCGGCATCGACCTCGCCCGCCAGCACCGCCAGCACTTGCTCGCCGCAGCGTGCGATTAATTCAAGGCTCGCAAGCCAGTCGGGATGCTTCGCTAGTATGCTACGCCAAAGGGCCTCGGGTGCGCCTTCCGCCATTTGGCCCGTGGCCGACCAGGCGCCCGCCAGCTCGGAGGCAAGCCCGCGGCTCTCGGACAGGCGCAACAGCGCTTCGAGATAGCGACCAAACTCAGGCTCAATCCGGCCGCGCTCCATGAGTGCGGCGACCGGCTTTGGTGTCTCGTCAAGACCGATGCGACGCAGCGCTCGCCGTGCATAGAGCGCCGCCAGTTGCTCCAGTGCCGGCGCCACCTCATGTGCCGCCGACGCCTGTTCAGCCCGGCGCGCCATTGCTTCGACCTCGCCCCTGAGCGCGCCGGCGAGATCGAGAACGCCCGGCAAGTCGGCCGCGCTGCCGCCGCTCCAGCGACCCGGTTGCAAATGCAGCTCCCAATGCCACGCCGGAATCTCGCCGCTCTTGGCGGTCCCGAGCCGGCGGAACCGAACGCCGGCTAGGTCGCCGACCGCCGCACCGTCCCGATCAAAGATAGCGAGGTCGGCGACGATCGCGCTCCGATCGGCGCGTGAGACGGTTACGTGGCACCAAGCGGCTTGCCGGCCGCGCCCAAACAAATGCAAGCGATCAATTCTCGTCGGTACAAAGGCAACGCCATCTTCATCCGGCGCCTCCGCCGCAACCGCACCTGCGACAGATTGCAAGCAAGCATCGAGCAGCACGGGATGGAATCGATATTCATCGAGGGATTGCGCGATTGCTTGCGGCACTTCGATGCGCGCCAGCGCCTCCCTCGGTCCCACCCACATCTCGCCCACGCCCTGAAACTGTGGTCCGTAGGCGAGGCCATGCGCAGCGCAGCGGAGGTAATGTTCTTTCGCATCGATCCGCGTCGCGAGTCGCCCTTGCAACTCCTCCAACGCCAGGGATGGACGCGGTGTGTCGGCCGCCAGCGCGCCAAGCCGGCCGACGGCGATCGGCGGTTGTTGTGAGTCGGCCTTGTCCTGATGAAGAACGCGAAAGCTTAGCTCGTCCGCTGCAAGGTCGAACTCCACCCAAGGGCCCGTTCGACCACCGAGCAACAACGGCCGGCGGATTTCGAGCTCCTCGAGCTCCAAGGCTTCGGCGTCTAGGTGCAGCGCGGCGGCAGCGAGCGCAAGCTCGACGTAACCGCTCGCCGGGAAAACCGCGCTTCCCTGCACAACATGATCCGCGAGGTAGGAAAGCTTTACCGGGTCGAGTTGATTACGCCAGACCAGATCTCCGGTCGGCATACGGTACCCTAGCAGAGGATGGAGGCGCGAGCCGAAGTGAGGCATCGAGACGCGCTCCACCCGGCCGTACCAATAGCGCTCGCGTTGCCAAGGATAAGGGGGCAGCGGCACCCAACCACTCACAGCAGGAAGCATCGCCGCATAGTCGAGCCGAATGCCCGCCGTATAGCACCGAGCGACCGTCATCCAGAGCGCCTCGCGCTCGGCCTCGCCCCGACGCAAGGTCGGAATCGTGACGGTTCCGTTGCCCGAACGGCTCTCGAAGCACTCGCGCAGGTATCCCGCCAGGATCGGATGCGGCCCGATCTCAACGAATACGTCGATCCCGCTGCCGGCGAGGTGTTGAATCGCTTTGGCGAATTGGACGGGCTTGCGGATGTTGTCCCACCAATAGGCGGCATCGAGCCCAGCGCCGTCCTGATCGACACCGGTCACGCCGGAGATGAAGCGATGAGCGCCGGGGTGCGGCTTGAGGTCGGCAAGTCCATCGAGGATTTCGTGTCGTATCGAATCCATCGCCGCGCTGTGGAAGGCGTAGTCGAGACCGAGCAAGCGGCAGTACACACCGCGCGGCTTCAGCATTCGCCGTAAAGCCTCAAGCGCGCTCTGCTCGCCGGCGAGAGTGACCGAATTGGGGCTGTTGATTGTGGCAAGCGTCAGCGCGCCGTCAAAGGCCGCGATCGCCTCGCGCGCCTGATTCTCGCCCAGTCCAACTGCGGCCATCGTTCCGGCGCCCGCGGTCCGCCCTTGCGCCTGGCTGCGGCAGGCGATCACTCGGCAGGCTTGCTCAAGCGAAAGCGCGCCCGAGGCATAAGCAGCCGCGATCTCGCCGACACTGTGGCCCACCATGGCTTCCGCGGTGATGCCGCGGCGGCGCAACAGCTCGACGATGCCCACTTGCATCGCGAATAGCGCAGGCTGCGCGATCTCGGTCTTGTCATAGAGATCGCTTTGGTCGGATTGCAGCACCTCCAAGAGCGACCAGCCCACGAGCGGGCGGAGCATTGCGTCGATCTGCCGCGCGAACTCGGCAAACACCGGCTCTTGCGCCAATAGATCGCGCCCCATCCCTACCCATTGCGAGCCGTTGCCGGAAAACACGAAGGCGAGCCGCGACTCCTGATAGCGAGCCTCGCTCTCGGCCAGCATCAGCGTCGGTTGTTCGCCTGCAAACGCCTCGAGACGGGAAGCCACCTCTTCCGCGTCCGCGCCGAAGGTCGCGATACGAAACGCATGGTGGCTACGGCGCAGCGCGGTGGCGCTGCAGATCACCCCGAGCGGCGGCGCGTCGGGCGAACGCAGCAGCTGCGCATACGCCTGCGCCATCTCCTTGAGCGCGCCGCCGCTGCGCGCCGAGAGAAAGAGCGGCGCGGTCTCACGGGGGACGGGAGCGGGGGGCGTGACAGTAGCGTTCGTCGGTTCGTGCGAGCTCAGCACCACATGCGCGTTGGTGCCCCCGAACCCAAAGGAGTTGACGCCAGCGAACAGCGGTCCTTCTTGTGGCAGCGGCGTAAGTTCCGCCACGACCGTCAGGTTGAGGTCTTGGAACGGGATCCTTGGGTTCGGCCGACGGAAGTGGACGGTCGGCGGAATCGCGCGATGTTTCAGGGTCAAGATCCCCTTGAGCAGTCCGACGATGCCCGAGGCCGGTTCGAGATGACCGACATTGGTCTTGACCGAACCGATTCGGCAGGGCTGGCCCGGGGGCCGGCTCGCTCCGAACACACGCCCGAGCGCGGCGCACTCGACGCGATCGCCCGCGTTGGTACCGGTGCCGTGCGCCTCGACGTAGTCGACCTTGGTCGGATCGATTCCGGAGCGCGAATAGACTCGCCGCAGCAGCTTTTCTTGCGCCACCGGGTTCGGCAACGCGATCCCCTTGGTGCGCCCGTCCGAATTGACCGCAGAGCCCAGCAACACCGCATGGATCGGGTTGCCATCGGCGAGTGCCGCGGGCAATGGCTTCAAGATGACGACGCCCCCACCTTCGGAGCGCACATAGCCATCAGCGTCCGCGTCGAAAGCGTGACAGCGTCCCGTCGGCGAAAGCATTCCTGCCTTGGCGAACCCAACCATGCTTTCCGGCAGCAGGATCAGATTGATGCCGCCAGCTACCGCGAGTTGCGTCTCACCGCTCCAAAGGCTCTCGCACGCCTCATGCACGGAAACCAGCGCCGACGAGCACGCGGTGTCGATCGCAATGCTGGGTCCCGATAGATCGAAAAAGTGCGAAATCCGGTTGGCCGTGATGCTCGATGCCGAGCCCGACACTCCGTAGGGATCGGTCAGGGTTTCGATCGCTGCGCGCTGGAGCACCCCGTAATCGGTGCTTGCCGCGCCAATGAAGACGCCTGTATCGGAGCCTGCGAGGGTCGCCGGAACGATATCGGCGTTTTCGAGCGCCTCCCAGGTCAGCTCCAGCAAAATGCGGTGCTGTGGATCCATTTGGCGCGCTTCGCGTGGGGAAATGCCGAAGAAATTCGCATCAAAGGCGTCTATGTCCTTGATGAAACCGCCGGCGCGCGCGTAACTCCTCCCGGGATGCGCAGGATCCGGATGGTAGTAATAGTCTACGTCCCACCGTTCCGGCGGGATGTCGGTAATCGCATCGGTTCCGGTGCGCAAAAGCTCCCAGAACCCTTCGATGCTGTTCGCGCCCGGCACGCGGCACGACATGCCGACCACCGCGACCGGAAATTGCGGCCGCAGCCCGCGCTTATTCGACTTGGTCGCCATCGCGATCCGCTCGGACCCCTCGCACCACTGTTCTATTTCCCCCAACGCTTGTAGGCGCCCGCCGCCGAATTTGGTCTTCGCCGGCTCCGAACCCTGATCGGGTCTCTTCTCGATCCTAGTCAATATCCTCCCCGGATCACAATGTACATCACTGATACTAACGGGCGTTCCCGGGAATGCCTTCCAGCGGTCAGATTTAGCGGCTACCTTGCTGATATTTTTGGCACACCCCGCTGCACCCCCTCGGAATGCGCGTACAACGATTGACCCCACGCAACCCACGGACGCTGAAAGGCTCAATTCGGTCATGCTTTCCCGCCTGGATGCGAGTACCTAGACGCATTTCCCGTGCCAGCCCTCCCCCCGCGCACTCTACCGCTAATCGGCCTTTTGTGGCTTGCTGGCGTCGATCTCCGCGTGACCATTCTGGCGCTTCCCCCGACGTTGCCGCTGATCCACCACGATCTTGCCCTGAGCGAGAAGCTGGTCGGCGCACTCAGCGGGCTGCCCGTACTTCTGTTCGGCTTGGCTGCGGTTCCAGGCTCGTTGCTTATCGCCCGACTGGGCGCGCGGCGGGCGCTTGTCGTCGGCCTTGCCATGGTGGCAGCGGGCTCGGCAGGTCGCGGCATCGGTCCGTCCGTGACTGCTCTTTTTGCGATGACCTTCGTGATGGGCGCGGGCGTAGCTGTTATGCAGCCTGCGCTTCCGGCGCTGGTCGCCGTCTGGTTCCCGTCGCGCGTCGAGTTCGCGACCGCCGTCTACGCGAATGGGTTGCTGGTTGGCGAGACCGCGGCAGCCGCTCTCACGCTACCGCTGATATTGCCGCTGCTCGACAACAGTTGGCGGGCGAGCTTCCTTTTCTGGTCCATGCCTGTTCTGGCCGCGGCAGTGCTGTTCGCCGTTGTATCACGGCCGAGCGAGCGGACGACGGAGACAAGCCCGCGGCTCTGGTGGCCGGACACACGCGACGCCGACACGTGGCTCGCCGGACTTGTCCTTGGCGGCGGCTCCTCGATCTATTTTGGCTCAAACGCGTTCATCCCGGATTTTTTATCGGCGATCGCACGCCCTGAGCTGATCGGCCCTTGTCTCACCGCACTCAATATCGGCCAATTCCCGGCATCGGCGCTGGTTCTGTTGTTCCCTCGGCAAACCGTCGGGCGCCGAGGGCCGGTCATCGCCGTCGCGATACTGGCGGCAGCGAGCCTCGGGCTGTTCCTGCCGGGGCAAGCCTGGGCAATGGTGCTCGGTGCGGCAATACTGGGGCTTGCATCCGCTTTCGTGCTGATCTCGAGCTTGGCCCTGCCGCCCCTGCTCGCCGCACCCGAGGACGTTCACCGGCTCTCTGCTGGAATGTTCGCGATCGGGTATTTCACCGCCTTTCTCCTACCGCTCGCGAGCGGCGTTGTTTGGGACCTGACCGGCGCCGCTGCAAGCGCATTTCTGCCGGTTGCGGCGGGATCGGCTTTGGCGTGCGGGGTCGGCATGCGTCTTCGCGGCCGGATGGACTGAGCCCGCCGACGCCATTTGCGGTGGGGCTTGCGGAAGACCGATTTGTGCTAGTCTCTTCAGCGCAATATTCGATCGGCGGCCGTGGCAGGCTGCCAAGAGATGGAGGACCCATGAAGCGGCATTACGATCGTACGGCCGAGGATGTCGGCAATGTCGTCGCGCTGGAACACGTCAACGTGACGATACCCGACCAGCAGATCGCGACCGTGTTTTACGTGAGCGGCCTCGGCTTTACGCGCGACCCATATATCATGACCGGCACCAACAACATGTGGATCAATATCGGCCGGAGCCAGTTCCATTTGCCCACCAACAAGCCGCAGGTCCTGCGCGGACACGTGGGATTGGTGGTGCCGAGCCGCGAGGCCTTGCTGCGCCGCCTCGCCAGCGTGCGAAAGTCGCTTGAAGGCACTCGCTTCGATTTTCGGGAGCACAACTCCTACGTCGAGGTGATCCAGCCCTGGGGCAACGTGCTGCGCTGCTATGAACCGCAAGAGCAGTTCGGCCGGGTGACGCTCGGCATCCCTTATGTGGAATTCGACGTGCCGCAAGGAAGCGCGGACGGTATCGCGCGTTTCTATCGCGAGATCGTCGAAACGGCGGCGCGCGTCGTCGAGGACGGCCAAGGCAGGGCCGCGCATGTCTTCGTCGGACAGAAACAGGAATTGGTCTATCGCGAGACCGACCGCCCGGTCCCCGACTATGACGGGCACCATTTCCAAATCTATGTGAGCGATTTCTCCGGTCTCCACCGTCGTCTCGTCGAGCGCGATCTTGTGTTCGAGGAGAGCGACCAGTGGCAATACCGCTTCAAGGACATCGTCGATATCGACAGCGGGAAGCCCCTGTTCACGGTCGAGCATGAAATTCGCAGCATCACGCATCCACTGTTCGCGCGGCCGCTGATCAATCGCGATCCCGAGCAGACCAACACGCATTATGCCCCGGGTCACGATGCCTTGGTCTGGCAGATGCCGCACGCACACTGACGGCATCTCTCATGAGAGACGGCACCGCCCATGCCGAGCAGCGGAACGATTACCTGGCCCGCGTCGCCGCGCTGACGCCGTTACTCGCCCAATCTGCGCCGGCGATCGACCGCGAGCGGCGGCTTCCGGCAGCGCTGCTGGATGCGCTGCACCAGGCGGGGCTCTTCCGCATGTTGCTGCCGAAGCCCTTCGGGGGTGGTGAAGTCGATCCCGTCACTTTTGTGCAGGTCCTCGAAGCGGTGGCCAAGGTCGACGGGAGCACTGCTTGGTGCCTTGGGCAGAATTCCGTCTGCGCGATGGTCGCGGCGTTCCTGCCGGAGGAGGCGGCGCAGGAGATTTATGGCCGTGACCCTCGCGCCGTGCTGGCTTGGGGGCCCGGTCCAGGGGCGCGCGCCGTGACGGTACCCGGAGGCTATCGTGCAAGCGGCACGTTTGCCTTCGCGAGCGGCGGGCGGCACGCAAACTGGCTCGGCGCCGAGTGCGCGATCGTCGGGCCAGACGGCACGCCCCGCCTCGCGCCCAACGGCACGCCGCTCAGTCGCACCTTGCTCTTTCCCGCAAGCAAGGTCGAGATGTCGGACATCTGGGACGTGATCGGGCTGCGCGGTACCGCCAGCGACGGCTACACGCTCAACGATCTCTTCGTTCCCGAGGCCTTTACGGTCGCGCGCGACGATCTCGCCGAGCGACGGTACCGAGAGCCGCTTTACACGGTCCCGACCAGAAGCCTCTATGCCTCCGGCTTTGCCTGCGTCGCGCTCGGGCTTGCCCGCGGCCTGCTCGATGCTTTCATCACTCTGACCCAAGAGAAGACGCCACGCGGCTACAAGAGCAAGCTGCGCGAGAACGCGGCAACCCAGACCGAGGTCGCGGAGGCGGAGGCCCGCTGGCGGAGCGCGCGCATGTACGTGCTGGCAACCTTGAGCGAGGTTTGGGCCGAGGTCGAACGCACCGATCAGATAAGCATGGAGCAACGGATGGCGATCCGCCTGGCCGCGAGCCACGCCAACCACGAAGCGGTGGCGGTCGCCGACATCGCCTATCATGCCGCCGGCGCCACCGCGATCTTTGCTGGCAACGCCTTTGAGCGCCGATTCCGCGACATTCACACGGTGGCACAGCAGCTCCAGGGCCGGCGACAGCACTTCGAGACCGTGGGCAGGTTCCTGCTGGGCTTGGAGCCCGACAGCACCGCGTTCATTTAGGCACGAGCTCCGATCTTGAGCCACGGCGTATTTCCGGCTATATTTCCGGAAATTAAGTCAGCAACCGGAAAGCCTTCATGGCGAGCCCATCCCAACGCAAAGCAACGCGAATGCACCGCCGCCGCACCGCCGCACGCGGATTCGTGCGCGTTGAGGTTCAGGCGGCTAAGAGGGACGTAGGGCTGATCCGGGCGCTCGCGGAAACTCTGAGGGGCAAGCCCGAAGAGGCAGCGGCGCTTCGATCGCAGCTGACGAAAGCCCTGACGGTCCATCCAGACGCCAAGGACGCTTTCGACGTCTTTGGCTCCGAACTTCCCGACGAGGTTTTCGCGGGCATTTTCGATCGGCCGCGCCAACGGAACTGGCGCAAAGTCGATCTATGAAGTTCCTGCTCGACACGAATATCATCTCCGAAATTCGGAAACGTGAGCGGGCGCATCCGAACGTCGTCCAATGGGTTGCGCGCACCCCCGTGCATGAGATTGGGACAAGCGTCCTGGTGCTCGGTGAAATCCGGCACGGCATCGAATTAAAGCGGCGGAGCGATCCGGAACAGGCCAAATCTCTCGATCAATGGTTTTCGCGGATGCGCGCTCGACTCGGCGATCGTGTGCTGCCGGTCGACGAGCCAATTGCGGAGGCCTGGGCAATATTGGGAATACCCAGTCCGTTGCCGCTGATTGACGGACTTCTAGCCGCGACCGCCAAGGTACACGGCCTTACGCTCGTGACACGCAATGTCACCGATATCGCCACGACGGGCGCGTCGCTGTTCAATCCGTTTTCCGCCTGAAGGCACGGTGGCCGCAACGGCGGTCGAATTCGGCTTACCTCTTGCGCCCCTCACTCGATCACTTCGTTGGCCTGCGCCAAGAGTGATTGCGGCAGCTCCAATCCCAACGCGCGCGCGGCGCGCATGTTGATCTTGAAATCGTAGAGGGCTGGCTGTTCGATCGGCAAATCCGCGGGCTTGGCCCCCTTGAGAATGCGATCGACATATTCGGCGGCGCGACGCCAGAGATCGTAGATGCTCGCCGAATACGACATCAATCCGCCATCCCAGACGAAAGCCCCAACCCCATAGATAGCAGGCATTCGGTGCTCCGCGACATAGGTGACGATTCGCTGGCGCTGCGCGTCAAGCAGCACATCGTCAACCACGATCACACCACCGACGCCTGCTGCCAGCACCTTCGCCAGCTCCGGACCGATTTCTTCGGCCGTTGACACTCCCGCAGGAAGTACGTCGACCTTCAACTGCGCGGCCGCCTGGTGGATGGCAGCAAGCTCGCGCTCATCACCCGGGTTCGCGGTGAAATAAAGCACGGCCGCACGCGTCAAACCAGGCACCGCCTGCTTAAGCAGCTCAAGCCATTTGCCTGCAAAGGCGTCGCCTGAGCCGAGAGAGAAACCGGTGATGTTACCGCCTGGGTGCGACAGGCTCTGCGCGAATCCCGAGCCGATCATATCGCCGGACGCCGCAACGATTGGAATGGTTTTGGTCGCGCGCTGCACCGCAGCGGTCACTGGTGTACCCACCGATGCTATTACGTCCACGGGCATCGCCACCAATTCGCGCGCGAGTGCCGGCAGCCGCTCGGGATCGCCATCGGCATAGCGTCGTTCCGCAAGGAGCGTTCGGCCGATGACATAGCCCTGGTCGCTCAGCCCCTTCTCTAGTCCGTCCCAGGTATCGTTGTCGCTGCCTTGCGGACCAATCCAGATGTAACCGAGCCGAGGCACCTTCTCTTGTCCGCGGCTCGCCAGCGGCAACGCCGATGCAGCGGCGATTACCGCGAGAAGCTGCCGACGCCCTATGCGGAGGCCGCGCATTTTACATCTTTGGTTCGACGTCGAGCCGCGCCACGAATCCCCCGAGCTCCGGACGCGGCGACGGATAGCGCTCGAGCACAAGAGGATCGTGACCGGGTATCACGTGAGCGGCGGAACTTGCGAGCCGCTTGACCGTTCGGTGTCCCTCCAGCATGTCCGCGACGTTGTAGACCGTTGGAAACGCTCGCCCCTGATCAAGGTGAGCGTAGAGATGCGCGGCGTCGGACGCGAGCACGACCGCGCCGCGTCGGGTCATCACCCGAACCACCTGGAGGCCCATCGTGTGTCCGCCGATGAAATGCACACTCACACCGGGCGCCAGCTCGGCATCGCCATCGTGGAACTCCACACGCCCGGCGAAAATCCGATGCACCATCGCCGCCACGTCATCGGCCTCGAAGGAATGGCGGATCTGCGGATGCGTCATGCAGCGTCCCGTGCAGTACTGCATCTCCTTGTCTTGAATGTGATACCGGGCGCGCGGGAACAGGTCGCGATGGCCGCAATGGTCGTAGTGCATGTGGGTGATGATCACATCCTCGACCGTCTCCGGTTCAAGACCGATCGCGCGCAGGCTGTCGCCGGGCGGACGCAGCATCTGCCGCTTGCGCTTGCCGCCGGAGCGTTCGTCAAAACCGGTATCGACCACGAAGCTGCGTTTCGAGCCGACGATCGCCCAGACGAAGTAGTCGAACGGCATCGGCCCGTCATGGGGATCGCCACCGAGAAAATTCTCGCGCGCCATACGCTCGTAATAGCCGTAGCGCAACGCATAGACCTCGTAGATGTCGCCCGTCGCCATCGCCGCCTCCGTTTCAACGCTTGCTCTTCACCTCGACCCCCGCCCAATGCTCGATGCATTGCACGATCGAGGTGAAGTCGGAGGCGGGACCCCGGTCGGCGTTGACGTACTGCCAGAGCTGGCGCACGGCCGAGCCCACCCACATCGGCACTTGCAGCGCTTCGGCCTCTTCGAGGCAAAGCCGAACGTCCTTGTACATGAGGCCGGTGGCGAAGCCGAAATTGAAGGTCCGCGGCAATACGGCACGCGGGAATTTGTCCTGGGTCGAGGAATTGCGGCCGCTGCCGGCATTGATCACGTCCACCATCACCGCAGGGTCAAGCCCCGCCTTGACGCCCATGACGATCGCCTCCGACGAGATCGCCATGGTCGTGGCGGAGATCAGGTTGTTGGCGAGCTTCATAATCTGCCCCATGCCGGGCTTATCACCGACGTAGAACACGCGGCCGAAATGCGCGAGCAGGGGCTTTACGCGCTCGAAGAGCGCAGGCGCGCACGCCGCCATAACTGCAAGCGTACCCTTTTGCGCGCCAGCGATGCCGCCGCTTACCGGCGAATCGACCATGGCGATGCCGCGTTTCGCGAGCTCCTCGGCAATCGAGGCAACCATGCGCGGACCCGTGGTCGAAAGATCGATCAGCGTCTTGACGCGGCTTCCGTCTGCGATGCCTCCGGCGTCAAGCGCCACGGAGCGCACGATATCGGGCGTGGGAAGGCTCACCAGCACCGTCTCGACCGCCGACGCCAGTTCCTTGGCCGAGCCTGCGCGCCGCGCCTGGCGCTCAAGCAATGGTGCCATGGCTGCTTCACTCGTGTCGTAAATCACCAGGCGATGTCCGGAATCCAACAACCGCCCCGCCATCGGCCCGCCCATGCGACCGACGCCGATGAACCCCACCTCCTCCGCCATGCTCAGCCCTTTCTTTAGCGATTGAGTGCCCGTACCTGCTCAAGCGTGAGACGGTTGAAGGATGCGGGCTTCAGCACGCGGCTGTGCTGATGTTCGAGCAGCGGCCGCACTGTCGCGAGAAACTTGGGCCAATCCGGATGCGCGGCGATTTCGGCGCGACGGCGCGCGCGATCGTCGAGATCTGCATAGGCCCACAGATGCACGACTTCCGTGACGGGCCCGATCTCGGTGGTGAAATATCCGATCAGCCCGCCAAGGATCGAGCGCATCAACGGCAGACCGAGCTTCTCGACGGCATCGAGATAGTCCGGGATTTTTCCGGGCTTCACGCGATATGTGCGCTGTTCGATGATCATTTGGGCGCCTCCTGCAAACGGACGCGGGGGCAAGGCCCCCGCGTCATCACGGGCGGTTCAATGCGTCGGCCAGACGGCCTTCGCCATCGCGAGGGCGTCCGGGTAGACCGGCACCGGCACGCCGTTCTGCCACTGCACGATCACCAGCGGCGCGTCGACACGGCGCCCGTTCTCGTCGAATTTGATCCGCCCGCCCGCGAAAAACTTCGCTGCGCCGTCGGTCGCGTCCATGGCGCGCACGGCATCGGCGACCTTGTGGCGGTCGGCGGCGCCCGCCTTCTCAAGCGCGTCCTTGATAATCCAGATGTGGCCGTAGGCACAGAGGTTGTCCTGGGTCATCCAGGGTTCCCCCGTGCGCTTCTTGAATTCGGCGATGAGCTGCTCCTGGCCTTTGCCCGGCCAGTTCGCGACCGTCACCATGATGCCTTCGAGCACGTCCGGCCCCGTCACCTTGAGCAGTTCGGGCGCGCCCAAGTGCGCACCGTTGCCCACCACCGGCAATTTGCCGCCGCCGAGCCCCATCTCGCTCAGCTTTTCGACCAGCAGCGCGTCATCCGGTACGTTGGTCGAGATCAAGAACAGGAAATCGGGCCGCGCCGTGCGGATTTTCTCGACCAGCGGCGTCGCGTCGGATAGCGGCGGCGTATAAACCTCGTCCGCCACCAGCTTCACGCCGGCCTTTTCGAGGCCGCCCTCGCGCATCGGTTTGACGAAGCTCACGGGTGCCGCGGTGTTGTCGCTGATGATCCCAGCAGACGTCGGGACCTTGCCGGTCGCCGCCTTGGCGAGTGCCAGAACCGTCGGTAGCGCGAGTTTCGCCTGGGTATCGGCCGTGGCCGAAGTTTGGAACACATAGTGGAATCCGCGGGCTGTGATCTGGTCGGAATAGGAGAGCGTGAACCATGGCAGCTCGGCCCGCTCGGTCACCTCGGTAACCGCCAAGGTGAATGAGCTGAGCCAAGCACCGACCCCGCCGACCAGGTCAGGATTCTGCGAAAGCACGCGCTGCGCCGCGTCCTTGGCTTTCTCAGCGCTGTCCCCGGTGTCCGCGACCACAAGCTGCACTTTCGCTCCGCCGAGAGCCTTGATGCCGCCCTGATCGTTGATCTGCGCCACCGCCATCTCGGCACCCTCGCGTTCGAGCACGCCCTGGCGCGCCCAGGGGCCCGAGAGCGGGACAATCAGCGCGATCTTCACGTCCTTAGTCTGCGCTTCGACGGTACCGGGCATCGACAAGGCGCCGGCGACCGCCCCGGCCGCGAGCATCGGAATGGCGAACCGCTTCACTGCTTCTCGCATGTCAGCTCCTCCCAGTTATCGTCTGTCAACCTGGCGCGACGGGCGGCGTCAAAGTCCGAGATAGACGCTGCGAATGCGATCATCCGCCAGCAGCGCGTCATGCGGCCCTTCGAGAACCACCCGTCCGGTCTCCAAAACATACCCGAAATCGCAGGATTCCACCGCCTCGGCAACACGTTGCTCCACCAGCAGAATAGTCAGCCGATCTTCCCGGTGAAGGCGAGCGATCCGCTCGAAGATCAGATCGGCGACGGCCGGCGCCAATCCCATCGACGGTTCGTCCAGCATGAGCAAGCGCGGCGCGGCCGCAATACCACGGCCGATCGCCAGCATTTGCTGCTCGCCGCCCGAGAGCGTCCCCGCCGCCTGCTCGCGCCGCTCGCGCAGGACCGGAAATAGATCGTAGATGCGCTCGAGGTTGCGGCGCCAAGCGGTGCGGCCGCGGTCGGGATATGCCCCCATCTCCAGGTTTTCCAGCACCGTCATCGAGGGAAAGACCTTGCGCCCTTCCGGCACGTGAGCGATTCCGCGATGGGCGCGCTCGGCGGGCGGCAATGCCAGGAGGTCCTCACCATCGAAGTGGATGCTGCCGCCCGCGGGCTGCACCGTGCCGGAGATGGCCTTGAAGAGCGTGGTCTTGCCGGCACCATTTGGGCCGACGATGGCGGCGAATTGTCCCTCCTCGATCGAAAGCGACACGCCATCGAGGGCACGCAATCCCGCGTAGCTGACGGAGAGTCCTTCAAGCGTCAACACGGAGCGCCGCCCATTTGGTTCCGAGATACGCCTCGATCACGCTCGAATTGCCTGTTATCTCCGCCGGCGCCCCCTCCGCCAGCACGCTTCCATGATTCAGCACCACAAAGCGGTCGACGAGCCGTACCATCGCGCGCATGGTGTGTTCGATGACCACGACGGTAACGCGATCCTGCGTGAGGCTACGGACAACCTCCAGCATCTCCTCCACCTCGGGCGCACCCAGTCCGGCCAAGGGCTCGTCCATCAGCAGCAGGCGCGGACGCCCCGCAAGCGCGCGCGCCAATTCCATCAGCCTCAGCTCTTTCGTGGTCAGGCCCTGGGCTATTGCATCCATCCGCTGCAGGAGATTGACGCTCGCGAGCGCTTCGCGCGCCGCCGCGTAAGCCACGGTATCCGACGGCGCGTGCACATATGCTCCAATCACCACGTTCTGCAGCACCGACATGCGCTGGAAGCTGCGCACGACCTGAAAGGTTCGTCCGATGCCAAGTCGGCATACTCGATTGGGTTTGAGTCCAGCGAGGTCGTGGCCCGCAAATACCACGCGGCCGCGGTCGGGAGCCAGAAACCCGTTCAACAGATTGAAGAGCGTGGTCTTGCCGGCGCCGTTGGGCCCGATGATCCCCAGCAACTCGCCCTCGCGGACGTCGAAGCTCACGCCCTCGACCGCGCGTAATCCGCCGAATGACCTCGAGATGTCGTCCACCGCCAGCAGAGGTACGTCGGCAGAAGCGTTCGCAGGCCGCTCTGACGTGTACGTCGGCTGCGCAAGAGGCTGACCGCCGTCCGTTGCCTCTTGGAGAGGCTGTGCGCGGCGCAGCCTGTCGCGGATCCGCCAATAGATACCTTCAGGCGCGAGCAGGATGACGAAAATGATGGCGATGCCCAGCACGACACCCTGAATTCCCGGCAGCAGGTCGCCAAGCTCGCCCTGGAGAATCTTGGAGAGCGGGATCAGCACCGCCGAGCCAATCACCGGACCCCAGAGCGTGCCGACCCCGCCGAACAGCGTCACGATCAGCGCCTGCGACGAGATCAGCAAGCCGAACACGTCGTCGGGCGTCACCACCAGCAGAACCACCGCATAGAGTCCGCCGGCCGCGGCGGCGACCGCGCCGCTCAGCATGATCGCCCGCATTTTCCAAGCCAGAGTGTCGATCCCCGCCGCTTCCGCCGCCGGTTCGTTCTGCTTGATCGCCAGCAGCGACATGCCGAAGCGCGAGCGTTCGATCCCGAGCGAGATCAACTGTGCCGCCACCATCAACGCAACCGCGAGCACGAGATAAACGCGATAGTCGGCGAACTGCATGAACCACGCCGCCGCCTCGCGCTTCATCGGCAAGGTCACCTCTTGGTATCCGAGCCACTGGAACACGTAGAGGAGCGCTAGAGGATAGGCCAGCATCGAAAGCGCGAAGTAGTGGCCGCGGAGCCTGAAGGTCGGATAACCGATCACGACGGCGGCAATCGCGCCGGCGATCATGCCAAGGGGAATTCCGAACCACGGCGTGATGTCGAATTGCACCAATGCGATGGTGACGCTGTAGGCGCCGATGCCGAAGAACGAGGCATGCCCAAAGGAAACGAGGCCGCTGTAACCGCTCAGGATGTTCCAGGAAAGACCGAGCACGGCCCAAATCGGCACCACCGTCAGCATGAGCTGGTAGTATGAATTGCTCACGGCCATGCCGAGACCGATCCACGCGAGCGCCACCAAGGCAATCATCAGCAAGGTGCGATAAACGCTCGGGCTTGCACTCATGGCTTAGACGCGCTCCGTCGCACGGCCAAACAGGCCCTGTGGCCGCACCATGACGACGAGCAGGAAAACCGCGAAAATCGCGGCGTTCTGCAATTGCGCCGGCAGCACCAACGTCGAGAGCTGCTGCACCAGTCCGATCGTCATGCCGCCCCAGAAGGCACCGAGCAGGCTGCCCATGCCGCCCAGCACCACGCCCGCGTACATGATGATCACGAATTGCAGGCCGATATAGGGCTGGAACGGGTTGTAGGTCGCGACTAGTCCGCCCGCGAGGGCCGTGATCCCGCTGCCGATTCCGAACGCGAGGCGGTGGGCTCGATCGACGTCGATGCCCATGTAGATCGCTGCCTCCGGGTTGTCCGCGGCGGCGCGCAGCGTCTTGCCGATGCGCGAGCGGTTGATGAACCAGTAGAGGGCCGCGCCGACGATGAACGAAACGACGCACACGACCATGCGCTGCTGATTGAGGAATAGCGCCGCGCGGGGGTCGTAGAGCAATGGCACCTCGAAGGCGCGGATCGCAAGCGGCGTGCGCACCGATTGCGGCGTCGAGCCGAAGAGGATCAACCCGCCGTTCTCGAGTACCAGCGCGATACCGAGCGTGAGGATGAGCTGCGCATAGTGGCCTTCTCCCTCGCGGCCCACCGCCTGGGTCCCCGTCACGCGCGAGATGAGCGCGCGGTGCAGCAGCACGCCCCCCGCGAACACCACGAGTCCCGCCAATATCGAGCCGAGTAACGGCGCCACCGCCGGGCCGAATATGGCTGCGAGCCCGAGCGAGACGACGGCATAGAGCGTCGCGTACATCCCGAGCATGAGGAAATCGCCTTGCGCAAAATTGATTACGCGCATGACGCCGAAGATCAGACCCAGGCCCACGCACATGAGCCCGTAGACGCTACCGACAAAAAACCCCGCGGTCAGCGATTGCAGGAACTGCTCGATGAAGATGCCGAGCGGCGTCATTGCGGAAAATGGCTCAGCATCGGCGCTCCCTTGATCACGGCCGCGCTCGCCGCGGCTCTTGCGCGCACCCTAGGTTTTCGGCTTTTCCGCTGTCAAGCCACGCGAGGTTGGCAAGGCGCATCGACGCCGATAGGATCGCTTGCATCCCACGATATTGCGGGGCTGCCCTTTGCGCGCGCATCGGATCGTCATATCTCGCCCGGGCGGTCCCGACGTGCTGACCGCGCAGACGCATGAGCTGCGAAACCCGGATCCGGATGAAGCACTGATCCGACAAACCGCCGTCGGGCTCAATTACATCGATATCCAGCATCGAACCGGCCGCTATCCACTCCCCACTTATCCCAGCCCGATCGGGCTCGAGGCTGCCGGCGTCGTCGAAGCCGTGGGGACGCGAGTGGAAACCGTGCGTCGGGGCGACCGTGTCGTCTATTCGGCGCCGCCGATCGGCGCATACGCCGACTGGCGCTTGATGCCGTCGGACCGCCTCGTGCGCCTGCCGCCGGACATTTTGGACGAGATCGCCGCGGCAGTGCTGACCAAGGGTCTGACCGCGCATTACCTGTTATTCACGACCTACTCCGTGCGCGCGGGAGAGACGATTCTCGTGCACGCTGCTGCGGGCGGCGTGGGGCAACTTCTCTGCCAATGGGCGCACCATCTGGGCGCGCGCGTCATCGGCACCGCCGGCAGCGACGCGAAGGCTGAAATTGCACGGCAACATGGTTGCGATGCGACCATCGTTTACACTCGAGAGGATTTCGTGGCGCGCGTGCGTGCGCTGACCGGTGGTGCCGGGGTCCCGGTAGTCTACGACGCCGTCGGGCGCGACACCTTCGAGGGCTCGCTCAACTGCCTGAAGCCAAGGGGCGTGCTGGTGAGCTTCGGCACGCCCTCGGGCCCGATCCCGCCCTTCGATCTCTTCCGTCTCAACACCATGGGTTCACTCTATGTGACGAGCCCGGCTTTCGTGACCCATACCCAAGAGCGAAGCGACCTGCTGGAGCGCTCGCGAGCATTGTTCGACGGCATCGCCCGCGGTGTCCTCCGGGTTGCGATCTCGGGTCGCTATCCGCTCGCGGACGCCGCGCGGGCCCATGCGGATTTGCAGGGCCGACGCACAGCCGGCGCCCAAATCTTGGTGCCGTAGCCGAGACGGATTGTCGGCTTCCCTCGCCGGAACTACTCTCACGCGAAACATCGATCGGGGCAAAACGACGCATGACCGAGAAGCCTCTCCCCAAAGACGACGCCGGGCTCGCCGGCAAGGTCGCGATCATCACCGGTGGCGGGGCCGCCGGCGACGGCATCGGCAACGGCCGAGCGGCGGCGATACTGCTCGCTCAAGCAGGCACGCGCATGCTGGTGGTCGATCGCCAGCGCGCGCTTGCCGAGCGCACCGTGGCAATGATCGAGCAGGAGGGCGGCATCGCGACCGCATTCACCGCCGATCTCACCCGCGAAGCCGAGGCGCGCGCCGCGGTTGCGGCCGCGCTCAAACAGTATGGGCGGCTCGATTTCCTCGATAACAACGTGGGCATCGGCGGGCGCGGCAGCGTCGTCGATGTGAGTGCCGAGGATTGGCATCGCGTGATGCAGGTCAATGTCGAGACCATGTTCCTCGTCTCGAAGCACGCGATTCCCGCGATGATCGAGAGCGCCGGCGGCGGCGCGATCGTCAACGTTTCGTCGATCTCGGCGCTGCGGCCGCGCGGGCTCACGCCCTATACCGTCTCGAAAGGTGCGGTGATCGCGTTGACCCGCGCCATGGCGGTTGATCACGGGCCGCAGGGCATCCGGGTCAACTGCGTGGCGCCGGGCCCGGTCTATACGCCCATGGTTTATGCAAGCGGCATGAGCGACGCCGCCCGTGAGCAGCGCCGCAAGGCCTCGGTCCTCGGTCGCGAAGGCACGGGATGGGACGTCGGCATGGCCGTGCGCTTCCTGCTCTCGGACCATGCGCGCTACATCACGGGACAGACGTTGGTGGTCGATGGCGGCGCGACCCTGGTCGGCCCTTCCCGCGAATCCTCCCCTCGCTGACCGAGAATCTCCGATGGCGCGCCTTCCCTATCTCGACAAATCCGATCTCCCGCCGGAACACCAAGACCTGCTGCAGCGAAACATCAACCTGCATCGCGCGCTCGCCCACAGCCCGCACGCAATGCGCGCCTTCGGCGGTTTGGGTCAGTTCATCCGGCACAAGAGCCGTCTGGACCCGCGCCTGCGCGAGCTTGCGATCCTGCAAGTGGGATATCTCGCGCGCTCTCCTTATGAATATTCGCACCACATCAAGATCGGTCGCGAATTCGGTGTGCGCGACGCCGACATCCGCGCCATGATCGCGGAAAGCGAAGGGCGCCCGAGCCCACTAGAACCCCTCGCCAAGGCGGTTCTCAAGGCGGCGCGTGACATGACCGCGGGCCGCGCAATCGACGAGCAGACCTTCGCAATGCTCCGCGAGGACCTCGGTGAGGAGCGCGTCACTGATCTGGTGGTGACGATCGCCTTCTATTGCGGAGTCGTGCGCCTGCTGGCGACGCTCGCGATCGACGTTGAACCGGACTATCGCCCCTATCTCGAAGAATTCCCGCTGCCAACGGATTGAGGAAACGACTATGCGCCTCAAAGGAAAGATCGCTATCGTCGTCGGCGCCGGCCAAGGTCCCGGCGAAGGCATGGGCAATGGCCGCGCCACGGCGCTCCGCTTCGCGCAGGAAGGCGCCAAGGTCCTCGCCGTCGATCGCCACCTCGCCTCGGCTCAGGAGACCGCGGCGATGATCGCCAAGGAAGGTGGTCAGGCCGCGGCCTTCGAGGCCGACGTCACCAAGGAAAAGACCCTGGTCTCGATGATCGCCGAGGCGATCAACCGATGGAGCCGCATCGACATCCTGCACAACAACGTCGGGGTCAGCATCGCCGGCGGCGATGCTTCACCGACCGAGATCACCGAGGAGGCATTCGATCGCATCGCCGCGATCAATCTGCGCGGCACAATCATGGCGACGAAGCACGTATTGCCGATCATGCGCCAGCAGCACGCGGGGGTCATCATCAACATTTCCTCGGTCGCGGCGCTGGAGAGCTACCCCTACGTCGCCTACAAGGCGACCAAGGCCGGCATGATCGCCTTCACGCAGCAGGTCGCGATCCAGAACGCGCCGTATGGCATCCGCGCCAACGTGATCCTGCCGGGTCTCATGGATACGCCGATGGCGGTGGATACGCGCGCGCGGGCCAGCGGCAAGCCCCGGGCGCAGGTCGCGGCCGAGCGCGACGCCAAGGTGCCGCTGCGCCACCGAATGGGCACGGCTTGGGACGTGGCCAACGCGGCGCTGTTCCTCGCCTCGGACGAGGCGAATTTCATCACGGGCGTGGCGCTGCCGGTCGATGGCGGTGCGTTGGTGAAGGTGGGCGGGGGCTGAATTCGTCAGTGCGACGCAGCCATCGACAAATCTTCGGTAATGCGAGCAATCGCCGTGTCCCAATCGCCGCTCGCGTCCTGCCGGTAGAGGCGGAGCGTTGGATACCACGGCGAATCCGCGCGGCGATCGAACCATCGCCAATCCGGCACCGAAGGGACCAGCACCCACGCCCGGCGCGCAAGCGCGCCCGCAAGATGCGCGACTGCGGTATCCACGGTCACGACCAGATCGAGCACCATCATGACGGCAGCGGTCTCCGCCATGTCGACCAGTTCCTCGCCCAGCGGCTCGACCGGGAGTCCCGTCGCGGCGATCGCCCGCTCGGCGAACCCCTTTTGCAGTGAATAGAGCCGCACGCCGGGAACCGCGGCCAACGGCGCCAGCGATTCGAGCTCGATCGAGCGCTCTCGGTCATGGCGATGTTGCCCGCGTCCGGCCCATGCGATGCCCACGCGGTAGCCGCTTTTGAGGCGCCCGCGCCAACGCCGCACCCGCTCGGGGTCGGCACTCAGATAGGGAACCTCCGCCGGAATGCTTTCGAATTCGGTGCCCAGCAGCAGCGGCAGGCTGCCGAGCGGCGCATGCGCCGCGAAGGCGAGATCCCCCTCGATATGCTGCGGTGTCTGGCCGCGCGGGATTACCGCGATGCCTTCGCGCGCCAAACTGAACCACAGCAGGGTGTGCAACGGCCGCTGTACCTCGGCGATGAGCTGGTGGCCGCGCCGCGCCAGCAGCGGCAAGTAGCGACAGAATTGGATGGTGTCGCCGAGCCCCTGCTCCGTCGTGACCAGCAGCTTGCCGCCGACCATCTCCGGGTTTTCGCCGCGCCATTCCGGCACCGCGAACTGCCGCGCGGCCTCGCCGAATTCGGACCAGCGCCAACGCCATTCATATTCGCGCCAGCCCTCCGAATAACGGCCGTCGGCCAGCAGCGCCAGCGCCAGACTCCAATGCGCGAGCGCGTAGTCAGGACGCGCGGCAATCGCACGGCGATAGCTCGCGATCGCTTGGTCGAGGTCGCGCAGCGACAGGAACGCGTTGCCGAGATTGAGCGCGGCCTCGGCGAAGTCCGGCGGGATCTCGACCGCGCGGCGCAGCAGGGCCGCGCCATCGTCCGCGTGCCTGCATTGCGCCAACAGCGTTGCGAGCACATTCAGAACCGCGCGATCGTTCGGCAACTCTTCTAACAGCCGGCGATAAATCGTCTCGGCCTCGGCAAGCTGCCCGGCCTGATGCAACTTCACCGCCTCGCTGTAGCGGTCGAGCGGCGTCTTAAGGTCGACACTCACGGCACCCACCCGGAAAAAAACAGATCGGGACCGGCACCTTCATGCCGAATCCGGCCAAACCCCCGCAGCAATCGCATTTGAGCTGCCGCACCCGACATGCGCACGCGCTCCTTGATTGGCAATCCCAATTTCGCAACTCGACTCCGCGAGCGTCAACCGCGTGAATCGAGGCTTGCATTCCCCACGCGCGTCGGCTGCACTAGCCTTGATGGTGCAAAGGCCAACTCGCCCTATGGATGCGCTCGCGGCACTCTGGCGTGGTGCCGGCGCCGCTGGGGCTGCGCTCGACCGCGTCAATCTCACTGGCGCGGAGCCGGTGTTGCCCTCGTCGTTTGCCGTCGGCACGGCGGCGCAAACCAGCATCGCGGCGGCGAGCCTCGCCGCGGCGGAACTTTGGCGAATGCGCACCGGCAACGCGCAGAGCGCCGCCGTCGATATGCGCCATGCCGCGGTCGAATTCCGAAGCGAGCGCTATCTCCGCGTCGATGGCAAACCCGCACGCGACCTCTGGGACGCGATCGCCGGCACCTATCGTTGCGGCGACGGCCGCTGGGTCCGCCTCCACACCAACCTGCCGCATCATCGCGACGGCACCCTGAAGCTGCTCAATTGCACCCATGACCGCGCGGCGGTGCAGGCGGCGCTCGATCACTGGGAAGCGATCCCGCTCGAGACCGCGGCCGCGGAAGCGGGCTTGGTGATCACCGCGATGCGCTCTTTTGCGGAATGGGATGCGCATCCACAGGGTGAGGCACTGGCGCACCTGCCCGTACTCACGATAGAGAAGATCGGCGAGGCACCGATAGAGAGATTGCCGGCGGCCGATCGCCCGCTCGGCGGCGTCCGTGTTCTGGACTTAACCCGCATCATCGCGGGACCCGTTTGCGGGCGCACGCTCGCGGCCCATGGCGCCGAGGTGCTGCTGGTGACGGCGTCGCATCTGCCGTCGCTCGAGGTGCTGGTGATCGACGGCGGGCGCGGCAAGCTTTCGACCGCCCTGGACCTGCGGCAGGCAACCGCGCGCAACGCGCTGGCGTCGTTGTTGCGACAGGCACACGTTTTCGTGCAGGGATACCGCCCAGGCGCCATCGCTGGATGGGGTTTCGGCCCAGAGCAGGCCGCGCGAATGCGGCCCGGCATCGTTTATGTGTCGCTCTCGGCCTACGGCCACATCGGCCCCTGGTCCGAGCGGAGGGGATTCGATTCGCTGGCGCAGACCGCGACCGGCTTCAATCATGCCGAAGCGGAAGCCGCGGGAAGCGACGAGCCGAAGCCGCTCCCGGCGCAGATACTGGATCACGCTTCCGGCTACCTGATGGCGTTCGGCACCATGGTGGCGCTGGCGCGGCGCATGACCGAGGGCGGGAGCTGGCACGTGCGGGTTGCGTTGGCGCAGACCGGCCACTGGTTGCGCGGACTCGGGCGCATCGAGGGGGGGCTTGCCTGCGCCGACCCACGGTCCGCCAACGTAGCCGACCTCATGGAAGAGCTTCCGTCCGGCTTCGGCGCGCTCCGTTCGGTGCGCCATGCCGGTATTCTCTCCGCGACCCCGGCGCGCTGGACCCGGCCTTCCGTCCCGCTCGGGACCCACGCGCCGCGGTGGGAGAGCGCAGCGGCGGGCTAGTCCAGCACCTCCTTGTTCACGACGTTCTCGCGAATGGGCTTGCCGTCGAGCACGCTGAGGATATTGCGAACGGCAGCGATCCCCATGCGATCGACCGCCTCCAGCGTGACGCCGGCGACGTGCGGGCCCGTTACCACGTTCGGCAATTTCAGCAGCGGATGGTCACTCGGCGGCGGCTCGCGCTCGAACACATCGAGGCCGGCGCCAGCGATCTGACGGGCACTAAGCGCGCGGCAGAGCGCGCCTTCGTCGATGATGCCGCCGCGGGCGGTATTGACGATATAGGCGCCGCGCTTCATTCGGCCGATTCGCGCCTCGTTGAAAAGACCGGTCGTCTCCGGCGTCTTCGGGCAATGGATGGTGATAAAATCGGCGCGCGGGATCGCCGGGTCGAGATCGCGCACCGGCTCGCAGCCGGCGGCCAGGATCGCATTCGCATCGATGTAGGGATCGTATACGAGGACCTGCATCTCCATGGCCAAGCAGCGCCGGGCGATGCGCGTGCCGATCCTTCCGAAGCCCACGACCAACGCGGTTTTCTCGAAGAGATCGACGGGAAGCTGCTGGTACTTGTCCCACCAGCGGTCCTCGCGAACCACCGCGTCCATGGCAGCGCCGCGCTTCGCCAGGGTCAGCATGAAGTACATCGCGTTTTCCGCCACCGACACAGAGTTGGCGATGCCCGCGATCATCAGCGGCACTTTGCGCGCGGTTAGCGCCGGCACGTCGACGGCGTCGTAGCCGACGCCGATTCGCGCGACGACCTCGATCTTGGGCGCGGCCCCCAGCGCCGTGGAACCGAAGGGCGTCGCCCCCAGTGCGATGCCGCTCGCCTCGTCCAGGAGAGATGGCAAGTTTTCGGCCTTGATGTCGTTCCGGAAAGAGACAGGCTCGATATCCTCGCGGCTTTCCGCCATCTTCCATGCCGCTGGCGATATGGTATGCGGCAGCAGAATGCGCTTGCGGTTCGTGGCCATGCCTCAATCCTTCCTGTTTTTCCTGTGGAGCGGTTCTATAGAAGCCCGAGCGAGCGCAGCTCCTCCACCATCTTCGGCGGCAGGTCCTCCATGGGGTCGCGGCCAACCCGGTCGGCCGGCGCGTCCTTGGCTTCGAGATAGCGCCAACCCTGAAACGGGCGCTTCGGCATCAGGACGGTCGGCACCAGCCTCATGTCGTATCGCACGACGCAGAGCGGCTGTCCCTCATCGTCCTCCGTCGAGGTGAAGCCCTTTAGAAGTTGGCGCGCGCGCACATAGCCCTTGATCACCCAGTAGATCGAGCCGTCGTCGAGCAATTCCTCGGCGCGGCGTGGCGTGTTGCGGGTATAGAATACCGACTTGCCCCGCTCACGGCGGCGCTGGCGCTGTATTTTCCGCAGATGCTCGAAATCGTCGATACCGACCGCGAGCTTGATCAGGTGCACGGTCATCTCCGCTCTCAGGCCGCCGCCTTCGCTGCAAGCGCGCGGGCGACCTTGCTCGCGGGCTCACGGCCAAGCAGGCCCGAGACGAAACGGCCGGCCGCGGCAAGTGCCTCCAAATCGACGCCAGTGCGGATGCCAAGCCCGTTCAGGAAATAGAGCACGTCCTCGCTTGCGACGTTGCCGGCTGCGCCCTTGGCATAGGGGCACCCGCCGAGACCCGCGACCGAGCTATCGATCACGGCGACGCCGCGTTCAAGAGCCGGCATGAGATTGGCGATCGCCTGTCCGTAGGTGTCGTGGAAGTGTACGGCGAGCCGCCCGGCTGGCACTGCTGAAATCACCCTGTCCAGCATCGTGGCGACGCGGTTGGGGGTCGCGGTGCCGATGGTCTCGCCGAGCGACACTTCAAAGCAGCCGAGCTCGATCAGGCGCACGGCGACATCGGTAACCGCAGCCGGAGCTATGGGTCCTTCGTAGGGGCAGTCGACGACGCACGAGACATAACCCCGGACCGAAACGCGGCGCGCCTTGGCCGCCTGCATTACCGGCGCGAAGCGCTCGAAGCTTTCCTCGATCGAGCAGTTGGTATTCCGGCGAGAGAAGGTCTCGGACGCCGCCGCAAAAATCGCGATTTCCTTGACGCCGGCCGACATCGCAGCCTCGAATCCCTGCATGTTGGGGACCAGCACGGGATAGCGCACGCCGGGTCTGCGCTTGATCCCCTTAAGCACCTGGGCGCTGTCCGCCATTTGCGGAATCCATTTCGGCGAAACGAATGCGCCGGCCTCGATCATCGTTAGCCCCGCGGCGCCGAGGCGATCGACCAGCGCGATCTTGTCCGCGGTCGAGACCGTCTTGACCTCGTTCTGGAGGCCGTCACGCGGCCCCACCTCAACCATCCTGACCTCAGCCGGAAGCGGCATCGCTCACCTCCTCGGCCGCGAATTCAATCAACGCGGCTCCCTCCTCGACCAGATCGCCGACGGCATAGTTGATGCGCTCGACCACGCCATCGGCGGGAGCTGCGATCGTATGCTCCATCTTCATGGCTTCCAACACCAGCAGAGCCGTGCCACGCGCAACCTTGGCGCCCTGTTTCACCTTGACCTCGACGACCCGGCCCGGCATCGGCGCGGTCAAGCTGCCAGACTGCTCCTCCGCCCCAAGGGTCGGCGCCGTGGGGTCGATGTAGCGCAGGCGATGCTCGATGCCTTCGATCTGCACGGTTACGGCATCGTCACCGTCGGAGAGCACCGCCGCACGGATTTCGTGCCCGTCGAGCCCTACAACAAGATGGTCGCCCACGCGGCGGACTTGTGCCGCGATATCGCGGCCATCCGCCTCGATGCGGTAGCCTTCCCGCCGATAGTGCAGGCGCAGATGACGCTCCTTTTCGCCGTCGCGCCAGCGCAGATCCTGATACGTGGCGCCATTGAGGCGCCAACCGTCGCGGCGCCGCCAGGGCGACCAGGGATCGCCACCCTGGGCGTGCGCGGCTTCGATCTGCTGCGCCAGGACCCGATCAAGGCTCGCCGCCGCCAACGCAGCAAGCGGCGCCGGTTCCTCCTGCGGGATCAGATCCTCGTGGAAGCGATCGATGAAACCGGTGTCGATGGCTCCCCTTTCAAAGGCTGGATGCGAAGCGAGCCGCGCCAGGAACTCGCGATTGGTGACGAGCCCGGCGACGCGATACTCTGCGAGCGCCGCGGCTAGCCGCCTGACGGCGGTGCCGCGATCTTCGCCCCAGACGATCAGCTTCGCGATCAGCGGATCGTAATAAATGGTGATGCGATCGCCCTCGCGCACACCGGTATCGACGCGAACGCCTGCAACTTCGGCAGGCGGCCGCAAAGTCGTCAAAAACCCGGTCGCCGGCAAGAAATTGTGTCGGGGGTCCTCCGCATAAAGCCGGGCCTCGACCGCATGCCCGCGCCGGAGGATCGCTTCCTGGCGCAGCGGCAGTGGCTCTCCCGCCGCGACCCGAAGTTGCCATTCCACGAGATCGAGGCCGGTGATCATCTCGGTGACGGGATGCTCCACCTGGAGCCGCGTGTTCATTTCCATGAAATAGAACGCATCGCCCTCGACGATGAACTCGACGGTCCCGGCACCCACATAACCGACGGCGCGTGCCGCGGCCGTTGCGGTATCTCCCATCTCGCGCCGACGCGCGTCGCCGAGGCCGATTGCCGGCGCCTCCTCGATCACTTTCTGCATGCGGCGCTGGATCGAGCAATCACGCTCGAAGAGATGGACGACATTGCCGTGCCGGTCGGCGAACACCTGCACTTCGATGTGGCGCGGCTTCGTCAGGTATTTCTCGATCAGCACGCGATCATTGCCGAAGGCGGATCTGGCCTCGCGCTGCGCCGTCGCCAGTTCCGCGGCGAGCTGATCAGGCGCGATCACGACGCGCATGCCCTTGCCGCCGCCTCCCGCCGACGGCTTGATCAGCACGGGATACCCGATTCGCCGCGCCTCATCCGCGAGCCGCGCGGAGCTTTGATCGGCCTCGTGGTACCCCGGCACCAGCGGCACGCCGGTCCGTTCCATCAACGCCTTGGCGGCGGACTTGTCGCCCATGGCGCGGATCGCCGTCGCGGACGGGCCGATGAAGACCAGCCCCGCGCGCTCGCAGGCCTCGGCGAAGCCGGGATTCTCGGCCAAGAATCCGTAGCCCGGGTGGATCGCCTCCGAACCGGTCGCGCGCGCCGCCGCGACGATGCGGTCGATTGCAAGATAGCTCTCGCTGGCGGCGGGCGGGCCGATCGGCACCGCCTCGTCGGCCACCTCCACATGCAGCGCGCCTCGATCAGCCTCGGAGTAGACAGCGACGGTCTCGATGCCGAGACGCCGCGCGGTGCGCGCGATCCGGCACGCGATCTCTCCCCTATTGGCGATCAGGATGCGCTTGAACATCGCGCCATCAACGCCAACGCGGCTTTCGCTTCTCGAAGAACGCGGCAAGCCCCTCGCGCGCCTCGTCGGAAGCGCGAGCCTCCGCGATCGCGCGCACGGTGATATCGATCACCGAATCCTCGATCGGCCGATCCGCCACTTCGGCGACGAGGCGCTTGGAACGCGCCTGCGCACCGCTCGCGCCTTCGAGCACTGCCGCCACCAACCGCTCGATCGTTGGGTCCAGCTCGGCGGCGGGCACCACTTCATGCACGAGACCGAGGCGGCGCGCCTCGGCGGCAGTGAAACGCTCGGCGCTCAAGAAATAGCGCCGCGCCGCCCGCGGCCCCATGGCGCGCACCAGATAAGGCGAGATCACCGCCGGCACCAATCCCAGCCGCGTTTCTGAAACGCTGAAGATGCTGTCCTGATCCGCAACCGCGATGTCGCAACAGGCAACAAGGCCGATACCGCCCGCGAACACGGCGCCATGCACGCGCGCGACCGTGGGTTTTGCGAGCGTGTCGAGCAGCCGCATGAGACGACCAAGCTCGGCGGCATCGGCAACGTTTTCGGCATGGCTGTAACCCGCCATGCGCCGCATCCATTGCAGGTCGCCGCCCGCGGAAAAGCTCGGGCCCGCACCGGTCAGCAGCACGATCCGCACCGCCGGGTCCACCGCCAGCCGCTCGAAGGTCGCGATCAGCGCCGCGATCAGCGCGTCGTCGAAGGCGTTATGCACCTCCGGTCGGTTCAGGGTCACCGTCGCCACTCCGCGGCCATTGACGGTGGTGAGAACGGTTTCGTTCGCCATGGCTTCGCTCACATTCGGAACACGCCGAATTCGGTCTTGGCGATGGGCGCGTTGAGGCTCGCGGAAATCGCGAGCGCCAGCACACGGCGCGTTTCGGCGGGGTCGATCACACCGTCGTCCCAGAGCCGCGCGCTCGCGTAGTAGGGATGGCCTTGAGTCTCGTACTGCGCACGGATCGGAGCCTTGAAAGCGGCTTCGTCTTCGCTGCTCCAAGACTCGCCCTTCGCCTCCAAATTGTCGCGGCGGATCTGCGCCAGTACCGAGGCCGCCTGCTCGCCGCCCATCACGGAGATACGCGCGTTCGGCCACATGAAAACGAAGCGCGGGCCGAAGGCGCGTCCGCACATCCCGTAGTTTCCGGCGCCGAAGCTGCCGCCGATGATCACGGTGAACTTAGGCACCTTGGCGCAGGCGACCGCCGTCACCATCTTTGCGCCATCCTTGGCGATACCTCCCGCCTCGTATTTCTTTCCCACCATGAAACCCGCGATGTTCTGCAGGAAGATGAGGGGAATGCCGCGCTGACCGCAGAGCTCGATGAAATGCGCACCCTTGAGCGCGCTCTCGGAGAACAGGATGCCGTTGTTGGCGACGATACCGACGGGATAACCCTCGATGCGCGCGAATCCCGTGACCAGGGTCTCGCCGTAGAGCCGCTTGAATTCGTCGAGCACGCTGCCGTCGACGATGCGGGCGATCACCTCGCGCACATCGTAGGGCCGCCGAAGGTCTGTCGGCACCGCCCCATAGATCTCTTGCGGATCATAAAGAGGTTCCGCCGGCCGGGCGAGATCGAGCGAGATCGGCTTCGTTCGGTTGAGATTACCGACGATCCGCCGGGCAATGCCGAGTGCATGCGCATCGTCTTGCGCCATGTGATCGACCACGCCGGAAACGCGCGCATGCACTTCGGCACCGCCCAGCTCTTCCGCGGTCACCACCTCGCCGATCGCCGCTTTGACCAGCGGCGGCCCGCCGAGGAAGATCGTTCCCTGCCCTTTGACAATGATGCTCTCGTCCGACATCGCCGGCACATAGGCGCCGCCCGCGGTGCAGGAGCCCAGGACCACCGCGATCTGCGGTATGCCCGCCGCCGACATGGTGGCCTGGTTATAGAAGATGCGGCCAAAGTGCTCGCGATCCGGGAACACGTCGTCCTGGTTCGGCAGATTGGCGCCACCGGAATCGACAAGATAGAGGCAGGGCAGGTTGTTCTCGCGCGCGATTTCCTGGGCGCGCAGGTGCTTCTTCACGGTGACGGGATAGTAGGTGCCGCCCTTGACCGTGGCGTCGTTGGCGATGACGACGCATTCACGCCCCATCACCGGGCCGATCCCGGTGATGATGCCGCCGGCGGGCACGTCATCGGAATACATGCGGTAGCCCGCGAGCTGCGACAATTCGAGAAACGGCGCGCCGGGATCGAGCAAGGTGCGCACGCGGTCGCGCGGCAGCAGCTTGCCGCGCGCCAAGTGCCGCTCGCGCGCCGCCGAGCCGCCGCCGATGCGGATTTCGGCCACCACGCGATTGAGGTCCGCCACCTGTGCCCGCATGGCCTCGGCGTTGGCGCGAAACTGCTCGGAGCGCGTATCGAGGGCGGTCTTGAGGACGGTCATCCCGACGCAACCTTGCTCAAGACCGCTTGACCCCGCAAGCGAAAAACCGGGAAATGGCGGCAACAACCCACGGAGTGGTCATGTCGCAACTTTCCGAGTTGGATGAGGCCGCGGAACTGGTGCGCGCGGTGGTGCCGCCGACGCCAGCAATCGCCTGGCCGTTGCTGCGCGAGCGCGCGGGAGCCGAGGTTTTCGTCAAACATGAGAATCACACGCCGATCGGCGCCTTCAAAGTCCGCGGCGGCCTCGTCTACATGGCGGAGCTGAAGCGCAGGGAACCGGAGGTTCCCGGCGTGATCGCGGCCACGAGAGGCAATCACGGGCAAAGCGTCGCGCTTGCCGCCAAGCGTCACGGCATTCCCGCGGTCATTGTGGTCCCGCGCGGCAACAGCCGCGAGAAGAACGCGGCAATACGCGCGCTCGGTGCCGAGTTGATCGAGCACGGGCATGATTTCCAGGCAGCCTACGAGTACGCAGGCTCGCTCGCTCGCGAGCGCGGCCTTCACGCTATGCCCTCCTATGCGCCGGAGTTGGTGCGGGGTGTCGCAAGCTATGGTCTCGAGCTATTCCGCGCGGTTCACGATCTCGACGCCGTCTATGTGCCGATCGGCCTCGGCTCCGGCATCTGCGGCACTATCACCGCGCGCGACGCGCTCGGGGTTAGGACCAAGGTGATCGGCGTCTGCGCCGAGGCCGCGCCCGCCTATGCGCTCTCCTTGGCCGCGGGCAAGCCCGTCTCCACCAATTCCGCCGATACGATGGCGGACGGCATGGCCTGCCGAGTGCCGGTCCCCGAGGCGCTTCAGCTTATCGCCAAGGGCGCCGAGCGCATCGTCACCGTCAGTGACAACGAGATCAAAGCCGCGATGCGGCATCTCTTCACCGACACTCACAATGTCGCCGAAGGCGCGGGCGCGGCGGCGCTCGCGGCGCTGCTCAAGGAGAAAGAGCAGATGCGCGGCAAGCGGGTCGCGGTGGTGCTGAGCGGCGGCAACATCGACCGCGAACTCTATCTCGAGGCACTGAAGGCGGGTTGATCTAGCTTTCGGTCTGGAACTCGACTGCGATGCCAAAGGCCTGCGCTGGCTCGATCCGCAACCGGCCAGGCCCCCGCGTGAAGGCCGCGCCGTTCCGCTGCAGCAGCGCCGATAGCCTGTCGAGGTCATCGACCTCGATCGAGTACCCCATGAACGCGGACGCGGCAGGAAAGCCAGCCAGGGAGAGGCCGGGAAACCGCTCGGCGAGCCGCGCCTTATCGAGAATGAGCAGTGTCCCGCCTTCGAGAGCCACAGCAAGCCGGCCCTCGCCCTGCTTCAGCGCTGAAGGCTCGACGAGCCGCGCAAAAAAATCAGCGAGGCTCGCGGGATCGGAGGCCGCCATCACCACCTCGACAACGCGCCGCGCGCCGTTCGCGTGACGCTGATACTCCGGCTTCCAGAAATACTGCGGCGCGTGCTGCTGACAGGTGAAGAAGGCCACATCGGGCATGCGCGGATCGGTCGCGAAGGCGAGCGAGAAGGCGACGGTGGCCTCGCTGCCGTCGGGGAGCTTTGCCCGGCGCGAAAAATCGAACGGCGCATAGGTCTTGAGTCCGCGCGCCATGAATTCCGCGCGGTCGGCGCTCGCGTTCTCGCTCGCGAACACCAGCATCGCCATACCTTCGCGCTGTGCGAGAAAGTCGCGGCAGAAGGCGCCGAAGCTGAAGTGCCCCGGCGCCGGCGGCGTGATTCCGCTAGCGTCGCCAATCGCGAGCAGTTCGAGGAAATTGCCCCGAAGCTGCACCAGACTGTTCTCGGTGCCCCAGGGGTGGCGTGCCCGGGGCGTCAGAGTGAAACCCAGGCTCCGATAGAAGTTGCACGCGGCATCGAGATCGCGCACGCAGAGCACGAGATGGTCGATCGAGCGCCTCATTCGGCGCCGATCTCGCGGGCAATCACCAGGCGTTGGATGTCGCTGGTGCCTTCATAGATTTGCGTCACGCGCACGTCGCGGTAGATGCGCTCCAGCGGAAAATCGGCGAGGTAGCCGTAGCCGCCGAGAGTCTGGATCGCCCCCGAGCACACGCGCTCCGCCATTTCCGAGGCGAAGAGCTTCGCCATCGACGCCTCCTTGATGCAGCGTTGCCCGGCATCGCGCAGCACCGCCGCATGCAGCATCAATTGGCGCGCCGCTTCGATCTGGGTCGCCATGTCCGCGAGGCGAAACGCCACGGCCTGATGCTGAATGATCGGCATGCCGAATGCCGTCCGCTCCTTGGCATAAGCGAGTGCCGCTTCGTAGGCTGCGCGCGCCATACCGATCGATTGTGCGGCGATGCCGATCCGTCCGCCCTCGAGATTGGAGAGCGCGATCCGGTAGCCCTGCCCCTCTTCGCCCAACATCAAATCGGGTGTCAGCTCCAGCTCCTCCAAAACGAGCTGCGCGGTGTCGGAAGCGCGCTGGCCCAGCTTCTTTTCGAGTTTCGCCACGCGATAGCCCGGACTCTTCGTCGGAACCAGGAAGGCGCTGATCCCCTTCTTGCCGGCCTTTGGGTCGGTGACAGCGAATACAACCGCGAGATCGGCGTTCGAACCCGAGGTCACGAACTGCTTGGTGCCATTGAGTACATAGCGGTTGCCGCGCTTCTCGGCGCGGGTGCGGATCGCAGCCGCGTCGGAGCCGGCATCGGGCTCGGTCAGGCAGAACGCCGCCAGCAGATCACCGCGTGCCATCGGTCGGAGGAAGCGCTCCTTCTGCTCGGTGCTGCCGAATTTCAATACCGGCAGGCAGCCGACCGAGTTGTGCACGCTCATGACGGTGGAGCAGGAGGCGTCGCCGGCGGCAATTTCCTCGAGTGCCAACGCATAGGCGACGTGATCGGCACCGGCGCCGCCATACTCCTCCGGCACCATCATGCCGAGAAAGCCGAGCTTGCCCATCTCGGTGAGCGCCTCTCTCGGAAAATGCGCATCGCGGTCCCAATCCGCCGCGAACGGCTTCAACCGCTCGGCGGCGAAGGCACGCGCGGTGTCGCGAATGCCGGCTTGCTCGGGGGTGAGCATCGTCTACCAGGGAATCTCGCCGCCGTTGTAATCGAAGAACTTGCCGCTGTCGGTGGCGCTCAGGCGCTGGATCACGCGCCGCATGCCGGCAACGCTGTCCTTGGGAACCACCGGTGCCGAGGCGCCGCCCATGTCGGTCTTGACCCAGCCGGGATGGAGCACCACGGCAATGAATTCGCGGTGGTCGAGGGCGAGCGAGCGCCAGCTTGCATTGAGCGCCGCCTTCGACGAGCGGTAGACATAGAGGCCGCCGTCTTGGTTCGAGCCGATCGACCCGAGCCGGCTCGAGATCGCGACCAGCCGCTTGCCGGTACCGCGCCGCACCGCCGGCAGCAAAGCCGCCGCGGTCGCGAGCGGCGCGATCGTGTTGATGCGGATGCTATCGAGCCACACCGTCTCGTCGATGCGGTCGATCGCCATCTCGCGCCCCAGCGCCACGCCGGCATTGGCGATCAGCACGTCGATCGCATCGCCCGCGAGCGACCGCCCGAGCGCCACCAGCGCGCCGTGATCCGTGACGTCGAGACAGTGAATCTCGACCTCGGGCGCCGCATCCTTGAGATCGGCGGCCTTGGTCATGTCTCGAATCGTGGCGATGATCCGCCAGCCTTCCGCCGCGTATTGTCGGGCAAATTCAAGCCCAAGGCCGCGTCCGGCGCCGGTGATGAAGACGGTGGGCATCACTTTTCCTTTCGTCGCGCGGTGACCTCGATCTCGATCCGCATGCGCGGATCGATCAAGTCACAGATGAGCGCCGTCGCGGCCGGTCGAATGGCGCCGAACACCTCGCCCAGCACCGGCGCGGCTTGGGGCCAATCCTTGGCGTCGGGCAGATAGTAGTGCACGCGGACCACGTCGGCGAGGGTGGCACCCGCTTCCGAGAGCGCCATCTCTATATTGCGGAAGGCCTGCCGAGTCTGCGCCTCGACGCCGGGTTCGATCGTCATGGCGCGATAGTCGAAGCCGGTGGTGCCCGAGACGAACACCCATTCGCCATCCACCACCGCGCGGCTGTAGCCCCACTCCCGCTCGAAGCGTGATCCCGAGGAAATCAGCTTCCTGCTCATGGCCCTTGCACCGTATTTCAAAGTTGCAGCACGATACTACTCTGCCCAAAGGGATTCCGGTCAAGACGACAGCGAGGCGGCGCCCATGGCGGACCCTGAGGCGCTAGGCATCTCCATCATCATCCCGACGCCCGACGAAGCACCGACGCTCGGCACGCTGATTGCGGCCTTGCAGCGCGAGGTCGACGAGAACTCACAGTGAGACGGTGAGGGTTCAAATACTCCTACTCACCGCCTCGTCGTCTCACTGTGCATCTTCACCTCGAGCCGATTACTGCGTCTCTTGGAACAGCTCGCGGCCGATCAGCATGCGGCGAATTTCCGAGGTGCCGGCGCCGATCTCGTAGAGCTTCGCGTCGCGCAGCAGTCGGCCCGTCGGAAATTCGTTGATGTAGCCGTTGCCGCCCAAGCACTGGATCGCCTCGAGCGCCATCCAGGTCGCCTTCTCGGCGGCATAGAGAATGGCGCCGGCGGCGTCCTTGCGCGCGGTCTGGCCGCGGTCGCAGGCGCGCGCCACCGCGTACACATAGGCCTTGCAGGCGTTCATGGTCGTGTACATGTCGGCGAGCTTCCCCTGCATGAGCTGGAACTCGCCGATCGCCTGACCGAACTGCTTGCGCTCATGCACATAGGGCAGCACCACGTCGAAGCAGGCCTGCATGATGCCGATCGGCCCCGCGGCCAGCACCGCGCGCTCGTAATCGAGACCGCTCATCAGCACGCGCACCCCTTGGTCCACCCGCCCGAGCACGTTTTCGGCGGGCACGTCGCAATCCTCGAACACGAGTTCCGAGGTGGGCGATCCCCGCATCCCCAGCTTGTCAAGCTTCTGCGCGGGCTTGAAGCCCTTCATGCCCTTTTCGATCAGGAAGGCGGTAATGCCGCGCGCGCCGGCATTGGGGTCGGTCTTGGCGTAGACCACCAGCGTGTCGGCGTAATGTCCGTTGGTGATCCAGAGCTTGGTCCCGTTCAGCACGAAGCGGTCGCCATGCGGCTCGGCGCGAAGCCGCATGCTTACGACGTCCGATCCGGCACCCGGCTCGCTCATGGCAAGCGCTCCCACGTGCTCGCCGGACATCAGCTTCGGCAGATAACGCCGCTTCTGTGCCTCGCTGCCATGGCGGCGGATTTGATTGACGCAGAGATTGGAGTGCGCGCCGTACGAGAGACCAACCGAGGCGGAGGCGCGGCTCACCTCCTCCATGGCAACGCAGTGCGCGAGATAGCCCATGCCGCTGCCGCCGTATTCGGTCTCGACGGTGATGCCGAGCAGACCGAGCTTTCCCATTTCCGGCCAAAGCGCGCGCGGAAACTCGTCACTGCGGTCGATCTCGTCGGCGATCGGCGCAATCTCGGCCGCGGCGAAACTCGCCACGCTCTGGCGCAGCATGTCGATCTCGGGGCCGAGGTCGAAGTCCAGCGTGGGATAGCGGTTGCTCGCCATGGTGCCTCCGGTCGTGCGATCCGTCACCGTGCGTCACGCCAGTGTAACGGCAACCGCCGGCGCTCGAAAGCACGGCGGCGGTTGCGCCGCCACACTGGGTTTGCAATAGTTCCTGTGACGCGAACAGCGTTCCGGGGAGCAGCATTGACCGCCATCACGACCGATGCCGCGCCTGTCGCGCCAACCGTCCGCTACGCCGGCTTCTGGCGCCGCGCAGCGGCTTTCCTGATCGATCACGCGATCATCCTCGTGCCGCTCACGGCGATTATCTACGGCCTCGGCGCCTTCGAGATCCTGACTGGCGACGACCCGATCGCCGCCGAGAACGGCTATCTCGAACGCTTGACCAAATTATCGATCGGCCTCCCCGTGCTTTATTTCGGTATTCTCTGGCTCTATTACGCATTTCTTGAATCCGGCAAGCATCAAGCGACCATTGGCAAGCGGATCATTGGGATCAAGGTGACGGATATGGAGGGACGCCGCGTAGGCTTCTGGCGCTGTTTCGGACGTCAGCTCGGCAAGATGGTCTCCAAGGCGACGCTCGGCATCGGTTTCCTCGTCGCCGCCTTCACGCCCAAAAAACAGGCATTGCACGACCTATTTTCGCGCTGCCTCGTTGTGCGCGCGCATTGAATGAGTCGGGGTTTACGCGTTTCTCGCGCTCTGCAATAGTGGTCGTCATCTTCGCGGGGGAACGCGACGAATGCACAGGGGGAACAGCGATGAGCAGCACGGCCTACTCTGGAACCACGCTGTATGCGGGGTTTTGGCGTCGAGTGATCGCCGTCATCATTGATGGAATTGTTGTCGACGTTGCGGGAGGAATCGTGCTCGCGGCATTGGCAGCGGTTGTAGGAAGCCCGGAAACGGACGACGGCGCGATAAGGCCCGTGTTTATACTCGTTGCTTTGCTTTTTGTCGTTGGGGTTTGGCTGTACTGGACGTTAATGGAATCGGGACCTGCGCAAGCGACGCTTGGGAAGCAAGCTCTGTCCATAAAAGTGACCGACCATGACGGCAACAGGCTTGGATTTGGCCGGGCAAACGGTCGGTTCTTCGCCAAAATTATTTCGTACATGGTTCCGTTCGGAGTTGCATTCATGATGGCTGGTTGGACCGCTAAGAAGCAGGCGTTGCACGACATGATTGCCGGCACCCTGGTGATCCGCTCATTGTAGATATCGATTTGATACGCACTGCAACAGGGGGGTTAAGATGGTCAATATCACCGCAAACGCCGGTGCCGCGCTTTATGCTGGGTTCTGGCGGCGTTTTCTCGCGCTGATCATCGATGATCTGGTGCTGCTGATACCGGGCATCATCATCAATGTGATCATCAGCGCGGCCGTCAATTCCGGGAGCGGTGCGGGCGGTGCCGTCGCGGCCCTGGCGTACATACTGTGGATGGTCGCGATCTGGCTCTACTTCGCGCTTCAAGAATCGGGGACGGCACAGGCGACGATAGGCAAGCGCGCGCTCTCGATAAAGGTCACCAATCTCGACGGAGGGCGCATCAGCTTCGGTCAGGCGACCGGCCGCTACTTCGGCAAGCTTATCTCTGCCGTGATCCTCTTGATCGGCTTCATGATGGCGGGCTGGACCGAGAAGAAGCAGGCGCTGCACGACATGATGGCAGGCACCCTGGTGATCCGTTCGGTCTGATCGGAATCCGGCGGCCGGCCCGAATCCGTCAGTGCCGCATCGGCGGATCGAAGGCAAAGGCCTGCGGCAGCAGTTCGCGCGCGACCGTGCGCACCAGCGCCAGATCATCGCCGAGATAGAGCACCGTCGCGTCGCCGCCAAATTCCACGATGACCTGGCGGCAGGCGCCGCAGGGCGTGCAGGGCCGAGGCGTTCCCTGCGATTGCGCGGCGACCGCGAGCCGAGCCACGCGCATCGCCGGTCCTTCCGCCGCCACCGCCGCCGCGATCGCGTTGCGTTCGGCGCAAATGCCGAGCGGCGATGACATATTCTCGACGTTGCAGCCCACGAACAGTCCACCCCGGACCGTCAGCAACGCGGCACCCACCTGGAAACCCGAGTATTTCGCATAGGCCCGCTGCATTGCCTTTTTGGCGGTGGCCAGCAGCGCCGCATCGTCGGGGATGCTCACGAGGCACCACCCGAGACCTGTGCGTCATAGACCGCGATCGCCGTCATGTTGAGGAGGCCGCGTACCGTGACCGACGGGGTCATGATGTGCGCGGGCTTCCCCACCCCCAGCAGCAGCGGCCCCACCGCCTGCCCGTCGCCCAGAACCTTGACCGCGTTGAAGGCGATGTTGGCGGCATCGAGCGTCGGCATGATCAGCAGGTTGGCGGTACCCTTGAGCCGGGAATTCGGGAAGATGCGGGCGCGGATTTCTTCCGATACCGCGGCGTCCGCGTGCATCTCGCCCTCGATTTCGAGCGCGGGCGCGCGCGCCCGGATCGCCGACAAGGCGTCGCGCATCTTGCGCGCGGACGCGTTCTCCGATGCGCCGAAATTGGAGTGCGACAGGAGTGCCGCCTTGGGCTCAAGCCCGAAATGCCGCACCGCGTCCGCGGCGCGCAAGGTCATCTCGACGATCTGCTCGACGCTCGGGTCCGCCACCACGTAAGTGTCGCAGAGGAAAAACGTCCCCCTGGGCAGGATGATGACGCTGAGCGCCGACGGCGCGGTCACGCCCGGCAGCAGGCCCAGAATGTCGATCACGTGCTTGAGATGTCGGTGATACTGCCCGATCGCGCCGCAGAGCATGGCATCCGCCTCGCCGCGCCGGACCATCAAGGCCGCGATCACCGTGTTGCGCGTGCGCACCAGGCCGCGCGCGAAATCCGGTGCCACGCCCTTGCGCTCCATCAATTGATGATAAAGCGTCCAATAGGAAGTGAAGCGCGGATCATTCTCGGGATCGCAAAGCTCCACGTTTTCACCGAGCTTCATTCGCAAATTTAGCCGCTCGATCCGCCGCTCCACCACCTGCCGACGGCCGATCACGATCGGCTTGGCGAGCGCGTCATCGAGCACCTGCTGCACCGCGCGCAGCACGCGCTCGTCCTCGCCTTCGGCGTATACGATCCGCTTGGGTGCGCTGCGCGCGCGCTCGAACACCGGCTTCATGGCGAGGCCCGAGCGGAACACGAATTGCGTCAAGCGCTGGCGGTAAGCGTCGAAATCGTGAATCGGCCGCGTCGCGACCCCGCTTTCCATTGCGGCCTTGGCGACCGCGGGCGCGAGTTCGAGAATCAAGCGAGGGTCGAAGGGTTTCGGGATGATGTAGTCGGGCCCGAAAGTGAGTGGTCCGTCTCCATAGGCCGCCGCCACCACGTCCGAAGGCGGCGCCAGCGCCAAACTGGCCAGCGCCTCGACGCAGGCGATCTTCATCGCCTCGTTGATCGCGGTCGCCCCCACGTCAAGGGCGCCGCGGAAGATGAACGGGAAGCAGAGGACGTTGTTGACCTGGTTCGGGAAATCGGTTCGCCCGGTCGCGATGATCGCGTCGGGCCGGGCCGCGCGCGCCGCCTCCGGCAGAATCTCCGGCACCGGATTGGCGAGCGCCAGGATCAGCGGCTTCTCGGCCATGCTTTTCACCATCTCGGGTTTCAGCACGTCGGGCGCGGAGAGGCCTAGAAACACGTCGGCGCCGCCGATCACATCGGCGAGAGTGCGGGCACGGGTGTCCTTGACGTAGCGGTCCTTGCGCGGGTCCATCTCCTCCTTGCGGCCGCGATAAGCGACGCCATAGCGGTCGGTCACGATGACGTTCTCGACCTTGAGCCCCATATCGACCAGCAGATCGAGGCAGGCGATCGCCGCCGCACCCGCGCCCGAGGTCACGAGCTTCACGCGGTCGAGCGATTTGCCGACGAGGCGCAGCCCGTTGCGGATCGCGGCCGCGACGATGATCGCGGTGCCGTGCTGGTCGTCGTGAAAGACCGGGATATTGAGGCGCCGGCGCAGCTTCGCCTCGATGTCGAAGCATTCGGGCGCCTTGATGTCCTCGAGATTGATGCCGCCGAAGGTGGGCTCGAGTGCCGCGATGACTTCGACCAGCCGGTCCGGGTCGCGCTCGTTGATCTCGATGTCGAAGACATCGATGCCCGCGAATTTCTTGAACAGGACTCCCTTTCCTTCCATCACCGGCTTGGCGGCGAGCGGGCCGATCGGGCCCAGCCCCAGCACGGCTGTGCCGTTGGTGATGACGCCCACGAGATTGCCTCGCGCCGTGAGCCCGAAGACCTCGGCGGGATCGGCAACGATGGCATTGCACGCATCGCCCACGCCCGGCGTATAGGCGAGCGCCAGATCGCGCTGATTGGCGAGCGGCTTGGTCGCGACCACGCCGATCTTCCCGGGCACGGGGAAGCGGTGGTACTCAAGCGCGCTGTCGTGCAGATCGTCGACCATTGCCTCGCCTCCCATAGGGCCTACCGTGCCCGCGCCGCCGCGGCGGTCGAATGCGCCAGCGGCGAAGGCATCACCTTTTCATAAGGGAAGCGGCAGGCGCGGGCAAATCGGGCTCGCCGAGCCTCGCTCAAAAGACTGGTGCGGTCGAGAAGACTCGAACTTCCACGGGGTTTCCCCCACAGCGACCTCAACGCTGCGCGTCTACCAATTCCGCCACGACCGCAAGCACGGCGGCTGCTAGGATGGCCGTCGGTGGCGGGCGTGATTACCAAATCCGGGCTTCCATAGCAAGGAAAGCCGGGGCGATATTCCCCGCGCCCAGCCCAGCCCCGCCCCGGCGCGGCCGGCGGCCGAGAGCGAGACGGAGCACAGGAAATGGACGGTGAGCGGCCGGCGCTCGAATGGCGGGTAAGCGATCTCCCCATCCCCTACGAGCAGGCCGTGACCGAGATGGAGCGGCGGGTCGCGCAGATCCGCGCCGGCGAGGCGCCGGAATTGGTTTGGCTGCTGGAGCATCCTGCCCTTTACACCGCCGGCACCAGCGCCCGCATGGATGACCTGCTGCAGCCCGGCTTGCTGCCGGTCTACCGCACCGGTCGGGGCGGCCAGCTCACCTATCACGGGCCCGGCCAGCGCGTCGCCTATGTGATGTTGGACCTGAAGCGCCGCTCCCTCGACGTCCGCTGCTTCGTGCACGGGCTTGAGGAGTGGATGATCCGCACGCTGGCGCGGTTCAACCTGAGGGGTGAGCGGCGCGAGGGCCGGGTCGGCGTGTGGATTGCCGAGCCCCAGGGGCGCGAGAGCAAGATCGCAGCGATCGGGGTGCGGGTGCGCCAATGGGTGACATACCACGGCGTGGCGATCAATCTTGACCCCAACCTCGCGCATTATCGGGGAATTGTCGCGTGCGGCATTAGAGAGCACGCCGTCACCTCGTTGGCGGCGCAGGGAATAATCGCGGGGATGGCCGAGCTTGACGCAGCGCTGATCGCGAGCTTCGATCAGGCTTTCTGCAATACCGGCTGAATACCTTTGTCCACAACGCCCTTTTGAGACGCTGCGTCATTGCGAGAAGGACGCGACGCTAACCGGATATTAATCAATCCATTGATTAATTGAGCGCAATCTCGGACTTGCCGGCGTCAAGAACTAGGAAAAAGTCGCTAAAATCTCTCCTATTACTTGTGTCGGACTCGTCGGCTTCGGGTTAGGCTCGGCTACCCGCCTATCCGTCCAAGGAGAGAGAGCACATGTACGTTATTGCGGTCGCATCGCAGAAAGGCGGGTCCGGCAAGACCACGCTCGCCGGTCACATCGCCGTGGAGGCGGATCGACGCGGGGTCGGTCCCGTGGCGCTGGTCGACACCGACCCGCAGGGCAGCCTTGCCGAATGGTGGAACGCACGAACCGCCGAGACGCCGCTCTTCGCCCGCACCGGAGCCGAGCGGTTGGCCGACGACATTGCGCGGATGCAGGCGCTCGGCATCAAGATGCTGGTGATCGACACGCCTCCGGCAATCGAGGCCACGATTTCCGAGGTCGTGCAGGTCTCCAACATCATCGTCGTACCGGCGCGACCGAGCCCGCACGATCTCCGCGCCGCCGGCGCAACCGTCGAACTGGTGGAGCGGCATAAGAAGCCGCTGGTATTCGTGATCAACGGCGCCGCGCCGCGCGCCCGCATCACCAGCGAGGCGGTGATGGCGCTTTCGCAGCACGGGACACTGGCACCCGCGATCATCCATCAGCGCACCGCCTTCGCCGCCAGCATGATCGATGGCCGCACCGTGATGGAAATTCCGGGCGAGCCGCGCGCCGCGGGCGAGATTGCAATGCTTTGGGAATATCTCTACCGCCGCCTGCTCGGCGAGCATCGCACATTGCTGGCGAGTGACGCCGCATTGGTTGCGCCCAACGGCGCGGATCCCGAGTCCCTACCGCCCGTTTCGGTGAGCGCACAATGAGGACCCCCGCTTCTCTTACCGGAGCGCTCCTCTCCAGGAAGGGCTTTCCGACACTCGGGCTCTTGGCTGACGACTTCAGCATCCCCGAGGAACCAATCGTGCTGCCCGTGGCGGCGATCGCGAACCGAGAGCCGCGCAAGCCCAAGGCGGTCCGGAAAACGGTGCTACTCGACCGCGACCGGCACTTCCGCCTCAACTTGGCCGCCGCCAAGCTGCAATCGAGCACTCGGCAATTGATGGTCGACGCGCTCGATCACTATCTGGCGACAGTTGTGCCTGCGCGGGTCGGCAGTGCATGCGTCTGTTTGCAACCCCTCGCCGCGTCGTGCGCCGAGCCGAGTTGCGCCCCTATGCCGGAGCCCGGAACATGAACGAAACCGTCGAAGGCGTCCATCCGAGCGCGGACCCACCGCCGCCGGCGGCGAGCCTTACGGCGATCTCGATTAAAGTTCGCAGCCGCAAGGGCGAGAAGCCGAGCCTGGCCGCTACCTCGCCGGCGCGCAAGTCCGGCGATCTAACGCGCCATTTGGCGCGTCAGGCCGCAAAGACGCCTCCAGCCGTCGTGTCCGAACCGGAGGAGGAGGGGCAAGCGGCTCCCCTACCGCCGTTCGCGGTCGCCGGGGACGCCCCTGAAGCGCTAATCACCGCTCTAGATGACTCCCCGGTCGAAACCGCGATTGAGGTCCCACCGGCCGTGGTGTTTCCGGCCGATACCATCGCGCACGAGCCGATCGCAGAGCCGGTCATGGAGCTTCGCGAGACAGTCGAAGCGATCGTTGCGCCCGCACCGGAGCAGGCAGAATTCGGCATCGAGTATCTCGAAGCTCCGACCGAGACGGCCGTGACGCCGGTCGCGGAGATCACGACCACGGAAGCCGACGAAGCCGCACCGGATACGATCTTCGCGCCGGTTGAAGAACCCCTGCCGGCGGAAATTCTGGAACTTGGGGCGGATGCGATCGTTCCCTCAGTCGCGGAAACTTCGACCGCGGAGGCCCTCGAAGCGGAACCTTATACGTTCGTTGCGCCGGTCGAGGACACAACGCCCTTCGTGCCCGCGCTCAGCATCGTGCACAGCTCGGGCGAGCTCTCGCCGGTGGAGACGCCCTCGGCCTCGTCCACGAACGCGCCTGAGACGTCGCCGGCCCCGGTTGAGGCAGCGGCCACTGAATTCCCGGACATTGCCGCCTACTGGCGCTCGCTCTGCGGGGAATTGGTTTACCCGGCGGTGAGCGCGGTCGATCGGGATTTCGTCTCGCAGCGCTGGCCCGGTACCCTGATGATCGCCTTCGCGTGCACGCCCGGCTACCCCAACCGCCATCCCAGCATTGGTGGCGTTGCACGGCTCGGAACGGCCAGCGCCACCTTGCAAGAGGCGATCGACAGCGGTTCCTACGCAGTCGAATGGATGATCGAAGTGGGCCGCGCCGCGCTCGCGGCGGCGGCGCCGCTCGAGGAGCTGCAGCGCCTGCCGACCCACGACGGCAATATCGCATTCCGCCTGCTGGCGCTGCCGCTCGGCGCGCGCAACGCCGAGCCCGACACGGTTTTGTGCCACCTCGCCCCGGCGACGGCGGCACCGCGCTTCGGCAAGCGGCGCAACTGGCTCGCGGCCTAGAGAGCTTTATTGCGCGTCTAAGTGCCCGGTGCAGCCGCGGCGTGAACTGCAAACGAGGCCAACGCCGCTGCTACGATTGGTCGTGCCGCGCGGTCGGCACGCCAGATCAGCATCAGGTCGCGCGTTAACGGCGGATCGAGCTCAAGGACGTCGATGCGCCCCGCTTGAGCGTCTTCTCGCGCGGCAATCTCGGGGATTATCGCCCACCCCAAACCAGCGCGAACAAAGGCCACTTGCGCGTCGGCACTCCCTATATCGGTTACCCGAATGCGACTCCGGTCTGCCGCATCGAGCCAGTCATCGATCACGCGGCGAACCGCCGATCCGCCGCTCTCGTAAAGAACAAGTTCCCTCCCCTCCAAGTCCCGAGGCTGGATGCGTCTCAGTACATGCGCCTTGGCCGGCGGGGTAATACGCACAAAGCGATCTTGATAGAACAGACTGCCCCGGAGTTGCGAATGGCGGACCGGTCCGGTGAACAATCCCAGATCGGTCACGCCGTCGACAATTCCTGAAATCAACACGTCGGCATTGCCCATCAGCACGCGCACGTCTATGCCGGGGTGGCGCGTGCGCAGATCGGCCATCACCGGCGGAAGCAAATGTCGGGTCACTGTCGGACCCGCAGCCACGACCAACACCCCCATGATCTCCGCCTGCATCCGCGAAATCTCTTCGATCGCGACCTCAAGCTCTTTGAAAGCTCGAGCGGCTGCACCAACGAGGATCTCGCCCTGGTGCGTCAGCGCGACCCGCCTGCCAACTCGCTCGAGGAGCGTGACCCCAAGCTGTTCCTCAAGTAGCCGAATCTGATTGCTAACGGCCGGCTGCGTGATCGCAAGGGCATCCGCCGCCGCAGAGAATCCGCCGGTGCGCGCCACCTCGCGCAACGCGCGAAGCCGCTCCAAACTCGGTAATTTCTTGAGCATTAGTCACCGATCTATTGATAATATTATAAAATACTTTCCATAAAAAAGTAAAATTTGCGAAATGACGCAGGGTTCGCCAGGATCAGCGCCGATCGTGGCACCACCCAGCATGGACCGGCGACGGTAGGGGGATTGACGGTGGATCGCGGCTCCGAGATGCCAGCGATGCCTGGCGCTCCCATTGGCGGCAGCTTTGCCTGGACCGTGCCGCAGGTGCTGAATCGCGACGATTGGATCTGCCGGCTCGAAGAATCCGATATCATGGAAATCGAGGACGCGGTGTGGAATACCCGCGCGCGCGGTCTCGCGATCCCCGAGATCGACCGCGACGCGTTCCAGCTCGAACGCTTGACCACGCGTCTTGGCGCGCTGCGGGCGCAGATCCGCTCGGGTCTCGGCTTCGGCTACATCAAGGGACTTCCAGTCGAGCGCTATGACCGCGAAACGCTGATCCGCATCTACTGGGGTCTATGCCGCCATATCGGCGACCCCGTAACCCAAAACCGGAACGGCCACCTGATCGGCCACGTCATCGACCTCGGCGACAAGGTGGAGGAGCATAACAAGCGGATCACGCAGACCAACGCCGAGCTTTGCTTTCACACGGACTCCTGCGACGTGGTGGCGCTGCTCTGCATCAACCGGGCGCAAGCCGGCGGCGAGAGCATGATCGTCAGCGGCATTTCCGTGCATGACGAGTTGATGCGACGCCGACCCGACCTGCTCGATGAACTTTACAAGCCGATTTACATGGATCGGCGTGGCGAGGTTCCACCAGGCAAGAAGCCGTGGTTCGGAGTGCCGCTCTTTTCCTGGCATGAGAACCTGTTCACGGGCTATTCGCCCGTCCGGCAGTATATCGACTCGTTATCGCGCTTTCCCGAGGCGCCGCGCATGTCGAATGCTCAGCGCGAGGCGCTTGAATACTACTATGCGATCTGCGAGGAAGATGAATTCTGCCTGCGCCTGCATTTCGAGCCCGGAGATATTCAATTCCTGCAGAACCACGTGGTTTTCCACTCGCGCACGGCCTACCTCGACCGTCCACAGCAAGAGCAGCGTCGCCACCTCCTCCGCATCTGGCTCTCGCTGGCCGATGGCCGGCGTCTTCCGCCGGCCTTGGCGGAGAAGTGGATCAACATCGAGGTCGGAACTCGTCGCGGCGGCGTTCCCACCGACAAGTCCCCCATCATCCCGCTGGATCCGCTCATGCGCGCCTACGCGTGAGGTGAATCGAAAGGGCTTTACTCCTTTCGAACGTCATTCCATCGCGGCTGGCGCCCTATCGTTGCTTCCCCTATGCTTGGCCGATGAGGCCCAGATTCATTCTGCTTTTGCTGCCGATGCTGCTCGGCTGCGTCGTATCGGCCGTCGCGCAAACAGCGCCGCCCCCCCGCGAGGCGCTGCGTTTTTCCTTTGCGCCGATCGTGAAGCGGGTTGCTCCAGCGGTGGTCAATGTATTCTCGCGCCGGCTCGTTCAATCTTCCGCATCACCCTTTGCGAACGACCCGTTCTTCCGTCGCTTCTTCGGCGACGGCTCACCCTTCGGAGTGCCGCAAGAGCGGATCCAGAATTCGCTGGGATCGGGCGTGATCCTCGACCCCGGCGGCCTGATCGTCACCAACCACCACGTGATCGCGCAGGCGCAGGAGATAACCGTGGTCCTGGCGGACCGGCGCGAATTTCCGGCGCGCGTGCTGCGCTCGGATGAGCGCACCGATCTCGCGGTGCTCAAGATCGACGTGCCCGGAGAGGATCTGCCGGTGCTGGAAATGGGCGACAGCGACAGCCTGCAGGTCGGCGACCTGGTGCTCGCCGTCGGCGATCCTTTCGGCGTCGGCCAGACCGTGACCAGCGGTATCGTCTCCGGCCTCGCCCGCACCGCGGTCGGGATCGGCGATTTCCGCTCCTTCATTCAGACCGACGCCGCGATCAACCCCGGCAATTCCGGCGGCGCGCTTGTCGACGTGGATGGGAAGCTGGTCGGCATCAACACCGCGATATTCTCGCGATCGGGCGGATCGATCGGGATCGGCTTTGCGATACCGACCTCGATGGTCCGCATCGAGTTGGAGGGCGCACGCAGCGGCGGGCCGATCGTGCGGGCCTGGCTCGGCGCGACGGGGCAGACGGTCACGCCTGAGATCGCGCAGGCCGCGGGCCTCGATCACCCACGCGGCATCCTGGTCAAGGAAGTGCAGCCGCGAAGTCCCGCCGACGCCGGCGGCGTGCATGTGGGCGACGTGATCGTCGCCATCGCCGGGCACGAGGTCGACGACCCGCAGGATTTGCGCTTTCGCGTCGCGACCCTGGCGGTCGGCAGCACCACAACGCTTCGGCTCTGGCACCAGAACCGCGAGCGCGACGCCACGGTCACTCTTGCGGCGCCGCCCGAGGAGCCGCCGCGCGACGTGCAAAGCATCGCCGGGCGCAATCCGCTTTCTGGCGCCACGGTCGCCAATCTCAATCCGGCACTCGCGGACGAGCTCGGCCTCGATACCACCGAACACGGTGTCATCGTAACTGACGTCAAGTCCGGCAGCATTGCCGAACGCCTCGGCGTCGCCAAAGGCGACATCGTGATCGCCGTGAACCGGCGCTCGATCGCGACCGTGACGGAGTTGCGCACGGCGGTCGCCGGCAACAGCGAGAACTGGACCTTGAGCATCCGGCGCGGCGACCAAATGCTCTCGGTCACAGTCCGAGGTTGATGAGCCTCTTCGAGGATCAGGCCCCAAGACCGCTTGCGGACCGGCTGCGTCCGCACCGCCTCGCGGAGGTGGTGGGCCAGGACCACCTGCTGGGACCCGATGCGCCGATCGGCCGCATGGTGGCCCAGCATCGTCTTTCCTCGATGATTCTCTGGGGTCCGCCGGGTTGCGGCAAGACCACGATCGCGCGGCTGCTCGCCGATGCCACATCGATGCATTTCGAGCCGCTTTCGGCGGTGTTCTCCGGCGTTGCGGACTTGCGCAAGGTGTTCGAGGCGGCCAAGAAGCGGCGTGTCGGCGGTCAAGGCACGCTCCTGTTCATCGACGAAATCCACCGCTTTAACCGCGCGCAGCAGGACGGATTTCTGCCCTATGTGGAGGACGGCACCATCACGCTTATCGGCGCCACCACGGAGAATCCGTCCTTCGAGTTGAACGGGGCGCTGCTCTCGCGCTGCCAGGTATTCGTGCTGCGGCGGCTCGACGACGCCGCGCTCGAAACCCTGCTGCAGCGTGCCGAGAAAGCGCTCGGCCGGAGCCTGCCGGTCGACGCCGCCGGTCGAGAGGCCGTGCGCGCCATCGCCGACGGGGACGGACGCTACCTGATTACCCTGGCGGAGGAACTCGCGGCGCTCTCGCCCGCGGCAGCGCTTGACGCCGCAGGCGTCACCGCCGCGGTGCAACGGCGCGCACCGCTCTATGACAAGGCGCAGGAAGGCCACTACAACCTGATCAGCGCCCTGCACAAAGCGGTGCGCGCGTCGGACGTCGATGCCGCGCTCTACTGGCTCGCGCGCATGCTGGTCGGCGGCGAGCACCCGATCTATGTGGCGCGACGCATGACGCGGATGGCAGTCGAGGATATCGGGCTCGCCGATCCGCAGGCTTTGCCTTTGGCGATCGCGGCATGGGAGGCTTATGACCGCATGGGTTCGCCCGAAGGCGAGCTGGCGCTGGCTGAGGCGGTGATCTATCTCGCCAGCGCGCCCAAATCGAACGCCGCCTATGTCGCCTTCGGCGCGGCGCAGCGCCTCGCCGAGGAAACCGGATCGCTGATGCCGCCCAAGCACAGCCTCAATGCGCCGACCCGGTTGATGCGCGACCTCGGGTACAGCAAGGGCTACGAGTACGACCACGGCGCGCCCGACGCGTTTTCCGGCCAGAGCCACTTTCCCGACGAGCTGCCCCGGCGCACGCTGTACGAGCCCGTCGACCGCGGCTTTGAGCGCGAGATCAAGAAGCGTCTCGAATACTGGGAGAAGCTTCGCCAAAAGCGGAAGGCCTGAAGGGCGGATCGATCGGAGCCTATTCCTCGACCAGCGCCTCGGCCGCATCAGCAAGGCGCCGCGCGAGGTCTGGCGGGAGGTGTTGCGCCAACCTTGCCTGCGCCTTCCGCCAAAGCGGGATCGCAGCCTCGAGGCGCCGAGCTCCCGTCTCAGTGAGCCAGACCGCCCGGCGCCGCAGATCGCTTTCCGCAACGACGATCTCGATCAATCCCTCCGCTTCGAGCGTGCGCAGATTGCGCGATAAGGTCGATTGCTCGAGCCCGCTGCGGTGCGCCAGCGCGCCCAGCGTGTCATCGGAGGCCGAGGCGATCTGTGCCATAAGGCCAAGCTGCGCGAGGGACAGGCCGGAGGCCGCGAGCTCGCGATCGAAATACTGGGTGATGCGTCGAGCAGCTAGGCGGCTGTTCACGCCGGCGCACACCTCCACCAGCCTGCGCGCATCAGTTCTGAGTGTCTTTCGCGGTTGCTTCGGACCGGTCATGGGTATATGTATCTACACAGAGTTGATATGAAATAGGGCATGCGACATGAGAGGCTCGCCGCGAAACATCCTCGAGCGGATCGGCAACACCCCGCTCCTGCCGCTACGCAACGTCGTGCCCGGAAACGGCGCCCGCATTCTGCTGAAGATCGAGAGCGAGAATCCCACGGGCGGCATGAAAGACCGCATGGCGCTCGCCATGATCGAAGCCGCCGAGGCGGACGGGCGCCTCGCACCGGGCGGCGCCGTCGTCGAATACACCGGCGGCAGCACCGGCGTATCGCTCTCGCTGGTTTGCGCGGTCAAGGGATACCCGTTGCACATCGTGTCCTCCGATGCCTTCACCCGCGAAAAGCTCGACCATATGCGGATATTGGGCGCAAGACTGAAAGTGATTCCCAGCGACGGCGGCCGCATGACGCAGGAGCTGTTTCGGTCCATGATAGCGGCCGCGGCCGAGATCGTGAAAGAAACCGGCGGATTCTGGACCAATCAGCTTGACAATCCCGACCAGCTAACGGCCTACCAAAAAATGGGGGCCGAAATCTGGGCTCAAACGGAAGGCCACATCAACGGCTTCGTCCAGTGCGTGGGCACTGCCGCCTCTCTCCGCGGGAATGCCGAAACGCTCCGCCGTCACAATCGGAAAATTCGGATCGTCGCCGTGGAGCCCGCGGAATCGCCGGTCCTGTCCGGAGGCGCGCCGGGCGCGCACATGATCGACGGAATCGGGATCGGCTTTGTCCCGCCGCTCTGGGATTCCGGCGTCCCCGATCAGATCGAGCGCGTTTCTACCGAGGACGCCATGAAAATGGCGCTCCGCCTCGCGCGGGAAGAGGGGATTTTCGTCGGCACATCGACGGGCGCCAACGTCGTCGCGGCACTGCGAGTAGCGCAGCAAATGGGCCCCGACGCGACGATTGCCACCCTCATGGTCGATACCGGAATGAAATATCTCCGTACATTCGGAGCGAGGCTCGACCAAAGCTAGCCTTGCCGCATTGCGGCTCTTGGTGAAATACGCGGATTTGTGATCTGAGCGCGTTTGCGTCCATCGACGCCTCATCTGCCGTGCAAACGGCTTTCCTTGGTAATAGGATGCGCACCGGAAACAGGTGCGTATCCCCATGAGCAGCGAGGCATCAACCCCGCCCGATCGAGGCGTGCGATTCCTGTCCGTCGCGGCCGGCGACGGGGATATCAGGCTGGACCGCTGGTTCAAGCGGCACTTTCCGGCACTGACCCACGGCCGGCTCGAGAAATTGTTGCGGACAGGGCAAGTGCGCCTCGATGGCAGGCGCGCCCAGGCGAGCGACCGAGTGCAGCCGGGCCAGACCGTGCGCGTGCCGCCGCTCGGCACGCCCGAGTCCGTCACGATCCCGACGCGGTCTGCCGCGCCGAGCGCGACCGAGACAAAGTTGCTGCAGTCGGCCGTCCTCTACCGCGATGCCGAGCTGATCGCCATCAACAAGCCGGCGGGACTCGCCGTGCAGGGCGGCACCGGCATGGAGCGCCATCTCGACGGGCTGCTGGACGCGCTGCGCTTTGATGCACCCGAGCGGCCGCGTCTGGTGCATCGACTCGACCGCGACACCAGTGGCGTGCTCGTGCTCGCACGCAGCGCCGCCGCCGCGGCCCGCCTCGCCGCCACCTTCCGCACCAAGACCACGCGCAAGATTTACTGGGCGGCGGTGGTGGGCTTGCCGAAGCCGCGCGAGGGTACGGTGAACCTGGCGCTCGCAAAGCTGCCGGGCCGCCTCGGCGAGCGTGTCACCCCCGACGAGGATGAAGGCAAGCCCGCCGTTACGCGCTATCGGGTGGTAACACATGCGGGCGCCAAGGTCTCTTGGCTGGCGCTCATGCCGATCACCGGGCGCACGCATCAAATCCGCGCCCATTGCGTGGCGCTGGGAACACCGATCCTGGGCGACGGCAAGTACGGCGGTTCCGCGTCTCGCCCCGAGGGCGTGCCCGAGCCGCGCAAGCTGCACCTGCACGCCCGCACCCTGATCCTGCCGCGCGCGGATGGAAGCGAGCTCAGCATCACAGCGCCGCTGCCGCCCCACATGAAGGCTACCTGGCGCTTCTTCGGCTTCGAGGAATCCGAGGGCAAGGGCGTGTTCGAGGACGACTGAGGGGATGCGGCGATTCTATAAAAACGCCGAAGTCGCGACGCGCGAGGACGGCTTTCGCGTTACGCTGGACGGCAAGCCCGTGCGCACGCCCGCGAAACAGCCGCTGGTGGTGCCGAGCCGCCGCCTCGCTCAAGGCATCGCCGAAGAGTGGATGGCGCAAGGCGAGACCGTGGACTTGCGCAGCCTCGGCTTGACCCGGCTCGCCAGCATCGCGCTCGACCTGGTGCAGCCGCGCCGCGGCGCCGTGATCGCCGAAGTCGCGAAATACGCGGCGACCGATCTCGTCTGCTACCGTGCGGAGACACCGCCCGAGTTGGTGCGGCGCCAGCATGAGGCCTGGCAACCCCTGGTCGACTGGGCGACTTTGCGTTTCGATGCCCCGCTCCTCGTGACCTCCGGCATATTGCCGGCCGAGCAACCGGCCGCGACTTTGACCGCGCTCGCCGCCGCCGTCGCCGCCTACGACACCCACCGCCTCGCGGCACTCCACTTCGCCACCGCCGCTTGTGGTTCGCTGGTGCTGGCGCTCGCCCTGATCGAAGGCAGGCTCGGCGCCGACGCCGCGTTCGCCGCAGCCGAGCTGGAGCAAAGCTTCGAGATCGAACGTTGGGGCGAGGACCCCGAGCAGACCCGTCGCCGCCGCGAGCTGCAAGCCGAGATCGCCCTCGCGGAGGCGTTCGTTCGGCTGCTGGACTAGCGCCGGGGACTGGCGCCCCTCCCCCGAACCTGCTATCTCCGCCCGAAGCTTAGCGACTAATTGGGGGCGCCGAGGGATGAATGACATTCTGCGCCGGCTCGAGGAGAAGCGACACGCGGCAGCGCTGGGCGGCGGCTTGAAGCGCATCGAAGCTCAGCACGCCAAGGGCAAGCTTACCGCGCGCGAACGCATCGAGCTGCTGCTCGACCCAAATTCCTTCGAGGAATGGGGCATGTTCGTCGAGCACCGCAGCCACGACTTCGGCATGGGCGAACAGAAGGTGCCGGGCGACGGCGTGGTCACTGGATACGGCACGGTCAACGGCCGGCTCGTCTTCGTCTTCAGCCAAGATTTCACAGTGTTCGGCGGCAGTCTCAGCGAGGCGCACGCCGAGAAGATATGCAAGATCATGGACCAGGCGATGAAAGTGGGCGCGCCCGTGATCGGCCTGAACGACAGCGGCGGCGCGCGCATCCAAGATGGCGTCGCTTCGCTAGCGGGCTATGCCGAGGTGTTTCAGCGCAACGTGCTGGCCTCGGGCGTGGTGCCGCAAATCTCGCTGATCATGGGGCCGTGCGCGGGCGGCGCCGTCTATTCGCCGGCGATGACCGATTTTATCTTCATGGTGCAAGACAGCTCCTACATGTTCGTCACGGGGCCCGAGGTCGTGAAAACCGTGACTCACGAAACGGTCACGCAGGAGGAATTGGGCGGCGCACGCACGCACACGGAGCGCTCAGGCGTTGCCGACTTGGCGTTTCCGAACGACGTCGAGGCCTTGCTGCAATTGCGGCGCTTCCTCGGGTTTCTCCCCTCCAACAACCGCGGGAAGCCGCCCACCCGCCCCACCGCCGACCCGGTCGACCGCCTCGAGCTCTCGCTTGACACCCTGATACCGACCAATCCCAACAAGCCCTACGACATGCTGGAGCTGATCGAGAAAGTCGCGGACGAGGGAGAATTCTTCGAGCTGCAGCCCGAATTCGCCAAGAACATCTTGGTGGGCTTCGCGCGCCTGGGCGGTTCGCCGGTCGGCATCGTCGCCAATCAGCCGATGGTGCTGGCGGGTTGCCTCGACATCGACAGCGCGCGAAAAGGCGCGCGGTTCGTGCGTTTCTGCGACTGCTTCAATATTCCGATCGTGACTTTCGTCGATGTGCCGGGATTCCTTCCGGGGACAGCGCAGGAATACGGCGGCATCATCAAGCACGGCGCGAAGCTGCTCTTCGCTTATGCCGAGGCGACGGTGCCGAAGGTGACGGTGATCACGCGCAAGGCCTATGGCGGCGCCTATGACGTCATGAGCTCCAAGCACCTGCGCGGCGACCTCAATTATGCCTGGCCCTCGGCCGAGATTGCGGTGATGGGCCCAAAGGGCGCGGTCGAGATCATCTTCCGCGGCGATCTCGGCGACCCCGCCAAGATCGAGGCGCGCACCGAGGAGTACCGCGAGAAATTCGCCAATCCCTTCGTCGCGGGATCGCGCGGCTTCATCGACGACGTGATAACGCCGCACGGCACGCGGCGGCGGCTCTGCCGCGCGCTCGCCATGTTGGCGGAGAAGCGGTTGGAGAATCCCTGGAAAAAGCACGACAACATCCCGCTGTGACCGGCGCATGTTCAAGAAAATCCTGATCGCCAATCGCGGCGAGATCGCCTGCCGGGTGATCCGCACGGCACGGCGGATGGGGATCGCGACGGTCGCGGTCTACTCCGAAGCGGATGCGGGCGCGCGCCACGTGCGCGAAGCCGATGAAGCCGTCTTGATCGGCCCTGCCGCTTCGAGCGAGAGTTATCTCAAGATCGAGCGCATCGTCGAAGCTTGCCGCAAGACCGGAGCCGAGGCCGTGCATCCCGGCTACGGCTTTCTCTCGGAAAAGGCCGCGTTCGCCCAGGCGCTCGAAGCGGCCGGGATCGTCTTCATCGGTCCGCCACCGGCGGCGATCGCGGCGATGGGCGACAAGATCGAATCGAAAAAGCTTGCGCATCAAGCGAAGGTCTCGACCGTGCCGGGACATCTGGGCGTCATCCCCGACGCCGAGAGCGCGGTTACCATCGCCCGCTCCGTCGGGTACCCCGTGATGATCAAGGCCTCGGCCGGCGGCGGCGGCAAGGGCATGCGTATCGCGCGCAACGACACCGAGCTTAGGGAGGGTTTTCGCTCGGCCCAGAACGAGGCGCGATCGAGCTTCGCGGACGAGCGTGTCTTCATCGAGCGCTACGTCGAGACGCCGCGCCATATCGAAATACAGGTGCTGGCTGACGGCCATGGCACGGTGCTGCACCTGGGCGAGCGCGAATGCTCGATCCAGCGCCGGCATCAGAAGGTGATCGAGGAAGCGCCGAGCCCGTTTCTCGACCCAACGATGCGCGCGGCCATGGGAGCGCAGGCGGTGGCGCTTTCCAAGGCGGTCGGCTACCGATCGGCGGGTACCGTGGAGTTCATCGTCGATCCCAAGCGCAATTTTTATTTTCTGGAAATGAACACGCGGCTCCAGGTCGAGCATCCCGTAACCGAGTATGTGACCGGCCTCGATCTGGTGGAGTGGATGATTCGGATCGCCGCGGGTGAGCGGCTGCCTTTCGGTCAAGGCGAGGTTCATCTCGCCGGCCATGCGATCGAGGCGCGCCTTTACGCCGAGGACCCGAGCCGCGGATTCCTGCCGTCGATCGGCCGCTTGACGCGCTACATCGAGCCCAAGGGCGACGGCGTGAGGGTCGACAGCGGCGTCTATGAAGGCGCCGAGATCGGTATCCACTACGACCCCATGATCGCCAAGGTGATCGGTGCGGGAGCGGACCGAGAGCAGGCGCGCCTCAGGCTGCTCGATGCACTCGATGCCTTCGCTGTCCGCGGTCTCAATCACAACGGCGCGTTTCTGTCGGCGCTGCTCGCCCATGAGCGCTTCATCGCGGGGCGTTTCTCGACCGATTTCATCGCCGAGGAATTTCCGCACGGATACGGCTCAGCATCGCCGCCGGCGCGCGCCGCCGCGACCCTGACGACCGTGGCGGCGGTGGTCGCGCGGCGGATCGACGAAGCGGAAACCGGCATCGCGGGTCAGCTTCAGGGCCGCCCTGCCCAACCCCGTGAGGATTGGGCGGTTGTCCTGGGCAACAAGACGCACCTTCGGCGCATTGTGTCCGAAGGCCCTGGCTATCGTGCGCGGTCCGACGACATGTCAGCCTTGGTCACGACATCCTGGCTCCCGGGATATCCGCTGTTCCGCGGCACCTTGGACGCTGAACCACTCACGGTGCAGGTTGATCGAGACGGCCTTGCCCTTGGCCTCACGCATCGCGGCGTCACGATCACGGCGTTGGTGCTGCCGCCGCGCGGTGCCGAGCTGCTGGCGACGATGCCTGCCAAGCCCGAACCCGACCGCTCGCAGCATCTGCTTTCTCCCATGCCGGGGTTGCTGGTCTCGATTGCGGTTCACGAGGGTCAGCAAGTGAAGGCGGGCGAGGAGCTGGCGGTGGTCGAAGCGATGAAGATGGAAAACGTGCTGCGCGCCGAACGCGATGGCACAGTCGCGAAGCTTCGCGCCAAGCCCGGCGACAGCCTCGCGGTCGACCAGGTGATCCTGGAATTCGCGTGAGCCCATGGCCGACGCGATCCGCCTGGTCATCGAGGGACGCGTGCAGGGCGTGGGATTCCGAGCCTTTGTGTCGCGCCAGGCGCGTCGGCTCAGCTTGCGTGGCTGGGTCCGCAATCGCCGCGACGGCAGTGTAGAGGCGCTGCTGATCGGGACGTCGGACGCCCTTGACGCGGGCGAGGCTGCTTGCCGCCGCGGCCCATCGCTTGCGGTTGTGCGCGCAGTTGGGCGCCATCCTGCAGCGGACGACGGCAGCCCGGATTTCAGCGAGCGCGAGACGGTGCAGGTAACGCGCTGAATTTCCAAGTTTTTTACCACGGAGCAAAAGCCCCTTGACGGCTGGCATTCGCGAGATTATTTAAGTGAGTGATCGTTCACTCATTCCTTCTATGGCGCGCGAGGAAAACAAATCCCATGCGAGACGGCACCCCCACTCGCGAACGGATCGAGCGCAGCGCCATGCGGCTCTTCGTCGCCAAGGGCGTGAGCGACACGACCATTCGCGACATCGCGGGTTCGAGCGGCGTCGCTGAGGGCGCGCTCTATCGCCACTATCGCGGCAAGGACGAGCTCATCCACGCGCTGTTCGAGCGCCACTACCTCGCCTTTGCTCAGCGGCTGCGCACGCTTGCGGCGGAGCAGCCGGGCGTTCGCGCCAAGATCACCGCGATGGTCGAGGAATGCGCCCGCATTTTCGACGGCGATCCCGTGCTGTTCCAATTCCTGCTGCTGGTGCAGCACCACTCGATGCCGCGACTCACTCTCGTCAAGGGAACGCCGGTCGAGGTGGTGCGCCAGATCATCATGCAGGCGATGGACAATCGGGAAATCCCTCGGCGCGACCCCGACCTCGCGACAGCCTTCGTTTTCGGACTGATCCTGCAACCCGCGACTTTCATGGCCTATGGCCGTCTGCCGGGGCCATTGCTGCCGCTCGCACAAACCCTCGCCGATGCCTGCTGGCGCGCCCTCGCCAGTTAACATAGAGGACCATCATGGCCGAGACGCAACTGCATCTCCTTCAGAGCCGGCGCCTGCTGCCGTTGTTCATCACGCAGTTCCTGGGTGCGGTAAACGACAATCTGCTTAAGACGGCACTTGTAACCCTGGTGACCTACCGCGCCTTCGCGGACCCCGACGTCACCAAGGTCGTTGTCGCGATCGCGACGGCAATCTTCATCCTTCCCTATTTCCCATTCTCCGCAACCGCGGGCCAGGTCGCCGACAAGTTCGAGAAATCCGGACTCATACGATGGATCAAGGTCTGGGAAGTCGGCGTGATGGCGCTCGCCGCCCTGGGATTCGCCTTCGAGGGCATGACCTTCGTCGTCTTCGAGCTGACCGTGCTGTTGTTGCTGGGCGTGCAAGCGACTTTCTTCGGTCCGGTGAAATACGCGATCCTTCCCGATCATCTCGCGACCGAGGAGCTGATGGGCGGAAATGCGCTCATCGAAGCCGGCACCTTCCTCGCGATCTTGCTTGGCGTGATCGCCGGGGGCCTTCTGGTGACCTTGCCCCACGGCGAAGCGATCGTGGCGGCGGCGCTGCTTGTCGTTGCGCTCGGCGGTTTCGTCTCGGCATGCTTCATTCCCAAGGCGGGCCGCGCCGCGCCCGAACTGCGCATCAATCCGAATCCCTGGACCGAGACGCTGGCGATCCTGCGCCACGTCGGCGCGCGTCGCGACCTCAGGCTCACGATTATCGCGATTTCCTGGTTCTGGGCGGTGGGCGCCATCTTCCTCTCGCAGTTCCCGACCTTCGCCAAGGTGACGCTCGGCGCCGACGAGAGCGTGCAGACGCTGTTTCTCGCGACGTTTTCCATCGGGATCGGTGCCGGCGCCATTTTGTGCGGCCGGCTGTTGCGCGGCGAGGTGAGTGCGCGGCTTGCTCCGCTGGGTGCCGTCGGAATGACGCTCTTCATCATCGATCTTTTCTGGGCGAGCGAGCACGCGGCCCCGGCACCGGGTGGAACATTGATCGACGTCTGGGGCTTTCTTGCGTCCTCCAGCGGTTGGCACATCGTCGGCGACCTCTTCATGATCGCCGTCTCGGGCGGCCTCTTCACGGTTCCGCTCTACGCGCTTATCCAAGCGCGCGCCGAGGAGAGCCATCGCTCGCGCGTGGTGGCCGCCAACAACATCGTCAACGCACTGTTCATCGTGCTTTCGGCGGTCGTCAGCGCGCCGATGCTCTATTTCGGCCTCACGGTGCAGCAGGTGTTTCTGATCGTCGGCATCGCCAATGCCGCCGCCGCGGTCGTAGTCTTGCGGCTCTTGCCGGGGATGCTGCTCAAGGCGATCCTTTCGGTGTTGCTGCGGCTGCTCTACCGCGTCGAGGTCAAGGGCCTCGAGAACGTCGCGAAGGCGGGGCCGCGCGTCGTGATCGTGGCAAACCATCTCTCGTTCATCGACGGCGCGCTGCTCGCCACCTTCCTACCGGGCCGACCCGCCTTCGCGATCCACACCACGCAGGCACGAAACTGGTGGGTCAGGCCATTCCTCGGTCTCGTGGACGCGATCCCGATCGACCCGATGAAACCGCTCGCCACCAAAAGCCTGATCCGCGCCGTCGAGCAGGAGCGGCCGACCGTGATCTTTCCGGAAGGGCGACTCACGGTCACCGGCGCACTCATGAAGATCTACGAAGGCCCCGGCACGATCGCCGACAAAGCCAACGCCAAGATCCTGCCGGTCCGGCTGGATGGCCCGCAATACACCTACTTCTCGCGCCTCAGGGGCAAGCTGCGGCTCCATTGGTTTCCCAAGATCACCATCACCGTGCTGCCGCCCCGCTCGATCGAGGTGCCGCCCGAAATCAAGGGACGTCAGCGCCGCCGCGAAATCGGCCTCCGCCTCTATGACATCATGTCCACCATGATGTTCGAGACCGCCGAGACCGCGAAGACCCTGTTCGCGGCGGTGCTGGATGCGCGCGCGATCCATGGGGGCGACTGGCCGATCGTCGAGGATATCGAGCGGAAGCCGCTCACTTACGGCCGGCTCGTCGTGGCAAGCCAAGTACTGGGGCGCCGCCTGGCGCAGTCCACGGGCGCGCTCGAGAACGTGGGCGTCCTGCTGCCCAATGCGAATGCCACCGTCGCGACTTTGCTGGCGCTCGTGGCGTGCCGTCGCGTGCCGGCGATGCTCAATTACTCGACGGGCGCGCATCACATGCGCCTCGCCTGTGAAGTGGCGCAGGTCAGGACCATCATTACTTCGCGCCGCTTCATCGAGCGCGCGAAGCTCGATGCTGCGCTCGCCGAGATCGGCGCCGGCCGGCGAGTTCTTTACCTGGAGGATGTGCGCGCTGGAATCGGGCTAATCGCCCAACTGCGCGGGCTCATCGACGCCCGGTTCGCACGTTGGATGCACCGGCGCACGGGCGCGCGAAGCGAAGATCCAGCCGTCGTGCTGTTCACGTCAGGTTCCGAGGGAACACCCAAGGGCGTGGTGCTGAGCCACCGCAATATCATCGCCAATTGCCAGCAGATCGCCGCGCGCGTCGATTTCAGCCCCGCCGACATCGTCTTCAACGCGCTCCCCATGTTCCATTCATTCGGTCTCACCGGCGGCACCATCCTTCCGCTGATCTCAGGGGTGAAGGCCTTTCTCTATCCCTCCCCGTTGCACTATCGGATCGTCCCCGAGCTTTCCTACGACACGAACGCAACGATCCTCTTCGGCACCGACACCTTTCTCGCGGGCTATGCGCGGATGGGCAATCCCTACGACTTCTATAGCGTGCGGTATGTCTTCGCGGGCGCCGAGCGGGTGCGCGAGGAGACGCGGCGGCAATGGATGGAGCGCTTCGGCAAGCGCATCTTCGAGGGTTACGGCACCACCGAAACCGCTCCCATACTCGCCAGCAACACGCCCATGCATTACAAGCCCGGTACCGTCGGCCGGCTGCTCCCCGGCGTGACTGCGCGGCTCGACCCGGTTGACGGCATTGCCGAGGGCGGGAAGCTGGTGGTGCGCGGCCCCAACGTGATGCTGGGCTACCTCCGCACCGAGGTGCCCGGTGTGCTGCAGCCAACACCGGAGGGCTGGCACGATACAGGCGACATCGTCACCATCGATGGCGAGGGCTACGTCAGCATCAAGGGACGTGCCAAGCGCTTCGCCAAGATCGCCGGCGAGATGATTTCGCTCGCGGCCGTCGAGGCACAGGCGGCCCGGCTTTGGCCCGAGCACCACCACGCGGCACTCTCGCTCCCTGACACGCGCAAGGGCGAACAGGTGGTCCTGCTCACCGACAACCGCGATGCCAACGTCGACACCCTGCTCGCGGACGCCCGTGCGCACGGCATTGCCGAGGTGATGGTGCCGCGCATGCTCCTTGTCGTCGCCGCCATTCCGCTGCTCGGCACCGGCAAGACCGACTACCCCGCCGCACGGGCACTCGCCGAGCAGATGGCGGCCTCCCGCCAAGTGGCGCTATCGTGAACTGGACACACAGCAGCTAACAGGCCGCGACCAATTCGCGTTCCATTTTTTGATGTGTATGATAGAGTGTGTCTGTACACATCGGGAGCAATCATAGATGCGCACTAACATAGAAATCGACGCCGTGCTTATTGCCAAGGCGATCCGCGCTAGCGGCGCGAAAACCAAGCGAGCCGCTGTCGAGGCTGGGCTTCGACTCCTGGTTAAACTCAAGGAACAAGAGGATATCTTGCACCTGGCAGGGAAGGTTCGGTGGCGTGGCAATCTCGATCGGAGCCGCCTCGGGCGCAGTGGGCGATGATCGTTGTAGATACGTCGGTTTGGATTGATCATCTGAACGACAAAATTACTCAAAAGGTAATCGCACTGCGTTCGCTGATCGGCCATCAACCGGTTCTGGTCGGCGACATTATTCTTTGCGAGGTACTACAGGGTCTGCAGAGCGAACGGGAGGCGCGTGCGGTGGAGACGGCCTTGCGACGTTTCGAGATTGTCTCGATGCTAAATCCGCGCCTTGCCGTTCAGGCCGCGGCACACTTTCGCACCCTGCGGACTCGCGGCATTACCATCCGAAAGACCATTGATCTGATTATCGGTACATTTTGCATCGCCAACGATCACACACTTCTGCACGACGACCGTGATTTCAATCCGATGGCGCAGTATCTGGGTTTGAGGACGAGGTAAGCGCGATCGGTCAAGTCTCTGCGACACTCACTGTTCGTGCAGCGAGCCGATGATGTGATCGGCGATGAGCAAGTCGCCGTCGCGGAGATTGCGATAGAAGAAGTGATAAAACACGGGCGCGCGCGACTGCACGAGCATGTCGCGTGACCACTGATCGCCCACACGGGCGGTAACCGTCTTGGCGGGAAGGCCGCCCACGAACTCGATCTGAACCTCCGGCTCGCCGTCCGTCGGATTGAAACTGGGATCGGGTCCCAGATAGAGCCCAAGGATCGGGCGACCGCCGAGCGAGAAGTTGTAGAGCCGCGCCCCAGCGTCGATCTTACGTTCGCTGATCGTCACGCCCTCGGGCATGCTGAACGACACGCTCGGAAGCCCGTTCCCGGTATCCGGCAGCGGCGTGCGAGTCCCCTCGATCTCGTCCGCATCGTCGGCGCAAGCGGCGAGCAATATCGTCAGGCAAATTGCCAAAAATCCGCGGCGACCCCTTCGCGGCCCCGCCGAGCCCAAGCGTCGCTACGCCGCCTCGGCCTCACCCTCTTCCTCGGTCTCGACGGGTCCGGAATCCTTGCCCTTCGCGTCGACGTCGCGCTCGATCAGTTCGATCAGCGCCATCGACGCCGCGTCGCCATGGCGGAACCCCGCCTTGATGATGCGTGTGTAGCCGCCGGCGCGATCCTTGTAGCGCTCCGCCAAGGTGGTGAAGAGCTTCTCCACTACCTTTGTATCCTGCAGGGTCGCGAGCGCCTGGCGCCTGGCGTGCAGCCCGCCACGCTTGCCAAGCGTGATCAGCCGCTCCACGACCGGCCGCAAATCCTTGGCCTTGGGCAAGGTCGTGCGGATCTGCTCATGCTTGAGCAGCGCATGGCAGAGATTGTCGAACATCGCCTTGCGATGGGAGCTGGTGCGGCCGAGCTTGCGGCCGCCGACGCGATGGCGCATGGGAGCGGTCCCTTCCCGATCTCAGTAGGGCTCTTCGAGCCGCTTGGCGAGGTCCTCGATATTCTCCGGCGGCCAATTGGGGATTTCCATGCCGAGATGGAGCCCCATCTGCGCCAAGACCTCCTTGATCTCGTTCAAGGATTTGCGGCCAAAATTCGGGGTCCGCAGCATCTCCGCCTCGGTCTTCTGCACGAGATCGCCGATGTAAACGATGTTGTCATTCTTGAGGCAGTTGGCCGAACGCACCGAGAGCTCGAGCTCGTCGACCTTGCGCAGCAGGTTCTTGTTGAAGGGAAGCTCGCTCGGCACCTCGGTCTCGACCGCGGCGCGCGGCTCCTCGAAGTTGATGAAGAGCTGGAGCTGGTCCTGCAAGATGCGCGCGGCCAGCGCCACGGCATCCTCGGGTGCCACGGCCCCATTGGTTTCGATCCGCATCGAGAGCTTGTCGTAGTCGGTCACCTGGCCGACACGGGTGTTCTCGACCTTGTAGGCGACCTTGCGCACCGGACTGAACAGCGCATCGACCGGGATCAAGCCGATCGGCGCGTCCTCCGGCCGGTTCAGCGATGCCGGCACGTAACCCTTGCCGCTGTCGACCGAGAACTCGATCGCCATCTTGGCGCCCTTGTCGAGCGTGCAGATGAGCTGATCGGGATTCATGATCTCGATGTCGTGGCCGGTCTCGATCGCCGACGCTCGCACTTCGGTCGGGCCCTGGGCGCGCAGCCGCATGCGTTTCGGGCCTTCGCCGTGCATCCTCAGCGCGATGCCCTTGACGTTGAGGACGATGTCGGTCACGTCCTCGAGCACGCCGGGGATCGAAGAGAACTCGTGCAGCACGCCCTCGATCTGCATCGAGGTGATGGCGGCGCCGTGCAGCGACGACAGCAGCACGCGCCGGAGCGCATTGCCAAGCGTCAGTCCAAAGCCGCGTTCCAGCGGCTCGGCAACCACGGTCGCGACCCGTCTGGGATCGTCGCCGGGCTCCACCGCCAGCTGCTTCGGTTTGATGAGCGCTTGCCAATTCTTTTGGATGACCGGGCTGTTCTTCATGCGTCTAACGCGAGCCTCGCCAATGAGAGTGTGAAACCGGGAACGACCTTCGCCGGCAGCAACGCCGGACCGCGCGCCCTCCATTCCCGACTCGCGCGGGCTTGAGCCCGTCGCGAAAAATTGGTTATACCCGGCGCCGCTTGGGCGGCCGGCAGCCATTGTGCGGGATCGCCGTCACGTCGCGGATCGACGTCACGGTGAAACCCACGGTTTGCAAGGCCCGCAGCGCCGATTCGCGTCCCGAGCCAGGCCCCTTTACCTCCACTTCAAGCGTCCGCATGCCGTGCTCCATGGCCTTGCGTCCCGCATCCTCGGCCGCCATCTGCGCGGCGTAAGGCGTCGACTTGCGCGAACCCTTGAAGCCCATGCTGCCCGCCGACGACCAGGCGATGGTGTTGCCCTGGGCATCGGTGATGGTGATCATCGTGTTGTTAAAGGTGGCGTTCACATGTGCCACCCCCGATGTGATGTTTTTCCGCTCACGCCGACGCAAGCGCGGCGCGGTCCCCGCGGCGGCGCTGGTGCTGGCGGCGGCGGCAGGCTTTGTCGCCATGAGAATACCCTCGTCCTTCCGCTATTTCTTGACGACTGTCTTCTTGCCCGCGATGGGCCGCGCTGGGCCCTTGCGGGTGCGAGCGTTGGTGTGGGTACGTTGGCCGCGCACCGGCAGTCCCTTGCGGTGCCGAAGTCCCCGATAGCAGCCCAGGTCCATCAGGCGCTTGATGTTCATCGCCACCATGCGGCGCAGATCGCCTTCGACCTGGTAGTTCCGCTCAATCTGCTCGCGGATCCGCAGCACCTCGTCGTCGGTGAGTTCGTGCACGCGGCGCTGCGGGTCGATCCCCGTAGCCGCGCAGATTTTCTCCGCAGAGGTGCGGCCGATCCCGTGAATATAGGTTAATCCGATCGGGACCCGCTTCTGACTAGGAATGTTGACGCCGGCAATACGCGCCACCTGCGTATCTCCTTGAAGTTATTCGGTTTTTGGCATGACTCGACAAGACGCCGCCAGGGAGCCCAAGGGCGCGCATTATAGAAACAAAGTTTCAGAAGTCAACCACTCTTACCTCAATTATTAATGGTTAAGATCGTCTCAATCTCGCGCGTGACCTGATCGATATCCGCCATTCCGTCTACCTGGCGCAGCACGCCGCGCGCGCGGTAGTAGGGCAGTATCGGCGCGGTTTGATCGTGGTAGGCTTCGAGACGGGCGGCCACCGTTTCCGGATTGTCGTCCGCGCGGCGCACGAAGTTGCGGCTGCCGCAGACGTCGCACACGCCCTCGACCTTGGGCAGCTTGTAGCGGTCGTGATAGCTGGCGCCACAGCGACTGCAGGAAAACCGTCCGGTAATACGATCGATCAGGGCCGCATCGTCGACCGCGATTTCGATCACATGGTCGAGCTTGATGCCGCGCCGCGCCAGCATGGCGTCGAGCGCCTCGGCTTGACGCACAGTGCGCGGAAAGCCGTCGAGGATGAATCCCTTGGCGCAATCGGGAGCGGCAATCCGCTTCTCGATCATGGCGATCATGACGTCGTCGGAGACCAGGTGGCCACTGTCCATGATCGCCTGGACCTGACGGCCCAACTCGCTGCCGGAGTTGCGCTCGGCGCGCAGCATGTCGCCAGTCGAAAGCTGAACCAGCTCGTGCGCTTCCTCAAGACGCTTTGCCTGGGTCCCCTTTCCGGCGCCTGGGGGACCCAGCAATATCAAATTCACCCGCGTCTCCCACGCAGTTTGGCCTTCTTGATCAGGCCCTCGTACTGATGCGCGAGCAGATGCGAGTGGATCTGCGCCACCGTATCCATGGTGACGCTCACGACGATCAGCAGGCTGGTGCCGCCGAAGTAGAATGGGATGGTGAACTCGGAGATCAGGTACTCCGGCAGCAGGCAGACCGCCGTAAGGTAGAGCGCGCCGACCACGGTCAATCGCGTCAGCACATAGTCCAGATAGTCGGCAGTATTCTTGCCGGGCCGGATTCCCGGCACGAACCCGCCATACTTGCGCAGATTGTCCGCGGTCTCGGTCGGATTGAACACCACCGCCGTGTAGAAGAAGCAAAAGAAAATGATCAGCGCCGCATAGAGCACGAGGTAGAGCGGCTTGCCGCGTCCCAAATATGCCGCGATGTCGCTCAAGATGCCGCCGGAGCCCGCATTGAAATTGGCGATGGTGGCCGGCAGCAGCAGAAGCGAGGAGGCGAAGATCGGCGGGATGACGCCGGAGCTGTTGAGCTTCAGCGGCAGGTGCGAAGCCTCGCCGCCGAACATCTTGTTGCCCACCTGGCGCTTGGGATACTGCACGAGGATGCGGCGCTGCGCGCGCTCCATGAAGACGATGAAGGTGATCACCCCGATCGCCAAAACCAGGAAGAAGATGACGGTAAATCCCGAGAGCGAGCCGGTGCGGCTCAACTCCAGGAGCTGCGCCATGGCGGTTGGCAGGCGCGCAACGATGCCGGTAAAGATGATCAGCGAGATGCCGTTGCCGACGCCGCGCGCGGTGATTTGCTCGCCAAGCCACATCAAGAACACCGTGCCGCCCGTCAGCGTGATCATGCTGGTAAGCCGGAAGAACAAGCCGGGGTCTATCACCGGAGAGCCGAACTGGCTGCGCATCCCCTCAAGTCCCGCGGCAATCCCATAAGCCTGCAGCGCCGCGAGGCCCACGGTGCCGTAGCGCGTGTACTGGTTGAGCTTCTTGCGTCCGGCCTCGCCTTCCTTCTTGAGCGCCTCGAGCGTCGGCGAAACTGCCGTCATGAGCTGCACGATGATCGAGGAAGAGATGTACGGCATGATCGTGAGCGCGAAGATCGTCATGCGCCCGAGCGCCCCGCCCGAGAACATGTCGAACATGTCGAGGATGCCGCCCGAATTGCTTTTCATGATCTGGGCGAGAATCGAGGGATCGATGCCTGGAAGCGGGATATACGTCCCGAGCCGGTATACAACCAGCGCGCCCAAGGTGAACCAGATCCGTTTTTTGAGCTCGGTCGCCTTGGCGAAGGCGCCAAGATTGAAGTTGGATGCAAGTTGCTCGGCGGCAGAAGCCATCTAACCCATCCCTCGGGCTCGCCCGAGCCCGCCTCGTTTATGCCTTGGACCCGGTTCCCTTGGCCCCGGGTGCCTTGGCCTTGGGCTTCTTAGCCCCGGTTTCCTTGGCCTCGGGTGCTTTGGCATCGGGGGCCTTGGCGCCCTTTGCCTTTGCCTCGGGCTTCGCGTCAGGCTTGGGCGCCTTCTCCACCGCCGCATTAGCCTCGGGTGCCTTGGCACCCTTTGCCTTCGCCTCGGGTTTCGTCTCAGGCTTGGGCGGCGTCGTCACCACCACCTTGCCGCCCGCCTTCTCAACGGCCGCGATCGCCGCCTTGGATGCGCCAGCCACCTCGAGCGTCAGCGCCGATTTGATTTCCCCCTTGGCGAGGAGCCGCACGCCATCGCCTGCCCGGCGCAGCAAGCCCGCTTGGACAAGTGCCGCCGCATCGATCTTTTGATCACCCTTGAGCTTGCCCGCGTCGAGCGCACTCTGCAACCGATCCAAATTCACCACATAGTAAACGGGCCGAAATTCCACGCGGCGAAAGCCACGCTTGGGAATGCGGCGATGCAGCGGGGTCTGGCCGCCCTCGAAACCGTTGAGGGCAACGCCGGTGCGCGCGGTCTGGCCCTTGCCGCCGCGGGCACTGGTCTTGCCCTTGCCGGAGCCGATGCCACGGCCCAGCCGCTTGTAACGGTAATGGGCGCCCTCGTTATCCCGGATTTCGTTGAGCTTCATGATATGACCTGCCTCGCGCCTCCGGCCCGTCCCCTCTAGATAGGAACGACGCCGCGCCGGCTCAAGCGACCGACTCGACGCGGATAAGATGTTTTACCCGCTCGATCATGCCGCGAACGGCGGGTGTGTCCTCAAGCACGCGGCTGCGGTTCATCTTGTCGAGCCCCAATCCCTTCAGGGTCGCGCGCTGATAGGCGTAGCGGCCGGCGGGACTGCGAACCTGCGTCACCTTGACGGTCTTGGAGGGCGTCTTCTTGGGCGCCGCCCGAGTCGATTTCGCCTTGGGCTTGCTTGCCTTCTCGGCCATCGCCTCTACTCCCGGGCCTCATTGCTCTCGCGGCCGCGAATGATATCGCTGACCTTCTTGCCGCGGCGGGTCGCGACCGTGCGCGGACTGACCGAACGCGAGAGCGCATCAAAGGTGGCCTTGATCATGTTGTGCGGATTGGAGGTGCCGATCGATTTCGCGACCACGTCCTGAACGCCGAGCGCCTCGAAGATCGCCCGCATCGGACCGCCCGCGATGATGCCGGTGCCCTGCGGGGCCGCGCGCAGCACCACTTCACCGGCGCCGTAGTAGCCGATGATGTCATGATGGAGCGTCCGCCCCTCGCGCAGGGGCACGCGCACCATCGAGCGGCGGGCCTGATCGGTCGCCTTGCGGATCGCCTCTGGAACCTCGCGCGCCTTGCCGGAACCATAGCCGACACGCCCCTTGCTGTCCCCGACGACGACGATGGCCGCGAAGCCGAAACGGCGACCGCCCTTCACCACCTTGGCAACACGGTTGATGCCGACCAGCTTCTCGACGAATTCGCCCTCTTCGCGGTCGCGATCCCGGTCGCGCGGCTGGCGCTCACCATCACCGCGGCCGCGGCGCGACCTCTGACCGCCCTCGCGGGAACGTTGACCTGTCTCTGGAGCTGCCATGTCCCTAATTCCTAGAAGTTAAGTCCACCCTCGCGGGCCGCGTCGGCAAGAGCCTTGACCCGGCCGTGGAAAATATAACCGCCACGGTCGAAAACGACCGCCTCGACGCCGGCCGCCTTGGCGCGTTCCGCGACCAGCTTGCCCACCGCCGCCGCCGCCGCGATGTTGGCGCCGCTCTTCAGCGCCTCGCGCAGCTGCTTTTCGAGCGAGGATGCCGCCGCAAGGGTGCGGCCGCTTTCATCGTCGATCACCTGCGCGTAGATGTGCAGCGACGAGCGAAACACCGAAAGCCGCGGACGCCCGATCGCAACTGTGCCGATATCGTGTCTGACGCGCCGCTTGCGCCGCGCGAACAGTCGCTTTTCCCTGCTCTGCATCGCTCGTTGCCCCGTTACTTCTTCTTGCCTTCCTTACGACGGATCGTTTCGGTCGTGTATTTGATGCCCTTGCCCTTATAGGGCTCGGGCTTGCGGTACGCGCGAATTTTGGCCGCGACCTCGCCCACGCGCTGCCGGTCGCAACCGGCGATCAGAATCGCGGTCGGCTTCTCGCAGGTGATCTTGATGTCTTCCGGGATCGGAAAGACGACGTCGTGGCTGAACCCCAGCTGCAGGTTCAGGGTCTTGCCCTGCACCGCCGCCCGATATCCCACGCCGTTGATGTCGAGCGCAACCGAGAAGCCCTTGGAGACCCCCGCCACCATATTGTTGATGAGCGCGCGGGTCGTGCCCCACTGCATGCGGGCCCGTTTATGATCCGCCTTGGGCGTTACCACCACCTTGCCGTCCTTGACCGCGGCGCTTACGTCCTGGCCGACCGGCATTTTCAACGTGCCGAGCTTGCCCTTGGCGGTAACCTGGCCGCCCGCGACCTCGACGGTGACGCCTTGGGGAATGGAGATCGGATGCTTGCCGACGCGGGACATGGCTTGCCTCAGAACACGCGACAGAGCACTTCGCCACCGACATTGGCGGCGCGCGCTTCGTTGTCGGACATGACGCCACGCGGCGTCGACAGGATCGCGATGCCGAGCCCGTTGTAGACGCGTGGCAAGTCGGAGATTCGTGAATAGATTCGCCGGCCCGGCGTCGAGACGCGGGAGATCTCGCGAATGACCGGCTCGCCGTCCACGTATTTGAGCTCGATCGCGAGCTCCGAAATGCCCGGACGGACTTCCTCGCGGCTATAGCCGCGGATGTAGCCCTCGCGCTGCAGCACTTCGAGAACGTTGGCTCGGATCTTCGAGGCCGGCGAGCGCACGACCGGCTTGTGCGCGCGCTGCCCGTTACGGATGCGGCTCAGCATATCCCCAAGGGGATCGCTCATCGACATGCTCTCGTCTCCCTTACCAACTCGACTTGACCACGCCCGGCACTTGGCCTGACGAGGCGAGCTCGCGCAGTGCGATGCGCGACAACTTGAACTTCCGATAGACGCCGCGCGGCCGGCCGCTCAGCTCGCAGCGGTTGCGGACTCGGTTCGGCGATGAATTGCGCGGCAGCTCGGCGAGCTTCAGCCGCGCGGCGAACCGTTCCTCGCCGGCCAGCGTCTTGTCGTCGGCAATCGCCTTAAGGCGGCGACGCTTGGCGGCAAAGCGTTTGGCGAGCGCCTCGCGCTTGCGATTCTTGTCCACTGCACTTGTCTTTGCCATCAGTAGGCCTCGCTCGCGTCAGTTGACAAACGGCATCTGGAAGCCGGCCAGCAGCGACTTGGCTTCCTTGTCGGTACGTGCGGTAGTGACGATGATGATGTCCATGCCGCGCACCGCGTCCACCTGGTCATAGTCGATCTCCGGGAAGACCAACTGCTCCTTGAGGCCGAGGGCGTAGTTGCCGCGGCCATCGAAACTGCGCCCGGAGACGCCCCGGAAATCGCGCACGCGAGGCAGTGCGATGTTGATGAGCCGGTCCAGAAATTCGTACATCCGCTCGCGCCGCAGCGTCACTTTGCAGCCGATCGGCAGGTTCTCGCGGAGCTTGTAGGTAGCGATAGATTTCTTGGCACGGGTCACGACCGGCTTTTGCCCGGAGATGGCGGTCAGGTCGCGTACAGCCGCGTCGACCTTCTTCACGTCCTGCACCGCCTCGCCCACGCCCATGTTGATGATGATCTTGGAGAGGCGCGGCACTTCAAGCGCGTTCGCGTAGCTGAATTCCTTCATCAGCGACGGCCGAACCACCTTCTCATAATGCTCTTTGAGACGGGTCATGGTTCCTCGCATCAGGCGTCGATGATTTCGCCGGAGCGCTTGGCGAAGCGCACCTTGCGGCCGTCGGCCAAGGTCCGGTAGCCGACCCGGGTCGGACGTCCAGACTTCGGATCGACGAAAGCGACATTGGAGACGTCGATCGCGAGCTCCCGCTCGACGATACCGCCGGGATTGCCGGCGCTTGGCTTGGTGTGGCGCTTCACCGTACCGACGCCCTCGATGACGACGCGGTTCTCCGCCGGCAACACGCGCTTCACTTCGCCGCTCTTGCCCTTGTCACGGCCGGTGATGACCACGACCTTGTCACCCTTCTTGATCTTGAGCTTCGGCATGACTCAGAGCACCTCGGGCGCGAGCGACACGATCTTCATGAACTTGCGCGCGCGGAGCTCGCGCGTCACCGGTCCGAAGATGCGGGTGCCAATCGGCTCGCCCTGCTTGTTGATCAGCACCGCGGCGTTGCGGTCGAAGCGGATTGCAGTGCCGTCGACGCGACGAATCTCCTTGGCCGTCCGCACGATCACCGCTTGATGGACGTCGCCCTTCTTGACGGTACGGCGCGGGATCGCCTCCTTGACCGAGACCACGATCACGTCGCCGATGGTCGCGTATTTGCGCTTGGAGCCGCCCAGCACCTTGATGCACTGGACGCGCCGAGCGCCGGAATTGTCGGCCACATCGAGATTGGTCTGCATCTGGATCATGGCGCCTACTCCTTGGGGGCCGCCGTTTCGGCCGCGGGTGCTTTCGCCCGCCGGCGGGCAGGTCGCTCGAGTTGTGCCGCGCGCGCCGAGACCGGGCCCGCGACGGTCGCCAGCACCACCCAGCGCTTGGTCTTGGAGAGCGGTCGGCTCTCTTCGATGCGCACGACATCGCCCACCTTGAAGGCGTTCGCCTCATCATGCGCCGCGTACTTCTTGGAGCGCGTGATGTATTTCTTGTAGACGGGGTGCATCACACGCCGCTCGACGCGCACCACCACCGTTTTGTTCTGCACGTCGCTCACTACGACGCCCTGAAGGATTCGCTTCGGCATGGATCCTACCTCTCGCCCGCCGCCCGCTCGCGCTCGCCCAGCACCGTTTTGATGCGGGCGATGGTGCGGCGGACCTCGCGCACGCGCGCGGTGTTCTCGAGCTGACCGCTCGCCTTCTGGAAGCGCAGGTTGAATACTTCCTTGGAGAGCTGCTCCAACTCTGCGGCAAGCTCGTCCGTGGTCTTGCCTCTCACTTCGCTCGCGTTCATGGGCTCGCCTCCTCACCCAAGCGCCGCACGACCTTGGTCGCGATCGGCAGCTTTGCCGCCGCGAGCGCGAACGCCTCGTTGGCAACTTGTGTCGGAACGCCATCCATCTCGAACAAGATGCGACCCGGCTTCACGCGGCAGACCCAGAATTCGGGATTGCCCTTGCCCGATCCCATGCGGACCTCGGCGGGCTTCAAGGACACCGGCACGTCCGGAAAGATGCAGATCCAGATGCGGCCGACACGGCGGATATGGCGCGTGATCGCGCGGCGTGCGGCCTCGAGCTGGCGCGCCGTGACGCGGCCCGGCTCGAGCGCCTTCAAGCCGCAATTGCCGAAATTGAGCGACGTGCCGCCCTTGGACGCGCCATGAATGCGGCCCTTGTGCGCCTTACGGTACCTAGTGCGGGCGGGACTGAGCATAAAAGTCGAACCTTTTCCTTATTGGGTCATGCGCGCGCCGGTTGCGCCTCGAGCGCGCGCTTGTCCTGCGCCATCGGATCGTGCTGCATCACCTCGCCGCGGAACACCCAAACCTTGACGCCGCACGTGCCGTAAGTGGTCTTGGCGGTGCCGTAACCGAAATCCACGTCGGCGCGGAGCGTGTGCAGCGGCACGCGGCCCTCGCGGTACCATTCCATGCGCGCGATCTCGGCGCCGCCCAGCCGCCCGGAGCAGTTGATGCGGATGCCGAGCGCGCCGAGGCGCATCGCCGATTGCACGGCGCGCTTCATCGCGCGGCGGAAGGCGACGCGGCGCTCCAGTTGTTGCGCGATGTTCTCGGCAATCAGCTTCGCCTCGATCTCGGGCTTGCGGATTTCGATGATGTTGAGACTGACCTCGCTGTTGGTCATCTTGCCGAGGTCGACGCGCAGCTTCTCGATGTCGGCGCCTTTCTTGCCGATGACGACGCCAGGACGCGCGGAATGGATGGTGATGCGGGTCTTCTTGGCGGCGCGCTCGATCACGATCCGGCTGACGCCCGCTTGCGCCAGCCGCTCGGTCAGGAATTTCCTGAGCCGCAGATCCTCGTGCAGCAGCTTGCCGTAATCGCGGCGGGCGAACCAGCGCGAATCCCAGGTGCGGTTGATGCCGAGCCTCAGCCCGACGGGATTGACCTTCTGGCCCATCAGGCCTTCTCCTCTTGCTGCTCGCTCCGCTCTTCGACGATCACGGTCAAATTGCTGAAGTATTTTTCGATATGCGCCACCTTGCCGCGGCCACGGGTGTGAAAGCGGCTCAAGGTGAAGGCGCGCCCGACGCTCGCCTCCTTGACGAACAAGCGATCGACGTCGAGCTGGTGATTGTTTTCGGCGTTGGCAATCGCCGCCTGCAGCACCTTCCTCACGTCGCGCGCAATGCGCTTCCTGGAGAAGGTGAGCTCCGCCAGCGCGGCGTTCGCGGCCTTACCGCGGATCGTCTGTGCGACCAGGTTGAGCTTGCGCGCGCTGATCTTGAGGCCATGCAGATAAGCCTTGGCCTCGGTCTCGGCCAGCGCGCGCGGCGTTGCAGGCTTGCCCATTGGCCTATTCCTCCTTCTTGACCTTGCGGTCGGCGGAATGGCTCTGGAAGTGCCGCGTCGGCGCGAACTCCCCGAGCTTATGGCCGATCATGTTCTCGGTCACCAGCACCGGGATGAATTTGTGGCCGTTGTAAACGCCGAAGGTGAGGCCCACGAATTGCGGGAAAATGGTCGAGCGGCGCGACCAGGTCTTGATGACCTCGTTACGGCCGGAGCCGCGCGCTTTCTCGGCTTTCTTCAGCAAGTAGCCGTCGACGAACGGACCTTTCCAGACTGATCGTGCCACTCTCGCCTCTCCGCTATTTCTGGCGCCGGCGCCGCAGGATGTAGCGGTCCGTCGCCTTGTTGTGCCGCGTCTTGGTGCCCTTCGTGCCCTTGCCCCATGGTGTCACCGGATGACGGCCGCCCGAGCTCTTGCCTTCTCCGCCACCCAGGGGATGGTCGACCGGATTCATCGCCACGCCGCGCACCGAGGGACGGCGACCGAGCCAGCGATTGCGCCCGGCTTTGGCGATCACAATGTTCTGCTCGTCCGGATTGGAGACCGCGCCGATCGTCGCCATGCATTCGCCGCGCACCATGCGCACCTCGCCGGACGATAGGCGCAGCAGCGCATAGCCGGCATCGCGGCCCACGAGCTGCACGAAAGTTCCCGCGGCGCGCGCGAGTTGGCCGCCCTTGCCTGGCCGCATCTCGACGTTGTGAATGATGGTGCCGACGGGGATGTTTCGCATCGGCATTGCGTTGCCGGGTTTCACGTCAACGCGCTCGCCCGCCACGACCTTGTCGCCGGCCCTGAGCCGCTGCGGGGCCAGAATGTAGGCCTGCTCGCCATCCTCGTATTTGAGGAGCGCGATGAAGGCGCTCCGGTTGGGGTCGTATTCGATGCGCTCGACCTCAGCCGCCATGTCGCGCTTGGCCCGCTTGAAATCGATGATCCGGTAACGCCGCTTATGACCACCGCCGCGCCAGCGCACGGTGATGTGGCCGTGTTGGTTGCGTCCGCCCTGCTCGCGCTTGCCCTCGGTCAATTCCTTGACCGGCGGACCCTTCCACAGCTCGCTGCGATCGATGATGATGAGCTGGCGCTGCCCTGGCGTGCTCGGCTTGAAGCTCTTCAGTGCCATGGCGTCAGATCCCCGTGGTCACGTCGATCTTCGAACCCTCGGCGAGGGTGACGATCGCTTTCTTGGTGTCGGAGCGCCGCCCGACCATGCCCCGGAAGCGCTTGACCTTGCCCTTGACGCGCAGCGTGTTGACCGCGGTCACCTTGACCTTGAACAACCCCTCGACCGCCGCCTTCACCTCGAACTTGTTGGCGTCAAGCGGCACGCGAAAGGTGACCTGATTGTGCTCGGAGGCCATGGTCGCCTTCTCGGTGATCACCGGCCGCTGCACGATCTCGTACATGCGCTCGCGCGAGAGCTTGAGATCGCGGCGCGGAATGACGCGGAATCGGCTCATTTGAGGCGCGCCTCCAGATGCTGTACCGCCGCACGGGTCAAAACCAGGGTGTCCCGGCGCAAAATGTCGTAAACGTTGGCGCCCTGCTGCGGCAGCACGTCGACCTTGGGCAGGTTGCGCGCGGCGCGCGCGAATCCCTCATCGACCTCGGGACCGTCGATGATCAGCACCGAGCCCCAGCCGAGCTTCTTGAAGCGTTGCGCCAGCTCCTTGGTCTTGGCCGCCGGAAGGCTCGCGCTATCGAGCACCACCAGCTTGCCGTCCGCCTGCTTCGCCGAGAGCGCACTCAGCATGCCGAGCCGGCGCACTTTCTTTTGCAGGCCGAAGCCGTGATCACGCGGTATCGGTCCGAAGATCACCGCGCCGCCGCGGAATTGCGGCGACCGGAGGCTCCCTTGACGCGCGCGGCCGGTGCCCTTCTGGCGCCAGGGCTTCTTGGTGGTGCCCTGAATGTCGGAGATGCCCTTGGCCTTGTGCGTGCCGGCGCGCCGCTTGGCGAGCTGCCAGTTGACGACCCGCGCAAGGATATCGCGCCGCACCGTGGCGCCGAACACCTCGTCCGCGAGATCGATGTCGCCGACCCGCTCGGCATCGAGATTGGTGACGTTGACCTTCATCTCACTCGTCTCCGCCTTCGGCCGCCGCCGGCGTGGCCTTGCTTTTGAGCGCGGCTGGGAAGGGCAGCTTCATATCCTTGGGTGGTCGCCGCTTTGCGGCATCGCGCAGCAGCACGTAGCCGCCTTCGAAACCCGGCACGGCGCCGCGCAGCAGGATCAATCCGCGCTCGGTATCGGTCGAAACCACCGCGAGGTTCTGCGTGGTCACCCGCGCTGCCCCCATGTGGCCCGCCATGCGCTTGTTCTTGAAGACCTTGCCGGGGTCCTGGCGTTGCCCGGTCGAGCCGTGACTGCGGTGCGAGACCGAGACGCCGTGGCTCGCGCGCAGGCCACCGAAGTTGTGCCGTTTCATCACGCCCTGGAAGCCGCGCCCGATGCTGATGCCGATCACGTCGACGAATTGGCCGGGCAGGAAATGCTCTACCGACAGCTCCGCACCCACGTCCAGCAGCGCGTCCTTGGTGACCCTGAACTCCGCCAGCTTGCGCTTGGGTTCGACCTGCGCCTTGGCGAAGTGGCCACGTTGCGGCTTGGTGACGTTCTTGACGCGGCGCGTGCCGACGCCCAATTGCACGGCGCTGTAGCCGTCCTTCTCCTCGGTCCGGACAGCCACCACCTGGCAATTCTCGACTTTGAGCACGGTCACGGGCACGTGCGTGCCGTCCTCGGCGAACACTCGGGACATCCCGAGCTTCTGGGCGATGAGACCGGTGCGCATGGATCGCCTCAGTTGTTCAACTTGATGTCGACGTCGACGCCGGCGGCGAGATCGAGCTTCATCAGCGCGTCCACGGTCTGCGGCGTTGGCTCGATGATGTCGAGCACGCGCTTGTGGGTGCGAATCTCGAATTGCTCGCGCGACTTCTTGTCGATGTGCGGGGACCGTAGAACGGTGAAGCGCTCGATCCGGGTCGGCAGTGGAATGGGTCCGCGCACGCGCGCGCCCGTCCGCTTGGCGGTGTTGACGATCTCGCTGGTCGACTGATCGAGGACGCGGTGATCGTAGGCTCGCAGTCGAATGCGGATGTTTTGGTTATCCATTGCCTAGTTCCCTTGTTTCCGCGCGCAGCGAGCCGCCACGCCAACCCTCGATGCTCGCGTCTGTCTCACTTTATGATGTCGGCGACGACGCCGGCGCCGACGGTCTTGCCGCCCTCGCGGATCGCGAAGCGCAGGCCCTTCTCCATGGCGATCGGCGCGATCAGCTCAACCTCCATCGAGATGTTGTCCCCCGGCATCACCATCTCCGTG
>DATIYT010000116.1:0-2254 GCA_035517495.1 Allostellaceae bacterium | reverse complement strand
GCGCGCGAGCACCTGGCTGAACAGATCGGCGTACCCATCGCAAAGGCGCGGTTCGAACAGGTCCGCGAGGCGCTCGACGACCACGCGGAAGAGCGCATCCGAGCACATGGGCGTGAGGAGCTGGTCGAGCAGTTCCTGCGGCCAGGGGTCGCCTTTCAGGCAAAGGGCGAGCAACTGCTCGGCCAAAGCGTTACACGAAGTACTTGCCAATGATCAGGTCCAGTTTCTTGCGAGTCGCTTCCGGCACCAGCTTGTGGTCGGTGATGATGGCGTGGGCTAGCGCGCCGCCGCACTTGCAGGCGCGCTCGGCGGGCAACGCCGCCACGGCTGCGGCCACGACCTTGCAGGCGTTCTCGGCGTTCTTGTTCAGGTGGTCGATGATATCGCGCACGGTAACGGCGTCGTGGTCGGGATGCCAGCAGTCGTAATCGGTCACCATCGCCACGGTAACGTAGCAGATCTCAGCCTCGCGCGCCAGCTTGGCTTCCTGCAAGTTGGTCATACCGATGACGTCCATTCCCCAACTGCGGTAGACGTTGGACTCGGCGAGGGTGGAGAATGCCGGGCCCTCCATACAGAGGTACGTGCCGCCTTGTTTGGCGTTCACCCCGGCCGAGCGGGCGGCCTGACAAACGACACTTGAAAGCTGCGGGCAGAACGGGTGGGCGAAGCTGATGTGGGCGACCAGGCCTTCGCCGAAGAACGTAGAGACGCGGCCTCGCGTGCGATCAAAGAACTGATCAGGAATCACGAAATCGAGCGGGTGATGTTCTTCTTTGAGGGAACCGACGGCGCTCAACGAGATGATGCGCTCGACGCCGAGCGATTTCATGCCGTAGATGTTGGCACGGAAATTCAACTCAGAAGGCGAGAGGCGATGGCCGCGCCCATGGCGGGCAAGAAACGCGACGGACTTTCCCGCGAGGCGGCCGAGCACGTAGTTATCCGAGGGCCAGCCCCACGGGGTGTCGATGGCGACTTCTTCTTGGGCCTGGAAAGCGGACATGGAATAGAGTCCGCTGCCGCCGATGATGCCGATTTGCGCGTGGTGCAATCGAGAGCCTCCGGAAAAAATTGCAGGAATGCCTATTTTACTTGGGGGCTGTGCGTCACGCATTAGTCTAGAATTGCTTGAGGGTGACTTTGGACAATTACAAGATGGTGCTCTACCGGAATCAGCCAGACGGCTGGGTCGCCGAGGTGCCCGCGATTCCGAGGTGCTACGCCCTCATGCGGACCCGTGAAGAAGCGCTCGCCGAGCCGGCCGGCGTGTTCGAAATGACCGCGGCGGAGTATCGCGAGAAGAAATCGTGAATGCCTAGTGCCCGTGCCGATGAATTTCGGTGCGCGGCATCGCGTTTGGGATGGCGAAGGGTGCCGGCGGGCAGTCGCATCACGGCCGATAAGTTTGGGGGTCTGCGGTGTCAGCAAGACGCAGCCGCTCCCTGTGGTCGCGGCTCGGTTATCGGCGGCTTGGCTGAGCCGCCATTTTACTTTGATAAGTTGAATTCATGCCGGTGGTGAGGCTGGTTTGCTGGAAGGAGGATCTGGCGCGGGAGCGGGCGCGCGGGCTGAAGGCGGCGGGTTTCTTGGTGGATGCGTCGCCGCTCAACCCCTCCGGATTGATCGGGCAGTTTCGTGCGAATATGCCCGCGGCGGTGCTCATTGATTTGGACCGTCTGCCGTCTTATGGCCGCGAAGTCGCGGTGGCGCTGCGGCAGAGTAAGACGACGCGCCATCTGCCGATCGTGTTCGCGGGAGGCGTGGAAGAGAAAGTCGCACCCATCCGCAAGGAATTGCCCGATGCTTTTTTCGTCGATTGGGGGAAAGTCGGGCCTGTGCTGACGAAGGCGCTCAAGCACGCGCCGGCCGATCCGGTGAAGCCGATTTCGCACATGGAGCGCTATGCCGGAACGAGCCTGGTGAAGAAGCTGGGATTCAAGCCGGGGATGAAGGTTGCGGTGCTTGCGCCGCCGGACGGCTTTGAGGAGACGCTGGGGGATTTGCCGGAGGGAGTCGAACTGCAAGCGAAGATCACGCGCGAGACCAGGCTGGTGCTCTGGTTTGTGCGGTCGCGGAGGGAACTCGGTCGGGAGACCGAGTACCTCAGCGTGCGGCTGCCGGAGGGTTGTTCGGTGTGGATCCTTCACCCCAAACAGGCGAGCCGCCACAAAGTGGACTTCAATCAGAATGATGTCCGCGTGACGGGGCTGGCAGCAGGGCTGGTGGATTACAAGGTCTGCGCGGTGGACGC
>DATIYT010000115.1:0-105568 GCA_035517495.1 Allostellaceae bacterium | reverse complement strand
TCCGGCCGAAAGATCATGTGCGAGGCGTCGTCAAGATCGCGACCGGCGAATTCCAGAAGGTCCGCGAGGTGATCGACCTGGCTCCTCGAGCAGGCGGACGAAGACAGCCGTCGGATCGGATTTTTCTGCGGCGCTTGTCTCCTTTGCCACCGCGTCGAAGGTGGTCGATCCGGCAAAGCGCACGGTCATCAACAGCTGCTTGGACAGCACGAAGCCGACCGGTGTCGGAAGCCACGGCTCGTTCTCCACGGCAAAGATCAGCGGTGCGGTCATGTACAATGCGTCATTTTTGATCTGCAGCCGGCTGGTCGCTTCGATCTCGCCAAGCTCATGCTTGCTCGGCACGCCAAGCCCGCTGGCGCGCTCAAAGGCTGAACGTTCGGCTTCCGCCGGATTGACCAGGTCAACCCAGCTCTCGTCGGCCAAGTCGCGGCTCGAGAGCGAAACCCCGTCGGTGAGAGCTCTGGGATAGGCGTTCAGCATCGCGGTGCTCGACGATAACCTTGGGGTATCATTCAAAAGAGATAAGCCGGCGTCAAACCCTCAAAAGCCCAAAATTAAGCGGGAACAGAGCGCGGCATGGTCCAACGTTTCCCGGAAGCGCCGCAAAACAGCCTTCGAGGAACACTGCTTCCAGGGTTAGGTCACCACGGGACGGTTCGGCCTAGATAGTCGAGATATTGAAGGCCGGGGGTCTCTTGCTTCGCGAGAAGGACGTTCACAAGGCTCGGAACGCTTTCTTCGATGCTGAGCCTTGCGTCCGGGCCGCCCAGGGCCGTCCGAACCCAGCCCGGAGCCATCACCACCATCGCGCGCGATCTCCCGGCTTGGCGGGCCGCGAAGCTTCGCATGAACATGTTCAGGGCTGCTTTGCTACCGCGATATACCTCCCGCTCGCCGGTCTCGTTGTTGCTGATGCTTCCTTGCCCGGACGACATCACCCCGATCAAGCCCGTCGCGGAGACGTTCCCCTCCAAGCTTTCGATAACACGCATCGGACTCAGAGAATTGGTGATCATGACGTGTACGAAATCGTCGGTCGACACCTCGCCGATCGTCTGCGTCGGATCTCGATTTGTAGTCCCGGCGTTGACGAACAGCATGTCGAACATTCTGCCGGACAGGCGTTCGCGCAGCGCCGCGATTTGATCGGGCTTGCAGATGTCCAGAATCTCGATCTCGACCCGGCCGCCGTACTCGTCCGCCAAGTCGTGCAGCAAGGTCCGCGTTCCCCCGCCGCGCACCGTACCGACGACGTTCCATCCTTTTTTCAGGAATTCGGCCGCCATGGCGTGGCCGAGGCCGCGTGAAGCGCCAATGAGCAAGATGGTACGGCGGGGCTGATTGGCAAGCGAGAGGGGCATGGGCTCGATGCTTTCGCTGGTGAAGTCGGCCGCCGATATGGCGAATCGCGCTCGTTTGCGCCAGACGCACAGACAAGCTTATGGACGATCCCAAGGCCATGCAAAGCGTGGATGGCTCCCGCGATAATGCGCACGCTGCGACGCGCAGACCAGAAGAAGACCGCGATGGTGAACGTCCCGACCCCCAGCGCCGCCGCGGGTCACGACCCGCGCGGATGGAAGCTGTGTTAGCGATCCCCGAGGATGCCTTTTCCGAAACCGCGCGCAGCCTCGGCGCGGATTAGACCTACTTCACCGCGATCGTGGCCATGCTGAGCGGGTTGGGCGTGTGGAGCCACCAGCCGCTCTCGTTGATCGAGTAGTAGGGCCGGTAATAGGGAATGTTTTCGGTCGGGACAACCTCGTGGAGCTGATTGTCCAGCAGCAGCGTTTGGCCATCCACATAAGCCACCACCACCGCATGGTCGGCGCCCTGTCGATCGTCGCGCAGCACCACGAGGCGCAGCGTCGAGTCCGGCACGCCCGCCTCCCGCAACAGCAGATATTTGGTGATGGCGTAGTCCTGGCACTGGCCACTCCGCTCCAGGAACTCGAACGGCGTTTCCCAGTGATTGACCTCGTGCCAATTGGTCTCGGATGTGACGTACGGATAACGGTTGATGAGCGAATTGACGGTCTCGATCTTGGCGCGCAGGTCCAGCGAGCGCAGCTCCGCCACCAGGCGCAGCCACTCCCGCGGCATGCAGCCCTCGGTTTGGCCAGGCTCGCAGAACGAGAATGCCGAGGCCTCCTCCGTGTGCCAGCGCTGGAGCATGCCGGCCCATTTGTAGAAGCGCTCGATGCCGGGGGTGTAGATCTCTTCGGTTCCGAAGATCGAGGGCTGCGAGGCTCCCGCGGCCTTGGCGAGGCCGGGATGAAGCGTCAGCACCAGCAATGCCAGCGGAAGCAGGAAGCGAATGAACCCTCGCACGTCTGCGCCTCGTTCGGTAACCCCGCTGTCTCCTTGGAGACCGGAGGCTTTGCGTCGCCGGGTCGCCCCGGTTTTGCCGTTTCGCCATGGCGCCTCGCACGAGGCGTCATCTGATCGTGGTCAACGCTACGCCGCTAAGCTTAATCCCGCCTGAAAAACCGCTAAAATTGTCGCGATCGCTGGTCCCGATCAGGAGGTCGGGGGATATTTGGGGGATGGGCGATGCGCACGCTATTGTTAGCGCCGTCCGAAAGCCTAGGCGAGGGTTACGGCACGCCGGGATCGCGTACAAAGGCGATGAGGTCGAGCACCGGCGGCGCTACCTCGGTCTGGCTCAGCATGTCGTGCACCTGCGCTCGGTGGTGAGTCTGGTGATTGAAGAGATGCGCGAGCACGATCCGGAGCGGCGTCTGGAAGCGCTCGCCCTTGGTGTTGCGGTAGTCGAGCGGCCGGTCGAGCGCGTCCTGTTCGATGTTCTCGACCAGACGGATGAGCCGCTCATCCTCGGCGACGCGGGCGACCCTGAGCGCGGTAAGGTCGCCGTAAAGAATTTGATTGAGCGCGAGATTGACCGGACGCCCCTCGATGCGGCCGAGCCAGATGCGATCGCCGACCATCAGGTGATTGAGCGTCGCGTGGATCGAACCGAAGAACGATTTGCGCGGCGCCATATAGGCATGCTCCGAGAGCTTGCCGCAGGCGTCATAGAGCCGGCGATTGGCCCAGGCGTTGTACTGCGCGAAGGTCATGAAATACCGGTCGGACATGGAGACCTCCCGCGGACGCTGCAGACCGCGCTGTCAATCTACGGCGTTTTCGCGGGGATTTGGAGCGCTTCTTCACCGGCCCAAGATGCGCGATGAGGGGGAGAGGGGGGCGAGACCAGTTCGCTCTCCCCGCCCTCGCCGCACCGCATCCTCCTAGTCTAGGTCGCGAGCGCCACCACGCCCGGGAAGAAGAAGTAGCAGGCGATGCCGATCAGCACGAGATAGGCGAGGAGCACGAAGGTCCATCCCATGTTGTGCCGGATGACCGCGCCTTCGTTGCGCACGTAGCGCGTCGTCGACACGCCGACGCTCGCGGTCTGCGGCGCGCAGGGCTTGCCGATTTCGGCACCGACCGAGTTCAAGGTCGGCAGCAGCAGCGCCGGAAAGCCCAACAGCTTGCCGACGATGTTCTGGAACGAGCCGAACATGGCGTTGGTCGAGGTGTTGCTTCCCGAAAGCGCGACGCCGATCCAGCCGAGGATCGGCGCCACGATGATGAAGGCCCAGCCGATCTTGGAGAAGGCGAAGGCGAGCGAACCCGCGATTCCCGCGAAGTTGTAGACATAGGCGAGGCCGAAGATGAACACGCCGACCAGGCAGGCGCCCCACATCTGATGCCATGTCTTGCGCCAGATCTCGCCGAGCTGCGCCCCCGTCGGCCGCAGGATCAGGGCAACGATCACCCAGGAAGCGAGGATCGCGCTGCCGCCCACGAACGGCGCGAAGTTGAAGATGGCATTGATCTGCTTGCCTTGCTCGAGCGAGGAGAGCGCCGCCACCTTGGGCGCGAACAGGCTGATCCGCGGCAGCGGCGACCATGGGCCGGTCCACAGCACGACCACCACCACCAGGACGATGAACGGCAGCCACGCCTGGAACACCTCGCCGAGGCTCAGGCCATGCTCGCCACCCGAAACCTTCGCCTGATCCGCGGCCGAGAGCGGCGTTCCGCCATAGCCCAGCACTTGCCGTGGCCGCCAGACCTTGAGCAACAGCAGCAAGGCGGCGAAACAGACGATGGCACCGGCGACATCGGGCAAATAGGGTCCGAGGTAAACCGAGACCGGAAACTGGCCCGCGATGTATCCCAGCGATCCCACGACAGCGAGCGGCCAGCCGTCGCGCAAGCCGCGCGTGCCGCTCACCAGCACAATCAGGATCCAAGGCGGCAGGAGCGCCAGGATCGCGACGATATGGCCGACCGAGCTTGAAAGCGCGAGGAGCGGCAGTCCCGTCACCGCCGCAAGCGCGATGATCGGCGCGCCGAGCGCTCCATAGGAAACCGGCGCATTGTTGGCGATGGCCGCGACACGGATCGCGTCGAGGTCGGGGATGCCGAGGGTAATCAGGATGGGCGCGACGAATGCCCAGGGGTAGCCGAATCCCACCAATCCCTCGAGCAGCGCGCCGAAGGCCCAGGCGAACAGCATGGTCTGCACGCGTACGTCGGCAGTGCCCTGCGAGAGCAGCCAGCGGCGAAAGCGGTCGAAGACGCCGGTCGCGACCAGCGTATTGAACAGCATCACGCCCCAGAACGTGATCCAGTCGACGTTCCAGATGCCGGTGGCCGAGCCGTAGATATAGGCGAGCGCCCCGTCGCCGAACGGCATCCCCCAGACCCAAAGCGCCAGCAGGAAGGTGATGATGGAGCCGATCAGCACCGCAAGCCACGCCGACATGCGGAACACCGCCAGCAGGATCAGCAGCACCGCGACCGGGATCAGCGCGACAATCCAGGTGAAGAACAAATTGTTAAGGGGATTGAGAATTTGCTGGAACACGGGCGCGACTCCTTCCCTAAGGGCGGATTTTTCAGCCCGGCACCGCCGCCTCACGGGGAAATCCGCCCATCGCCCCGTGGTCGAAAAAGCGAGCCGTTCTGGCAATCCTTGTAACATAACTGCCCAATTTGAGGGCAGCTCTTATGTCCGGAGATTACTGAGCCCGTCCCGCTAGTCGATCGAATAGCCGAGCCGCAGGATCGCCGGCTCCAGGATCGGCCAAACCGGCTTCAGGTGGTTCAGATAGGCCCGATAGCGGTAGCGCGAGCGATCGTAGAGTTGCTCGGTTACCTGCGCATAGCTGGCGGTCCGGGCGTAGCGCCGGTTCTCGTGGAATTTGAGACAGCGGCGGTCGAAGGAAGCGCCGATGAAGCTCAGCATCTCTCGCACCCTTGCCTCCTGGTCGGCGACGATGTCCTCGTAGCGGACCGCGAGGTAGCGGAGCCGCATCTCGCGCCGGTAATGCTCGACCAGGTCCATGATCAGCACGTAGTGGCGCGCGATGGTCTCGAGCTCATAGGCGCAATAGAAGCCGTGCGTCAGGTGGTTTGAGAATACCGACAGTACGACGTCGAGCGGATGGCGCAGCACGTGAATGATCGGCGCCTGCGGGAAGATCAGCGCGATCAATCCAAGATGCGTCTCGTTCAAGGGCATCTTGTCGGTGAACCACGAGGCCCCCTTGCGAATGGCGCCGAGCTGCCGCGCGCGCTGAAGGTAATAGTCGCGAAAATTGTCGAGTTCCTCCGATTTGTCGCCGAACCAGAGGTCGGCCAAGGCCTCGGGATAGGCCAAGGGACTCATCAGCATCTGCGGAATGAGGTTCGTTAGGTCGTTGATCGTGGGAAGCTCGTCGCCCGCGGAGATGCGTGGATGCGCCGAGAGCGTCTGCTCCACCATGGTGGTGCCGGAGCGCGGAAAACCCACGATGAAGAGGGGCTGCGGCCCGTCGCCGCGCACGGCCGCGCGCGGCAGGATTTGGAGCCGGCTCGCCACGAAGAAACTCTTGAGGCGCTGCGCCAATCCCGACGCATGCTCGGCAAGGTAAGTCTGTCCGCTCATCTCGCGCAGCGCGCGCTTTCCTTCACCGAAGGCAAAGAAGGCCTCGTCAAATCGGCCCATCTTGTCGAAGAGCTGCCCCTTCTCGGTCCATTCGATCGGCGAGAGACGACCGTCGCCGCGCTGGGCCGCGATCGCGTCCAGGGTCGCAACCGCCTTTTCATAGGCCTTGACGCGGCCGTGCAGCGTGGCGCGCGCCAGCATGACGCTGGGATTGCCGGGAGAGCCGCGCTCCGCCAGGTCAAGGAGCTCGCCCGCGCGCGTGAAGTTTCGGTCTGTCTCTTCCATGCGCGCCCAGCCGAGCAGGGTCTGCAGGATATTGGGATCGAGGCGCACCGATTCTTCATAGTGCTTGCGCGACTCCTCCATCCGGCCCTGGTTCTTCAGGTTCCAAGCGAGATTCGCGAGCACGATGGCGTTCGCAGCGCCCAGCAGTTCGAGCACGCGGCGATAATGAAATTCGCCGACCTGCGGCCGATTGGCCTCGGTCATGATCATGCCCATGAGGTTGTGCGACTGCGCCTCGGCGGGCGCAATGCGAACGGCGTTGCGCGCGTGGTACTCTGCATCGGCGAGCGCGCCGCGATTGAACAGCATCAGCGCCAGTTCCTGCGTCGCCTGAATGTTGTTGGGCTCAAGCCGCACCAGTCGCTGCAGCAGCGCCTCGGCCGCCGCCATCTTTCCCTCGGCGCGGCGCAATTGATAGAGCTGCGCCAAGGCGCCGGTGTACCGCGGTAGACGTTCGAGCAGGCTTAGGAGCAGCGGCTCCGCCTCGGCCGGTCGGCCCGCCTGCAAGGCAGCGCCCGCGCGCTCCAGCTCTCCCGTGACCTCGGGCCCGGCTTCCGCGTGCGGCGTCGTCCAATCGAAGGCGCAGCAGCGTCCCGCGCTCAGTCCGCTGCCGCAGGGGCAGGGTTGGGCAGTTGATGGTGATGGGGCCGCGACGTCGGCGGCGAGGAGAGCGTTCATGCAGGGGGAGATTAGAGCACTCTCGGTTTCTACGGAATATTGCTGTCATTCGAGGCGCGCTCTCGCCGGGCCAGCCGAAGGCTTCGCCTCGGCCGCCAATGTTTGGGGGGCGGCAAGGCGGGAGGGAAGAAGCTCCTGCACGACCGTTCAAGACGGGTCCTCCCGTGGCGCTTAGGCTTGCCCATGCTCGGCAACTCCGTCCCCACCGGCTTTTGGCAGCCGCTCCTCGCGCTCCTCCTGGCGTCCACCGTCATCATGGGGAGCCCGGGGCCATCGACGATCAGCGCGACGGCGGTCGGCGCCGCCTTCGGCCTTCGCCGAGCATTTGGATATGTGAGCGGCCTGGTCATCGGAACGACCGTCGTCTTGCTCGCGGTCGCACTCGGTATCGTCGCCATCCTGTTCTCGGTACCGGAGGCGGCGCGTGTGCTGACCGCGATTTCCGCCCTCTACATTCTCTATCTCGCATTCAAGATCGCGACAGCGCCGCCCTTGAAGAGCGAAGCAACGCTCGCCTCCGCACCGGCCTTCGCCGGTGGCTTCGTGCTGGGGATCGCCAATCCAAAAGCCTATCTCGCGATCGGCGCGGTCTTCGCGGGAAGCCCGAGCGTGGTCGCGGACCACGCGCTCGACGCGGCCCTCAAGATCGCCCTGCTCGGCGCAATGATCGTGCTCATTCACGGGTTCTGGGTGCTGGCGGGCGCGTCCCTGTCGCGCGTCCTCCGCCATCCCCTGGGTTCACGCGTTGTCAATATTGCGCTGGCGGCGAGCCTGGTCATCGCGACCGGCGCCGCCATCGTCGGATGATTTCTCCCGCCTGCTAGCGCTGGAACCGGAAACCACTGGGGCGGGATGTAATCATCGGCCTGCAGCACGCCGGTATTGCTCGATTCGTGGCACGTTCGCGGCGTCTACGGGGGTCAAGCACCCCGATGCGACAACGTATCCGTGCGGCCGCAGGCGTTTGGCGCTATCGTCTGGTTCAGGGATGCCAACGCCTTGCCTTTCCCCCTCACAGACCCGATTCTAAGGCTATGGGCTTGCTGAGTTCCGCCCCGCGTCTCACTGCCGTCCTCGGGCCGACCAATACCGGCAAGACCCACTACGCCCTGGAGCGCATGCTCGGGCATCAGTCCGGCATGATAGGCTTCCCACTGCGGCTGCTCGCGCGCGAGAACTATGATCGCGTGGTCAAGGCCAAGGGTGCCCGCGCCGTCGCCCTGATTACCGGTGAGGAGAAGATCCTCCCGCCCAACCCTCGCTACTTCGTCTGCACCGTCGAATCGATGCCGCTCGATCATGGGGTCGAGTTTCTGGCTGTGGACGAAATCCAGCTTTGCGCCGATCCCGACCGCGGCCACGTCTTCACGCAGCGGCTGCTGGAAGCGCGGGGCCGCGCCGAAACTCTGATGCTGGGCTCCGACACCATCAAGCCGTTGCTGCGCCGCTTGGTGCCGGAAGCCGAGGTGATGGGCCGGCCGCGCTTCTCGAGCCTCACCTATACCGGTGCCAAGAAGATTACGCGCCTGCCGCCGCGCAGCGCCGTGGTCGCCTTCGCGGTCGCCGACGTGTTCGCGCTCGCCGAGGTGATGCGGCGGCAGCGGGGCGGCACGGCGGTGGTGATGGGTGCGCTGAGCCCGCGCGCGCGCAACGCGCAGATCGGGCTCTTCCAATCCGGCGAGGTGGACTACCTGGTTGCGACCGACGCGATCGGCATGGGACTCAACATGGACCTCGACCATGTGGCGTTCGCGAAGCTGGTCAAGTTCGACGGCCAACATCCGCGGCGCCTCAGCGCGCCCGAGATCGCGCAGATCGCGGGCCGCGCGGGGCGGCACATGAGCGACGGCACTTTCGGCGTCACGGCCGACGAGAACGAGATTTCGCCGGAGATCGTCGAAGCGATCGAGAATCACCGCTTCGATCCCCTGACGCGGCTCTATTGGCGTAATGCGCGGCTCGATTTCCGCTCGGTCGAGTTCCTGTTGCGCAGCCTCGAGGAGCGCCCGCGCCGGCCGGGGCTCGTCTCCGCGCGCGAAGCCGACGACCATCGAGCGCTCAGAACACTGGGACGCCTGCCGGAAATCGCTGCCATTGCGCAACATCCGGAAGCGGTGCGGCTGCTCTGGGAGGTCTGTCAGATTCCGGATTTCCGCAAGGTGATGAGCGACGCCCATGGGAGGCTGCTGGTGCAGGTCTACCGGCACCTCGCGGGGCCGGCGGCACAATTGCCGTCCGACTGGGTGGCGGCCCAGATCGCGCGCCTCGACCGCAGCGACGGGGACATCGACACTTTGATGGCGCGGATCGCGCATATCCGCACCTGGACCTTCATCTCGCATCGCGCCGATTGGCTGCCGAACGCGGCGCATTGGCAGGAGCGGGCGCGCGCCATCGAAGATCGCTTGTCGGACGCGCTGCACGACCGCATCACCCAGCGCTTCGTCGACCGCCGCGCGGCGTTCCTGGTGCGCCAACTCGCGGGTGCCGAAGAGCTTCTGGCTTCGGTGAGCCGCGCCGGAGAGGTCAAGGTCGAGGGCCATTATGTCGGGCGCCTCGAGGGTTTCCGCTTCCGCCCCGACACTTCCGCCAGCGACGAGGCCGCGCGCACCTTGCTTGCCGCCGCGAACCGCGTGTTGCGTGGTGAGATCGCCTCGCGCTCAAAGCAGCTCATCGGTGCCCCTGGCGAAGAGTTCGCGCTGACGCAAGAGGGATTGCTGCTCTGGCACGGCGGCCCTGTCGGGCGGCTCGTCGCCGGCGATCGCGTGAGCGAACCGCGGATCGAGGTGTTGCCGGCGGAATTCCTGGAGGGACCGCAGCGCGAAGGTGTTCGCAAGCGCCTTGCCGAGTTCGTGCGGGGCGAGCTGCGCCAACGCCTGATGCCGCTCTACCGCCTTGCCGAAGCGCCGCTCGAGGGTGCGGCGCGCGGTCTCGCCTATCAACTGGTGGAAGCGCTGGGCTTCCTTCCGGCCGTGCAGGCCAAAGCGCAGCTTATGGCGCTCGACGGCGCCGCGCGCAAGCGCTTGACCCAGCTCGGGGTGCGCTTCGGTGCCGAGACGATCTACGTGGCGCCGCTGACGCGCGCACCGATGTCGGCGCTGGCGGCCTTGCTCTGGTCGGTGCATCAAGGAGCGCCGCTCCCGGCCCCGCTGCTCAAGGGCGCAAGCGTCGCCCGCGATCCCGCAATCGCGGACGGCCTCTACGCGTCGCAGGGTTATCGCCTGCTGGGGGAACGCGCGCTCAGGGTCGATCGGCTGGAGCGGCTCGCGGCATCGGCGCGGCGTCTCGCGCGTCAAGGCCCGTTCCAGGCATTGCCGGAACTCGCTCAGATCGCGGGGGTCGAGGCGAAGGCGCTGACAGGCATCCTGTCGGCGCTCGGCTACCGCGCGGTCGTGGACGGGAACGGCGTCAGCTTCCATCGCGCGCGCCGTGCGGGCGAGCGACGGGCCGAGCGCCGCGGGGCCGCAGGCGCGGACGGGCCGTTCGCAAAGCTCGGCGCGCTGCGGTTCGCGCGCTGAACCGATGCCCGCAAGCGAGCAGACGCAACGCCTCGATCGCTGGATCTGGTGCGCGCGCTTCGTCAAGAGCCGCGCGCTTGCGGCCAAACTCTGCAGCGCGGGCGCGGTGACGGTAGGCGAAACCACGGCGCTCAAGCCCGCGCATCCGCTCCGGGTCGGCGACCGGTTGCGGCTTCGCCTCGGCCGCGTCGAGCGGCAGCTCGAGGTGCTGGCACTCGCCGAACGGCGCGGGCCCGCGCGCGAGGCGCGCTTGCTCTACGCGGAGCGCGGCACGACGCGGCTCGCGGACGAACCCGAACCGTGGGTCTCGATATTTGCGGACATTGAAGACGAGGGACTGAGCTAAGATCGACGACCAAGACACAGGGGCACAGAGAGAACTCGCTTAAATGTGCAGCATCGAAGGACCGTCTCAGTGTCTCGGTGCCTTGGCGGCTACCCTTACCTTTAGTGCAGCAGTATCGAGAGAGTGCCGGCCGTGAGAAGGCCGACCCGCTAATCTATCACCTGATCGGCGCCCGCCACGAGCGACGGATCGATCGTGATCCCGAGCGCGCGCGCGGTTTTCAGGTTGATCACCATTTCATAGGTTGTCGGGTTCTGCACCGGAAGGTCGCCCGGGTTTGCACCCTTCAGGATTCGATCGATGTAGCGAGCCGAGCTACGGAACAGATCGGGTTGGACCACGCCATAGGACATGAGCCCGCCTTCCATTATGAACGCACTGTTCCAATAGACGGCGGGTACGCGGATCCGCGCTGTCGTCGCAACGATGACCGTGCGATGAACCAGCGTGAAGGAGTCCGGAAGAACAAGCAGCCCACCGTGCTTTTCCTGCGAAAGCCTTTCGATCGCGGCCGCAATCTCGGTCTCGTCGCGAACGGGGGCCGCGCGTATCTCGGCGGCGACCTGCTTGGTTGCGTCTTGAATCGCGCGCAACATCAGGTCGGCAAAGGGTGCCGTCTCGGGATTGTAGAGCACCGATACGTGAACTGCCGGCGGGGCGATCTGCTGTGAAATCATCTCCAGCCATTCCCCGGCCATCGGCGAGTCGAAATCAGTGAAGCCCGTGATGTTGCCGCCGGGATGCGCAAGATTGGCGACGAAGCCTTGGCCCAACGGATCGGTGATGGCTACAAAAACGGTCGGGATCGTGTGGGTTCGCCGGCGCAATTGCTCGACGCAGAGCGTGCCGATCGCCAACAGCACGTCGGGGGTGAGAGTTACCAATTCCGCCGCGAATTGGGCGACGAGCTCCGGGCTGCCGCCCGCATGACGCCAGTCGATGCGCAGATTTCCGCCATCTTTCCAGCCGAGCGCGCTTAGCCCGTCGACCAAGGCGGTGTCCGTCGCCTTCGTGGTGGGGTCGGCCGCGTCTAGGACCGAGAGGACGCCGAGACGGCGCGTTGGGGCGCGCTGCGCCAGCGCCGCCTGCGATCCCGGCGCCAGCGCCGCCGCGATGCCCGCAAGGACCGTGCGCCTGGTCGCGCGTGGAGTACTCGCTTGTCCCACCCCGCCCCTCCCTGGGCCATGGCATGCCGACTGTAGCACGAGAGAGGCCATCGTTACTCATGCGTGAGGCACGGATACCGCGCCCTCGCGCCGCAGGACGGCGTCGACCGCTTGCTCGCGGATGACGTTCGTCACCGGATCTAGTTCTTGGCGGGTGTAGCGAAAACTCCCTGGCGGCGGTGGTCCAACGACGCTTTGAGAATGCGCGTGTGGTCGGATCGATGGTGCTTCTCGAGGGTGCCAAGATTGGTCTCGTGGATTCGCCGCACGAGCACGATCTCGTTCACGAGCCCTGACGCCAGACCGCGTTCCTCGAAGCGCGCCATCCAATCCATGATGGAACCGTACTTGAACGACGGATTGAACTGGCCGATCCGGTCGAAGGCGCGACGACGAAATAGCGTGGAGCCGCATAGCCGAGCGGCTTTGGCGCCAGGCGGACAGTGAATGCCGACGCGCGCAGTCTCATCTAGTTCCGGGCTGATGAATTGCTCGACGAGGCCGTATGCGAGGTCGAGGTCCGGATTTGCCTCAAGATGATGAAGCAGCGCGGCGAAAGCGGTGTTGGGCCACAAGTCATCCGCATCGAGGAAGGAGATGTATTCGCCGCCGGCAAGACGGAGGCCGCAGTTCCGTGCGGCTCCTTCGCCGGCAGGGGCTTGCAGGTGGTAGCGGATGCGCGATCCGAAGCGAGACGCTATCAAGTCGCTGCCGTCCGTCGATCCGTCGTCTACGACGATCACTTCGTCGGGCCGGCGCCGCTGCGAGAAAATGCTTTCGAGCGCGCATTGGAGATACGCTGCCGCATTGTAGCAGGGAACGATAACGCTACTGGAAATGCGACGCGCTGCAGTCATCGCGTGGCCTGCGGCTGATTAGGCGTCGCCGCCGGGCTTTACGCTTGGCCATCCGACCTCGGCCACGTCATTCGCACGAAACAGACGATCCATGCTTGATCTCAAACATTGTTAAAAAATGGAGGTCGTCGGCAGGTTTCGAAGCCGAGCGATTACTCTTATATCAGATTTTTAGTCAAATGCAATACTGCAGACATATTTAATGTTGCAATATGAATATTAACCCTAACAAGTCCATCGGCCAGGGAATTACTGTCGACCTTTCGAAATATCTCCCGCAAGCGACGGGATGTTGGCCGACGTTCACAAGCAGGTGTGATGCTGTGATACTGCTTCGCTGGCCGTCGCGCCCCGGGCGCGGGGACGCACGACCGTTGCACTGACCGCATCGCCGGTGACGGCGCTCCCTTGATGGAGAGGCTCGGCATGAGTCGTCCACCGCTCCCCCCATTTACGGCTGAGACCGCCGCGCAAAAAGTGCGCATGGCGGAGGACGCTTGGAACACGCGCGACCCCGCTCGCGTCGCGCTTGGCTATACGACCGACAGTCGCTGGCGCAATCGCTCGGAGTTTCTCGAGGGCCGAGACGAGATCGTTGCATTCCTGACTCGTAAGTGGAATCGGGAACTCGACTACCGATTGATCAAAGAACTCTGGACCTTCGGCGAAAACCGGATCGCAGTGCGTTTCGCATACGAGTGGCGCGACGACAGCGGCAACTGGTTCCGCAGTTACGGCAACGAGAACTGGGAATTCGATGAGCGTGGGCTGATGCGGCGGCGACTCGCCAGCATCAACGATATCCCCATCAACGAGAGCGATCGCAAATACCGGTGGCTGCTTGGCCGCCGCCCCGAGGGCCACCCGGGCTTGAGCGATCTCGGGCTCTGAACCGGCTAGCCTCGCCGCAGGGCAAGAGCCTCCGCGCCCGAGGCCGCCAACACCACGAACCCGACGGCGATCAGGTGGATTGCCAAATCCATGAAGGTCACGTCGAAGGGGTGGAAGAACTGCAGCACGAAGGCTGCCAGCGCCGCCACTCCAAGCGCGCCCAGTGCCGCGACCCGCACCGGCGCGATCGCCCGCGCGCGGCGGAGCATCAACAGCAACGCGATGCCCAAAGGCAGGCTCACCACCAGGATGAAGCGGAAACACTGAGCACTCTCGCCGATGGCCCAGCCGTCGGGGCCGTGCACGACCAGATGCCGCCAACAGGAATATCCGCTGCTCGCGATCCAGAGGACCAGGGTCGGGACCGGCAGCAGCGCCCATCGTGGCGAGCGGTCCGGCAGACTGAGCTCGAAGGCGGCGAGCACCGCCAGAATGCCGGTTGCCAGTGTTGCCGCCACCTCGATCGCGAGCTTCGGGTCCGCGATGCGTCGCTCGAACATCGGCAGATTCGCGAACAGCACGATGGCGAGCGCAGCGAGCGCCGCCGCCGCCAACAGGAACAGCGAGGCGCGGAGCGCTGGAGCCGACAAGCGTCGCACCGGCACAGCCTCGCTCGCGAGGCGCTCGATCAGCCGCTCCGTTGATTTTTTTGTTCGCTCCGTCACTCTCCCTCCAACCTCGCTTTCAGCGCCTTAATCGCTCGGTGCACATTGACCTTGAGCGCCGCGATCGAACGGCCGCTGGTTCGTGCCGCTTCCTTGAGTGAAAGCTCGCGCAGCTTAAGCAACTCGATCGCCTCGCGCTGGCCTGGCGGCAGCGTGGCAATGGCGCGCGAGAGTTCGTCGCGCGCCAATGTCTCGCCTTCCCTGTTCGCTCCGGCATCGGGAAAGGTTTCGTAGATGCGTTCATCCGAGGTCTCGACCGCGGCGCGGCGCGCGCGCCGGCGCAGCAGGTCAATCGATCGCCGCTCGGCAATCGCCGCGAGCCAGCGCTCGAACGGTCGCTGGGGATCGTAGGTGTGGCGGACCCGATGCACCGTCAGCAACACTTCCTGCACCACGTCGTCGATGCGGTCTTGGCTCGAATGACGGCGCGCGGCGATCGCACGGATGAACGGTACGGTTTCGCGCAGCAGTCGCTCATACGCGGCACGGTCGCCCTCCTGCGCCGCTGCCATCAACTGCGACCAGCGTTGCTCCTTCACGAGCTTGTTATCTCTGCGAGCGCAACCATAGGATCCGCGGCGGCGAACGCGTTGTTGCGGGAAATGGAGCGGTTCGCCATGCGAGACGATAGCACAAGGGTTGATGAGCGTTATCACCAAGCCGTGCGCGCCGTTACCGCCCATCGCGCCGATGCCGCGGCGTTGATCGCGGCGGCCGCTGCGCACGACCCTGAATCCGTGCTCGCCCGATGTCTCCAGGGCTTCTGCGCCTTCGTGCTGATGCGGCGCGAGCGAATCGAGATGGCCCGCGCGGCGTTGGAGAAGGCGCGCGAGGCGTCCGAGCAGCGCGACCTCGATGGCCGGGAGCGTCTCCATTTGATGGCGCTCGGTCAAGCCGTCGCCGGATGCATACGCGAAGCCGCCGAGACTTTGGGGTATGCCGTCGCGCTCGATCCGCTCGATCTCGCCGCGATCAAGATCGAGCATGCGTTTCGCTTCATGCTGGGCGATGCCGCGGGCATGCGCGCGTCGCTCGAACGCGCCGTCGTCGCGTGGACACCAGCAATGGCGGACTATGGCTATGTGTTGGGCTGCCTTGCCTTTGCGCTCGAAGAGACCGGTGCTTTCGACGCGGCGCTGATGGTTGGACAGAGAGCCAACGAGCACACGCCCGATGACGTCTGGGGCGCGCATGCGGTCGCGCATTGTTACGAGATGACAGGGCGGCCGGAGCAGGGTTTGGCGTGGCTGCGCGAATGCGAGCCGGCGTTTCGGGCCGTGAACAACTTTCGCCATCACCTCGATTGGCACCAGGCGCTATTCTGCCTGGAGCTCGGACGGGCCGGAGAGGTGCTGACGATTTATGACCGGAAGCTCGCTCAGATCCGCCGCGACGATTTCCGCGATCTCGCCGATGCGGCTTCGCTATTGGCGCGCCTCGAAATCGCGGGGATCTCGGTCGGCGGCCGCTGGCGAGCACTGGGCGAGATCGCGGAGAAGCGGCGCAATGAGGCGAATCTCGCATTTGCCTCGTTGCACGATCTGCTCGCCTTGCTGGCTGCCGGGCGCAAAGGCGACGGCGCCGCGATGCTCGCGGTCCTTACCCGGGAGGCGCGGTCGGACTCGCGCACACAAGCGTCGGTGCTGGCGCAATCGGGCGTGAGGCTCGCAGAAATGTTATGGGCCTGGCGCGCTGGCGCATACGCGCGCGCTGCAGCGCTATTCCTCGAGGTCGAGCCCGCACTCGGACGGCTCGGCGGCAGCAATGCCCAGCGCGATCTGTTCTGGCGCATCGCGATCCATTCGGCGCTTGCCGCAGGACAACGGGAAATCGCCCGCGCCTTGTTGGACCGTCGCCGCCGCTATTACCTGCGCTCACGTTGGGCCGGCGCATTCGAAACCGAGCTTGCGCCCTCGGCCGCCTGAAGCCGCCACAGATTAGGAACAGCCCATGAACCGTGCCCGCCTCGACCAGGCGCTCAAGCTCCTGAGCTGGCCCGCCGCTTTCTACATCGCATACATCCTGCTCTGGTACGAGCAGTACAAGCTCACGGGCGACGAGGGTTCCGTGTGGCTGTTCCAGATCCTCGCGGATTGGCTCGGCATCCACGACTACGAGAAGCCGTTCCGTCTTGGCGTTGCCAGCGCCGAGATCGTGGCGTCCGTGCTGGTGCTGCTGCCGTGGACGCGCTTCTACGGCGGCGCGCTGGCGCTCGGTCTCATGTCGGGGGCGATCTTCTTCCATACGGTGAGTCCGCTCGGCACCGATCCCTACGGGGATGGGGGCGTGCTCTTTCACGAGGCTTGCACGGTCTGGCTCTGCGCGCTCTTCGTATTGGTGGCGTATCGCCGCGAGGGCTTTGCGCTGATCGAGCGGTGGACCGGCTGGCGGATCGCGCCGCACGTCTCATAGCCGAGCGGGTTACTCCTGCGGGCCGATCCGCGCCGGAAACTGCAGTGCTATCACCACCCGCTCGGAATAAGCGAGGTCGCCGAGCCGCGGCGGCTCCGAGCCCCGATAATATTTGGGCGTGGTCTTCCAATAGTGTCCCAGGAGACCCGTGAGCGGACCGTTTGCGTCGAGATCGACCCAGATATAGCCGAGCCGCGCCAGATACCGGCCCAACGGTCCCGCCAGCCGCACGAAATCATCGATGCCTCGGCAATAAGTGAGATAGGCCACGCGGATGTAGCGGTATCGCCGCGTGGGTTCGAAGACGAAGGGGTACCGGCGGCCCTCGGCGGTAACGACGAGGCTGATGCAACCGTAATCCGCGTGCTCTAGCAGCAGGGTAATTTCATCGGCCGATAAGTCCTCGCCAGGCTCGGTGCCGTCGCTTACCTCGGCGATTTGGACCCTGGGAAAGCGCGGAGTTAATGCGGCGAGCGCACTGAATCGGCCTTCGCAATAACGCTTGTAGCCCTGCGCCGCCATGAGTTTGAAGGTGTGCGGGAGCGGCGAAATATTGACGTAAGTCGCCTCCTTGTGCTTCAGCGCTTGCGCCACCAACAGGGTTCCATAGGCCTGGAACGCGGGCCACACGGTCCAGCAGGAGGTGTTGCATCGCACCTTGAGCAGCCCCGCTGCCGGGATCGTCGAACAGATCAGCAGTAGTACGCCAACGGCAACATCGTTGACTTCGAGGAGATAGCCGTACTTGGGATAGCCTTCCGGCGTCGGGTGCTCCGAGAGGCGCTGCAGCGCCTCCGTCCAGAACGCGTGGGTGCCACCGAAGCCGCTCTTCAGCAGCAGGTTGAGGACAGCGTCGCGATCGCCGTCTTCGATAGTGCGGCAGCGAACGCGCAGTGGACGCGACGACACTAGCGTCCGCTCCTCAGAGATTGACGCACGCGCCGCAGCCTCTGCCGCAGAATACGCGCCGTCGAGAGCGCCGCGTGGCCGCCGATGTGGCGCGCGGCGCCGAGCCATCCCCTGGGAGTGCGGGGATTGAACGCCAGCAATCCCACGCGCTCGTGCCCCTCGATGAATGGCCGACACCGCGAGGCGTTATCGATTCCGAAGTCGATTTCGCGCACGCGATCCACTGCCAAGATGTGGCGCAGCATCTCCTGGGTCAGCGCAAGCCCCACCGCAAGCGGCGCAAATTTTCGAGTATGATGCGATCGCCAGAGCGTCGCGGTACCGCCGCTCACGATCCAAATTTGCGCCGCCGCCGGCGTGTCATCGACCCTGTAGGTGCCGAGGCGGAGCGCGCCGGCGTGCGCCGCGGCTTGCGCAACTTCGGCGACGCAGAGTGGATAGGGTTCCGCATCGGCCCGGCTCTGCAAATCCACCAACGCGTAGTCTATCAGCGCGGATTTGAGCTCCGACCCGCCCGTGACCATCTCGAAACGGCCGCGGCCCGAGTGCGCCCAGCGGCGCTGTAACCGGGCGAAGGATGCCTGTAGTGGCACCGGAAACCGAGCGAGATAAGTCTCGAGCGTCAGCCCCTCCACGTCGGCATAAAATCTGTCGAGTTGACGAAAACGCTGCACCAACATACCGGCCGCCCGCCAGGCCGCGGTGAAGGCCGCGAATTCCGGCGGCGTGGGATCAAGGCTGTCGAAGCGCAGCATATCGAGGGGCGGCGACGCGCGGCGAGCGATCTCCGCAGCGATCGCACGCAAGCCTGCGGCGCCCGTCTCGGGATCGAGGCGGGGCGTGTAGGCCATGGCGTAGAGACCGTGCGAGGGACCAAGCAACATGTGGCTTTTCAGCTTGCCCGCCGCCTGTCGCACGCGCGCAACCAGCACTGCGGCCGGCCGGCCCCGGCATTCCGCCGCATAAATTCGCGGCTGGTCCGTGCGCGGCCCCGACGCTCCCAGGACGGCGCGGTACCAAGCCACGCTCTGAAAGAAGTTGTGCCCGCTGGAGGCGTCCAGAAACGCCGCAAACCGCTCCGGCAACACCTCGAAGCTTGGATAGACCGTGACGGCAATCGGCGCATAGGCCGTTCCGCTGCGTTTGTTCGCTGCGGCAGGAGAAGCGGATTCCCGGCCGGAATCTCCCGCTCGCTCCGTCATCGCCGTTCCGATCGGCTCAGCATAAGATGCGCATTCTTGTAGCAGACTCGTCAGAGTGACGCCGTAACTATGCAGGACCAAGCGTCGTCTTCAAAGGGTGAGTCCCGACTTGCGCGCAAGGCGTGGTTGCGCGCGCTTGAGCTGACGGCGCCGATCGGCAAGGACCCTCACCTTACTTTCCCGGTCGTGGTGGCGCGCCTTGCCCGGCAATTCGCCGAGATGCCGGCGCTGCTCTCGGAGCAAGGGAGCTGGAGCTATCGCGAACTCGGCGAACGGGCGAACCGCTGCGCGCATTGGGCCCTGGCGCAGGGCATCGGCCGGGGGGACAGAGTTTGCCTCATCCTTCCGAATTGCCGGGAATACCTGGCGCTCTGGCTCGGCATCACACGCATCGGCGCCGTCGCGGCCTTGGTCAACGCCCACCTCACGGGCGAGGCGCTCTTGCATGCGATCGACGCGGCGATGCCGCACCACATCATCGTTGATCCGGCGCTCGCGGGCGTGGTTGCGGCGGTGCGGACGAGGCTTCCCGCGACGGCGCAAATCTGGGTCTTGGGCAGCGGCGGCCACGGATTTCCCGAGCTTGATTCAGAGCTCGCTCGCCAATCCACCGAGCCCCTATCGGAAAAAGAGTGCGCGGCTCCAGTGCTCACGGATTTGGCTCTGCTGATCTACACTTCCGGCACCACCGGCTTGCCGAAGGCCGCCCGCGCCAGCCATCTCCGGCTCATGCAATGGACCCACTGGTTTGCCGGCATGATGGAGACCAGTCCCAACGACCGCCTCTACAACTGTCTGCCGATGTATCACGCCGTCGGCGGCATCGCGGCAGTCGGCGCCACGCTAGTGGGTGGCGGATCGATGGTGATTCGCCGCCGCTTTTCGGCAGGCGCGTTCTGGGACGACCTCGCCGCGACAGAATGCACGCTGTTTCAATACATCGGCGAGCTCTGCCGTTACCTCGTCCAGAGTCCGCCGCGCCCATCGGAAACTCAGCACCGCATCCGGCTCTGTTGCGGCAACGGATTGAGCGCCGATGTGTGGGAGCGCTTCCAGACCCGCTTCCGCATTCCGCGAATCCTTGAATTTTACGCGGCAAGCGAAGGCGTAATGTCGCTCTTCAATCCCGAGGGCAAACGCGGCTCGATCGGCCGGGTACCGCCATTTCTGGCGCATCGCTTCCCCGCTGCCTTGATCAAGCTCGACATGGAGACCGGCGAGCCGCAGCGCGGCGCCGATGGCCGTTGCATCCATTGTGCGGTCGGTGAAATCGGAGAGGCGATCGCCGCCGCCGACCGAGGCCGGTTCGAAGGCTATACCGACGGGGCCGCCTCGGCGCGCAAGCTGCTGCACGACGTTTTCTCGTCAGGCGACGCCTGGTTCCGCACCGGCGACCTGATGCGGCAGGATGCGAACGGCTATTTCTATTTCGTCGACCGGATCGGCGACACGTTCCGCTGGAAAGGCGAAAATGTCTCGACAAGCGAAGTGGCAAGGGCGCTCGCGGGTTGCGTGGGCGTCGTCGAGACCGTCGTCTATGGCGTCAAAATTCCCGGCACCGAAGGGCGAGCGGGGATGGCTTCAATCGTCACCGCCGCAAATTTCGATCTTGCGCGGTTCCAACAAGACATGGCGGCGCTACTCCCCGACTATGCGCAGCCGCTGTTTCTGCGCCAGCGCTCGGCAATCGAGACCACGGCGACCCTTCGCCCGCTCAAGCAGGATTTGGTGCGCGATGGATTCGATCCCGCGGCCTCGGCCGATCCCCTCTACTTCCTCGACCGCGCACGGCAAATCTTCGTAGCGCTCGATGCGGCGCTCTATGGTCGAATCATCGCCGGGGAAATCAAGCTGTGAGGCGAGGCGACGTTACGCCGTGCTGCCCGCGTCGATCGTAAGCATCGCACCCGTGATGTTCTTCGCCTTGTCGCTGAGCAAGAACTCGACGGCGTCCGCCACATCTTCCGCCTCGGCAAGACGGCGCAGCGCGCTTCGGCGGACGATCTTGGCGCGCTTCTCTCCGACAAGGCCCTCGGTCAATTCGGTCGTGATGAAGCCGGGTGCGACGGCGTTGACCGTGATGCCGACGGGCCCGACTTCGCGCGCAAGCGAGCGCGTCATGCCGATCAGCGACGCCTTGGTGGCGCTGTAGGCCGCGAGGCCGCTGTATCCCGCGAAAGCCACGATCGACGCGACATTGACGATGCGCCCGCCGTTGCCCGCAAGCATCGAGCGCACGACGTGGCGGGTCAGTATCAAGGGCGAAAGCGTGTTGGTGCGCACCAGGGTCTCGATCGCGCGATCCGGCATGGTGGCGAGAACTCCGCCGGTTCCGATGGCGGCGTTGTTGACGAGGCCGTAGATCGGCCCGAATTCGCGCCGAATCCCCTTCACAAGACCCGCGATGCCGCCGATCTCGCCGAGATCGAAGGGATGGAAATGAAGCGCGCCCACGTCGGCGCCCTCGCGCTCCTGCATGGCCGCCGCAAACGCGTCCCCGCGGCGGCGGGCCACGGCGACGACGCAGTAACCCGCGAGCCGCAGCTTGCGCGCGATCGCGAGGCCGAGGCCGCGGCTTCCGCCGGTGACGATGACGTTACGCATGCTTGCGGCTCAATTTGCCGGAGGCGCCGACTTCCAGCGATGGCACGATGCGAATGACGGCCGGCACTTTGTGCGGCGGCAGGGCGCGCCGACAAATCTCCAGGATTTCGCTCTTGCAAAGATCAGTCACCGCCGCGGCATCGGACTTCACCACAACTTCGGCGACGACAATGGCACCTGTAATCGGGTTCGCACGCGCCTTGACCAGCGCCATTTGCACGGCCGGGTGCGCGTTGATCACCGCCTCGACCTCCTCGGGATGCACTTTCTGTCCTCCCACATTGATGATCCCGCCGCGGCGGCCGGCGAAGTAATACCGATCGCCCCGCCGCTCCACCATGTCGCCGGTATCGACGAAGCCGTCGGCGTCGGCGAGGGCGCCCTCGGCACCGAGAAAGCGATGCGCGGTCCGCGTCGAGCGCATGTGCAGAGAGCCCTCGATCACGCGAAGCTCCACGGCCGCCCCCGGCCGTCCGATCAGATCGGCCGGAAATCCGGCGCGGCCGTCATTCACCTCGAAGCCGACACCGGCCTCGGTGGTCGCAAAGGCATGGGCGAGGGTGGCATCGGGATAGAAGGCGTGGAGGCGATCCAGGATCGCCTGGTCCGCGATTTCGCCGGAGAGCCGCACGTAGCGGGGCGCGATCCCGCGCGCCGCCGGGCTCATGAGCGCGCGGCGCCAATGCGAAGGCGTGCCGGAAATGTGTGTCACCGCATGCGCGCCGGCTCGCACCAGGAAGTCGCTCGTGGATTCCCGGGCGTTCGACAGCACCATTGAACCGCCGCCGAGCAGAGCGCGGAACAACATCTGCAAGCCGCCATAGCGGCGAATGTCGTAAAACGTGCTCCAGACTGCGGCTTGGCCGAGCCCGCCGCCGGCGAGGGTGGGTCCCGCAAGCGTCGCGAGGTCATGGACGACCAGCTTCGGCACCCCTGTGGTTCCGGAGGTCAGTAGAATCCATTCCGTCGCCCGATCGGCGTGCCGGTCGGGCGCGGCGGGCGTGATCGCCGGGCCCACGGTAACGACGCGGCCTGCCATCGCCGTCGCGCCATCCGCCGGCACGCGGTCGGAGATGACAATTTCGATCTCTGCGGTCGACATGATCGAAGCGAGATGCTCGGGCGGCGTGCCCGGAGGGGAGAGCACGAGCCGTCGCGCGAGCCCGTCGAGTTCGATGAGCGCCAATGCGGCCGTGACCTGGTCCTCGGTCGCAAGCAAAATCGACCGTCCGCGCAACGCGTGGCACGGCGTGCCGAGGCTCGACCCCGTCCGTAGGTCAGCGAGCCGCAGCGTCGACTCTGCGCCCCAAAGAAAACGGCCGGCGAGCTCTCCGGCGCTCAGCGCCTCCCAGAGCGAACGCGCGTCACCCCGCCGCATCTTCATAGAATTTGACGAAGTCGCCGACGGTCACCGGAAACTCCAGGTCATCTTTCGTGAAGGGGTCGAGCCCGAGCGTATCCTCGAGACGCGCGACGATGATGGCAAAGCAAAGGGAATCAAGACCCGAGTCCAGCAAGGCAAGCTGGTCGGACAAGGGAGCCAGCATCTTGTTCTGCTCTTTCGCCACTTGCTCGAATTGCGCCAGAACAGCCGACCGCACGGACATGCTGGACCTGCTCGCGATGGAGCGCCCCGGAGTCCACGAGTCCGTTTCCGGAGCGACGGGATACTCACCAATACTCTAACAGCGGTGGTTAATTTCGTCTTGTCGCGCGACCCCCGCGGTTCAGCTGGGGTCGAGGCCTTTTGCCTGATAGACCGCGCGTGCCTCTGGCGAACGGAGCCCGTCGAGTGCCGCCCTGGCCGCCGGCATCTGCGATGTTCCGACGCTGATCCCGGCGGCAAATTGCGCGATGCTGTTAAGGTCGCCCGGCAGCATGCCCACCACCTCGATTCCGGGGACCGCCATGGCTTCGGGCTTCGGCTCGATGGCGAGCTGGGCCTTGTCCGCGACCACGAGCTCGGCCGCGTTGCCGCCCGCCGGCGGATACACGGTCTTGGGTTTCATCTGTTCGGCGATGCCCATTCGCTCCAGCAGCTTTGCCATATAGGTTCCGGTCGCGCCGCCGGAGGCAGGATTGACGTAGGCGATGGCGGGGGCGGCGAGCAGCGTCTGCTTGAATGCGTCGGGGGTGGAGATGTCGGGTTTGGGCGCGCCGGACTTGACGGCAACCACGGTGCCGGAACTCGCAAAAGTAACGGCGGTGCCGGGTTCAACCTTGCCGTCTTTGGCAAGTCCATCGAGCGCTTCGCGCGTCAGGATCAAGAGATCGGCCGACTCGCCGGCTTCGATGCGTTTGGCCAGCATCACAGCGGTGCCCCAGGTGATCGCAAGCTTGTCGCCGCTTAGCTTCTCCAATTGCGGCGTCAGCTCTTCCAAGGCGCTCTTGACCCCGACGGTGCTGTAGACCTTGAGGTCGGCGGCGTGGGCCAGGGTAATTTGTGCGAGGCAGCCGATGGCGATCACGGCGATGCGCCCAATCCGAGCGGTCATTAGATCCTCCCCCGTTTTGTGAGCTCAGGATGCCCCCATCCCGAGGAGCGGGCAATCACAAGCGGCAGGGCAGAGAGACGCAAACTGCTCTATGTTCCGGCCTTTGCGCCCGGTGGGCTCGACCACACCTTGCGCCCGTCCGCTTCGCAGAGCTTGTAAGGGCCGATATCGAGATGCATGTGATTGTAATGGAAGCGGTTCGATTCCGGGGTCAGCACGACGCTGAAATAGTTGCAGGCGCTGAGCGCGACCGCGTGCAGGAAGGCGCTCTTGGGTCCGCTCCCTTGCCAGTCGCGCTCGACGCTGACATTGCCGCCGCCTTCGAGATCGAAGCCGGCGATGTCGATCGCGAGACCCGAAGCGTGCTCGCTCCAGCGTCCGGAATGACCGCTGCCGACAACGCCGCGGCAGGAATAAGCGCCGATCTGGTCGAGCCGGATCACGGGGGTACCGAGGTAACGCCGCGCCAGAGGCTCCACCGATTCGACGGTGAAACGGTCGATCGCTTCGGCCATGGTGCAGCTCACGAGACCCGGACGGTTCCAGGCGAGGCCGGTGCTCGCAACTTCGACCGGGTTTGCAACCGCGCAAGGGCCGCTCGCCGCTGGAGTCGCTGCCACCTGATAGCCGACCCCAAGCGTGTTCAAATCGCGCAGGCATTGCTCGGCGGAAGTGAGCGGCGCATGGGGCGGTGGGGAGGGTGCGGCGCAGGCGACGAGCAGCAGCGCCACAGCGGGCGCCAACCCCGGTCGGCAAAATATTCGAATCGCTCGCCGCAGAAGTGGCCGCATCAGGGAATGTCAACCGTCGCTGCCGCGTTCTCGGCGATACCACCCCCGAGGTCAAGAGCGTGCCCATGACAAGCCCGCCGGAAGCGGTCGAGCGCGATCCCGCGCTGCCCTTCAAACCCTTGCAAACATTGATTACTGGCGGCTTCGGCCTGATCGGCTCGGCGCTCGCCCGCAAGCTCGTCGCGGCGGGCGCCAAGGTGCGGATCCTCGACAATCTGGACCCCGACTCGGGTGCAAACCGGGCGAACCTTGCGGGGATCGAGGACCGGATCGACGCGCGCATCGCCGATCTGCGCGACGCCTCCGCCGTGCGCCAGGCGCTTGGCGGTGTCGATGTCCTGTTCAATCTGGCGGCGCAGACCAGCCACATGGGCTCGATCGCGGCGCCCATCGCGGATCATCAGATCAACGCCTCGGCGCAGCTCGCGCTGCTTGAGGCCGTGCGCGAGGTCGCCCCGCAAATCCGCATCGTTTACGCCAGCACCCGGCAAATCTATGGGCGGCCGGACCGGCTGCCGGTGGACGAGACTCACCCGCTCCGGCCCGTCGATGTGAACGGCGTCGGCAAGCTCGCCGGCGAGGCCTTCCATCTGATTTACCACCGCGTGCACGGCATCAAGGCGACGGCGCTCCGGCTCACCAACACCTATGGGCCGGGAATGCGCATCAGGGATGCGCGACAGACCTTCATAGGCATCTGGTTGCGCGCGGTCATGGAAGGAAAGCCCTTTGAAGTCTGGGGCGGCGCGCAGCGACGAGACTTCACCTATGTGGACGACGCAGCCGACGCGTTCCTGCTGGCGGCGGCAACCGAGGCCTGCTTCGGAAACGTCTTCAACATCGGCGGCGATGGCCCTCACGGGTTAGAGGAAGTGGCGCAACTTTTGATAGAGGTTTCTGGAAGTGGCCGCTACGAAATCAAGGAGTTTCCCCCAGCCCGACGCCGCATTGATATCGGGGAGTATTGGGCGGATGACCGGCTATTTCGCAGTGTCGCGGGATGGGCGCCGCGCACACGGTTGCGCGAGGGCTTGCAAATGACGCTGGCATTCTTCCGGCCGAGAATCGAATCATATGTCTAGATTGGGGTCAGCTCTCAAGGCGAGCACAGGGTCCATGCCGAACATTCCGGTTCCCCAGGCCGATCCGCGTGCCGGATTTATGGCGCAGCGCTCGCGCATTGACATCGCAATCATCCAGGTGATCGAAAGCGGCAGCTACATCCTCGGCCAGCAGGTGCAGGGTTTCGAGCAAGAGTTCTCGGCCTTCGTCGGCGTGCGTCATGGAATCGGCGTTGCGAGCGGCACCGATGCATTGGTGCTGGCGCTTCGCGGGATCGAGGTCGGGCCAGAGGACTATGTGGCGACGGTTTCGCATACCGCGGTCGCGACCGTCGCCGCGATCGAGTTGGCGGGTGCCAAGCCGCTTCTGGTCGACATCGACCCCAAGACCCACACGATGGACCCGGCAGCGCTTTCCGCGGCGCTTGAACGGCCGCCCGGACGCGTCGCCGCGGTGATCCCGGTGCATCTCTACGGCCAGCCGGCCGACCTGGACACGATCGCGGCCATCACCGCGCAAGCCGGTGCGGTGCTGATCGAGGATGCGGCACAGAGTCATGGCGCACTCCATGGTGCGCGCGTCACCGGCAGCGTCGGCCGCATTGGCTGCTTTAGTTTCTACCCCACCAAGAACCTGGCGGCGCTCGGCGACGGCGGCCTCGTGGTCACCAATGATGATACGCTCGCGGACCACATGCGGGCGCTGCGCCAGTACGGCTGGCGCGAGCGCTATGTCAGCGAGTTCCCCGGTTTCAATTCCCGCCTCGACGAGCTGCAGGCGGCGATCTTGCGCGTGCGGCTCACGCGCCTTGAAGCCGAGAACCAGCACCGCCGCGAAATCGCGATCGCTTATGACGGCGGACTTCAAGGACTGCCGCTAGCGCTCCCGATCCGGCAAGCCAATACGAGCCCTGTCTTCCATCAGTACGTGGTGCGGTCTGCCAAGCGCGACCATCTGCAGCGCGCACTGCGCGTACGCGGGATCGGCACCAACATCCATTATCCGGTACCGGTGCACCTGCAGCCGGCGTATCGTGGGCGGATCGCGCTCGGTGATGGTGGTCTCGCCGAAAGCGAACGCGCCGCACGGGAGGTGCTGAGCCTGCCGATGTTCCCGCAGCTCACGGACGAGCAGGTCGGCCGCGTCATCTCCGGCGTGCACGGCGCCGTGGCGGAGGTCGGCTAGTCAGACCGCGCGAGCGACGCGAAACAATCTAGATTCACCGCCACGAAGAGCACGAAGCGCCAAGCGCGCGCTCTTGACCAGATTACGTCGCTGCTTCGCGTCCGTCGTGTCTTTGTGGTGAAAATTGAACGGACAAAAATCTCGTCAGAGCGTCATCTCCGGGACGCGATCGGGAATGACCAGTTCGGCGTCGGTTGCGGCCGAGACGTCCGCTACGGAAAAGCCCGGGCCGGTTTCGAGCAGCGTCGCGCGGCCGTCGCGAAACTCGATCACCGCCATTTCCGTCACGACCAAATCGACCGGACGCGCCGAAGTGAGCGGCAAAGTGCATTTCCGCACGACCTTGGGCGCGCCCTTTGCGGTATGCTGCATCGCGACGATGACGCGCCTGGCGCCTGACACCAAGTCCATGGCGCCGCCCATTCCCGGCACCATCTTTTTTGGAATCATCCAGTTCGCAAGGCGTCCCGCCTGATCGACTTGCAAGCCGCCGAGCACGGTCAAATCGAGATGGCCGCCGCGAATGAGACCGAACGACATGGCGCTGTCGAAGGTGCTGGCGCCGGGCAAGGCCGTCACGGGCCGGCCCGCCGCGTCGGTCAACATAGGATGCGCCATGCCTTCCTCGGGCGGCGCCCCGGTGCCGATCAGTCCGTTTTCGGACTGGAAGTAGACGTGGATGCCCGCGGGCAGAAAATTCGCGACCATGGTCGGAATGCCGATGCCCAGATTGACCAGCATGCCCGGCGAAAGCTCGCGAGCGATGCGACGCGCGATAACCGCCTGCGGTTCCATGGCTCTGCTCACATGTTGCCGACGAGGTAATCGACGACCGGGGCCGGCGTCACGACTTGGTCGGGCGCGAGCACGCCCACGGGAACGATGTGCTCGGCGCTGGCGATCACGGTGTCGGCGGCCATTGCCATCACGGGATTGAAGTTCCGCGCCGTCAGCGCATAGCTCAGATTGCCTTGGTAGTCGGCTAGAAAAGCGTGCACCAGCGCGAAATCGGCGCGCAGCGCCAATTCCAGCAGATATTTCTTGCCGCGCACCTCGATCGTTTGCTTGCCCTCCTCGACCACCGTGCCGACACCGGTTTGCGTGAGGATGCCGCCGAGCCCGTGCCCGCCCGCGCGAATGCGTTCGATCAGCGTCCCCTGTGGCACCAACTCCACCTCCAATTCGCCCGCGAGCATCTGCTGCTGCGTCTGCGGATTGAGCCCGATATGGCTCACAATCACTTTGCGCAGCAGCTTTGCCGAGACCAACTTGCCGATTCCCTTGCCCGGCATCGCCGTGTCGTTGGCGATCACCGTCAGATCGCGCTTTTTCTGCCGCACGATCTCGTCCACGACGCGCTCGGGCGTGCCCACCGCCATGAATCCGCCGATCATCAGGCTCGCCCCGTCGGGGATCAAATCGACGGACTGATCGAGAGGAAGCGTCCGCATTCCACCATCCTGAGAGGCCGGGCAAAATCGCAACAGTGCACGATCGCACGAACATTGGGTGGGTTGTTGATTCAAATCAAGGACAGGGGGCTCGGCGGTGTCCATGGGCGTGCGCCAGCCTGCATTCGGCGATCAACAGGCGTGCTTCGCCCCATCGGAGTTCATGCTAGTCTTTACTGAACAATTGGGGAGACAGGTTCCGTGACCGATGCCGCCCTTATCGAAGACTTGGTTGCCGCCAATCGAATTCTCTATTCGCAGGGAATTGTCGATGGCTTCGGCCATGTGAGCGTGCGCGTCCCCGGCCGCAACGACCGCTTCCTGTTGGCGCGCAGCATGGCGCCGGGGCTGGTGACCGCGGCCGATATCATGGAATTCGACCTCACGGGCGAAGCCGTGGACGGGCGTGGGCGCACCACGTATCTCGAGCGCTTCATCCACAGCGAGATTTATCTGGCCTATCCCGAGGTCCTTTCCGTGGTGCATTCGCACTCACCGGCGGTGATTCCGTTCGGCATCACCGATGAGCCGCTGCGCCCCGTCTATCACATGAGCTCGTTCCTCGCCGCGGGCGCGCCGGTGTTCGAAATTCGCGAGGGGGCGGGCGATGGCACGGATATGCTGATCCGCGATCGCAAGCTGGGCGCCGCGCTCGCGCGCAAGGTCGGGAATTCCGCCGTGGTGCTAATGCGCGGGCACGGCAATGTGGTGGTCGGCGCGACCCTGCCGCAAGCGGTCTCGCGCGCCATCTACACCGAGATGAACGCGCGCATTCAGTCGGAAGCGCTGCGCCTCGGTTCGGGCCGCGTCAACTACCTGAGCGCGGGCGAAGCCGCGGCTATCAGCCTGACCCACGACAAGACCATGAGCCGCGCCTGGGAGCTTTGGAAGCGGGAGGTGCTGGCTGAGATGCGGTGAATCACCCCATTAACTCCATTTTGAGGAGATCATGGAGATGAGTGGGGAAGAGGGGATGGGCAGGGTTGCGGCATAACAAATAAGAAAGGTCATCGCCCCATCCTCAATTCATCTTCTGATCTCCAATTCTGCTATCGCGGTGTTGCCGAGAGAAATCCCTCCACGATCGCGTTGAAGCGCTGCGGCCGCTCGAAATAGACGGAGTGGCCGGCCTCGGGCACGCGCTCGACGCGTGCGTTCCTGCTGCAGCGCGCGAGCGGTTCGGCGGCATCGGCGGGAAAGACCACATCCTCGTCGCCGACGATGTAGAGCAGCGGCACCGCGAGATCGCGCAACCGTTCCGGCGGCAGATCGCGCGCGGCCAAAATCTCGCGCCGCATGCGCTCCCTTACCTCGCTTGGCGTCAACGCCTCGATCTGCTGATAGAGATAATGCAGCGCCGGCTGCTCCCGCGCGCCGCGCTCGCCGAGTGCCACCTGAATGCCGCGCGATTGCAGTCCGGCGAGCCGCTGCGGCGCGGCTTCGTTCCAGCGGCGCAGCCGCTCGGCATCGGCACCGCCGACGCGCGCATAGTCGATCCGGCCCGAGGTCGAAGCCAGCACCAGCGCCCGCACGCGGTTACCCGCACTCAGCGCATAGTCGATGCCGCTCCATCCGCCCATGGACTGGCAGACCAGGGTCACATCCTTGAGCTCGAGGTGCTGCACCAATGCCGCCAGGTCCGCGCCGAAGGCGTCGCAACCTCGGCCCGCGGGATCGAGGCGCGAGAGCGCGAAGCCGCGATGGGAAAAGGTAACGCAAGTGTAGCGCGCGGCGAAGTGCGGCACCTGCTGCCACCAGGAGAGATGATTGCCGCCGAGGCCGTGCGCGAAGACGAGCCCCGGCCCGCTGCCACGAATTTCGTAATAGATGGCGGCATCGCCCCGATCGAGGTACCCGCGCTCGCTCCGCTCGGCCATTTGTCTCTCCTTCAAAGCGGCTCGCCGCGCGCAAGGCGCGGCAAATCACCCACCAGCCCCATGGCGTGGCGCATCAGCAGCCGTTTGAGCGGCGCCACGCGATTGACCGCCGCCAGGCCCAGGTCACGCCCAGATTTCACGACCGGCAGCGCATTCGAGAACAGACGATTAAGACTGTCGGTCACCGCCGAGAGCATCCAGTTGTCAAGCCGCCGCCAACGCTCGTAGCGCTCGAGCGCCCGGGGATCTCCGAGGTCGAAGCCGAGGCGCCGTGCGTCGATCAGGCATTCCGCCAGCGCCATCACGTCGCGCAGACCCAGGTTCAATCCCTGGCCCGCGATCGGATGAATGACGTGGGCGGCATCGCCGACCAATGCGAGCCGCTCCGCGACATAACGCTCGGCGTGCAGGAAGGCGAGGGGATAGGACCAGCGCGGTCCGACGGGCCGCGGCACTCCCAGGAAATCGCCGAAGCGGTTCGCAAGTTCTCGCGCGAAATCAGCGTCGGCGAGCGCCATCAGGCGTGGCGCCAGGTCCGCGCGTTCGGTCCAGACGATCGACGAGCGGTTGCCGCTGAGCGGCAATATCGCGAAGGGGCCCGCGGGCAGGAAGTGCTCGACCGCGACGCCACGGTGGGGAAGCTCGTGCTCGACCGTCGTTACGATGCCGGTTTGCGGGTAGGACCATTCGACTGCCCCGATCCCGGCGGCGCGGCGCAGCGGCGAGGTCTTGCCGTCGGCCGCCGCAACCAGCTCGGCGCGGAGCGTCGTGCCATCGGCGAGTTCTAGCGTGGCGCCCGAGCGGTTGCACGCGACCGTGGCCACCGTTCGCGGCGTCCAGTGACGCAGCCCCGGTAATTCGGCCGCGCGGTTGAGCAGCGCTCGGCGCAGCGCACGGTTCTCCACCATGAAGCCGAGCGCGTGGTCGCCGACGTCCCGGTGGTCGTAGTGCAGGAAGAGCGGCGAGTCTCCGTCGGCGACCCGTATCTCGAGGATCGGCTCCGCCTGGGCGGCGAGCTTTGCCCAGAGCCCGATCGCGGCGAGCGCCTCCTGCGAACCAAAGGCGATCGCCGAGGCGCGGCCATCGAAAGTTTCCTCGATGAGGTGCTCCGGCTTCTCGCGGTCGAGCAGCACGACGTCGAGACCCGCCCCGGCGCAAGCAATCGCAAGCGTCGTACCCACAAGTCCGCCACCCACCACCGCGAGCTCGCAGACGGCGCTTGGCTGAACCCTGTCAGATGATACGGACATCGCGGGCTCGACCATGGGCCGCCCGCCGGCCGATTGTCCAGTGTTCGGATTATCGTGCGCAGTCTTGGGGTTGGCCCAGGGGCACCCCCAAATCCAGGCGCGGCCGGTCGTCGATGTTTTGGGCCGGCCCGCGGGCGAGGCGACGCTTTCGGCCAACTCGGCCTCGATTCTACCAGTCAAAAGCGAGTCGCGCGCGTTTGTCTTTCGCGTCGCTTGGGTTATGCTGTTCTGAAATGCCCGATCGGCTTGAAGATGAAGCCCAGCGAGACCGACTGCCGGAGCCGGCGCAGCGCATCGTCTCTTCGACCGCGCCGGTAGAGCCGGCGCTGCTGATTTTCGATTTCGCCGGTCAGTTGCTCAGCCACACCCGCCCCGCGGCGGCAATACTAGGTCTCGAAACGGCGGTGCTCCGTCCCGGCCTTGCCCTCGCGGAGCTGAGGGCCCTGGTGGCCGCGCAGGGTGCCCGCGACGCCGCATCGGCGCTGTGCGAAATCCCGCCAAAACTTTCCGAGCAGCCAGCCGCCGCCGAGAGCCCCCTGGAGACGCCACGGATCGCTTCGACGCCGCTTCGACTGGAGGGCGTCGGCTACGCGCTCCTCCTCACGCGCATCGATCCCGCGACGGTTGCGTCGGGTGCGGGACCTGGCGGTTTCGCCGATCGCGCGTTGGATTGGCTTTGGGAAACGGACGCGCGGTTGCGCTTCACCTACATTCAAAACCGCTACGATACCATCAATAGCCATCGGGTAGACCAGCTCCTGGGGCGGACGCGTTGGGAGATCGCTGGGGGTGACCCAACACGGGATCCGTTGTGGTGCCGCCATCTGGATGATCTTCAAGCACACCGCCCGTTTCGGGATTTCCGATACAGCGACCGCGACTCAACCGGCCGGTTGCGGTACTTCTGCGTCAGCGGCGATCCGATCTACGCGACCGATGGCAGCTTCGCGGGCTATCGCGGGATTGCTCGTGACGAGACCGACGAGATAGAGGCGCATCAGCGGGCGGCAAGTGCCGAGCGCCTGCTCTTGAACGCGATCGAACGATTGCCCGACGGTTTCACCCTCTACGATGCGAACGATCGCTTGGTCATGTTCAACGGCACGGCGCAGGAACGGTTGGGCGAGGCGGACTTGCTGAAGCTCGGCCGTACGTTCAGAGAGATCCTCGAGGTCTGCCTTGAACGTAAGCTCTACCCCGACGCCGAGGGGCACGAGCGCCGTTTTATCGCCGAGCAGCTCGCCGCCTACCGCAAGACCGGCACAGTGGTGCGGTTGCCCACCAAAAGCGGCCGCTGGCTCGAAACACGTAGCGCGCGGACCGACGACGGTCACACGATCATGCTGATCGCCGATGTGACCGGGCGGGTTCGGGCCGAACGCAAGCTGCTCGAGTACACGGCGAGCCTGGCGGAAAAGACCCGTCAAGCCGACCTTGCGCGCCAGACCGCGGAAATGAACGAGGCCCGCTATCGCGAATTCAGCGCCCTCGCCGCCGATTGGGAATGGGAAACCGACGCCGAGTTTCGCTTCACCGAGTTCTCCGAGCGGTATTTCAAGCAGTTGGACGACTATCCCCGGGAGCAGGTCATCGGCCGCACGCGCTGGGAGATCCGAGGTGTCGACCTGGAGAGGGATGAGTACTGGCGCCAACACGTCGCGGACCATCAAGCGCACCGCCCGTTCCGGGATTTCCGCTATTCCAATACGGACGCCAAGGGACGGCTGCGACATTTCCGAGTGAGCGGGAATCCAATTTTCGCGCCCAACGGCCGCTTCGTGGGATATCGCGGCGTCGCCCACGAAGAGACGACGGAGATGCAAGCGCATCGGCAAGCGCAACACGCGCAAACGCTGCTCCGCGCGGCGATCGACGCTCTGCCCCAGGGGTTTGCACTCTATGACCAAGAGGACCGACTGGTGATGTTCAATCGTGCGCTGGCCGACCGGCTTGGCGCCGATGCGGATATCTTGCGGCCTGGCCGGACCTTCGAGGAAATCTTGCGTCTGAGCTTCGCGAGATCCACGTATCCGTTTGCTGCGGACAAGGAGGCGGAATACATCGCCGAGCGGGTGGCGGAACACCGCAATCCCGGCAAGGTCGCGCGGTACCGGGGCTGGCGCGGGCGCTGGATCGAGGCACATGACGTGCGCACCCCCGACGGCTATGTGCTCGGACTGCGCACCGACGTGACGGAACGCCTGCTCGCGGAACGCAAACTGATCGAATTCGCCGGTAGCCTCGCCGAGAAGAACCGGCAGCTCGACCTAGCGCTCGCAAATTCCTCGAACGGGATTGCGTTCCACGATGAGCAGGGACGGTTGGTGCTGTGGAATCGCCGTTACGTCGAGCTCTATAACCTTCCGGAGCAAGAGCTTCGCGTTGGTATGCACCTGAGCGAGCAAATGGCGCTCAGCCAGCGCATCGGCAACTACTCGCCGGACGAAGGCGCGCGCGTTTCCGCCGAGAGGCTCAATATCTTCGCATCGCGCGATCGGCACGTCTTTCATCAGACGCTGATCAATGGCCGCATCATCGAGGTGACGCACGTGCCGTTGCCCGGCGGCGGCGCAGTCAGTACCTATGTGGACATTACCGAGCGCGAGCGGCGCCAGGGCGAGCTCATCAAATCGAAGGAGGAGGCGGAATTCGCCAACCGCACCAAATCCGACTTTCTCGCCAATGTGAGCCACGAACTGCGCACGCCGCTCAACGCCGTGATCGGCTTCGCGGAGATGCTGATGCTGGACTATGGCGGCAAGCTGACCGAGAAGCAGCGCGATTACGTCCGCGACATCCGCACGAGCGGCACCTTCCTGCTGTCGATCATCGATGACATTCTTGATCTCACCAAGATTGAGGTGAACAGGGAACACCTCGCCTACGAGCCAGTCGTTCTGAGCGAGCTGGTGGACGGCTGCCGCCGCATGGTGCTGTCACGCTTCGCAGGTCGCGCGCCGGCGCTCCGCGTCGATTTGCCAGAGGATCCGCCGCCATTGGAGGCGGACCCGCGCAAGTTGCGTCAGATCCTGATCAACCTACTCACCAACGCCTGCAAATTCACCCCGCCAGGCGGCTCGGTGATGGTCGAGGCCCGGCTGGGAGCGGACGGCTTTCTCGAAATCCAGGTGCGCGACAGCGGCGTCGGCATCGCTGCCGCCGACCTGCCGCGGGTGATGGAGCCGTTCTATCGCGCGGAAGGGCCATTCGCGCGCCGCTCGGAGGGTGCGGGGCTTGGACTGCCGCTCGCCAAGGCGTTGACAGAGCTTCACGGTGGCACCCTCTTGATCGAGAGTGAGTTGGGCATCGGGACCACCGCCACGCTGCGGCTACCCTTATGTCGAACAGAGCATGCCTAAATTTGTGCCGTTTTTTAGCATCTGCTCAAATTGTGGGCACCGATATCGGCGGAAAGGCCTGCCGTAAGCTACCAAATTCTCGAATCCTAACTGCTGGTTAGGCGATTTCCTCCTGACTTTGCTTCCGGTCCGGTTTGGAACTGCCGCGAATCCGAGGACTCCGCAGCGGAGCCGTCGCACCGCACAACCGAGTGCCTCTTCGTGGCACGAATCTTGTTTCTTGAAAGCGCGCCAGCAGCGCAAGGGGGGGGCTGCGGGCCGGAACCGGTTTTCGGGAGGGCATTTCATGGTTTTGAATCTCATGCGGTCCGCGCATCGGGCCGGCCTCGGAATAATGCTGCTCGGGCTGCTGCTGTTGGCGCCGCTGGCGAGCGCCACCGCGCAGACGGCGCTGCCTCCGCCCGCCGCCGCGCCGGCGGCGGCACCTGCTGCCGCCGAGCCCGCGCCGCCCGCCTGCGACGCGAAGACGCTGACGAATTGCACGCCCAACTCCGGCGACACCGCGTGGATGCTGACTTCGGTCGCGTTGGTGCTGATGATGACGATTCCGGGGCTCGGTCTCTTCTATGCCGGCATGGTGCGCAAGAAGAATGCCGCCGACACCGTGATGACCAGCTTTGCCATCACCTGCCTCGTCACCGTCCTCTGGACGATTGCGACCTACAGCTTGGCCTTCACCGGCGGCACGCCCTTCATCGGAGGGCTGAGCCGTGCCTTTCTGCAGGGAATCGTGAGCGATATCGCGAAAGGCATCGGCAATCCCAATTCGCTGGCGCCGACGATCCCGGAAACCGTCTACATGTGTTTCCAGATGACTTTCGCGATCATCACGCCCGCGCTCATCGCCGGGGCGTTCGCGGAGCGGATGAAATTCTCCGCGATGCTGTGGTTCATCGGGCTCTGGGCGATTTTCGTCTATGCGCCGGTCGCGCACTGGGTCTGGGGTCCCGACGGCTTCCTCAATAGCGGCAACGATCAGGCCGTCGTCAAAGTGCTGGACTTCGCGGGCGGCACGGTGGTGCACGTCAACTCCGGCGTCGCCGGGTTGATGTGCGCGCTGATGCTGGGAAAGCGCAGGGATACGGGACCGGCGCACAACGTCGTGCTTACCTTCATTGGCGCCGCGCTGCTGTGGGTCGGCTGGTTCGGCTTCAACGCCGGCTCCGCCACCAGCGCCGGCATGCAGGCGGGAATGGCGATGACGGTGACCCAGATCGCGACCGCGACCGCGGCGCTCACATGGATGTTCGTGGAGTGGGCGATGCGCGGCAAGCCGACGGTGATCGGCATCTGCTCGGGCGCCGTCGCGGGTCTGGTGGCGATCACTCCGGCCTCGGGTTTCGTCGGCCCCGCCGGTGCGCTCGCGATCGGCGTTGCCGCCGGCATGGTCTGCTATTGGGGCGCGATGTCGCTCAAGGCGATGATCGGCTACGACGACGCGCTCGACGTATTCGGCGTGCACGCTCTCGGCGGCGCCGCCGGCGCGATCCTGACCGGCGTGTTCGCGATCGAGCAGTACGGCGGCACCCCTGGCCTCATCGAAGGCAACGCGCCGCAGGTGCTCAATCAGATCATCGGCGTGGCGATCGTCGTGGGCTATGACGTCGTGGTCAGCCTCATCATCCTCAAGGCCGTCGACATCGTGATCGGTTTGCGTGTGGACGAAGACGTGGAGCAGGGCGGACTAGACCTGGCGCTTCACGGCGAGATGGTTCAGTAGCGTGTAGCATGTTGGTTTCCTCCCCAACTTGGGGGCGCCTTCGGGCGCCCTCATTTTTTGCGCGAGCGCGCCTCCGTTTGATCTAGGTCAAGACTTGGCCGGGTGGGCGACGCCGCTGGAACCTCGACACATTGACAACCCCGCCATCGCGGAGGAACCTCGGAAACTTCGGGCGCGGGCGCTTGACCGCTGCGGCCCCAATGAACCAAGGGAGAGGCAATGATGAAGCGACGTGATCTGCTCAAATCGGCGCTCGCGGGTGCGGCCGTTCTGGCGGCGCCCAAGATCGTGCGCGCCGAGGGTGCCAAGACCCTGAATTTCGTGCCGCACGCCGATCTTGCCTCGCTCGATCCGGTCTGGACTACCGCCGACATCACCCGAAATTACTCGCTCGCGGTGTTCGACACGCTCTACGGCTTCGACGCCGAGTTCAATGTGCAGCCGCAGATGGTCGCGGGCGAGAACGTCGAGGAAGACGGCAAGGTCTGGGAGATGACCTTGCGCGACGGCCTCAAATTCCACGACGGCACGCCTGTGCTGGCGCGCGACTGCATCGCTACCATCCAGCGCTTCGGCAAGCGCGATCCCATGGGCCAGGCCTTGATGGCGCGGGTTGACGAGATGACGGCGCCCTCCGACAAGGTGATCCGCATCCGCCTCAAGAAATCGTTCCCGCTCACCTCCTATGCGCTGGCGCAGGTCTATTGCGCGATCATGCCGGAGCGGATTGCCGGCAAGACCGACGCCTTCACCCAGATCACCGAACCCACGGGCTCGGGCCCCTTCAAGTTCGTGACCTCCGAGCGCATTCCGGGGCAGCGCGTGGTGTTCGAGAAATTCGCCGACTATGTGCCGCGCTCGGACGGCAAGCCCAGTTTCAACGCCGGCCCCAAGATCGCTTATATCGACCGCGCGGTCTGGACCTTCATCCAGGATCCCGCGACCGCATCGGTCGCGCTCGAAAACGGCGAGATCGATTGGTGGGAAAATCCCACCATCGACCTGGTACCGCACTTGAAGCAGAACTCAAAGCTCACCGTTGCGGTCAAGGACCGCACCGGCGAAATCGGTTGCCTTCGCTTCAATCACCTGTTCCCGCCCTTTGACAAGGCCGAGGTGCGCCACGTCGTGCTCGCGGCTATGGACCAGAAGGAGATCATGGAGGTGGTGGCGGGCGCCGAGCCCAGCCTCATCAAGACCGACGTCGGGCTCTTCGTGCCGGGAACACCGATGGCGAGCGACGTCGGCGTCGAGATCACGCGCGGTCCCAAGGACTTCAATAAGCTCAAGGAGGATCTGAAGAAGGCGGGCTACGCCGGCGAGAAGGTCGTGGTGCTGGCCGCAACCACGATTCCCTCGATCTGGGGCGAAGCGCAGGTCGCGACCGACATGCTGCAGAAGATCGGCATGAACGTCGATCTGCAGGCGTTGGAATGGGGCACCGTGGTGCAGCGCCGCTCCGTCAAAGAACCGGTGGACAAGGGCGGCTGGAATATTTTCTACACCTACCTCGGCGGCTTCGGGAACATCTCGCCCGGTCCCAATATTGCAATCCGCGGCAACGGTACCAGCGCCTGGTTCGGCTGGCCCACCGACGCAACGATGGAATCGCTGCGCGATCAGTGGTTCGAGGCGCCGAACTTGGCGGCGCAGCAGAAGCTTTGCCGCGACATGCAGGTGCATTTCTGGGAGAGCCCGTCCTACGCGCCCCTGGGCATGTACGACCTGCCCAACGCCTTCCACACCTACTTGACCGACATCCGCGACGGCTGGCCGCAGATGTACGGCGTCAAAAAGAACGTGTAAGCGGCGGGGGATCGGCGGAACCGGAAAAGGGGCGCTGCGAGCGCCCCTTTTTACAAGGACCACTCCCATGACCGACGCAGAGATTGCCGCACTCGCGGCAAAAATCACCGAGGCTGGCTTGGCCGGCAAGTCCGAATCGGCACTGCTTGCGGGATTCTGCGAGCGTCTTCTCGCGGCCGGCCTGCCGGTGGCACGCGCCTCCGTCATCGTCGACACGTTGCACCCCGTCTACGAGGGTCGTGTTTTCCGCTGGGAGCGCGAGCAGGACGAGCCCACATTCAGCGAATATGTCCGCACCGGCAACGAGGCCGCCGCCTCCGACGAGCGTTGGCGCAGGAGCCCGTTCTATCGCCTGCTTGAGACCGGCGAGCCGATGCTGCACCGGCGGCTCGACGCGGAATCCGAGAGCGAATTCCCGGTTCTGCCGGAGCTTCGCGCGGCGGGTATCACGCACTATATGGCATTGGTGAACCGCTTCGCAGCCGGCGGCGTCATCGGCGAGATGGATTGCGTTTATTCGTCCTGGATGACGGATCGCACGCGGGGATTTGACGACCGCGATCTCGCCGAGCTGCAGCGCCTCGTCCCGTTCCTGGCGCTGGCGGTCAAGTCTGCCTCGCTTGGGCGGATCGCCGAAACCCTGGTGCAGACCTATCTGGGCCGCGATGCTGGACGGCGCGTGCTGAGCGGGCGAATCGCTCGCGGCATCGCCGACCGCATCGATGCTGTGCTGTGGTTCAGCGACCTCAGGAGCTTCACGCGGATCAGCGACACCTCGCCACCCGAGCAGATAATCCCGCTGCTCAATGACTATGGTGACGCCATCATCTCGGCGATCCACGAGGAGGGCGGCGACGTCCTGAAGCTGATCGGGGATGGCGTGTTGGCGATCTTTCCCGCCGAGGAACGTGCCCGCGCCTGCGCCGCGGCGCTGGAGGCGGCCGCGCGGGCACGCGAGAGCGTCACGACGCTCAACCGGCGGCGGGATGACCAAGACCTGCCCAGCACCGAGATGTACCTGGGCCTTCATGTGGGCGAGGTGTTCTACGGCAATATCGGCAGCAAGGATCGCCTCGACTTCACGGTGATCGGCCCCGCCGTCAACGAGGTGAGCCGCATCGCGTCGATGTGCCGTTCGGTCGATCAGCCCATTCTGATTTCGTCCGCGTTCGCGTCGGCGATCCCGCGGGAGCGGCATCGCTTCGCTTCGGTCGGTCGTTTCGCGCTGCGGGGTGTCGCGCGGCCCCAGGAGCTTTACACCCTCGATCCCGCCACTTGGAACGCGAGCGACCGCTGATTCGGCGTCGCGCTACTTGCCCGTGGTGGTCGGCCTCGGGTCGGTCCAGTAGAAGAGCTTGGGATCGACCGCCGCGCCGAAATGTGGATTGTCGAGCGCGACTGTCACCTCTTTCCGCTGCGCGTCGACCACCGTCCACTGGCGGAGTTGGAGGGGCTTATCGTCGAATACCATGGTGACCGTGCCGTCGCCGGGCTCCTTGGTCTCGAAAACGCCGACCCGGATCGCGCCGGGATTGTGTTCATAGGTGGTGACGGTCAAATCGCCGCTGAGGGTGATGTGGTCGCGCAGCAGAAACCCCGCAGGGGTTTGACTGGCGCGCATGTCGGTGACCTGCTGTAGCTCGCGGTCATAGTAATAGATGGAGCCGTTCCCATCGGCGACCAACAGGACGGGTATCGGCGGGTCGTATTCAATCCGCATCCGCCCGGGGCGCGAGAGATAAATCTGGCCGTGCGATTGACGGCCATCCGGGGTCGTCTGGGAAAAGCGCGAAGTCAGAGTGTGGATGCCGTTTAGATAATCCTGAACCAGCAGGAGCTCGGCGCGCTGTTGGTCGGTGAGGCGGAGCGCCTTGGGGGTGACCGGCGTGGGAGCGGGCGCGGCAAACGCAAACGGGGGTGGCCCAACGGCGGCCACGAGGCCGCTTGTGCCGAGCGTAAGCAGGAATTGGCGGCGGGAGATGAAGGGCACGGGATCGGGAATCTCGGGAGTTGAGGGCAGGGCGCCGCCCAACGATGCGGCGCCCGTCAATAGTTACCACAAGCTGACGCACAATTGTGTCGCGGTTACGGCGGGCCAGAAAGGCACGTTTCAGGGGTCGATCAGCACGCCCGGGTTGAGAAGCCCCTGGGGGTCGAGCGCGCGTTTCGCCGCCGCCAGCGCCGAGGCGAACAGAGCCGGCCGCTGCTGGTCATACCAGGGTCGGTGATCGCGTCCGACGGAATGATGGTGCGTGATGGTGCCGCCCAATGCGATCAGCCGGTCGGAGGCCGCCTGCTTGATCGCCTGCCATTGCTCGATCAGTTGGCCGTGCCGTCCGAGCGCATGAAAGGTGAAATAGGGCGCGGGTCCGTCGGGATAAACGTGGGTGAAACGGCAAGTGACCTGTCCCGGCCGGCCCGTCGCCGCGCGGATTGCGTCTTTGGTCGCGTCTTTGACCTCATCGTGGAAATGTTCGAAGCGGTCCCAGGTGATCGCGGTCTCGAAGGTGTCATTGATGATCGCGCGCGGCACGGTGCGCTCGCGGCCATAAGGCATGCGAATGAACGCCGTGCGCCAGCGCCCTGCTGCGCCTTCGCGGTGGGCATCCGTGCCGTCGCTTTCTTCGGGCATCCCGCCATGATCGCGACAGCATTCGAGCGCGCGCTCCATCCATGGCTCGACCGGGTGATCGCCGGACTCGAAGGCAAGCACCATGATCGCGGAGCGCCCGTCGCCGGCGCCCGTGTTGAAGGCCTCTTCGGGATCGAGCACGCGGCAATTGGCCGGGAACAGCCCAGCCTGGCCGACCGCCCGAACCGCACGTGCCGCCGCGAAAAGATCGCAGAATCGCACCGCGCCACCGGCGCGGAAACGCGGCCTGTCCTGAAGCCGCATCCACGCCTCGGTGATCACACCGAGGATGCCTTCCGATCCCAGGAAAAGGCGATCGGGACTGGGTCCCGCGCCGGATCCCGGAAGGCGCCGCGTCTCGATGCGGCCGGCCGGCGTCAGTACCACGAGGCTTTCGACGAAGTCGTCGATATGCGTGTAGAGAGTCGCGAAATGGCCGCCCGAGCGGGTCGCGATCCATCCGCCCAAAGTCGAATATTCGAAGCTCTGCGGGAAATGCCGGAGCGTGAAGCCGTGCGGGCGGAGCTGGTTCTCAAGCGCGGGGCCGAAGGCACCCGCCTCGATGCGCGCGGCGCGCGAAGCGCGGTCCACTTCGAGAACGCGACCCATACGGGCGAGGTCGAGGGTCACCCTGCCTCGATAGCGCGCGCCGTCGATGCGATGCTCGACGCCGCCCACCACGCTGGAGCCGCCGCCAAAGGGAATGATGGCGGCACCGATGCCGCCCGCCCAATCCAGCACCGCCGCTACATCGGACTCGTTCGCGGGATACGCCACCACGTCGGGCGCGGTCGCATAGTCGCCCAGAAGGCCGCGGACAGTGTCGGGATATGATTTGCCGTAAGTGTGGCGCGCGCGGTCGTGCAGTGCGCTCGTACACACCTCCGCGAGTGCGGCCGGAGGCATGATGCGCGGCGTCGGCAGTGTTAGCTGATCGAGGGGAGGGACCGGCCTCTCCTCGAAATCGTTGACCGCAAAGCGGCGGCGCTGGTTGTCGAGGACGAAACGCTCTTCCTCGGGGGTCATCGCCTCCCCCTCGCGGCCCCAGCCGAAATGTTTCAGGCGCGCCTCACCCATCGTTCCCTCACTCGTTTGACGGTACGCTCGCTTTGCCTCGAGGCATCATCAGTCGTGACGATCCCGGTTCCGGCGGTGCCACCGGATAGCGTCTTCCAGCCTGTCATCGCCCCAGAACAATTCGGTGCCGATCGAAAACGTGGGAGACCCGAAAATGCCGAGTTCTCGCGCGGCCGTGGTCTCGTCCTCAAGCCTGCGGCCGATCTCCTCCGACGCGGCGCGCGCAAGGACGCGCTCCGGGTCCTGCCCGATCTCCCGCAGGCTACTCGATACGTTAGGCTCGCTGCCAGTTTCTTCGCCGAGCTGGAACCAGCGACGGTAAGCCGCGCGGATAAAGTCAGGGCCCCAACTTTCGGCGCAACCGATAAAAGCGATCTTGTTGGCGACGATCGACTGCTTCGCGGGATAGGGCGCGGGGACGCAAACCGGGATACCGTACATCTCCGCGCGCCGCGCGATATCCCGCCACATATAAGCCATCTTGGCGGGCTTGTCGGCAAACGGAACGTGCTTCATCCCCTGGAGAATGGTCAGCAAATGAAAGGGCCGCCATCGAAAGGTCAGACCGGTCGCCTTTTCCACTTCTCCAAGCCGCATCACGGTCAGATAGGTGTAGGTGCTGCCCATGGTGAACCAGAATGAGATCGGAGGAGCTTTTGCCATTATGGCCTCGCATCGGGTTCGCGGACCCGGCTACTGTTCGCGTCGAGCAACCAACATAATAACATCGTCAGCCGATGGAGAATTTGAATTGATCACCAGCCCCGATATTGCCGGGCATTACAACCGCGGGGGTCTCTTGGAGCGCCTGCGCGCGGCGCTTACGGCCGATGGCATCGACCCCGATCACCCGACGCTCGATGCGCTCGCGCCTTATGACCAATTTCACGGCCGAAGCCTCGAGGCGACGGAGGAACTAGCGAACGCGCTCTCCCTATCGCCTTCCGACCACATCCTCGACATCGGCAGTGGTATCGGCGGTCCCGCGCGGTATTTCGCCGAACGCTTCGGCTGCCGCGTGACCGGGATCGATCTCACGCCCGAATTCTGCACGGTCGCCCGCGAGTTGACGCGGCTCGTGGGGATGGCGGATCGCGTGCGCTTCGAACAAGGCGACGCGCTGCACATGCCGTTCGCGGCAGAGAGCTTCGACGGTGCCTATTCCATAAATGTGGCCATGAACATCGCGGACAAGGGTGCGTTCTATCGCGAGATCCACCGCGTGCTGAAGTCCGGTGCCGCGCTTGGGCTCACGGAGGTCACGCGCGGATCGGGTCCCGAACCCGAGTATCCGACGCCATGGGCGGCCACGCCGGCGGCGAGCTTTCTGGTAAGCCCGGCCGAAACGCGGCGGCAGATCGAGACCGCGGGCTTCGACATCGAAGGCTTCCGCGACACGACGCAAGCGGCGCTCGGCTACGGGGCACGCTGGCGCGCACTGATCGAGCGGGGAGCGAAGCCGCCGCACCGCGCGACCGGCATCATTCACGGCGAGAAGGCCGAGATCATGGTGGCGAATGTCAGCCGCGGCCTCAAAAGCGGCGCGGTGACGCCGATCGAGGTCGTCTGCCGAAAGCGCGGCTAAAGCTGTTGAGCGGCGGTCAAGGCGGTGCGTGAGCGAGCGCGATGCCGCCGAGCGCGCTCACGACAACGGCCACCAGCGGCGGGGCGCGCCAGACCGTCAGCAGCACGAAGCCCACGAGCGCGACCGCGAAGTCACGGGGGCTCTGGACCGAGCTGATCCAGATGGGGTTGTAGAGCGCCGCGCCCAACAGGCCCACCACGGATGCGTTGACGCCGCGCATCGCCGCCTGGGCGATGGTGCGGCGCCGAAACGCCTCCCAGAACGGCAGAGTTCCCAGGTGGATCAGCACGCCGGGGACAAAGATCGAGACCAAACCGAGTGCTGCGCCCGCGACTCCGTTGGGCCGGGTGTTGACGACCGTGCCCAAATATGCGGCGAAGGTGAAGAGCGGCCCCGGCACTGCCTGCGCCGCGCCGTAGCCCGCGAGAAATGCGTCGTCACCGATCCAGCCCGGGGTGACGAACGCCTCGCGCAGCAGTGGCAGGACCACGTGGCCGCCGCCGAACACAAGCGCGCCCGAGCGGTAGAACGCCTCGACGAGCGGCAGCCCCGGCACATGGCCGATGCGGTCGAGCAGCGGCAGGCCCGCCAGCAGCAGGAAATAGGCCGCCAGCGCCGCGATGCCGACGCCGCGCGTGACCGGCACCGCGATGTGTCCGCCGCTGGCCGGCGCGCCGCGGCAGAGCCAGAGGCCGGCGAGACCGCCGAGCAAGATCGCCGCGATCTGAGCGCCCGACGAGCCCGTGAGCAGCACGATGAGCGCTGCCACAACGGCGATCGATGCGCGCTCCCGATCCGGGCAGAGCGTGCGCGCCATCCCCGAGATCGCCTGCGCCACGATCGCGACCGCGACGAGTTTCAGGCCATGCAGCAGCCCGGCGCCCGTCGGCCCGCTCAAGAGCTTTGCGCCATAGGCGAACAGCACCAGCGCGATCGCCGAGGGCAGGGTGAAGCCGGTCCAGGCCGCGAGCGCGCCCCAATATCCCGCCCGCATCAGGCCGATGGTGAGCCCGACCTTGCTGCTGGCGGGGCCGGGCGTGAACTGCGCCAGCGCCACGATGTCGGCATAATGCGCCTCGTCGAGCCAGCGACGGCGCAGCACGAATTCATTCCGGAAATAGCCGAGATGCGCGATCGGTCCGCCGAAGCTGGTGAGCCCCAGGCGAAGGAAGATCAGGAACACTTCGCGCAAGCCCCGCGCGCGCGCGATCGCGGGCGGTGCGGCGGTCTCGGTCATGAGGGTCGTTCTGGGACAGCTATGCCGCAGATCACAGAGCGGCCTCTATTCGTGTGCGCGCGCCAGGACCTCACGCTTGCCGACGTGATTGGCGCCGCTCACCACGCCCTCCTGCTCCATGCGCTCGATAATGCGTGCCGCGCGGTTGTAGCCGATTTGCAGATGGCGCTGGATGAAGCTCGTGGAGGCCTTGCGCTCGCGCGTCACCAAGGCCACGGCCTGATCGTAGAGTTGGTCGCCGGAGCCGCCGCTTTCGCTCTCGATCACGTCGAGCGGCGCGTCCAGGTCCTCGGTCACCTCGTCCACATAGACGGGCTCGCCGCCGCGCTCCTTGAGGAAGCGCACCACGCCCTCGACCTCGTCGTCGGTGACGAAGGGCCCGTGCACGCGGGTGATGCGGCCGCCGCCCGCCATGAATAGCATGTCGCCGCGGCCCAGGAGCTGCTCGGCGCCGCTCTCGCCCAGAATGGTGCGGCTGTCGATCTTCGAGGTGACCTGGAAGCTGATGCGGGTCGGGAAATTTGCCTTGATCGTGCCGGTGATCACGTCGACCGAGGGACGCTGCGTTGCCATCACCAGATGGATGCCGGCGGCGCGCGCCATCTGTGCCAAGCGCTGGATTGCGGCCTCGATGTCCTTTCCGGCCACCAGCATGAGGTCCGCCATCTCGTCCACCACAACGATGATGAAGGGAAGCGGCGTGGTGTCGAGCGGCTGTTCTTCGAAGAGGGGCTGGCCGCTCTCGGGATCGAATCCCGTCTGTACGCGGCGCATCAGGACCTCGCCCTTGGCCTTGGCCTCGGCGAGCCGCGCGTTGTAGCCCTCGATGTTGCGCACGCCCAGCTTCGACATGGAGCGGTAGCGGTTCTCCATCTCGCGCACGACCCATTTGAGCGCCACGATCGCCTTCTTGGGATCCGTCACCACCGGCGAGAGCAGATGCGGGATGCCGTCGTAAACCGAAAGCTCCAGCATCTTCGGGTCGATCATGATGAACTTGCAGCGGTCGGGCGGCAGACGATAGAGGATCGAGAGGATCATGGTGTTGATCCCCACGGACTTGCCGGAACCGGTGGTGCCCGCGATCAGCAGATGCGGCATGCGCGCCAGATCGGCGACGACGGCGGTGCCACCGATGTCCTTGCCGAGCGCCAACGCCAACTGGGCGGCGCTCCGCTCATAGGTTTCGGCCGCGAGGATCTCGCGCAGATACACCATCTCCGCCCTGGCGTTCGGCAGCTCGATCCCGATCACGCTCCGCCCCGGCACGACCGCGACGCGCACGGAAACGGCACTCATGGAACGGGCGATGTCCTCGGAAAGTCCGATGATGCGGGATGCCTTGATGCCGGGCGCGGGTTCGAGCTCGTAGAGCGTCACCACGGGGCCCGGCCGCACCTTCACGATCTGGCCCTTGACGCCGTAATCTTCCAGGACGGTCTCAAGCATGCGCGCGTTCTGCTGCAGTGCCTCCTCGTTCACGGCGGCATTGCGGACGATCGGCGGCTCGGTCAGGAGATCGATTGGCGGCAATACGTGCTGGCCGCCGAGACCAAGATCGAGCGCGGTCTGGCGCGAACGCTGCCGCGCCGGCACCGGCTTTGGCGCCACGTCGACCGCGGCACGCTTTTTCGGCAGCGGCGACACAATCGGCGATTCGTCTTCGATAGTCCCGTCAGTGACAGGGCCGCGCTCCGCTTCGGGTGCACCGCGCAGCAGCGGCTCGACCTCGGGCCGCTCGCCGGGTTTGGGCCGCGGCAAGCGCTTCGCCATCGCGGCGATGCGAGCGAACAGCCAAAGCCCGGCGCGCGGAATCGCGGTCGTTGTGCCGCTGACGCCTAGCGCAATATCGCTCCAGTCGTCGAGGCTCAGACCCAGCACATAAAGCAGCAGCAGCCCCGCGAGCGCCGCCGCCGCCATCGCGAGCAGCAGCGGCGGCAAGTGCGTCGCGGCGAGGGCGCTCAATCCCATCTCGCCGACGATGCCGCCGAGACGCGGATGTATCGGCCAGCTCTCCCATGGCGGCACGACGTGCAGCGCGATCGCCGCCAGAAACAGCAATGGCGGGATGAGGGCCAAGCGGAGCGTGAGGCGCGGGATGCCGCGGCCCAGCAACAGGCGGAACGCCCAGGCGAGGAGCACCGCCGGCAGCAGTGCCGAGGCAATACCGAGCGCCTGCAGCAACAGGTCCGCGACATCGGCGCCCAAGGGTCCCATGATGTTGTGCACGGGTCCCGCGACCGCGTTGTTGGGCGAGGGGTCGCGTCGATCGAAAGTCGCGAGGGTTACTGCCAGCATGAAGCTCAAGGAGACCAGCAGCACGCCGATCAATTCGCCAAGCCGGCGCTTCAACGCCTGCATCAGCGGCGAGGGCGTCTCCCCCTTGCGTGCGACGCTCGCGCTTACGGCCATCCCCGATACCCTCTATCCAACTCCCCTCTGCCCCTCTGGGGCGGAGGGGTTGGGGGGAGGTGGGGCGATCTCAAGGATTCCCCGGATCGCCTCCAGTACGCCGTCGAGGTTGTCGAGCACCTCGCTGTTCCAGAAGCGTATGACTCGATAACCGTGTTGCGCCAACTCCGTAGTGCGGCGCTCATCCGCCACCTCGTGAATAGCATGCTGACTGCCATCCAACTCAACAACGAGCTTGAATTGGGGGCAGGCGAAGTCTGCGATTCGTCGGCCGATCGGATGCTGTCGTCGAAATTTCCATTCGGAGAGGCGTTCGCGCAGTGCGCACCATAAAATGCGTTCCACATGTGTGGCGTTTTGGCGCAACCGTCGTGCCATTCGCGTTCTCGCCCGCAATGTCTTTGCCACCCACCTCTCCTTCCCACGCCTTCAGCGTGGGTCCCTTCCTCTCCGCCCTGAAGGGCGGAGAGGAAAAAGCATCGCATCGGCGCGCGACGAGCATCATTGGTGATCGCATCGGCGCCACGGCTCACCGCTTTCACCCCTCCAAAACCCTAACCAATCGCCCCAAAGCCTCCGCAACGATCGCCTCGTGGTGCACGATCGCGACGCGCAGATAATTTCGCGCGGGGTTGATGCCCCTTCGATTGGGCCGCGCCAGATATCCGCCGGGCAAAGTGCGCACCGCCGCCTCTTGCCAGAGACGGATCGCCGCGCGCTCGCCATCGCCCACGTCGAGCCACAGGAAGAAGCCGCCGGGCGGACGATAAAATCCGAACTTGCCCTTGAGCACGCCTTCGGCGGCGTCGAATTTGCGTCGATAGGCGGCGCGGTTCTCGACCACATGCGTCTCCTCGCGCCAGAGCGCGGTCGCGGCTTCCTGGATCGGCAGCGGCACCTGCGTGCCGCCGTAAGAGCGCAATGCCGAGAACAGCCGGATCAATTCGGCGTCGCCCGCGACGAAACCGATGCGCATTCCGGCCGCGCTCGAACGCTTCGAGAGCGAATGGAAGACGAGCACATTGGCGAAATTCTCGCCCATGGCGGCGCACGCTTCGAGCGCGCCGGGCGGCGGTTCGCGGTCGTAGATCTCCGCGTAGCACTCGTCCACCACCAGGGTGAAGCCGTAGTGCCGCGCAAGCCGGATCGCCTTCTTCAGATAATCGAGGCTCGCGATCGCGCCTTGAGGATTGGAGGGCGTCGTCAGATAGAAGATGCCGGTACGCGCCAGCACGTCCTCGCCGATCGCATCGAGATCGGGAAGGAATCCCGTCTCCTTGGTCGCATCGAGATAGACGATCTCGGCGCCGCCCATCACGCCCGCGCCGCTGTAGACCATGTAGTAGGGATTGGGCACCAGCGCCAAAGGCTGCTTTCCCGCCTTCTCCGCGGGAACGGCAACCTGCCCCACCATGAAGAGGCCTTCCTTGGTGCCGGCCAAAGCCAGGATATGCCGCTCGGGATCGACCATCCCCTCCGGCAGCGCATAGCGCCGCGTGAGCCACGCCGCCACCGCCATACGGTACTGCGGCGTGCCGGCCATGCCGGGGTAGCGGTTCCAGAGATATGCGTTTGCGGCGATGACCTCTTGCGCGAAGGCCGGCGGCGAATGCTGTGGATCGCCCGCCGCCATCAGGAGCGGCTCGGTGTTTGCCTTGGGTTTCAGGGGGGCCAGAACTTCGGCGAGCTTGGTAAAGGCGTAGTCGCCCAGCAGGTCGAGACGGGGGTTGTGATCGAGCGGCGCCATCGTCTCTCCCTCACGAAAGTGCGCATTGAGGTGCCAGGTACGGGTCTTTCGCTCCGGCACAAAACAGCAACATGGCGAGTTCTCAGTCTACGTCAAGATCGACCCTGAGCCTACTGCATCTTGTATCTCTTGGGGCCTACATCATGCCAGCCCTGGAGTCATTCTCGACCCGTTCTCAATTTGCGCCCCGAGTCGCGACTCGGGCGCGACTCGGGGCTCGCCCCCAGGGTTTGTCCCCGGAGTTTGCGCCCGGAATAATCCCGCGGGGTTGACAGCGCCCGGGGGTCCGTCGGAGCATAGAAACCATGCGCAGGCGCTTCTTCATCGTGTCGCGAAAGCCGGGCTCCGTTGGGGCCGGGGAAAGCCGCGCGCGCTGAAGAGAGCCGCATCGCGTAACCCAGGGCCCCGCCGGTTCGGACGGGGCCTTTTCATGTCTGCCTTCCTGTCCGCGCCGTTGGGCCCGCAACCCCCCGCGGAGGAGGAGAGACATGGAGCCCGCAACAGCATCGTTAACGACGTCGTTGGAAACGCCTGCCGGCATCTGGTTGCCGCTGGTGACACCCTTCATCGAGGGCGCGCTCGACGAAGCATCGCTTGCGCGGTTGGCGCGCCACTACGGTATGCAGGAGATCGCGGGACTGATTCTCGCGGCCACCACCGGCGAAGGGCTGGTGCTCGACGATCACGAGACCGCGCGCGTCGTGGAAACGGTCGCGGCGGCGCTTCCCGCGCGCAAGGCGGTCTATCTGGGTCTCTGCGGCAGCGACACGCATAAATTGGTGCGGCGCCTCGATGCGACGCGGCACTGGCCGATCGACGGCTATCTGATCACTTGTCCCTACTACACACGGCCGTCTCAGGCCGGCCTCTATCAGCATTTCCGCGCGCTCGCCCAGGCGACCGAGCGGCCGATCATGATCTACAACATCCCCTACCGCACCGGCGTCAATCTCGGGAACGAAACCATGCTGCGCTTGGCCGAGGTTCCCAATATCGTCGGCGTCAAGGACTGTTGTGCAGACCCAGCGCAGAGCTTCGATTTGTTGCGCCTCCGCCCATCGGGCTTCGCGGTCCTGACCGGCGAGGATGCGCTGTTCCACGGCGCGATCGCTCAGGGCGCCGACGGCGGCGTGCTGGCGACGGCGCACACCGACCCCGCGGCCTTCGCGGCGGTACGCGATGCGCTCGCCGCCGCCAAAACCGAAACGGCGCTCGCGCTCTGGCGCGGCCTCATCGACCTCGTGCGGCTGCTGTTCGCGGAACCCAACCCCGCGCCGATCAAGCATTGGCTCTGGCGCATGGGGTTGATCGCGTCGCCCGAGCTGCGCCTTCCCATGACCGGCATCACGCCGTCGCTCGCGGGTCAGCTCGACCGGCTGCTCTGGGCGCGGCGTTCCGCCGCATAGGTGGGGGACGCGAACGGCGCCCACATCAAGCTCCAGATCGGCAGCTCGTCGCGGCCCTCGACGCCGATCTCGAGATCGCGGGTGCGCCGCGTCGGCGAGCGCGAGCGGAACAGCGGATCCCAGAGGCTGAGCACGGTCGCGTAGTTCGAATCCGTGTCGCTCTGCCGTCGGTGGTGATGCACCCAATGGATCGAGGGCGTTACGATGACGCGGGAGAGCGCACGCTCGAGCTGCGGCGCCAGGCGCAGGTTCGAATGGTGGAACAGCGTTGCCACCAGCAACAGCGCCTCGAACGCCAGCACCGAGGTCAGCGGAAACGCCAGCAGCACGATGACGCCGGCGCGCACGAGCGCCGACAACAGCACCTCGCCGAAGTGAAAGCGCAGCGCCGTGGTGCTGTCGAGGAAGCGGTCGAGGTGATGCACGGAGTGGAACCGCCAGAGCAGCGGCATGCGATGGTTAAGGCGATGCCAGACATAGATAAGGCCGTCCAGCAACACCAAGTCGGCGATGAGGCCGAAGCCGCCGCCCCACCACAGGGGGCGCCAGGAGAGCGCATGCTGCGCCGCCCACATTGTCACCGGCAACACCGCCAGCACCGATAAGCCGCTGTCGAGGCCCCAGAAAATGACATTGCTGCAGAGCCGCGGCCAACCTGGCCCCGTTGGCCGTGGTGCCGCCGGCAGCAGGCGCTCGCCCAGGAACAGCGCAGCGAGCCAGACGAGCACCAGCACGCCCTTTAGCGCGAGCAGCCGCTCCAGCGTCTCTTGCATAGCTGGGTCTATTGCATAGGGGATGATCTTGCCGCAAGCTTAAGGCATTAACAATGTATCGCAGCAATCATCGTCTCATCGTTCGCCCCCGTTTCGGACCAAAATAATGCGCTCCCACACTCCCCGCCCGGCCGTCGCCATTCCCTGCTGCACGCGGCTTCTCGGCGATCACATGATGCATATGGTCAGCGAGAAGTACGTGGTGACGGCGGGGCAGGTCTCGGGGGCAGTGCCGTTTCTGGTTCCGGCGGTTGCCGAGCACCTGCCTGTCGACGAGATTCTCGACCGTTTCGACGGACTTTTCCTGACCGGCAGCCGCTCCAACGTTGAGCCGCATCACTACGGCGCACCGGTCATTCCCGAGCTCGCCAAGGATCCGGCGCGGGACGCCGTGACGCTGCCGCTGATCCGCGCCGCGGTGAAGGCGGACATGCCGATCATCGCGATCTGCCGCGGCATCCAAGAGCTGAACGCGGCCTTGGGCGGCAGCCTGCATCAGCAGGTGCAGCTTGTCCCCGGGCGGCTCGATCATCGCTCGCCGAAGCATGCGACCACCATGCCGGAGCGCTATGGGCATCCCGCCCATTCCGTGGCGCTCACACCCGGTGGGCGGTTCGAGCAATGGGCGGGCGAACGCGAGATGATGGTGAATTCGCTGCATCAGCAGGGAATCGACGGGCTCGCGCCGGGGCTCGTGGTGGAGGCCGTGGCGCCCGACGGTCAGATCGAGGGCGTGAGCCACCCCGAGCGCAGCTTCGTGATCGGCGTGCAGTGGCATCCGGAATTCCGTGCTGCCGAGATGACTTTCGGCCGCAATTTGTTCCAGGCTTTCGGCGATGCCTGCCGCCGCCGCTTCGCCGAGCGGCGCCGCCGCGCGCAACCGGCCGCATAAGCGCGCGATCAAACGGCGATTACTTTCCGATCTGCAGAGTGAGCTTATAGTCGGCACCGCCTCGGGTCGCACCGACCACAATCAGGTTTTTGCCACCTTCGACGAGCTGGCCCGACCATGTCTTGGCGTCGGAGCCCTCCTCCGCGCCTGAAAATGCTTGACCGGACACGGTTCTGTCGGCGTCGTCGCGCGCGATTTTCCAGCCGGGCTTGTAAATCTGAAAGACCGCGTTCTTCTCGGTGCTGGTGATCGCGACGTGCGCGATCTGTCCGGCGTTTGCGACGAAAGTCCAACAGTCGATCTGCCCGCGCGCGACGGCGCCGCGCACGGCCCCCTCACTGCTGCCACGCTGAAACTTAATGGGGGTGGGCGCGTCGCAAGATGCGGCCCAGGCGGACGAGACCGAGCCATCCCAGAGCACGCCAAGCGCCAACGAAATTGCAAGCGCTCTCGCGAGTGGGATGATCGGCTTTGCGATCAAATCTGTTCCCGGGCCACGCGCTGCAGCAGCGCCATCAGCTGGGCGCGCTCGCTTTCGGTGAGATCGCGGGTGATCGCCTGCTCATGCACATGCACGCGCTCGATCAGCCGCGTCAAGGTAGCTTTGCCTTCGGCACTCAAGTGCAGCGCGTGCGAGCGGCGGTCGTGCGGCGAGGCGTGGCGCAACACCAGACGCCGCTGCTCCAGGCGGTCGATCACGGCGACCACGGTCGAGCGATCGATTCCGAGCGCGCCGCCAAGCTGCGTCTGGCTGAGGCCGGGATTGGCGTCGATTACCGCGAGCACGCCGAATTGCCCGGGCGTCAGCTCGGAAGCACCCACGACCTCCGCGAAATTCTGGAACACGGCGAGCTGGGCGCGACGCAACTGATAGCCCAACAGCGTGGGCAGCAACCCGAGCGAGACGTCGGTTTCCGCGCGGGGGGAACGATTGCTGCGGGGCTCAGCCGACAAAGTCGCTTCCTCAGATTTGCCGCTCCACAATCGCTGCTCGGAGCGGGAGCGAGGATGCGCTAAACCTTCGCGCCATGACAAGCAGGTTTGCATGAGAACGTCCTTCTCGTCGCTGCGCGGAGCGGCAGAGCGGATCGAGGTCGCGGCCGCCGATGGCGCCGTGCTGCCGCTCTATGCGCTCAAGGGGCCGGGCGATGCGCCGGGCCTGCTGGTCGGCCACGCCAATGGACTTGCGGCCGGGTCCTACGGGCCGTGGCTCCAGGTGCTTTCGCGCTGGTTTCGCGTCTTCGCGTTCGATGCCCGCGGCCACGGTGGCTCGAGCTGGCCCGAAGGTTCGCTCGCGGACGTGTTCTCGATCGATCGCTTTGCCGACGATCTAGGGCGGGTCGCGGCGCAAGTGCACGAGCGCCTCAACGGCGCGCCGCTCCACTTCGCGGGGCATTCGCTTTCGGCGGCGTCGGCGGTGCGGCTGGCGCTCGACGGCGCTGCGTTGCCGTTCGATGTGGCGATATTGTTCGAACCGCCGATCTTTCCGCCGCCGGATTCCCCGCATTACACCGAGGCGAGGCTGCAGCAGGAAAAGCTAGTGCGCGGCAGCCTACGCCGGGAGCGCCAATGGAAGAACCCGGCGGCATTGGAGACGTATTTGCAGAGCCGCGGCCTCTTCCGCACCTTCGAACCTGAGCTGCTGAGGGCTCATTGCGAGGCGAGCCTCAGGCCCGAAGGCAACCACTATGTCTTGTGCTGCCCACCGGAGGTCGAAAGTTTCATTTTCATGAGCCACCGGGATGCCGACACTTGGAGCCGGCTCGGAACGATACGGTCGCGGTTTCATCTGGTGAGCGGCGACCCAACGACGCCCGACCGCGACTGGGTTACGGGTGCCGCGGCCAGCGTCGCCCAAGGCATAAACGCTGCCTCTTTGGAAGTACTCCGAAATGCCGGGCACATGATGATTTTCCAGCAATCTCAGCGCTGTGCGGAAATCATCCGGCACTGGACGACTCGGTAGTTATGCAAAAATGCATAGCGATAATGCATTATCGGCATTGATGTGGCTGTAAAACCGCACCAGATAATTAGTTCTGAAGCGGTCGGTGGACCCTCCTACCGACTGTCCAGCACCCGGTTCCCCTGCCGGACTGGACTCCCCCAAACGGCGCTTCCGGCGCCCGGCCAATCCCCCCTGGCCGGGCGTCATTTATTTAGGGTTGCACTGCATCAAAGACCAGCGGATTTTTATCAGTAATACTGATTATTTGTAGAGCGAATAATTTGACAGGCCTCGGCACATGCGGAATGATCCGCAGGCGAGGATCGGTTCACCGCCATGACCTTTCAGGTCTTCATTCGCCAGCACGGCGCCGCGATTGCCGTCGAGCCCGGAGCGACGATTCTCGAATCGGCGCTGGCTCAAGGCGTGCCCTACCCGCACGGCTGCCGTTCCGGCAACTGCGGTGCCTGCAAGTCGAGCCTGGAAACCGGCGATGTGGAGCTCGCCCCGCACTCAGAATTCGCACTCACGCCGGAGGAGCGCGCTCAGGGGCTGATCCTTGGCTGCCGAGCGGTGCCGTGGAGCGACGCGAGCGTCGCCTGGCTCGGCACCGACGAAGTGGCGGCCCATCCGTTGCGTCGTCTCCAGGGGCGCGTGATCGCGCTGGACGACCTCACGCACGACATCAAGGGCGTTCGGATCGAAATCACCGCGGGCGCTCCCTTCCTGTTTTCCGCCGGACAATACGCGGCACTGCGGTTCGCGGACCTGCCGCCGCGCGATTACTCCATGGCAAACGACCCCGAAGACCCCATCCTCGAATTCCATATCCGTCAAGTCGGCGATGGTGTCTCCAGCCGCTATGCCGCCGAGCTGCTTGCCTCGGGTGAAATGGTCGCGCTCGAAGGTCCCTTCGGGTCGTCGTGGCTTCGGGAGCGGCACGCGGGTCCGATCCTGGCGCTTGCGGGCGGCTCGGGTCTGGCGCCCATCAAGTCGATCGTCGAGGCCGCGCTCCGCCGCGGCATGGGACAACCGATCCATCTGTACTTCGGCGTGCGCGACGAGCGCGATCTCTATCTCGAAGCCCATTTCCACGTGCTCGCGCAAAGGCACCCGAATCTCCGCTTTGTGCCGGTGCTGTCGGAACCAGGCACACCAACGAGCCGCCGCAGGGGTTTCGTGCACGAGGCGGCGCTCGCCGATCTTCCCGATCTCGACGGCTTCAAAGCCTATGTCGCGGGTCCGCCGATCATGGTGGAGTCGGCGACGCCGCTGCTCCTCGCGCGCGGCGTCAGGCGGCAGGACATTCACGCCGACGCCTTCTACACCGAGGCCGAAAAGCAGGCACAGACAGCGGGAGCGCTCGCATGAGCACGGCGGCGCTCCTCGGACGCGTGGCGCTGGTGACCGGCGGCGGTCGCGGCATCGGACGCGCCATCGTCGAAGCATTGCATGAGCAGGGCGCGTCGGTCGCGATCGCGGACATCGGCACCGCGATCGATGGCACCGGCGCCGATCCCTCCGTCGCGCGCGATCTCGTGGGTCGCTTGGGGGAACGGGCGCTGGCGTTGACCGAGAGCATTGCGAGCCCGAGCGCCGCCGAAGCGGCGGTGACGCAAACTACAAGGCAGTTCGGCGGTCTCGATATCGTCGTCAACAACGCGGCGATCCTGCGCGACCATTTCATCTTCAAGGCCGATCCGCTTGCCTTCGATGCGGTGCTGCGGACCAACCTCGCAGCAACCTATCACGTGCTCGCGACGGCAACACCGATACTGCGGGAACAAGCAAAGGCCGGGCGCGGCGGCAGCCCGTACGCCTGGGGCCGCATCGTCAACATCGTCTCGACAGCGGGCTTCTACGGCAATTTCGGCCAAGCCGCTTATGCAAGCGCCAAAGCCGGGCTCATGGGCCTCACCCGAGTGGTGGCGCACGACATGTACCGCAGCGGCGTCACATGCAACGCGGTCGCCCCCTTTGCGGCGACCCGAGTCACGGAATCGATCAAGCCTGCCAATCCCGCTCAGGCGCAATACAAGGAACGCGCGCTCAAGGTGCCGGCGAGCGCGGTTGGCCAACTCGTGGCGTGGCTTGCTGGACCCGAGGCACAGAAGGTGACGGGCCAGCTCTTCGGCGTGCGGGGGCGCGAGGTCTTTCTGTTTTCGCAGCCGCGCCCGATCGCTCGACTGGTTGCGCCAAGCGAGGCCGGTCGCCTCGGCGGCGCCATCGCCGATGCGCTCGCGCCTCACTACGTGCCGCTCGAAACCGATCTCGAAGCCTTCAGCGGCGAACCGGTGCTGTAATGATCTTACCCCTTATTGCGAGGAGCCTTCGGGCTCGGCCGAAGGCCGGCCCAAGGACAGGCTTCGCCACGAAGCATTCCAGGGCCTGGAAGTATTCTGGATTGCTTCGCTTCGCTCGCAATGACGGTCATCCAGAAGGAAGAATGACATCATGACCGAGACCAGAATGGCCCCGATCGAGACCGCGGAGGGATTGAAGGACACGCCCGAGGAATATCGCGACGCCCTACGCAAGATCGTGCGCAGCCATGCGGTGAACGAGCTTTACGGCGCTCAGGTCTTCGACGAGCCGGCGATCGCGCTTGCGCCCACGCCCTATGCGAAGTGGCTTACTTGCCGTGTCGCGATGGAGGAATACGGGCACCACGTGCGCTTCCGCGAGCTCGGCGAAGCCATGGGTATTCCCGAGGAGGAGATGACGCCCTCCCGCAAGAAGCCGCTTTCGATCTTCCAGTTCCCGCTTAAAACCTGGGAGGAATTCTGCGTGATCAAGCTGCTGGCCGATCTCGCCGAAATCCTGCAGGTGGAAGACCTGCTGCATTGCTCGTTCCGCCCGTTGCGCAACCTCGCGCGCATGACCATGCCGGAGGAGCGCTTCCACGCCCAGTTCGGCAAGGATTTTTGCACCGAGCTCTGCAAGACCAAGGAGGGGCGCGCCAAGGTGCAGGACGCGATCAACCGCTACTTCCCGATGCTGCCGGCGTTCTTCGGCAAAAGCGGCTCGCGCAACAACGAGATTTACCGCAAGTTCGGCATCAAGCTGCGCAAGAACGAGGAGATGCGCGCGGACTATCTGGACCGCGCCCGCGCTCTGGTGGAAGATCACCTGAAGCTGAAACTGCCCCGGATCGCCGACGCCGCCTGAGCGTCGAGGAGGATCGCATGGAAGGAGCACCCGCCCGCAATCCCGAACGCGAAGCGTTCTACGAGGAGATTGCGCCGCATAATCTGGCGCCGCTCTGGGAGCGGCTGCATAACATCGTGACCAAAGAACCGGTCACGCCGGCCAAGCCCGCGATCTGGCACTACGATGCCGAGGTGCGACCCTATCTGATGCGCACCGGCGCGCTCATCACCGCCAAGGAAGCCGAGCGCCGCGTGCTCATCCTGGAAAACCCCGGCCTCAAGGGGCAGACCTCGGTCACGCACTCGCTGTTCGCGGGCTTGCAGCTCATCTTCCCCGGCGAGATCGCGCCTGCGCATCGTCATACCCAATCGGCACTCCGATTTGTGATCGAGGGGCATGGCGCCTATACGGCGGTCGATGGCGAGCGCACGGTCATGGAGCCCGGCGATTTCATCATCACGCCGTCCTGGACCTGGCACGATCACGGCAACGACAGCGACAAGCCCATGGTCTGGCTCGACGGTCTCGATGTGCCGCTGGTGCGGCTCTTGGACGCGAGCTTCGCCGAGCCCGGCAATGCCGAAAGCCAGATGGTGGCGCGGCCCGAGGGGGATTCGCTGCAGCGCTATGGACAAGGCCTGTTGCCGGTGGATTGGAAGCCCGAGCGCAAGACCTCGCCGATTTTCAGCTACCCCTATCCGAGAACGCGCGAAGCGCTGGCGACGCTCGCCAAGAACGACGCGCCCGATCCCTGCCACGGGCACAAGATGCGCTACGTCAATCCCGCGACCGGCGACTTTGCGATGCCGACCATCGCGACCTTCATGCAGCTCCTGCCCAAGGGCTTCGCGACCCATCCTTACCGCTCGTCGGACGGCACGGTGTTCGTCTGCGTCGAGGGCAAGGGCGAAAGCAAGATCGGCGAGCAGACCTTCCGCTGGGGCCCGCGCGATATCTTCGTGGTGCCGAGCTGGCACCGCGTCACCCACCGCGCCGAGGACGAGAGCGTGCTGTTCAGCTTCTCCGACCGTCCGGTGCAGGACAAGCTCGGTCTCTGGCGCGAGGACCGCCAGGGGAAGTGAGGGGAAGCGACCCGCTCAAATCGATCCGCGCGCTTGCAGCGGAGTTCGAAAGTGCGGCCTGGTTCACTCGCTGCGCTGCTTTGCTCAGCGGTGAGGAGCAGCGGGAAGCCGAGCAATATCTCGGCGGCCTTCACTTGCCGGCATTTCGGATCGAAAACGTGAGCGATTGGGAAGGCGCCGGCGCCACGACCCAACGTGCCGATTGGAGTCGAGAGTGGTGGGACGCCGAAGCCCGCGAGGCCGGCCGGCTCAAATCCCTCGCCGCGACGCGGCTTGGCGAGGTGCCGCTGCTGGCGGCGCTCAGCACGTTGACCGAAGCCGCCGCGGCACTCTATCTACCCGCCGCCGTCGCCGCCGGCCATGCTGGCATCGAGGACCAGACACTTATCCGGGTGGCTGCGGGCGCCGGAGCGATGGCGGCGCATCAGATGGGCTTGGTCCTGGCTGCGGAAGCCGGTATCGATCACCCGCTTTCCCGCAAGTACCGCCTGTTCTCGGGGGGACGCTGGCTCCTGGGCGTAATGGGCGAGTGCTGTTATTTGTTCTGACTTGAACCTTCGAGGAGTCATCATGCCCTACGCAATTCCTGTCCCGACCGTGACCACCATTCCCGTCGTGGGAGGAGACCCCTTTCCGGTCCGGCGCATCTACTGCGTCGGCCGCAACTACGCGGCCCACGCGCGTGAGATGGGGCATGACCCCGAACGCGAGGATCCGTTTTTCTTCATGAAGCCCGCGGACGCGATTGTCCCGACCAACAGCGAGATCCCGTATCCCGTCAAGACCAGGGACTATCAGCACGAGATCGAGATGGTGGTCGCCTTGAAAGGCGGCGGCGCCGACGTGCCGGTTGCGAAGGCGCTCGACCTCGTGTTCGGCTACGCAGTTGGCCTCGACATGACCCGCCGCGACATCCAGGGCGAGGCGAAGAAGCTCGGCCGTCCTTGGGACATGGGGAAAGGTTTTGATCAGTCGGCGCCCTGCGCGCCGATCTCGCCGGCGAGCAAGGTCGGCCACATCGCGAAGGGCGCGATCTGGCTGAGGGTCAACGGCCAAGTCCGTCAGCAGAGCGACCTTTCGATGCTGATCTGGAGCGTCCCCGAGACCATCTCCTACCTCTCGGGCCTGGTGACCCTGGCGCCCGGTGATCTCATCTATTCGGGAACACCCGAGGGCGTGGCCGCCGTGGTTCGCGGCGACCGCCTTGAAGGCCACGTGGATGGGCTCGCCGACCTCAAGATCACCATCGTCTGAACGGTGGCGCGATGGCGTGGACGCTCGTCACCTGGAACATCAACTCGGTGCGGCTGCGCCTGAAGCTGGTGCTGCGGCTCCTTCGAGAGATTACGCCCGACGTGCTGTGCCTCCAGGAGACCAAGACGCCCGACGAGCACTTTCCCCGCGAGGCCTTCGAGAAGGCGGGCTATCCGCACATGCTGATCCACGGCATGAAGGGCTACAACGGCGTTGCGATCCTGTCGCGACATCCCCTCGTGGCGCCGCGCACGCGGGGCTGGTGCGCCCGCGAGGATTGCCGGCACGGCATGGTCGGGCTCCCCGGAGGGATCGAATTGCACAACCTCTACATCCCCGCCGGCGGCGACGTCCCCGATCCCAAGCTCAACCCGAAATTCGCGCACAAGCTGCAATTCCTCGACGAGGTGACGAGCTGGTTCGCCAAGGAGTCGCCTGCCGGCAAGAAGTCGATCTTGGTCGGCGATCTCAATATCGCGCCGCTCGAAACCGACGTCTGGTCGCACAAGCAGCTCCTCGATGTGGTGAGCCACACGCCGATCGAGGTGAAGAAGCTCGGACGGCTCCGGGAGGCCGGACATTTCGTCGATGCAGTGCGGAAAATCGTTCCGCCGGAGCGGCAGCTTTACACCTGGTGGAGCTATCGCGCGCGCGATTGGAAGAAGTCCGATCGCGGCCGCCGCCTCGATCATATCTGGGTGACCGAAGCGCTGCTCGATGATTTGCGCGATGCCGAAGTGCTAAAGGCGGCGCGGGGCTGGAAGCAGGGCTCTGACCACGTGCCAGTGATCGCGCGGTTCGGGGCGTAGAATGATTCACCACGGAGGCACTGAGGTCAGGGAGGGGAAGACCCGCGTCACCGCGAAAAGCGAAGCGACGTACTTAACCTCTCTGACCTCCGTGTCTGCGTGGTGAAATTGCCATGACGCACGACCTCAGGCCGTTCTTTGCGCCGCGCAGCGTTGCCGTGGTGGGCGCGGCGGAGCGGCCGACATCGTCAGGGGGCGCGGTGCTGCAGAACCTGCGCATCTCCGGCTTTGCCGGCGAGATCGTGCCGGTCAATCCCAAGGGCGGCACGATGTTCGGCCTCGCGACGCGGCGCAGCCTCGGCGAGCTCAACACACCCGCCGATCTCGCGGTGATCGTGATCCGGCCCGATCTCATTCTCGATGCGGTGCGCGAGGCGGCGGCAAGCGGACATCGCCATCTCATCATCCTCCCCGGCGGCTTCGCCGAGGCCGGCGAAGCCGGGCGCGCGCGCGACCGCGAGCTGCGGCAGCTCATTACCGCGCACGGCCTTACGGTGGTCGGACCCAATTGCGCGGGGATCATACATTTGCCCGTCGGCGCACGTTTTGCCGCGACGTTTCTGCGCGACATGCCGCCCGGCCCCAACGCCAACGGCGCGGTCGCGTTCATCACTCAGTCGGGGGCACTCGGCGAAGAGGCGATCGCCGCGGCGCACGGGCTCAACATTCCGTTGGGCAGCTTGGTCTCCGTCGGGAACGCCGTGCAGCTCGGTGTCGCCGACTACCTCGATTATCTGGGTCACGACCCCGGCATCTCCACGGTGCTGCTCTACATCGAAAGCATTGACGACAAGGTTCGGTTCCGCGAAATCGCGCAGCGTGTCGCCGCGCAAAAGCCGGTGGTGGCGCTGATCGGCGGCCGCACCGAGCCGGGCGGGCGCGCGGCCTCCGCCCACACTGGCGCTCCCGCTCAGGACGACCGGGAAATGGAGGCATTCGCCGCCGAGTGCGGGATGCTGCGGGTCAAGAGCCTCCGCCACCTGCTGCTGGCCGCCAAGGGTTTCGGCGCCTTTCCGCAGGGCATCGGCAAACGCGTGCTGATCCTCTCGAATTCCGGCGGCCCCGGGGTGCTCTGCACCGACCGCGCGGCTGCGGAAGGCCTCGAACTGCCGCCGCTGCCGGCAGCCATGGCGGCGGTGCTACACGCCGCGCTTCCGGGCGAGGCCTCGGTCGCAAACCCGCTCGACCTGCTTGCCGACGCCCGCGAGGACCGCTTCGGTCTGACGCTCGAATCCGCGATCAAGGAAGGTGCCGGTGCCTTCGACGCCATTCTTGGCATTCACGTGGTGCCGTTCATGGTCGATCCCGTGCCGGTCATCGACCGTCTTGCGTCGCTTGCCGAGCGAGTGCCGGTTCCGTTCCTGCACAGCATGATGGGAACGCTCCCCGGCAAGACCGACTGGTTTGCGAGCATGGAGCGGGCGGGCGTGCCGATGTTCAACGATATCGAGGCGATGGCGGAGTGCGCGGCGCTATTGGCGCGCTATCCGGCGCTGCGCGAGAAGGCGCGGACGAGAGAGTGAGAATTAGGCCAGACGGACGCGTCTCTCCTCACCGATAGGGATCAGCGGCGTCGCGCAGTCCGTCGCCCAGGAAATTGAAGGCAAGCACCGTCAGGATCACCGGCACCACCGGCAGCATCAGCCAGGGATAAAGCGCCACGACGTTGATATTTTGCGCCTCGTTCAGCAGCACGCCCCAGCTTGTGATCGGCGGACGCAATCCCAAGCCCAGGAATGAGAGCGCGGTCTCGCCCAGGATCATCGAGGGGATCGAAAGCGTGGCGGACGCGATCAGATGGCTTGCAAAGCTCGGCAGCAGGTGGCGCACGATAATGCGGCGCGGGCTTGCGCCCATGAGGCGCGCGGCGGTCGCGAAATCCTCCTCGCGCAACGCCAGCAGCTTCGAGCGCACTGCGCGCGCAAGCCCGGTCCAATCGATCATGCCGAGAATCAATGTTATCCCGAAATAGACCAGCACCGGGCTCCAGGTCACCGGAAGGATCGCCGAAAGCGCCATCCAGAGCGGCAGCTCCGGGAAAGAGCGAACGATCTCGATCAAGCGCTGCACCAGGCTGTCCGGCCAGCTTCCGTAATATCCGGCGATGCCACCCAAGGTGAGGCCGATGAGGAAGCTGATCGAGATGCCCACGAGTCCGATGGTGAGCGAGATGCGGGCGCCATAGAGGATGCGCGAAAGCATGTCGCGACCGAGCCGGTCGCTGCCCAGCAGGAAGGCCGTGCCGCCTTCGGGCGGACACATCAGATGCAGGTCGCCGGGGATCATGCCCCAGAAATAATAGCTATCGCCGCGGCAGAAGAATCGGAGCGGTTGGACCTTTGCGGGATTGGGCGTGTAGACGTGCCGCATCTTCTTCATGTCGAGCTGGTAGTCGAAGCCGTAAACGAAGGGTCCGATGAAGCGGCCGTCCTTAAAGAAGTGAACCGACTGCGGCGGCGCGTAGACGAAGTCGTCGTGACGAGTGGTAAGCCCGTAGGGCGCCAGGAACTCGCTGACGAGGATCGAGGCGTAAAGCAGGAGCAGGATAGCGCCGGAGATCACGGCGAGGCGGTGGCGTTTCAGCTTCCACCACATCATCCGCCACTGCGACGCCATGTAGAAGCGTTCCTGCTCCGGCGTCATCGCCTCGACGGAATAGGGGTCGAAGGGCTCGTTCGAGACGAAATGCTCGAGCGGCGCCGGCCGTTCCTCGATCGCTTTCGCTTCGCTCATCGCGAGACGCCTCCCTCGAAGCGTATACGCGGATCGAGTGCCGCCAGCGCCAAATCCGAGAGGAAGACGCCGATCACAGTCAGAAACGCCATGAACATCAGGAACGAGCCCGCGAGATACATGTCCTGGCTGCGAAGCGCCGAGAGGAGCATCGGCCCGGTGGTCGGCAGCGACAGAACCACCGAGACCACCGCCGCGCCCGAGATGATGTGCGGCAGTAGCGCGCCGATATCGGCGACAAAGGGATTGAGCGACATGCGCAGCGGATATTTGATGAGCGCGCGGAACGGCGGCAGGCCCTTGGCGCGCGCCGTCACCACGTATTGCTTTTGCAGCTCGTCGAGCAGATTGGCGCGGAGCCGCCGGATCATTCCGGCGGTGCCCGCGGCGCCGATCACCAGCACTGGTATCCAGAGATGCGACAAGACCGAGCCGATCTTGGCGAGAGTCCAGGGCTTGTCGAGAAAGTGCGGCTCCATCAAACCGCCGATCGAGATGCCGAAATAAATGTTGGCGAAGTAGAGCAGCAACAGGGCGAGCAGGAAATTCGGCGTCGCCAGACCCAGGAATCCGAGGAAAGTCAGGGTGTAGTCGCCCCAGCTATATTGGTGCGTCGCCGAGTAGACGCCGATCGGGAAGGCGACGATCCAGGTGAAGGCGATGGTGGCGACCGAGACGATGACGGTGAGCGTTACCCGATCGCCCACCACCACCGAGACCGGGAGGTCGTATTCGAAGGAGTATCCGAAATCGCCCTGGATCAGCCCGCCGGCCCAATAGAGATATTGCCGCCAAGCGGGATCATCGAAGTGATATTGCTGGCGCAGGAACTCGACCTTTTGTAGATCGACCTGTTCGCCGGACGCTCGCAGCGTCTCGATGTATGTCGTGAAATAGTCGCCCGGCGGCAGCTTCATGATGGTGAAGATGACGACGCTGATCACGATCAAGGTCGGGATCATGATCAAGATGCGCCGTACGACGTAGTTAAACATGCGCTCGCCTCGCCCCCCTTTTTCGATTTCAGCCTTTGGTTCCCGGCACGACCGCCTGCTTGTTGCCGCCCTCGGGCGCGAACCAGAATGTCTCGGGATGATAGATGCCAAAGAATGCGCCGGGGTCCCAATTGTAGAGCCCCTCAGCCGGGACGTTGCGCAGCTTGTTGTTCACGACCACCGGCTGCATCACGCCCGCGACGATACCGATGGTGAAAACCTGATCCGAGGTGAGCGCCAGGATGTCTTGCCAAACCTTGGTGCGCTCGCCTTCGTCCTGAGCGGCAAACCATGCCTTGTAGAGCTTCTGCAGTTGCTGCACCTCCGGCACGTCGACAGCCTCGCCGGCCTTGCCCTTGGTCTCGATATATTGTCCCCATTTCGGCCATTCGAGCTGGCCCTGCGTGGTGGGCACGAACTCCTCGGGCGCCATGTCGGCGGTGACGATGCCGTTGTCGTAGCCCTTGTCGATCGACATCTGAGTGGCGCCGGAGTAGACGCGGCGGCGCCAGATGTCGAGCTGCGAGGGTTTTGAGTAGAGCCTGATGCCGATCTCGGCCCAGGTGTCGCGGATCAGCTCCAGCACGTCCGACTGCTCCGTCGATTCGCCGGCATTCTCGATCACGATCTCGAGCCGGCGGCCGTCCGGCAGCAGGCGGATGCCCTCGCTGTCGCGTTTCGTCAGGCCAATCTGGTCCAGCAGAGCATTGGCCTGCTTCGGATCATATTGCGCCCATTTCGTGCGGTAGATTTCGTCGTAGAGCGGCGACTGCGGGAGTACGGTGTTCTGTCCCTCGAGCGCGAGCCCGTAATAGATCACCTTGTTGATCTCGTGCCGGTCGATGCCCAGCGACAGCGCGCGACGGAAACGCACGTCGCGGAAGAGCGCGCGCAGCTCGGGATCGTTGGTGTTGAGATTGGGATAGAGCGCCAACTGCGCGCCCGGCGCGGTGCGCCAGAGATGCACGGTGTAGTCGTGGCTATCCTCGGCATCCCTGAGGAAAGTGTAGTTGTCGAACCGCAAATAGCGCGCCTGCAGATCGCTTTCCCCCGCACCGGTCTGCGCCGGGATGATCTTCGCGTCCGCGATCGTCATCGTGACCCGATCGATGTAGGGAAGCTGGTGCCCCGCCGCATCGATCCGGTGGTAATAGGGATTGCGCGCGAAGATGAATCGCTCGGCCGGAGGCCGCGTGGTGAGCACCCAGGGGTCGAGCGTCGGCAGGTCCGGATTGTCGTTGTGATAGGGATGCAGCAGCTTGGTGTGCAGCGCCGCCCAATTGCGCACGCGTTCCTTCTTGATCGCCTCGGCAAGCGCCTTGGGGTCCGCGTATTTTTCGTGGAACTGCTTCATGTAGTGCTCGGGGGCGTAGATGTAGAGAGGCTCCGGTCCGGCGAGCGCCGGCAGGAACAGCGGGTTGGGCTTTTCCCAGGTGTAACGCACGGTCTCGGGATCGAGCACTTCGAACTTCGGGCCCTTGCCGTCCACGAGGAGCTGCTCGGGCAAGCCCGAATGGTAGAGCGTCTTGTTCGAGGCCACGTCCCCGAACCAGTAACGGAAATCCTCGGCCGTGAAGGGCTCGCCGTCCGACCATTTGTGACCGGGGCGCAGATGGATCGTAAAGCGCCGCCCGCCGTCCTCCACGTCCACGGCCTTGGCGATATCGGGCTCGAGCCTGTAGTTCTCGTCATAACCGACGAGCCGCGCGTAGCCGTAAACCACCATCATGCGCGTGTCCTTGGCGCTCGCCATCAGCATGTTGAGCGTGCCGCCGGGTTGGCCCGCCGACGGCATCGTCATCACGCGCGGATCCTGCGGCACGCGCTCGCCGACCGGCGGCAGCTTGCCCTCGGCGACTTGGTCCTTGAGCGAAGGGGTCTCGATCAGTGTCGGCGTTTCCGCGCGAAGCCCCGTGGCGAAGGCGAGGATGATCGAAAGCGCGGCGAGCGGCACGAGTGGTCGCTTCATTGTGCGGCCTCCTGGATCATGGCGGCGGATTGAACGAAATGGCCCTGGCCGATGTCGATAAGCTCGGGCCGATGCGCCGCGTCAAGGCGGAAGGGCTCCGGCCATTGCGCGGGGTCGGAGGCTTTTTCCTCCATCAACCCCGCGAAATCGAGAGGATGATCGAGGTCGGGAGCCGGTACCGCCGCAAGCAGCGCATGGGTATAGGGGTGTATGGGATTGCGGAAGAGCGCGTCCCTCGTGGCGAGCTCGACGATCCGGCCGCGGCACATCACCGCGATACGGTCGGCGATATAATCGACCACCGCGAGATTATGCGAGATGAAGAGATAAGTGAGGCCGAGTTGCGCCTTGAGATCGCGCAGCAGGTTCAAGACCTGGGCCTGGATCGACACGTCGAGCGCCGAGACCGGTTCATCGCAAATCAGCAGCTCGGGCCTGAGCGCGAGCGCACGCGCGATGCCGATGCGCTGGCGCTGGCCGCCGGAGAAGCTGTGCGGGTACCGGTTTAAATGCCGCACGTCGAGTCCGACCAGAGTCACCAGCTCCTCGACCCGGGCGCGCCGCTCTGCGGCATCGCCGATGCCGTGAATCGCCAGCGGCTCGCAGATGATGTCGAAGATGGTCATGCGCGGGTTGAGCGAACCGTAGGGGTCCTGGAATACGAACTGCACGCGGCGGCGGAACGCGGTTTGCGCTGCGCCTTTGAGCGCCAGGACGTCGATCGGCTTACCGGCTTCATAGAAAGTAACCGAGCCGCTGTCGGGCGTGAGCGCCCCCAGCAGCATCTTGCTGAGCGTGGTCTTGCCGCAGCCGCTCTCGCCGACGAGACCCAGGCATTCGCCGCGCTCGATCGAGAGGCTCACGGCATCGACCGCCGACTGCCGTAGTGCCAGGCCGCCGCCGAAGAAACCGCGCTTGCGAATGGCAAAGCTGCGCGAGAGCCTGTCGATCTTGATCAGCGGTCCCGGTGCCGCCGTGCGCGGGCGCGCCGCCATCAGGTAATGCGCCTCGTGATGGGGAATTTCGCGGATCGGCACCAGCCGCTCGCCGGGCTTCATGTCGAAGCGCGGGACGGCATGCAATAGCGCACGTAGATAAGGGTGCGCAGGCTTGCGGAAGAGGTCTTCGACGGTGCCGCTCTCGACCGCGGCACCCTGATACATCACTACCACCTCCTCGGCGACGTTCGCGACGACGCCGAGATCGTGCGTGATCAGCAGCACCGCCATGTCCAGCTCGCGCTGTAGATCGTGAATGAGCTTCAGGATTTGCGCCTGGATCGTGACGTCGAGCGCGGTCGTGGGCTCGTCGGCGATCAGCAATGCCGGCCGGCAGACCAGCGCCATGGCGATCATCGCGCGCTGGCGGAGCCCGCCGGAAAGTTCGAAGGGATAGGTCTTGAGCGCCTTTTTGGGATCGGGGAAACCCACCAGGCGCAGCATGTCCTCGGTGAGGGCCAAGGCCTCGGCGCGCGAGCTTTCGCGGTGGAGTTCCAAAGCCTCGCTTACCTGGTTGCCGATCGTATGCAGCGGCGAGAGCGAGGTCATCGGCTCCTGAAAAATGATGGAGATGCGCCCGCCGCGGATATCGCGCATCGCCTTGCTGTCACGCTCGAGACCCGCGATGTCCACGACCTGGCCGGGCGAGCGCGGGTCGCGGAACAGTATCTCGCCGCGCGTGATGCTCGCGGGGCGCGGCAGGATGCCCATGATAGCCTGGCTGGTAACGCTCTTCCCGGAACCGCTTTCGCCGACAATCGCGACGGTCGAGCCGGGGCGCACGCGAAAGGAGAGACCGCGCACCGCGTGAATGACGCCGCCCGCGGCTTGGAATTCCACATGCAGGTCTCGAACGGTCAGCAGATCTCCCATGCTCACTCCCCGGCCGCCAACGATCCAAGTTCGATGCCGAGCGCCGCGAAATTCGCGGTCGTGCTCGCGGTCAGACCTATATGCCGTCGCCGCGCGGCGGCAGCGGCCAAGCGCGCGATCGCTGAAAAGTCCTCGACCCGGCTGTCGAGCCGAAGCTTGCCTCCCGTGCCATGGAGGGTCAGCTCCATCCAGCCATGCTTGCCGTCGCGACGGGTCGCGAAATAGCGTAATCGCACGCCGTCGATCGAGTCCCAGGAAAGACGCACCGGCGACACCCCGCCGCGCGCGGCGATCGCGCCGGCGTCAAGCTCGATGCGGCTGCGCTGGCGAAAATAGGTGGCTCCGGCGAAGGCCGCGAACAGCGCGGTTAGCGTGCCGAGAATCGACGTCACATAGAAGTTGAGCGGAAGCAGTACCAGCGGGACGCCTGTCAGCGCGATGCCTGCGCCGGCGCGGGCATAGTCGCCGAGCAATACGTCGAGCGGGTAGCGATGTTCGCTCATGGCGTCTCGAAGACCTCTGGTGCGGCGATGAAGCGCGCGCCCGCGTGTACGCGCACTTGGCGCAGCAGTCGCGCAAGAAATTCGCTCGTCGCAGCGTCCTGAATCAAATGATGCGTGAGAATTCCCGTCGGCTCCGCCCGGTCGACCTTGCCTTCGCGGCGCTGGCGCAGATGGCGCACGAGAGCGCCGAGCGCGGGCCCCTCGCCGATGAAGCCGCGGCCCGCGTGCCAATCCGTGAGGTCCACGTGAACATTGGCAACGCGCAGGCTCGGCGCCGCCAACACCGCCCCGCGCGGTTTCATCGTCGAGAGCGCGGCAATGCCGAGCGCCGGCAAGTGCGGCAGCAAATCGTCTCCAATGCGATTCCAGGGCGGAACCAGCACGGAAAGCGCCCGCGCTCCGAAGAGCGCCTTGAGGCGAGTCAGCCCTTGCGTGAGCTCGGCGCAACGCTTGTCGAGCGGGCGGTCAGTGCCGAGCTCGGATTTCTTGCGGCCAACCGAAGCGTGGTTGTGATGCGCCCAGCCATGCTGCAATACAAAGGCGGTCGGGAACGCCGCGAGGCGCCGCGCCAGCGCGGCCTCGGCGGTCGCCGGAACAACCGCCAGCGCTACCGGCGTTTCTTGCGCGAGCGCGAACAGCCGCGCGAGCGCGTCGGTCCAAGCGACGGCGTCGTCGTCGCGCCACCAGAGCGCCGCAACCGCGCGGTCGGTTGCCCAGCGGTCGAGCTCGAACTCGAGATCGGCCCAGGTCGCAAATTCCATGGCGGGCAGTGTTGCGTGCGTCATCGGCCGGCCATCATAGCAGCCTCGCGCAACTTGTCGCTCATGCGGATCATGGCTCCGCCCTCCTCGCGAAGGCCGCCACCAGCAGGGCGCTGCGCCGAGCGCCGTCGAACGCAATTGCCGGCAGGCGCGGTGGCTCCGCGGCGGCGGCCTTCTCCATCGCCGCGGCCAGCAGCGATGGCCGATCGAGGGAGGTTTCTGGAAACACGTGCAGCAGCCCCCGCTCCGCCAGCAGCCGCGCCCTCAGCGCTTGTTCGTTTTCTCCACCGGCCGCGAAGGGCACCACCAAGGCGCGGGGTCCCGCCTGCAGCAGGTCGACGATCGTGTTGTATCCGCCTTGACTTAAAGAGAGATGACAACGGCGTAACAGTTCCGGGAAATCGCGACGATAGCGCTCCAACACTACGCCAGGCGGAAGGCGTTGAGCCAGCCCTTGATACGCAAGTTCCGGCAGGTTCGGCCCGGCGATGACACGCCACGGCCGGTCGGCGAGATGGCCCAGGCTGCGGGCCTCAAGTGCCGAATTTAGGAGCGCCGCGCCGACGGCGCCGCCGCCCGTCGAGACCAGGATTTCGCCGCTGCCGGGTCCTTCCCCCGCGGACTTCAAGGCCTGTGCCACGTATCCGGTGTAGCGCACGCGATTGGCGATTTGTTGCGCCGCAGCGAAGCTGGCTTCCAGTGGCGCCAGCGTGGGATCGCCGTGCACAAGCACCGCATCGATATCGCGGCGCACTACGGCGGCGACGCTCTCCGCCCAGGCGGGATTGCTTCGCACCACCAGAATATCGCGCAGCGAGGTCAGTACCGCGCAACGAGGACGCGCCGCCTGCGCCGCGGCAATCAGCGCGCTCAATTCCGTGCGAAAGGCGCGTCGTCCGAAGGGATAGGATTCAAGGAGTAGTACGGAAGGCTTAACGCGATCGAAGGCCTCCAGCACCAATTTGCGTCGCCGCTGGTGAAAGGCCTCGTCCAGCGGGCGGTCGTTCTCGTCGACCAGGTCCTTGAAGTTGGCGTCCGCCGCCCGCGCCCAGGGCAATTGGATGATCGCCGCATCGCCCCAATCAACGTCGACGGGCTCACCCCCGGAAAGCACGGTTACGGCGAGCCCTTGCTCCAGCATCGCCCGCACCAGGTGGGCCTCGCGCTGGACATGGCCGATCCCCAAGAGATGCTGCACGTGAAGGAGAATGCGCGGCGTCATTCCGGGTTGAGTGTGCAATTGAGGCGCTCCACTCTGGGCTGACCCGACGCATCGAGCTGAAACACGTGCAGCGCGTCCCAGCTCAAGCGAGTCATGGGCTTGAAAATCATATCCCAGCCCGTTGCCATTGCGTACACGGCCCGGATCACGCCTTTGTGGGAGATGGCTCCTATTCCCCCCGCGCTTTGCGAAATTTGCCGGAAATACCAGTTGAGGCGGGCCTGGACTTGGCGCGGACTTTCGCCGCCCGGCGGCGTGAGATCGAGGCCGCGTGCCTCCTCGACCCCGAAGGTCGGATCAGTCGAGCGGAGCTCGGCGAGCGATCTTCCTTCCCATGCGCCCCAATTCATCTCGATCAAGCTCGGCTCCACCTCGGCCTCAAGCCGGAGCAGCTCCGCGGTTTCCGCGCATCGCAGGAGCGGGCTGCGCTGCCAGGAGAGTGCGCGCGCGAAGGGCGGCAAGCGCCAACCCGCGACCGCCGCGCGACCGGCGGGATCGAGCGGCAGATCGGCGCGGCCCTGCAGGCGATGCTCACGATTGGCCGCGGTGGGCCCATGGCGCAGCAGCACCAGCACCGTCATTGGGTCGCCGCGGGCAGCAAGGCGCCGAGCACCTGGTCAAGCCGACGCGCCGCCGCGTCGAGGTCGTGCGCGAGGGCGACTTTGCGGCGTGCAGCGGCGCTGAAGCGATGGCATGTAGAAGGATCGTCCAGCAATGCAGCCATAGCGGCAGCAAAGCCCTCGACATCGCCCTCCGGCACCAGCAGTCCCGTCTCGTGATCGGCCACGATGTCGCCAACCCCACCGCTGGCGCCGACGACAGCGGGCAATCCCGCTGCCTGCGCTTCGAGCAGCGCCATGCCGTAGGCTTCGCCGAGTGCGGGCCAGACAAAAAAGTCCCCGGCGGCAAGAAATCCCGGCACTTGCTTCTCCGCGAGCGCACCCAGAAAGCGCACGCGGCGACCCAAGGGCGCGAAGGCAGCCTCCACTTCCGTCCGCGCGGGACCATCGCCCGCCACCAGCAGCACGAAATTCCGCTCTCCCAGAGCGCCGAGCGCCCGGGCAAGCATCTGGTACGAACGGAGCTTCACGTCGTCGCGCATCATGGCGAGCGCCATCATCCAGGGTGCATCACTGTCGAGTGACCATGTGGCGGCCATTCGCGCACGTGTCACCGCACGCGCTGCGACCGCTGCATCAAATGGCGTGCGTTCGAGAAACGGCGCGAACGCCACAAAGCGCGTGGGATCGGCGAGCGCCGGCAAGACGCCGGTCCGATCGGCGCTGTTGAAACCGATCACGACGGCGGCCTGCGCGACCGCCGCGCGTGCCGCGCGCTCGCCATCCGCCCATGGTCCTCGCAGGCGCTTTTCTGCAAGCGACGCTTCCGCGGCCACATAGGGAATACCAAGCCCCTCCGCAACCCGCGGCCCTATCCAGTCCGGCGCCTTGTAGTAGAGATGATAAGTGAGCCACAAATCCGGTCGATCGGCGGGACGGGCACGATAGCGATGGACCAGCCGCGCCGCCAGCGCCGCACCCAAGGCCGCCAGCCGCTGCTGCCGTTTGGGGTCGCCGTCGCGGTCCCTGCTGCGCAGGCGGGATGCTAACGTGACGCTATGTCCGCCCCGCGCGAGCGCCGCGATCAGCAACCGAGCCATGCGCCGGTCGCCCGACGGCACGGGATGGTCGGGGGGCTTCAGCGGCGCATAGAAGGCGACGTGCATGGCACATGCTCGCCGCTGAGCCTAGAGGAATTCGCTTGATTGTGAAGTCCTATGCTGCGTCCATCGCGCGCCGCCGCAGCGGCTTGAGCGCGAACAGCGCCAACAGGCCGGTCAGCACGTCCATGGCGATGATGAGGCCGAAAACCGGAAGCCAGCTCTGGGTCGCTTCGTAGATCATCGCGGCGACTGGGGCACCGAGGATCGAGCCGACGCCCTGCGCCATGTAAAGGAACCCGTAATTGGTGGTCGCATATCGGGTGCCGAACGTATCGGTGAGCGTCGAGGGAAAGAGCGAGAAGATCTCTCCCCAGCCGAAAAACACGAGCCCCGAGAGCACGACCAGCAGGAACGGGTCGGAGCGGAATTGCAGCATCAGGTAAATCGCCAGCCCCTCGAGCAGGAACGCGATGCCCATGGTGTTTTCGCGACCGATGCGATCCGAGAGCCAGCCGAAGAATGGGCGGGTCAGGCCGTTGGTCACGCGATCGAAGGTGAGCGCCGCCGGAACCGCGGCCATGGTCACGCCAAGGATGGTAATGGTCGTGTTGGCATCGATACCGAACGCCTTTGCAAAGCTGGTGAACTGCGTGATGACCATGAGCCCGCCGGTCGACATCATCGACATCATCACGAACATCAGCCAGAACACCGGGGATCGGAGCATCTCGCCGGGGGTCGAACCGGCGGCCCGGCCCGCCGCTCCCGCTGTCTCATCCTCGGGCGGCGAGCGCAGCAGCAGCGCTCCCAAAACCCCGACGACCGCGAAGATCATGCCGAAGACAAGCAGCGTGTGTTGATAGCCCGAGGCCTTGAGCATGCCATCGATCGGGAAGGTCGTAAGAATGGCGCCGAAGCCGTAGCCAGCCGCGACCACGCCGGTCGCAAGGCCGCGCCGCTCCGGAAACCAGCGCACCATTAGCCCGACGATGCCGATATAAACGATGCCCGTGCCGACGCCGCAGAGAAGGCCGTAACACGCGTATAAGCCCCAGAGCGAGCCGATCCTAGCCGACAGCATCCACCCCAGGCCGCTCAACAAAGCGCCGGCACCGATCAGCAGCTTTGGACCCAGCTTTTCCACCAGGTAGCCCTGGACCGGGGATAGCCATGTCTGCAGCACGATCAGAATCGTGATCGTCCACTGCACCTCGGACAAGATGGCCCCGGTGGTTTTCTGAAAGGACGGGACGAACAAGGTCCAGACATATTGTGGGCTCGAGATCGTCATCATGACGATGAAACCCAGGAGCAACTGCAGCCATCGCGCGCCGGTCTCCGCTTGCGCACGCGCCGAGCTGCCCAAAAATTGAGCTTGTGCCATTGGTTGGTCCTCCCGCGACCACGCAACTATGCGACTACTGCGCCAACCTCTGCGGAACGATCGTTATTGCGAGGATTGAGCTGCAAGAACCGCGCCACCGGGCGGGATGACCTGGACTTCCTCTGAAGCTGTCGTGGCCTTGGATAGGCTTGGGAGATGAAACCTCGTGGCGAGCACGTCTATCCCCCGGTCGAGCTGAAACCGGCTCCTGACCAGACTCGCGCCCGAGCTGCCGAACCGTGCGCGCGTTTCGGGGTCGGCGATGAGCCGAGCCAAGATCCCAGCAAGCCCTGTCGGGTCGCCCGGCCGCGTGAGAGCGCCGGTGGCGCCGTCTTCGATCAACTCGGTGATCCCCGGCAGGTCGCTCGCGACCACCGCCAGACGCTGGCTCAACGCCTCCATCAGGACATTGGGAAGCCCGTCGCGATCGCCATCGGCGGCGACGCGGCTTGCCAGCACGAAAAGATCGGCCTCGCGGTAGGCGACAAGTACCGCCTCCTGGGCCTGCGCGCCGCGCCACTCGATGCGGGAGGAGAGGCCAAGTCGCTCCGCCAGGCGCTTCAGCCGCTTGAGTCGCGCACCGCCCCCCACATGGACGAAGCGCCAATGAAGCCCGCGCGGCAGCAAGGCGAGCGCCTGCAACAGGTCCTCATAGCCTTTTTTTTCGACCGCGCGGCCGATTGAGAGTAGCCGCACCGGCGCCGTTGGATCGCTGCCGTCGCGCCGCGAGGGCGCTGCCGCAGGGGACGGAAAGCGATGGGGATCGAGCCCATGGTGGACGAGCAGAACGCGATCCGGTTCCGGCGCCAACGCCCGGAGATGCATGGCTCCTGCCGCCGTGCAGGTGACCGCCCAGGCGCAGGCCGCGAGCTTTTCCCGCTTCTCCCATTCGGGCGTGATCCAGATGTCCTTGGCGTGAGCCGAAAGCGACCAAGGCAGCTCCAGGATCATCGCCGCATACCGCGCGACAGAGGCGGGCGTGTGCATGAAGTGGGCGTGCAACGCGCCGACCTCGGGGGAAAGCTCGCGTGCCAGCACCAATGCCTGGCCGAAGCGGCGAATCCGGTTTGGCGTAGGATCGCGCCGCAAATCGCCCAGGAAGGCGCGGACCGCGGCTTTGTAGCCCGCACGGTGGCGGACGGCGCGCCAACCCGCGATAACCCGCAGCGGTCCGCGCCAGAGATATTCCGGCAAATAGAGCACGGGAGCCTTGATCTCGGCGTGCATTGGATGTTGTTTGCGGTCGGTCGGCCAGCGCAGCGACACGATGTGGATCGCGAGGCCCCGACTTTCGAGCGCGCGGATTTCTTGTGCGATGAAGGTTTCGGAGAGCCGCGGATAACCCTTGAGGACGAAGGCGACCGCGCCCGCCGCCCGGTTTGGCGCCCGTATATGGCCGTGGCGCCGTTGTTCCGCCGGACCCGCACCCGCCTCGACGGAAAACGCTTCAGCCACCGAACACCGCGGCAAAGGGTCCACGGCCCGGCCGACGCGTGCGCTCGAGCCATTTGCGCGCCAGGCGGTTGACGCTGTTGAGCCCATCGAGCAAGCCCGGCACCACGACTTCGGAGGGCCGATTCTGCTGCGGCAAGTGCCGGAGCGCCGTTGCCATGGCGCGACCTTGACGCGCGCCGTCATCGACGAGCATTCGCACCAGGCCAAGCTCCTGTGCACGTGCCGCGCGGATATATTGCTCGAGGCGCGGCTGCGTGCGCGGCACGATCAGCGCCCGCTTGTCGAAGGAGAGGATTTCGCAGAACGTGTTGTAGCCCCCCATGGCAACCACCCCCGCGGCGCGCGCCATCAGGCTCTCGATGCGCGCGTCGAACGTGATCGTGGTCACTTGCGGGAGCCTCTGGGCCCGCGCGATAAAGTCGGTCTGCAGCTCCGGCTGCATGAACGGCCCGAACACCAATACCGCCGCGAGCGGTAGGGAGTGGTCTTGCTCATAGGCGCACAGCACCCAGTCGATGAGCGCCTCGCCGTCGCCGCCGCCGCCCGGCGTCACCAGCAGGAACGGCGCGTCGCCGAGCCCCGCCAATTGCGGGCTCGGCGGTACCGCCGTGCGGCGGAGGTAACCTGTGTATGTCATCCTTTGGCGAATGCTCGTGGGCACGTCGATCCCCTCGAGCGGATCGCAGATCTGCGGCAGGCCGTAGACCCAGATATCGTCGTAGTATTTCCCGAGCGCAGGCACCACATTCTTACGCGACCATTCGGGTCCGAGCTGAGACGGCTCGTCCATCACGTCGCGCAGGCCCAAGACCAGGGGCGTGCCGCGCCGGCGCAGCAGTTCCAAGGTCGGCCCGACCTCGCCGCGCAAGCCCAGCGGCTCCTTGTCGACGATGAACAGATCGGGATCGAAGATTTCCGCGGTATGACGGATGATCGAAGCGCGCATCTCCAGGGTTTCCTCAACCCCGATATGCAGGTTGAGGGACGTGTATTCGCCGTTGCGCAGCTTGATTACCCCGGGGACACGAACGAAATCCACCCGCGCGCGAAAATCGAAGCTGCCAATGATGGGCGAGCCGGATAAAATGAGTACCGAGAGGTCCTTATCGGCTTCAACCAAGGCGTGCGCGATTGCCCGGCAGCGGCGGAGGTGGCCAAGCCCGAAGGTGTCGTGGCAATAAATGAGAACGCGCTTATGTCTTTCGGTCACTGGAGCCCCCCTGAGCGCGGGACGGTATATCGCATAGTTCAGATAGGCTGGAAAATCGATTCATGAAGTCTCTGTCATTCACCGAACGTTTGCGGCTGCCACGAGAGGCCGCGCCGCCCGCCTCGGCGGTTGCGGACGCGCCGCCGCAAGATCGTGGTGGAATCGAGCCGACACTCTACAAATTCATATTGCGCCACAGCTGGCCGCAGCAGTTGCAGGTTTTGGCACTAACGCTTGTGTCCTTCCCTTTCCTCTACTATTCGCTCGACCTGCCGAAGAACATCATTAACGTCATCACCAAGTGGACGCCGCACGATTTTTCGGCCGGCTTCGCAGAGTTCCACCTGAACCACCTGAGCTATCTCTGGACGCTCTGCGGGCTTTATTTCCTGATGGTGCTGATCAACGGCGCCTTCAAATATTGGATCAACCGCTACAAGGGCCAGCTCGGCGAGCGCATGCTGCGGCGCTTGCGGTATGAGCTCTACAAGCGGCTGCTTCGCTTCCCGATCGCCCATTTCAAGAAAGTATCTCCGGGCGAGCTCATTCCGATGATCACCTCGGAGGTCGAGCCGCTGGGCGGCTTCATCGGCGACGCCTTCGCGCTGCCGGCGTTTCAGGGCGGGACGTTGCTGACGATCGTTTTCTTCATGTTCATGCAGGATTGGATTTTGGGCCTCGCCTCGATCTCGCTCTATCCGATCCAGGGTTACGTAATTCCAAAGCTGCAGCGCAAGGTAAACCTGCTCGGCAAAGCGCGGGTGCGCACCATGCGCCGGGTCGCCGACCGTGTCAGCGAGACGACCTACGGTGTGGGCGACATTCACGCGCACGACAATGCGCGTTTCCAACTGGCGAGCTTCACCAATCTGCTCGGCACGATCTACGACATTCGTTTCGAAATCTATCAGCGCAAGTTCTTCGTCAAGTTCCTGAACAACACGCTGAACGCGGTCACGCCGTTCTTCTTCTTCGCGATCGGCGGCTATCTTGTAATTCGCGGCAATCTGAGCGCGGGCGCGCTGGTCGCCGTGATCGCCGCCTACAAGGATCTCTCCTCGCCCTGGAAGGAGCTGCTCGACTATTACCAGGCGTTCCAGGACACCAAGATCAAATACGATCAGGTGGTCGAGCAGTTCCAACCCGAGGGCATGCTCGACGAGCGGCTGATCCTCGATGAGCCGAAGGAAATTCCGCATTTCCACCAGGAGATTTCGCTCGCCAACGTCTCGCTGATCGAGGACGACCGCGTGCGGGTGGTGGACAGCGTCACCGCCAACATTCCATTGAGCCGATCGGTCGCGCTCGTAGGACAGAGCAGCAGCGGCAAGCACGAGCTCGCGTTGCTCATGGCGCGGCTGGTGCTGCCGAGCAGCGGCCGCATCAGCATCGATGGGCAATACGATCTCACGACCTTGCCGACGGCCGTGCTGGGCCAGCGCATCGGCTATGCGGGGGCGACGCCTTACCTCTTCACCCAAAGCCTCGGCGACAATCTGGTAGCATCGCTCAAGCATCGTCCGCTTCACCCCGCCCAATATGAGGGATTGCGCGCCAAAAAGCGCGCCGGGCAATTACGCGAGGCGCGGCTTTCGGGCAATCTCGACTATGACATCGAGGCGGATTGGATCGATTGCGAGGAGGCCGGCGTCGCCGATGCGGCGGCGCTTGGCGAACGCATCATGGAGGTGCTGCGCCTCGTCGATCTGGAGCAAGACGTTTACTTCTTCGGCCTGCGCGGACGGCTCGATTCGAAGGCCCGCCCCGACCGCGCGGCGGCCCTTTTGGAGGCGAGAAAGGCGCTGCGCGAACGTCTCGATCGCGACCGGCTCACCAGCCTGGTCGAGTCCTTCGACCCCGGCCGCTACAACAGCAACGCATCGGTCGCGGAGAACCTGCTGTTCGGCACCCCCGTCGGTCCCGCATTCGAGCTCAACGAGCTCGCGACGAACTCCTACGTGCTGCGCGTCCTCGACAAGACCGGCCTGACCGAGGCTTTCGTGCAGGCCGGCCTCAAGGCGGCCGAGACCATGGTGGAAATTTTCGGCGACGGCGCGCCGAGTACCGAGTTCGTGGAGCAATTCAGCTTCATCGCCTCCGACGAGCTGCCGCAGTTCCAGGCGATCCTGGCACGCGTCAACTCGGCGGGCGGGCCCGGCGGGCTGCGCAAGGAGGATCGCCAGAAGCTGCTCGCGGTTCCGTTCAAGTTGGTGCTGTCCAAACATCGCCTGGGCGTTATCGACGAGGATATGCAGGTGCGTATCCTCGATGCGAGACGCCTGTTCGCGGCCGAGCTGCCGCCGGAGCTGCGCGACAGCATCGCCTTCTTCGAGCAGGATGCTTACAACGTGGCGGCGAGCCTGCAGGACAACATTCTGTTCGGCAAGATCGCGTACGGCGAGGCGGATGCGGAGGAGCGGCTCAACGTCGTCGTGGCGGAGGTGATCGATTCGTTGGGCTTGCGGCGCACCGTTGTCGAGGCGGGCCTCGACTATCAGGTGGGACCCGGCGGCTCGCGCCTCTCGCTGGCACAGCGCGAGAAAGTCGCGTTGGCGCGCGTGGTGCTGAAGCGTCCCGATCTGCTGATCCTCGACGAAGCAACGTCGGCGCTCGATGCCGGCGCGCAGGCGAAGCTGATCGCCGGGCTGAAGGCGGAGTTCGGCGGGCGCGGCTTGATCTGGTCGCTCCATCGCGTGTCGCTGGTGCGCCAGTTCGACGAGGTCTTGGTGATGAGCAACGGCCGCCTCATGGAACAGGGCACGCTTGCGGAGCTGGACAAGCCCGGCACGCACCTGACCCTGTTGCTGATGGCGGAATGATCGGGGGCGAAGCGTGAGCCTGAACGAGGAAGTGGAGATCCTGCGGCGCATACCGTTTTTCGCGCAGATCGACCCGTCGAAATTGAAGCTCCTGGCCTTCACCAGCGAGCGCGTCGCCTTTGACGCGGGGCACGTGCTGTTCCGCCAAGGCGACGCCGCTAACGCAGCCTATGTCATCATCGACGGCAAGGCCGAGGTCATCGCCGAGAGCACGTCGGGCCCGGTGCAGCTCGCGGTGCTCGACGCCAACAAGGTGTTCGGCGAGATCGCCATCCTCTGCGACGTGCCGCGGACGGCGACGGTGCGCGCGCAGACGCGGCTCACCACCTTGCGCATTTCCAAGGACCTGTTCCTGCGGCTCCTCAAGGAATTTCCGCAGATTGCGATCGCGGTGATGCGCGAGTTGGCGCATCGGCTGGAGCTTACCAACAACGCACTCCGCGCCGCGCACGAGGAGCTCGCGCGCAAATCCGTAACATCTTGACGCGCCCGCGGTGAGCCGGCTCGACAGCTTCATCCGGCGAATGATGGCGCAGCGCGCCTGCATCGATCATGCGGCGGAGTTAATCCGCGACGTACCGGGTCCCGTGATCGAGCTTGGCCTCGGCAATGGGCGGACCTACGATCATCTGCGCGAGACCTTGCGCGGGCGGGAAATCTACGTGTTCGAGCGGCTGGTCGCGGCGCATCCCGACTGCGTGCCTCCGGCGCCCTATCTGATCCTCGGCGACGTGCGCGAGAGCCTGCCGCAGCTTTGGGACAGGCTGCCGCGGGCGGCAGCGCTCGCTCATATCGACCTCGGCACAGGCGAAAGCGATGCCAACCTGCGTCTTGCCGCCGAGGTGGCACCGCTGCTGGCGCCGCTGATGCGCCCCAACGCGGTCGTGATCAGCGACCCCGCGCTCGAACTTCCGGGGTGGCTCGCGCTGCCGCCGCCGCTGGGCGTGCGCGAGGGGCGCTATCACCTCTACCGCGTGAGCTAAACCCGTGGGTCGTTCCTCGGCGGAGAACGGCAGGCCCGAGTTTCGCTATCGGCTCGCCTTCAGCCAGCCGCTCGATCACCCGAATCATCGGCGGCTCAGCGAATTGGCGGAGCGCGTTCGCGTCGAGAGCGATGGCCGGCTCCGGATAGAGGTGCACGGTGCGGGGGCGCTCGGCTCCGATACCGAGATGCTCCGGATGGTGCAGAGCGGAGAGCTTGAGATGTACCTCGGCGGCAACGTATTCGGCGCGCTGGTGCCGACCGCGGAGATGCCGGGCCTTCCCTTCACCTTCAAGAATTCCGCTGCGGTGTTCGCGGCGCTTGATGGCGCGCTCGGCGACATGATCGGCGCCGAAATGCGCGCCAAGGGCCTGCACGCCTTTCGATATTGGCTCGAACACGGCTTCCACCACCTCACCACCCGAACCAAGCCGATCCGCACCGCCGACGATCTCGGGGCCATGAAAATCCGAACGCCGGTACAGCGGATGACGGTCGATTTCTTCGCCACCTTGGGCGCGGAACCGCTGCAATTCACGCTTAGCCGGCTTTACGAAGTGCTCCAGAATCATACGGTCGACGGCCAGACCGACCCGCTGAGCATCGTGGTCGTGCTGAAGCTCTACGAGGTGCAGACCTATCTGAGCCTTACCAACCACTGGTGGTCCGGCTTCACATTGGTGGCGCATGCGCCGGCCTGGCAGGCCCTGCCCGGCGACCTTCAGGCGCTCGTCGAGAAGCACGCCAAGACGGTGGCGCTGGCGCAGCGCCGGGACATGGACCGGCTCAATGCGAGTGCGCTTGCGGTGCTCAGGGACAAAGGATTGATCGTCAATGAGGCCGATGTCAGCGGCTTCAAGAAGCCGCTAGCCGCTTTTTACATGCGCTGGAAGCGAGAATACGGCGCCCGGGCCTGGAGCTTGCTCGAAGACCGCGTCGGGAAGCTAATTTGACTGATTCGGGATCGACCGACCGACACCGATGATCCGCGTACTTCGGTATTGCGTGGGTCTGAAGGAGGATATTGATGGCGACGCCCAGCCTTTTCGCTCCGCCGATCGTCGACCGGCTCTCGGTCCGCGTCGTCGTCGATTCCCATTATGAGCGTTTCTTGCCGAAGGCGACGCATCCCTTTGTCGCCATCGAGCACGTGAGCGAGATTCCGGGGCGCCAGATGACCACGCTCGCGGGCGAATGGGGCCTGTCGCTGCACCTTGAGTCCGAGCGTGCGGGGGCGAGGGCGCAATACCTGCTCGATTTCGGCTACACCTCCGAAATCATCAACCGCAATGTGAGTCTGCTCGATGTCGATCCCGCAAAGCTCGACGGGCTGATCCTGAGCCACGGTCATCGCGACCATTTCGGCGGACTCGTGGGCTTCGTGACCCAGCATCGTACGCGCATGAAATCGGACCTGGCGCTTTATGTGGGGGGCGAGACCATCTTCCGCGAGAAATGGCTGCCTGCGCGCGAGGGCCGCCCGCCCGCCTCCTGGGGCGCGCTCGATCGGGTGGCGCTCACCGCGCAAAACGTGGTGCCGGTATGCTGCGGCGAGCCCAGGGCACTCGTCGGCCCCTTCACGACCGGCGAGATCGAACGCGGTTCGTTCGAGACCGTGACCGGCGGAAGTCAAGTCATGGGCGACGATCACTTCACCGACAAGGAACGACAGGGGCAGTTGGTGCTCGATCAGCACAAGGACGAGCACGGCACTTGCTACATCGTTCAGGGGCGCGGCCTGGTGGTGATCTCGTCCTGTGGTCACCGCGGTATCGTCAACACCGTCAAGACCGCGATGCGCGTCGCCAACACCGAGAAACTCCATGCGGTGATCGGCGGTTTCCATCTGGGAATGGCGCCGGCGGACTATATCGCTCACACCGTCGACGAATTGGAAGCACTAAGGCCGGACGTGGTGGTGCCCATGCATTGCACTGGCGCGCCGTTTATCGAGGCGGTGCGCCGGCGCATGCCCGAGCGGGTCGTCGGATCCAATCTCGGCAGCCGCTTTACTTTCGGAGCTTAAGTCGCGCGAACGGCTCACCCGGCGGCGACCTGCGGGAGTTCGACGCGGGCGAGCGGCAGAGTGAGGGAGACGCGGGTGCCGCGGCCGGGCTCGCTCGTAATTGCAAGCTTGCCGCCGTGCATCTCCGTCATCTTGGCGGCGAGCGGCAGACCGAGGCCGCTTCCTTGGTGCCGACGCGACAGGCTGTTCTCGACCTGAACGAACGGCTCCATCACGCGCGAGAGGTCGCGGGCGGCGATGCCGATTCCGGTGTCGCTGACCTCGATCTCTATGCCGAGCTTTTGGTCAAACGTCGCGCTGATCTCGATCTGCCCGCCGGGGAGCGTGAACTTCACCGCGTTTGACATCAAGTTGAGCAGGATCTGTTTGAGCTTGCGCTCATCCGCCCAGACCCGCGGTAAATTGCTTTCGACACGCAGGACCAAGGCAAGGGCGGCGCGTTCGGCGCGCGGCGCGATCAGTCGGCAACTTCCTTCCACCGCCGCGGCGATCTCGACCCAGCTCTCGCTCAGCTCGAGCTTGCCAGCCTCGGCGCGCGAGAGGTCGAGGATGTCGTTGATGATGCCGAGCAGGTGCGCGCCGCTGTCGTGGATGTCGCGTGCATATTCGCGGTAACGCACGGTGCCGAGCGGACCCAATGTCTCGTGCATCATCACCTGGGAAAAGCCGATAATGGCGTTGAGGGGCGTCCTCAATTCGTGGCTCATCGTCGCGAGGAACTCGGACTTGGCGCCGCTCGCCGCTTCCGCCTGAATGCGCGCGATTTCCGCCTCGTCTCGGGCGGCGCGCAGCGCCTCGTAGGCGGTGCGGCGATCCTCCTGCAGTTGCCGGCGCTCGAAGCAGCGTTCCAGGACCGCGAAGATCTCGCCGGGCTCGGAGGATTTGTCGCAATAGTCGTAGGCGCCTTGGCGTAGTGCATCGACCGCGGTCTGGGTATCGAGATGCGCAGTCATCATCACGCAGATCAGCTCCGGCTGCTCGGTCTTGAGGCGGGAGAGCAGATCGACCCCGGAATCGACGCCGAGCCGCACGTCCAGCATCGCGACCCCGACCTCGGCCGCCCGCAGCCGGGCGAGCGCCGCAACCTGGTCGTTCGCGATCGCCGCCTCGTATCCCTGGACGGTCAGCAGATCATGCAGGGAATCGGCGAAATCGCGATCGTCGTCGACGATGAGAACGCGGCGGTGACGCCGCGCCGCTTCGTCATGGGACATACGCCCGCTCCGGTCGGCGCGCCAGCGCCGTATCGAGCGCGCGCAGCAATTCGGCGGGATCGAACGGCTTCGTCAGCAGGCCGGCGGTGAAATTCTCGAGGTCCATGCGCGCCTTTTGCCCCTCGTCCGCAAAGCCCGTAACGAGGATGGTCGGCAAGAGGCGCCCGGCCTCCTTGAGCTTGAAATAGACCTCGAGTCCCGACAGCAGCGGCATGCGCAGGTCGAGAACGAGGCAAGTGACGCCGGGAAGCGCCGCCTTCTCAAGCGCTGCCCGCCCGTCGCGCGCGATCTCCACGGCGTAGCCGTTTTGCCGCAGCATTGGCTCGATCGAGTCCGCGAAATCCGGATCGTCGTCCGCCACCAATATCATGCCGCGCGGCTTCACGCGTTCGAGCGTCGCCAGCAGCTCTTCGATGGCGAAGGGTTTGTGCAGGATGCCCAAGGCGCCATTGTCGACCGCCTGCGCTACCAACTCTTCCACGCTGAAGCCGGTCATCATCAGTACGCGCGCATGCGGGCGGATTTTTCGAAATTCGAAGAATGTCTCAACCCCGTTCATTCCTGGGAGCCGCACGTCCATCAGCACGACGTCGAAATCCTGCACGCGAAAGCGGGCGACGCCCTCTTCGCCGGAAAACGCGATCTCGACCGCATATCCCCTGATCTCCAGGAGGTCGGCAACGCTCTCGGCGTGGTCCTGGTCGTCGTCGACGATGAAGATACGCATGCTCATGCCGCGATCACCTCCGCTTGAGCGCGACGCAGGCGCACGCGGACGCGCGTGCCGATCCCAGGCGTGCTCTCCACAGCTATTTCGCCGCCATGCTCCTCGACGATCTGTTTCACCGTCGGCAGGCCGAGACCGGTGCCGAAGCTCTTGGTGCTGAACAAGGGCTCGAAGATGCGGGGCAATACCTCGGGCGCGATTCCAGGCCCAGTATCGCTGATCGTTATCTCGAGCCCATTGCCGTCGAGCACGGTTGCAACCTCGAGCTCGCGCGCGCCAGCCTCGGGATTTTCCAGCAGCGCCTGAACCGCATTGTCGATCAGGTTGACGACTACGCGGCGCAGCCGCTCGGGGTCAACCGCCAGCACCGTACCCGGGGCGCCGAACCTGCGTTTCAGGATGATCGTCGTCGGCAGTTTCTGGTCGTCCAGGAGACTGGCGAGCCATCGGTCGATCTCGGTCGGCGTTTTGGCGAGTTCGCGGCTTCTCGCGTAGTCGAGCAGGTCGGCGACGATCTTGTCGCAGCGCTGAATGCCGCGCTCCATCCGCGCCATTGCTCGCTCGGCGTAGAGGCCCTTGGACGCCATGATATCCTTCAGCGAGAAAATCGAATTTCGAATGGCGCTCAGGGGATTGCGAATTTCATGCGCGACGGTGGCGGTGAGCCGGCCGAGTACCGACAGGCGCTCATTGCGCACCAGCTCTTCCTGCGCGATGCGCAGCTCGGCGGTGCGCTCCTCGACGCGCCGGGCGAGCTCGAGCTCGTTCCTAACCTCTGCCGAGACATCCTTGGCGGTGCCGCGGTAGCCCTGGAACGTACCGTCGGGACCGAAGGTCGGCCGGCCACTAACGCTGATGTGGAGGTTGCGGCCTTTGCCGGTTTGACGAACGAAGCGGAAATTTTGGAACGGGCGATGCGCGGCGAGGTCCTCCTCATGGGAGCGAAGTTGCGCTTCGTCGATGCCATCGCGGGCGATTTCGCTCCGCGTCTTCCCGATCATGGCGGCGAGCGGTTCGTTGGCGCGCGATGCGGGACCGGAGAAGTAAGTGTAGCGGAGCGATGCGTCCTGTTCCCAGAACCAATCGGAAGCGATCTCCGCGAAGTCGCGGAAGCGCTGCTCGCTCGCTGCGATGCGCGTCTGCGCCGCTTCCCGCTCCAAGAGCTGCCGGTGATGCAGCAGCGAGATGAGCAGACCGAGGCCGCCCATCGTCAGAAAAATGAAAAGGCCGACTGCGCCCGTGTAGATGCGCGCGCGCAGCAGGAAGCCATTGGCCGGTACGTCGACGGAGAATGCGCCCATCATGTCGCCGAGATGCCAGGCCGGCAGGTCAGGGCGGAGCGCGTTGTGGCAATCGACGCAACTTTGCTGGCTCGCAATCGATGGAAAGACGGTGCGGAACATCGTGTCGCCGCCCACGGATAGGAACTCGGAGCGGGGTTGTGGATGGGCTTGGCCGGCCTCGGCTTCGATCGCCGCCGCCATTTGGGCATCAGTCGGCAGCGTTTTGATCTCTCGTCCCGGACGACCAACCCAGACCAGGCGCAGCACATCGCTGCCGACGCGCGACTTGTTGAACAGTTCGATTGAATGTGCCCTGAAGGTGGCGGGAACCGGCGCATTGGTGCCGCTACCCAGCGCGTCGCGGGTTTGGGCGTAGGCGGTGACGAAGGCATCCACGAGCTGCAGCGCCGTAATCTTTTCCTCGGCTTTGCTCGTGGTGAAATTGGCGACACTGAAGCGATAAAAGCCATAGCCGATCGCCGCCGAAAGCACAGCGGCGACCGCGAGGAGCTTCAAGAAATTGAGGCCAGATCGCGAGCGAAAAAAGCTCCGCCACGATGTATCGACCGCCATGAACAACCCCAACGTTACCGCCAGAGATTGTTGTACGTTGCGGTAAAAACTCTGCTAACGCGTGCCTCGGCGGCGGGCGGCGCCGAGCGTCAATCCATGCCTATCGTCTAAAATCGTCGATGAATGAGAGCGCGGCCGCAGCTGCGGAGCACTGCCGGATGAACCAAGTCTATAACTGATAGAAACCTGACGCTCAGACGCAACGCCCGCCATCGACCTCAAGCGAGACGCCGGTGATAAACTCCGCTTCGTCGGATGCGAGGTAGAGTGCTGCATTGGCGACGTCGCGCGGGGTAGAAAAACGCCCGAGTGGGATCGAGGCGAGGAAACGCTTGCGGTTCTCGGGCGTGTCGCCGCCCATGAAAGTCGCGAGCAGCGGCGTCTCGCCGGCGACCGGACAGAGCGCGTTGACGCGAATCTTGTCCGGCGCCAATTCGACCGCCATGGCCTTGGTGATGACGATCGCCGCACCCTTGGAACCGTTGTACCAGACGAGGCCGGGGCGCGGCCGGAGCCCCGCGGTCGAAGCGGTGTTGATGATGACGCCGCCGCCCTGACGCCGAAAGACCGGAACCGCGTGGCGCGCCGCGAGGTAGATCGCCTTCACGTTGACCGCGAAGACGCGATCGAACTCGGCTTCGCCGACTTCCAACATCGAGCCGTTCTTGTGCGTGACACCGGCGTTGTTGACGAGAATGTCGAGCCGTCCGTAGCGCTCCACGGTTCCGCCAACCAAGCGCTCGATATCGTCGTTTCGCGCGACGTCGGCCGCCAGGAAGTGCGCGGCACCCTGGCCGTGCGCCGTCTCGATCGCGCGCGCGACGCGTGTGCCACCGACCGTGTCGATGTCGTTCACAACGACCCGCGCGCCTTCCTCGGCGAAGCGCCTGGCAATGCCTTCGCCAAAGCCGGAGCCGCCTCCGGTGATGATCGCGACTTTGCCCTGCAGTCTCATGGCTTTCCCCATTCCCAATCAACCTTGTGGGCGAAAGTCTGTCATGCCGGGCGCGCCCGCGCCAGCGAGCCGCACGAGCATGGAAAAAGCCGATCAGCTAAACGAGGATGTTGATGAACTGGCCGCGGGGGATCGGGCCGCCCGAGCTTTGCGCCGTCTGACGCGCCAGCGCTTCGCTCTCCTGCTGCAACAGCTCGGGAGATTGGCGTTCGGAACCGGCCGCGCTCGCGACCGCGTCCACCACAGCCGTATTGCGCGCTTGAAGCACGTTGAGGGCAACGGCGGGTAAATTAAAGGTAGAGATGGGGTTACTCATGGGGCGCAAGCAATCTTAGCACCACCGCATGAATGGGGGGTAAATAAAAATTTGGAAAATTTTTGCGCAATTTCCTACCGCCATGGACCGCGCACGGCGGGCATACTGGGAAACTCCACCTAAACGAGAACCTGCTCGCGCGGCCACAAATGTAAATTAACTTTCATTAATAACCCGATTGATTCCAACTGTTACAAATCGACACAACATTTTACTTCCGATGGAGGTGTTAGCCGGGAATTGTTAGCCCGATGGGGCGATCTTGCTGGGGCTTGTCGCCTTTGTGGCGGTGACTCTTCGGGATGGTAGAGGGCTTCAATGGACCGGAATGGCGAAATGGTGGAGCGGCTCGCGCCCGCGCAGGGAGCCGAGTCGCGCCGCGCACCTTCGGAGGGTGTACAAGAAAGCGTGGTAGCATTGGTGGACCAGAGCCGGCTCCGCCGTGAATGCCTCAAGCTCGCGCTGACCGAGCATGAGTCGGCCTGGCGCATCCTCGACATCGCGAGCGCCGAGGACGTGTTGCGGCTGTCGGAGGGCGGGCAAAGATTCGATCTGCTCCTGCTGGGCGCGGCGACGGCAGAACTGGTTGACCTCCAGCAAGTGGAGACCTTGCGCCAAGCGATGCCAGATACTCCGGTGGTGGTCGTGGCGGAGAACGACAATCCGCACCGTGCGCGCGCAATCTTGAATGCGGGCACTCGCGGCTTCCTGCCCGCGTCCTTGAGCCTCAAGGTGCTGCTCGGCGCGCTCGACCTGGTGATGGCGGGCGGCGTCTATGTGCCGTCGTCGCTCATCGATCCGGGGCCGCAGCGCGCCGGTGCCGCTGCGCAGCAGCAGAAGCGCGCGAGCGAACCGTGGTCGGAGTTGACGCGGCGCCAGCGCGACGTGCTCGGCCTCATCGCACAAGGCAAGTCGAACAAGCTCATCGCCGATGCACTTTCAATGTCGGAGAGCACGGTCAAGGCGCATGTGAAGCAGATCATCAAGCGCCTGCACGTCGCGAACCGCACCCAAGCGGCGCTGCTGGCGACTGGAAGCCTCAATGCTTCGCGCGCGGCGGATGCACAACATGCTGGGCCTGAGCGCGTGCTGATACCGGCTGGCGCGAAGTAATCCTGAGACCGCTCCGACGCGTCCGCGCAAGTCCCCCCGCGTGGACGCCAGCGCGGCTCCCGGCCAAATCCCCTGAGCCGGGAGCCGCGTGAATTAACGATCCCTCGTCCTCCGCCGTCCATCGTCCGCCCCCCGTGACCGGATTTGCCGTGGGGAGGTGCCGCCCCTCCCTTGGGCTTGCGGCCGGCGCTTCCCGCTGCCAGACTTCTCGATATGGATTGGAACCGCAGAGGCGAGGCCCGGCCGGCAGTGGCGGTGCAGCCGCTCAGCGGTGCGGCGCTTGTGGTCTTTCTCAATGAGCTGCTCGAAGCGGAGCGGGCGGGCGCGAAGGTGCTTAGCGTCTTGATGGCGGAGGGTGCTTCACCTGGCGGCCAATCCTTGCTCCGCGAGATCGCCCATGATGAGGCGCGCTACTGCGCCCTGCTGACCCGTCTCATCGAAGGGCAGGGCGGGACGCCCTCCAAGGCGACCGGCGCCTTCCGTGACAAAGTGCTGGCACTCGAGACGTTGATCGACCGACTCGAACTGTTGAACCGCGGACAGTCCTGGGTGGTACGAAAGCTGGAGCAGGCGCTGCCGCAAATTCATGACATCGCCATCAGCACGGAACTCGCGGAGATGCGCGACACGCACCGCGCCAATGTTGCGGCCTGTGGCGTACTGCTCGAGAGCTTGAGGGAACAGTAAGCGGTGACTAGTCCGCTCCCTGCACTGCCCGGCCCGCGCTGACCTTGCCGAGCTGCGAGGCCCGCATCGGCTTGACCACGAAGAGCGCTGTCGCGGCCACCGCGAGATTGGCGATCATCGCGAGGACGAAGACGATGTGCCAGTCGCCGGTATAGCTCTTGAGGATGTTCGCAAGAGGCACCACGAAAGCCGCCGTGCCCTTGGCGGTGTACAGCAGCCCGGCATTGGTGGTGGCGTATTTGGCGCCATAGCTGTCGGTGCAGGTCGCCGGGAACAGGCTGAAGATCTCACCCCAAGTGAAGAAAACCAAACCCGCGCTAAGGATGAACGTCACCGGCGAAGTGCCGAGAGTGCCGAGCACCCAATAAGCGCCGGCGCCGGCAGTGAACACGATCGCCATGGTGTTCTCGCGCCCGATATAGTCCGAGACCCAGCCAAAGAAGGGGCGGGCCAAGCCGTTCAGGATGTTGTCGGTGATTCCCGCCATGATAAGCACGGTTGAGCTGATGAACAGGAAGTTCACGGGAAGGTCCGCGATCTTGTAGTCCTTGGCGATGGGTGCCACCTCCGCCGTTACCACCAAGCCGCTGGCAGCGACCAGCACGAACATCGCGTAGAGCACCCAAAAGACAGACGTCTGCACCATTTCGATGGGCGTGTAATCGCGCGCGCTCTGGGTGAGGCGCGGCGCGGCCTTGGGCGCCTCTCCGCGATCGGGCGCGCGCAGCGTCTGCGACATGGCGAGAATGACGAGCCCTTGGCCGAGCCCGAACCAGAGAAACGCCGCCTCGTAGCCGTAGGTGTGGATCACCGTGATGATCGGATAGACCGTGGCCGCGGCGCCCGCGCCAAAACCGGCAGCGGTGATCCCGGCCGCGAGACCGCGGCGGTCCGGAAACCACTTGAGCGCGTTGCCAACGCAAGTGCCATAGACGGCGCCGGCGCCGACGCCCGAAAGCACGGCCGCCAAATACAGCATTGGCAGCGAGGCGGCGATCGAATTAAGCGTCCAGCCGAGCGCGACGACGACGCCACCGAACACGACCACGACGCGCGGGCCGAAGCGGTCGACGAACCAGCCCTCGACCGGCACCAGCCAGGTCTCGGTCGCAATGAAGATGGTGAACGCAATTTGGATCGAGGTGCGACCCCAGTGGTGCTCCGCATCTATGGGATCGACGAAATAGGTCCAGCCGTACTGGAGATTGGCCACCATCACCATGCAGACGACGCCCGCGGCTAGTTGCAGCCAGCGGCCGGCGGGCGCGCGCGCGCCCGAAATGTCAGCCATCGTTTCCTTCCCGACTCGTTCTTTTGCCTCAACTACGATTTGCCGCCTTCTTTGGACGGCTCGAATGCCCAATAAATGCACTATAATCGAATTTAATTGCTACCGAAACCCGGGAAGAAGGTTAACTGAAGCTGCCGCATCCGGTCGTATGCAGGGGAAGAAGGCTGTCAGCCGGTAGCGCCCTGAGAGCTGAGAATTCACTCTCGTTCGGCAAGAAGCCGACAGCGCAAACAAAGCGCTGCGGGTTGGGCATGAGCCGATCGCTGATAACTGACGGGATGACTAACTGAGCGCTACTTCAAGCGGTCCTTGATCTTGTCGAGGCCGGCGCGCGCGCAGGCTTCGTCGAGATTGGCGCCGGGCGCGCCGGCGACGCCGATCGCGCCCGCGGTTTCGTCACCGAGCTTGATCACGACGCCGCCCTGCACCAGCAGCACGCCGGGCAGGTGACCAAGACTTGCAACCGCGGGGTTGCTCAATAGTCGCTCGGCGATCGCGCCGCTGTCGCTGTTGAAGGAACTCGACGTGTAGGCCTTGCCGTAAGCGCTGTCGAGCGTGTGCACGCCGGCGTGATCGCCGCGCAACACTGCCTGGCGCACACCGTCCGCATCCACCAGCACTGCACTCACCGCATAACCCTGGCCCGCGCAATGCGCGACCGCTTCGCCGACCGCCTCGTTCGCGAGTGCCGCCGGCACGCGGTGCGTCGTCAAGACGCCTTGGGCCATCCCCGGCGCCACCGAGACAAGCAACAGCGCCAGCGCCCCGCCAAGGGCCCCTGGACGCCAGAAAACAGCAACGGTCATCATCCCCCCCCAAAGCTCACATAAGCACTTTCTGCAGGCGGTCGAGCGCTTCCGTGAGGCGTTGTGTTGAAGCGGCAAAGCAGAACCGCAGGTAACCTTCGCCCGCGGCGCCGAAGGCGATTCCCGGCGCCACTCCGACCTTGACCTCGCGCACGATCCGGTGCGCCAAGCTTAGGCTGTCGCTGCAGCCCTGGACGCGGCAGAAGGCGTAGAACGCGCCTTCGGGCGACTTCACCCTAAGGCGCGGGAACTGGCTCAGGCCCTGGATCAGCAGGTCGCGACCGACCCGGCAGCGCTCGATGATCTCGGCCACCAGGGGTTCGCCTTTTTCAATCGCCACCACGGCCGCATGCTGGAGGAAGGTAGGCGAGCCGCTGGTGTTGAACTCGATCAGCTTGTCCAATACCTCCAGCAAATCCGCGGGCGCCACCAGCCAGCCGAGGCGCCATCCCGTCATCGCCCACGCTTTGGAGAAACTATTGAGGACGACGATTTGGTCCTCGGCCTCCATCAGATCCAGGAACGAAGGCGCGGCGCGTCCGGCATAGATGATCCGACTGTAGACCTCGTCCGAGAGCAGCCAGAGGCCGCGACGGCGCGTGAATTCCAACAGCGCCACTTGATCCTCTCTCGACATCATCCAGCCCGTGGGATTGCCGGGAGAGTTGACGAAGATCGCCTGAGTCGTCTCGTCGCAGGCCGCCATTACCCGGTCGAGATCGAAGCGCCAGCCGCCATCTTCGGTCGGAACCAAACCGGTCTCGCGCGGTGTCCCGCCCATGATCTCGACCGCGGCATTGATGTTTGGCCAGACCGGCGACACCACCACCACACTGTCGCCGGGGTCGATCAGGGCCTGGATCGTCAGCATGATCGCGCTCATGCCGGAGGAGGTCACCACCACGCGCTCGCTCGCGACCGGTTTTGCGTGAAGTCCCGTGAGATAGGTGGCGATTGCCTCGCGGAGCTGGGGAATGCCGCGCTTGAAGGTATAGAAGGTTTCGCCGCGCCGAAGCGCCTCCGCCGCGGCATCGCAAATGAAAGCCGGCGTCGGCAGGTCGCCTTCGCCGAACCACAGCGGCACGATGTCGGGATCGCCGAAGACGGGCGAGGCCACCGCGCCGATCTTCGACGCCGGCAGCGATATCGCCCGGGGGCGAATGCCCTTGCGCCCCCGCGCCGTGGGCAGGTCGGATTGATTTGTGCGGGCGTCTGGCAAACCGTCCTCCGATCTCGTAGCCGCATCCGTGGCCGCGCACTTTCGCAAGGAGCCGCCTCCGGTCGCAACCGCTATTTTTGCCGCGGCTTCCAAAATTTGGGAGGACTGCGGAGGAGTTAGGAAATCGGGTGGGAAAGGGGCGATGGATGCACCTATTGCATGGGTGCATTTACTGGCCTGGGGCGGCGGATCGCCGTAGGCTCAGGGTTGGCTCATGGTCTCGCTCCCTGTCATCGCCCGCCGCCGTTTCGACGCGCTGCCGCCCATCACGCGGGCGGGCCTTTGGGTCGTCCTTGCGGGTATTTGCGCCACCCTGATGAACGTGATCGTGCGGCAGGCGGCAAAAGAGCTGCACCCACTCGAAATCACTTTCTTTCGCTGCCTCTTTGGCTTTGCGGTCATGGTTCCATGGGTGATGAAAGTGGGGGTGAGCGCGCTCAAGACGCGAAAGGTGGGCTTCTATACACTCCGCGCCGGCGTGAGCCTGGTGTCGATGCTCACCTGGTTCTACGGCATCACCCTGGTGCCGCTCTCGACCGCAACCGCACTCAACTTCACCTCCCCGCTCTTTTCCACCTTGGGCGCGGCACTGGTGCTGCACGAGTCGGTGCGGCTCAGGCGCTGGATCGCGCTGGCGGTCGGGTTCGCCGGCGTCATCATCGTGCTGCGGCCAGGCGCGGAGGCCGTGGACTGGAACGCCATGCTGATCATCCTCTCGGCGGCGACCGGCGGCATGAACGTGGTCACGATGAAATTTCTCGCGCGCACCGAAACGCCGAATGCGATCGTCACGTATCTGGTGCTTTATCTGGTGCCGCTGTCGCTCCTGCCGGCGCTTTGGGTCTGGAGCTGGCCCTCGCTCGAGGCGATCGGATGGTTGATCCTGCTGGGTGCGCTGGGCACCATCTCGCATCTCTCGGTGGTGCGCGGTTACGGCCGGGTCGATGCGAGCGCCTGCGCACCGTTCGAATTCCTGCGCCTCCCCTTCGCGGCCCTCCTCGGCTATACCATCTTCGCCGAAAGCACCGATCTCTGGACTTGGATCGGCGCCTCGGTGATCGCAGGATCAGCGATCTATGTGGCGCATCGCGAGGCAAAGCTCGCGCGCATGGCCGCCGCGGCTCGGAATCGAAAATTTTGACCACGGAGTCACCGAGAACACGGGAATCTCCATTCTCTCCGTGTCTTAGTGGTGAAGCCAGTGTCGCTCGCCACCGATCCGGGCCGTGTCGTCGCGTCGGATCGACCTGCGGCGGATGATCTGGTATCGATCCCGCGGATCGGCCTCAAGGGGAGAAACCGAGATGAAGCTCCAGGGACACGCGGCGCTCGTGACCGGCGGCGCCTCCGGATTGGGCGCGGCGACGGCGCGGGCGCTCGCGCGGGCGGGCGCCAAGGTTGCGATCCTCGACGTGAACGCCGAGGCCGCGGCGGCGCTCGCTGGTGAGCTCGGCGGCATTGCGCTTCGCTGCGACGTGGCCGATGCGCGCAGCGCCGAGGCGGCGGTCGCCCAAGCCGCACGCACTCACGGGGCTGCGCGGGTGCTGGTCAATTGCGCGGGCATCGGCCCCGCCGAGCGCATCGTCGGACGCGAAGGACCGATGGCGCTCGATGCCTTCAGGCGAGTCATCGAGATCAATCTGATTGGCAGCTTCAACTTGATGCGGCTTGCGGCAACGGGAATGATGGCGCTTGCCCCGCTCGAGGATGGCGAGCGCGGCGTCATCGTCTCGACCGCTTCGGTCGCAGCCTACGAGGGTCAGATCGGCCAGGCCGCCTATTCGGCCTCCAAGGGCGGGATCGTTGCGCTCACGCTCCCCGCGGCGCGCGAGTTCGCACGCAGCGGCGTCCGCGTCAACACCATCGCGCCCGGCCTCTTCGCAACGCCGCTACTGCTCGACATGCCGCAAAACGTGCAGGACAGCCTCGCCCAAAGCGTGCCCTTCCCCTCGCGCTTCGGCAAGCCCGAGGAGTACGCGGCGCTGGTGCTGCACATCGTCGATAACCCGATGATCAACGGCGAGACCATCCGCCTCGACGGCGCGCTCCGCATGCAGCCGAGATAGCGCTCGGGAATTCAGCGAGTTGCTCGTCGCACCGCTTCGTGGTTCTTTGCCCAGCTCGTGATCGCGGCGGTGCTTCCGGAGAGACGCCGCGCCCACGTGGTCGATCTCAGGACGTCCTTATCGCCTTGCCGCCAGTGTTCGACCACGACCATCAGAGACCAATGCGGCTTGTCCGTCGGAGCAAATGCGAGCGTGTGCACCTCGAGCGTGAAGGAATAACCGCCGCCCATGTAGGTGTGACGCTGGCGGCGCCAGTCGACGCCGGAGGCGTGCCAGCGCTCGCAGTCCGGACTCGGTAACGTCGCTCGATAGACGATCTGCCAGCAGTTTAGAAAACCGCTGCTGTTGAGATTGGCCATGGGCACTCTCTGGCCGCGTTGAAACAAGTTAGCACTGTCGCGCGTCGATCGGCGACATGCGACTGCGATTGACGTCACCCCAGCGGAAAGGCGCCTGCTTTTTGTGCTCAAAGCTGCCAGGGAACGATCTTGTTCCCCGCCTCCGTACTGCATGCGGTATTCCTCCATCGCGGCGAGCGCCCACGAATTTGGATCGCATTCAATCTCGCCAAAGAACCCTCGCCTCGACGGCGATACGCTGACGAAGACCGCGTGAGCTCGGCCGGCTTAAGGCACCTCCCGAGGGCGCATCCGATCGCCAAGGAGGCGTCGCCGATTTGTACGGTTCCTGCGCCTGCTGGCATGACGAAGGGAGCTATCGCGCTGATATTTAAGAAACGGCGTGGTTTTTGCTTAATTTTTCATGGATGGATTTGATGCGCCCTGGGAGGCGAGCATGATCGATACTGCGCTGAAGGTGATGATGGTGCTTGCGACCGCACTTCTTGCAACGCCGGCTTTCGCCGGCGTCGACGGCGTCGTTCCACATATTCCCGAGCCCGCATCGGTGGGGCTGTTCGTTACGGGCGCCGCTGCCGTCATCTATTTGCGCCAGCGTCTGCGTAAGTAGCGACCATCGTTGGGCTGTGCCTCCGGCCCGCGTCGCGGCAAGAGGTCTTCGGCGCAAGCAAATGCGCACCGAGGCCGAGGGCGTGATGAAGGTGCCTGATGACGACCTGGGCCTTCTACTGCTGTTTTTTCGGAATCGCGCTCTGGGAAGGTTTTTCGCCGCGCGTGCACAATAGCGCGCCGTTTCGCTCGCGCTGGATCACCAACATATCGTTGGGGACCGCGAACCTAGTGTTGTTCGGTTCCTTGCTATCGCTCTCGGAGATCGTTCGTCCCGATTGGATTCCCCCTGCTGCCGAAAGCGCGTGGCAATGGATCGGGAAGGTTCCGGCTCTGGCATTCGCCGTCGCATTCCTGCTCTTGGATTTCTTCAATTACTGGATGCATCGTCTCTTTCATGCCGTGCCTGCGCTCTGGCGCCTGCACGCGATCCACCATGCCGATCCTGATCTCGATGTATCGACGGGCGTGCGGCATCACCCGCTGGAAAATCTGGCAAGCCTGCTTCTGACGTTAGTGTTGGCCGTCACCCTCGGCGTGCCGTTGTCGGCGATCGGCATCTATGGGGTCGTCAACGCCGCCATCGCCTGTATCCATCACGGTAATATTGCGCTTCCGGCGTGGGCGGAGAAGGCCGTGGGCAAGGTTCTGGTTACGCCAAACGTACATCGCATTCATCATTCCGTCGTCGTCCCCGAAAGCAATTTGAATTTCGGCGGCGTTTTTTCGGTCTGGGATCGGCTCTTCGGAACTTTCGCCAGCAAATCGGCGCTGGAGCATTCGGATCTTTACTTCGGTCTTCTCGAGTTCTCCGGCGTTCGGTATTGCCAACTGCATCGAGTGCTGGGCATGCCGTTTTCGGCGTGGCCGAAATCCGTTGCCGCCTGAGGCGGCGCCGGCAAAATCGGCTCGGATTGCGAGTGCGCTCCGTCCGCCTGAATTTTGACCGAAATCGCGATCGGCAGCGGGTTGGCCTCGGTTCGGCCAGCGGCGGCCGATCAGTCTAGTCCGATTTCTCGGACTCCGACTGGAGCTGAATGTAATTCTGCAACCCGATCTTCTTGATCAGGATGAGTTGGGTTTCGATGAAATCGATGCCGTCCTCTTCGCTGTCGAGAATCTCGGTGAGCAGGTCGCGAGTGCCAAAGTCGCGGACCGATTCGCAATAGGCGATGGCGCCGCGGAGATCGTGCACGCCTTTATGCTCCAGCTTGAGGTCGCATTCGAGAATTTCCTGCACGTCCTCGCCGATCAGAAGCTTGTCGAGGTCCTGCAGATTGGGAATGCCCTCGAGAAAGAGGACTCGGTCGACGATGCGGTCGGCGTGCTTCATCTCGTCGATCGACTCGTCGTACTCATGCTTTCCGAGCTTGGTCACACCCCAATGCCGCAGCATCCGCGCGTGCAGAAAATATTGATTGATCGCGGTCAGCTCGTTCTTGAGCACGGCGTTGAGATGTTTGAGCACCTTGGGGTCGGCCTGCATAGCACCCCTCCAGCAAGTGGCGCGCCAGATCAAGTTCCGATCGGAAACTGCCGTCGATACCTCGGTATGGCATTGGAACAAGTTAGGCCGAAGACCCGGATTCGGCCAGCCCTGCGCTTGCAGCGCCGCCGGAATGTTCGCGAACGATCCCCTTCACGATCGGCACGCACTTGCCGCATTGGGGACGCACGCCGAGCGCGCGATAGACGCACGCCACGGATCCTTGCGCCGTCGCGGCGAGGGTGCGCACCTGCCGATCGGTGAAACCGTTGCAAAGGCAAACATACATTGGCAATTTCCGTCAGTGGTTTCTGAACAGCCTGTTGGTCCGATCGTCTAGCTTTGATCACGTCGTCCGGCGGTCATCACGCAGTCTCGAACAAGCGCTGCCCCATGAATTCGCCTTGCGCCGCGCCGCCGGGACAGGCGAACAAGCCGCCGCCGACGTGAGTCACGAACTGATTCATCATGTCGAATTTCGCCATCCGCTCGAAGATTTTGACGAATCCGGTCCGCGGGTCGCGCTGGTAGCAGATGAAGAACAACCCGGCGTCATATTCCAAACCCTGGCGCCAAGGCGGCCAGCGCTCCGCCGTGAAGTTTAGACCGTCGTTGTATGAGTAGGGCCGCCGAAGGATCTGCGCGCCGTCGTTGCTGGCGGCCGCGGCGAGCCGAACATGTGCATTCTCGGCAATGACGGGATTTCCGTCCTTGTCGCTCTGGTCCAGGTCCAATGCCTCGGACTCTCTTTCCTTGCCGAGGGGCGCCCCGGAATATTTCCGCCGGCCGACCGTCTCCTCCTGGAATGCGACTTTCATGCGATCCCAGTGCTCGAGCGCAATGCGGATGCGGCGGACAACCATGTAGCTGCCGCCACGCATCCAGTCCGGTCCTTCCTCACCGACCCACACAAGCTTTTCCATCGCCTTGAGATCGCCGATCGCGGGATTGTTCGTTCCGTCCTTGAATCCCATTAGGTTGCGCGGCGTCTCCCGGCCGCCATAGCTCGGGATGAACCCGGCCTGAATCCAGCGGATCTGCGCGACGTTTTCGGCAAGACGCGCGAGCTGTCGTATCGCGTGAAATGCGACTTGCGGGTCGTCCGCGCAGGCTTGAACCGAGAGATCGCCGCCGGTGTGCCCTTCGACAAGCTGGTCGCCGACGAATTTCGGCAGATCGATCAGGGCGCCCGGCCGCCTTGACGAGAGGCCATATCGGTCCCTGCCGTCCTTGCCAAAGAGCCCGGAGCCAAAGCCAAATGTCACCGTGAGCCGCGCCGTCGGCAGGCCGAGCGCTTCACCGGTATCGGCCGCCATCGTGCTTGGATCAGGCAGCTCGTATGAGCCTTCGCCTTTTGCTTGAGCGCTGCCGGCGACGGCCGGCTTCAATCCGTCGCCAAGCGGTTGCGCCGTCTCGCCGCTGGTCATTCTGGCGGCTGCGGAAGTCCATGCCCGCAGCAGGCTTGCAACCTCTTCGCGCCTGTCCGCGACAAGATCGAAAACCGCGAAATAAGTGTGGCTCTGGGCGGGAGTGACAATGCCTCCCTGATGCGATCCCCAAAACGGCTCGGTCAATTTCTGCTGTGGCGCGACCGATGCGGTTGTATCCATCGCTCCGTTGGCGTTGGCACCGAAACCGGCGCCCGCGGCAGCGGCAAGTCCTGCGGCGCCGGCGAGAAAACCCCGGCGCGATGCGCGGGACTCGCGATCGCCGCGCTGGCTCATCGCGTGGCTTCCACCAGAGTGTTGACGTCGTCCTCGACGTAATAAAAACCGTTGCCGTCGGGGGTCATCGCGATGCCGAACAGGTCGCCGCTGCCGGGCGGGGATTGGGCTTGGTTCGTGTCGATCCACTGGGCGAAAAGCTGCTTGCCGGTCCTGGGGTCGACCTCGACCACTTGGCCATTCTTGGCGTTGGTGACGAGTAGATTGCCATTGGGCGTCATGCACATCGCGAGCGGCCGCTTAAGAAGGCCGTCCTTGGTCACTGTCCGGCCGGTTCCCGCGCTGGAAGTGCGTGTTGTCGCGTCCGCGATCGCGACGATCTGGTTTCCGAGCGCGTCCGACACGTAGAGAGTGCCGTCGGGATCAAGCGCCAGACCGGTCGGACCGACAAGAAAAACGTCGCGGTCGGCCTGCTGGCCGAAACCGCTCGCAACCACCGTCTCGCGCGCGATCACTGGAGGTTTGCCCTCAGGGATCGTGAGCTCGATGCGCAAGACGGTCGCCCTATTTACAACGACCGAATCTCCAGTCTGCTTGTCCCTGACGTCGGGTCCCGGAACGTCGAAACCAGCCATGCTGACGAACAACGTGGCGGTCGATCCTTTGTCGATGACCGCCATGTTGCCCCAGGGGTCGTTGATGTTGGGACCGGTCCACGTCGCCACGAGCTGGCCATTTGAATCGAGGACCAGAAGGCACCCGTCCCCTTTGGTGTGGGTGGTGCCATCGCTGCTCGGCGTGCTGCCGACGATCACCCAACCGGTCTTCAGCATGGTCATCGCCGTGCCAAGCCCCACGCCTCCGGGGCATTGCGGCAAATGCTGGGGCAAGCTCGCGAAGACCGTCGTCTTTTTGGTGCTGGGTTTGAACGCGATGATGGTTCCGCCGGTGCCCTGCAGATTTGAAATGTTGTTGAAGTTCGTAACGAGCACGTCGTCCTTTTCGATCTTGCCGGCGGAAACGGGCGCTACGACGATCGCGTAGGGATTGAGATCGCCGTTCTCGGGGACGGTCGAGGTCCGCGTGACGTGTTTATGAATTGTCGGCAGGAACCCTTGCTGCTCGGCCGCAGAGGCGCCTCCGGCAGAGAGCATCGGCGGCATCAGAACGGCCGATATTCCCATGAACCACACCGCGGTACGCACAAGCTCACGCATGGACCTCGACCTTGAGTTGATGAGAACGACTCGCAACAATACTATGGTCAAAATGCGAATGAGTTGCAATTGCGATAAATGTCGCACCGACCAGCCGTCAAGAGAGAACCCCAACGGTCAGAAAAGAATGACAGTCCGCAGCCCAATTACGGCTTCGTTCTGGACCTTCTGGGGCGTCGGCGAATTCGGGTTGGCGACGCCAGCGCCTGGATTGAAGACATATTGAAAATCGGGCTGGAGTTGCCACCACGGCGTGACTTGGTACTGGTAGGTCAACTCGATGAAAGTCTCGCCCGAGCGCGCAGGGGTGAAAGCGCCGGTGAAGAACTGCGTTTCGCGGTCAAGGGCGGCGGCAGATCCGCTTACATGGGCGTAGCCCATGCCGATGCCGAAGGTATCGTCGTCGCGATGCGGGAAGGGTTCATGGAATGTGAAGCCCGCATTCAAGCTGAAGCTGATGAGATTCCGATCTCCGAGCGGTGTGCCCATCGGGCGGAGAAAGAAGTCTATGCTTCTGTCGGGCTCTTCCGGGTCAACCCAAATAGTCTGATCTGCGACGGCATAGACGGCCCAGTTGCCGCGATGCATGAGCGGGATGCCGGTGCTTGCGGGATTTGCAAGGGACAAACCGGTATTGTCGAACTGTTGATCGGGGAAGTTTAACGTGTCGTACCAGAATCCGATTTTATAGGTGTGCGCGAGCGGCTCCGGCTGATCGGCATTGAGCGTGGTCCCCAGCGAGGGATAGGCGTACTGCAACTCCGCGATTACGAGCGTGCCGTTCCACGGAAAGGTTGTCCCGGAGGGGTTTAGCTGTTGAGGATCGCCTGGGGCGTTCGTGGCCAACGGACTGCCGCTGTACACACCCGCGAGAAAGGTCAAAGAGTCGGTCGGGCGCGCGCGGAAGCGCACGCCGGGCGCGGAAAGCGGATAGGCCGGCCCGCCGCCGGGCATATTTGCCGAAGGCAACATCGGCCAGCCGAACATCGTGTTCACGAACAGCAGAGCGTTTTGGCTGATCATGTATTCCTGGTCGAGACTCTGTTGGCCGACCTTGACGTCGAATTGTCCCTCGTCGCCAAATTTTTGCTGGTACCAGAGTTCCCACAATCGAGTTGCACGATCCGCCTCGATGCCGCTCGCGGTTTGCAGTGTGAGGAGATTTTCCGCGCTCAGGTTCTGGCCGTGGATTTGCAGCCCACTGACGTTGAAGGTGCCGCCGTCCCAGCCAAAGGCGCGCTGTGTGTCCAACTGCAGGACCGCCTGGGTCAAGCCGTCATATACGAAGCTTTGCCGTATGCCGCCGGTGACATTGCCCAGAACTTCGCTCGTCTCCTGCAAGGAAAGGGTCATGCCGTACCGGCTCAAGAGCGGTCGCAGCCCCCACATGTCGCCCAGCAAATAGTCGCTCCGCGAAATTCCCGACAAGAAGTCGAAGGGGCCTGCTTGCGGTTGAGTCGGGACTGTGTTTTCGGGCTCGGGGGGGACCGAGAGCGGGGGTGGTTCGGCAACCGCCGAGACGCTCGCGAGGCCGACGGAGATGAGAGCAAGGCCGGCGCTGGCGCCCGCCAGACGCTTAGCCGCACTGCTTTGGCTCCAATTTCGAGGGAAAAAGCGGTTCATGACGGCACCCCCTGCAACGTATGCCAAAATGCTAATGCGACTAAGTTGCAGTTGCAATGCAAATGCGTCTTATTATCACAAAGTATCATGCAGTTGATCGAGCCGCCGTTCCTCGGTATCGTTTGAAAGAGGGGATGGGGTCCCCCGAAACCGCCCGAGAGGGCTGATGACTCCTACCGCGCGAAGCGATGCGGTGGGAGCCGTTGCCGGTAAGCCCGCCGCGAGGCGGTCTTTTTATGCCTCCTTCGCGCGAGCGGGAATCTCGGGCTCGAACGAGGAGGACGCCATGGACAATATCTGGCTCGCATCCGCACTCTGGATCGGCTTAGCGCTCGCGGCATCGGTCGCCCAGACCTGGGTTGCCGTTTCAATCGCACTGCTTGAAATCATCGTGGGCGCCATCGCCGGAAATCTGGTGACCCTCACGCTCACGCCTTGGGTCAATTACCTCGCGGGCTTCGGCGCGATCCTGCTCACCTTTCTCGCCGGCGCCGAGATCGACGTCAAAGTGATCCGCCGCAACTTCTGGTCCAGCATGAGCATCGGCGTCGTCGGGTTCTTCGCGCCTTATCTGGGCGTGCTCGCCTATGCGCATTTCGTCTCGGGATGGCCCTGGCCGCAGGCGCAGATCGCGGGGATCGCGCTCTCCACCACTTCGGTCGCGGTCGTCTACGCGGTCATGGTGGAGACCGGGTTCAACAGCACCGAGCTCGGCAAGGTCATTCTCGCGGCCTGCTTCGTGAATGACCTCGGCACCGTGCTCGCGCTGGGCATCATCTTTGCCAATTACGACGCATCGCTCATCGTGTTCGGCGCGGTGACGATCGCGGTCCTGTTGATCCTGCCGTGGTTCACGCCCTGGCTTTTTGCTCGGATCGGCCGTCGCGTCAGCGAGCCGCAGATAAAATTCGTGCTTCTGGTGCTGTTCGGCCTTGGTGGTCTCTCGGCCACGGCGCGCAGCGAGGCCGTGCTGCCCGCCTATCTGATCGGCATGGTGCTCGCCCCCATCTTTCTCCGCGACAAGGAGCTGACCCACCGCGTTCGCGTCATCGCCTTCACGATCCTGACGCCTTTCTACTTTCTCAAGGCGGGGTCGCTGGTCAGCGCCGATGTCATCGTCGCTTCCGCAGGGTCGATCTTGATTTATCTCGGCGTGAAGATGGTGACGAAATTCGTGGGGATATTGCCGCTAACCCGGGTCTTCCGCTTTCAACGGCGGGAAGGGATGTATACGACCTTGCTGATGTCGACCGGCCTCACCTTCGGCTCGATCTCGGCGTTGTTCGGACTCACCAACCACATCATCGACGAGCGGCAATATACGATCCTGCTGACCGCCGTGATCGGGAGCGCGGTCGTGCCGACTTTGATCGCCCAGCGCTGGTTCCAGCCGGACCTCAAACCCATCGAGCAGGAGGTGCCGGCCGCGCCGGAGCCGGTCGCGGCGGCGGAGGGAGGTCAACGTGTATAAGCGGATACTGGTTGCGAATGACGGCTCGACCGGCGCTTCCCACGCGCTCGACGCGGCGTTGGCGCTCGCGAAGCTGCATCATGCCGAACTGTACGCGATCACCGTCGAGGAGCTGCCACGTTTTGCCGCCAGCATCGACGAGGTTGCCGAGGAGAAGGACGAGGCCGATCATCGCTTCGCGCCGGTGATTGCCGACGCTCGTGCACGGGCGGATCGGGCGGGCGTGGTGCTCGAAACCCACCTTGCCGCGGGCCATGCGGTACAGGCGATCGTCGAATTCATTCGAAGCCGCGCGGTCGATCTTTTGGTGGTGGGGTTCATGGGCCATTCGCAGCTTTACGAGCGTATCATCGGCAGCACCACTGATCGCTTGGTGCGGCTTGCACCCTGCGCTGTCCTCGTCGTCAAGTGAGGCCGGCCGTCTACTATTCGTGCAAGCAATCGCCATGGAGCATCTTGGGGAGAATACCGGAGAATACCAATGCAAGTCCCACGCAACGCGATGCTGCTCCGCATCTTCATCGGCGAGGACGACCGGCACGAGCGTAGTCCGCTCTACGAGGCGATCGTGCTCAAAGCGCGCGAGCACCATTTGGCGGGTGCGACGGTGCTGCGCGGGCCGATGGGTTTCGGCCATTCGAGCCGGCTGCACACCACCAAGATCCTACGTCTCTCCGGCGATCTCCCGATCGTGATCGAGATCGTGGACAGCGAGGAGAAGATCGGCGGCTTCCTGCCGGTTCTCGACGCCATGATGTCGAAGGGCCTGGTGACCACCGAGAAGGTGCAGGTGCTTCAGTACGGCGAGAACCGCGTCAACGTCTGACGGGTCTGCTTTAGGCTCGATTGCGTCGCCGAAAGCCCAGCGTAGCATCGGGCGGTCCCGAGCTTACTAGGAGGCCGGACATGCGATCCAATCGCGCCCAGCAAAAGACGCTCGACGTCGCGTCGCTTCGATCGGAGACGCCGGGCGTCGAGAACGTGCTTCACTTCAACAATGCGGGCGCTGCCTTATCGCCGCGGCCGGTGCTCGACGCGGTGACGGGTCATTTGGCGCGCGAGGCCCAAATCGGCGGATATGAGGCCGCGGCCGAGGCCGCGGCGCGGCTCGCGGATTTCTACGATGCGATCGCCACGCTGATCGGTGCTGAGCGCGACGAGATCGCGTTTGTCGAGAACGCAACGCGCGCCTGGGACATGGCGTTCTACGCGATTCCGTTCCGCGCGGGCGACCGCGTCATCACTGCACGGGCCGAGTATCTCTCGAACTACCTCGCATTCCTGCAGATGAAGGCGCGCGTGGGGATCGAAATCGACGTCGTGGAGAACGACGCCTCCGGGCAACTTGACTTGGGCGCGCTTGAGCGCGCGATCGGTCGGCGCACCAAGCTCATCGCGATCACCCATGTGCCGACACAGGGCGGGCTCGTCAATCCGGCGGCCGAGGTTGGCCGCATCGCCGCGCGCCACGGCATTCTCTATCTTCTCGATGCTTGCCAGTCGGTCGGCCAGCTTGCGGTCGATGTGCGCGAGATCGGCTGCCACATGCTCTCGTCCACGGGCCGCAAGTATCTGCGCGGCCCGCGCGGCACGGGCTTTCTTTACGTCCGGCGCGACACTCTTGCGAAACTGGAGCCACCCTTCATCGATCTGGAGACCGCTACTTGGACCGCTCCCGACAGCTACCTCGTTCGCGATGATGCGCGCCGGTTCGAAAACTGGGAGCGGTTCGTCGCGGGCCAGATCGGTCTTGGCGTCGCTGCGCGCTACGCGATCGGTCTCGGGATCGACGCGATCGAGGCGCGGGTCAAGGCGCTCGCCGCGCTGCTCAGGCGCGAACTAGCGGAACGGCCGGGCGTCAGCGTGCACGATCTCGGAGCGGAGCAATGCGGGATCGTGACATTTCTGAACGACGGCGAAGCGCCGGCCAAGACGCAGAAGCGGCTCAGCGCCCTGAAGATCAACGTGCACGTCTCCCGCTCATCCGGCGCTCCACTGCTCGACCTGCCCGCGCGCGGGCTCGCCGCGCTCATCCGCGCCAGCGTCCACTACTACAACGACGAAGCCGAAGTGGAGCGGTTCGTCCGGGCGGTGGCGGGGTGATCAGGCTCGGGGACTGGCTGCGAATTCCTCCCGCGCATCCACTAGGGCGTGTACTCATAAGTCCGCCCGTACAAATGCCGGCCCAAGCGATGTCCGCTTTACCCTCCGAATGTGTTGCAAAACTCGGTTGCTTTGCCGCTGGGGTTCTGCCGTAGGTTTTTGCCGTACGCTATCAGAGGGCATTGGCGCCGCGGCCTGATGCACCGACTACGTCTGGCAAGCAGCTGCGAGCGGTGATGGGACACGGCAGAGAAGCTTAACGAGCCGCCTAAGGTTCTGTGCGGTTGCGGTGAGTAGCACTTCGTCCCTCGCGCCGCTCAAGCCTCGCAGTCGAAGCCGGTCGAGCTTGAAGATTCGCTTCATATGCGCGAACCGCATCTCTACCTTCTTGCGCTCACGGCGGGATTGCTGGAAGGCCTCCGTATTGGCCAGCGCCCGGACACGGTCACGCACATCCTCATTGATGTCGCGCGTGACCTTGCGCACGACCGCCGTCGTGCACTTCGGCTTCAACGAGCAGGTCGAGCAGTCGTTCTTATTGGCCCTGTAGTAGACAATGTGGCCCTGATCGATGTTGCCGGTGCTGGTGAGCTTCGCGCCGCCTGGGCAAATATAGACGTTGCGCTCCTGGTCGAAGACGAAGTCGGCTCGGCTGAAGGTGCCATCGGGACGCGCCGACTTGTCCCACACCGGAACGTGGGGCGTGATCTTGTGAT
>DATIYT010000114.1:0-4152 GCA_035517495.1 Allostellaceae bacterium | reverse complement strand
CGAGCAGCGGGCCATCACCGGGTCCGTGATCGCGCCGACCACACTCCGCGAAGGGCCGGGGCGGGTCGAGACCTTCGACAGCCGCGACGGCGTGTCTTTCGAGCGCTGCGAAGGCATTCCCCATGCGCCGTACTTCATCGCTTTAGCCTCCAATGTCGAAATACCAGTCGCTGCCGAAAGCTTGCTGCATTCGCCATGGTACGTGCAGCATCTTGAGGCGTTGCACCACCAGGCCGAAGCCGAACGGAAGCGCGCCGAGATGATGGCCCACTCGGCATTGGGACAGGATAGCTGGGGAGTTGCGCTTAAATTGGCCGCGGCGGAGATGGCGCGCCGAAAAGCCGAGAGCGACGCCTTGGATTCGCACTATCGGGAGCGCACCCAAGCGCGGGAATACGCCGCATTGAGCCAGGAGAATGCCGGGCTGCGCCGAGAGAACACCGAACTCGCACAGACGGCCCGTGCCGCGAAAGCGCGCGTCGCGACCTACGAGCCGGAAATCCATTCGCTGCGTCACCGTCTCAAGGCAATAGAATTATCGCGGTCGTGGCGCATCACGGCGCCCTTGAGGTCGGTGGCGGCGCGAATAAGCATGTTCCGCGTGCGCAGACCTCTGCCACCCGAACTCGCGCGCGAGCATCGATTGGTGGCGGAATCGGACCTCTTTGACGCGGATTGGTATCTGCGCCGACATTCGGACGTACTGGAGTCCGGCATCGATCCGGTGCTCCACTACTTGCAAAGTGGGGCGGAACAAGGCAAGGACCCTAATCCCTTGTTCGACAGTTCCTGGTATCAAGATCGTGATCGAGAGATCGACGCACCCAAGCGCAATCCGCTCGTCCATTTCTTGACGCATGGAGCGGCGGAGGGGCGCGATCCGCACATTCTTTTCTCGTGCAGTTGGTATCTCGCTCGCAATCCCGATGTGGCCGCGAGCGGCGTCAATCCGCTCCTGCACTATCGGCGTCACGGCGCGCGCGAAGGACGCGATCCATCACCGTTCTTCGCCGCGTCGGAATATTTGGCACGCCACCCCGACGTAGCCGCGAGCGGCGCGGAACCGCTCTCGCATTGGCTTGAGAGTATCGGCCCCATGGTTGCCGATAATCTCCCGGGGATGGCGCTTCTCGAGTCCTTCGCGAGCGACAATTCGAGCTATTCGGCGGTCGAACCGCCGCTTGTCAGCATCATCATTCCGACCTACGGAAAGGTTGAATTCACCATCGGCTGCATACGCTCGATCGCGCGTCATCGGCCGGCCGCGCCCATAGAAATCATCGTGGCGGATGACGCATCGGGCGATACCCGCGTCGCGTTGCTGCGACTGATACCGGGCATACAAGTTCTTGAGAATTTCGCGAATCTGGGATTTTTGCGAAATTGCAATCAAGCCGCCCGCCGGGCTCGGGGAAAGTACCTCTATTTCCTGAACAACGACACCGAAGTTGCGCAAGCCTGGCTCGATTCAATGTTGGATGTTTTTCAGCACTTTCCGGACTGCGGGTTGGTCGGCTCGAAGCTGATCTTCCCCGACGGCAAGCTGCAGGAAGCCGGCGGAATCATGTGGCGCGACGGATCCGCTTGGAATTTCGGGCGCGGCGACGATCCGGACCTACCCCGGTACAATTATGTGCGGGAGACGGACTATTGCTCGGGTGCGTCGCTTCTGATCGAGCGAGCGCTGTTCGACGAGCTCGGCGGGTTCGATGAGCGCTACCGTCCAGCTTATTGCGAGGATTCGGACCTTGCCTTTCATGTGCGCGCGGGCGGGCGCAAAGTGTACTATCAGCCGCGCTCGGTCGTCACCCACTTCGAGGGGGTGTCGAACGGAACGGACCCGGCCGTGGGCATCAAGGCCTATCAAGTCACCAATCAGCGGGTATTTTTCGAGCGCTGGCGCGATCGCTTGGAGAGCGAGCACCAGCGTCCCGGGGAAAATGTGTTCCGCGCGAGAGAGCGCAGCAACGGAAAACATGTCGTGTTGCTGATCGACCACATGGTGCCGCAGCCAGATCGGGATGCGGGTTCGCTCACGGTATTTCAGTTCATCAAAATACTTCTGTCGCGCGGCTACGTCGTCAAATTCTGTCCTCATAACGGCTGGATCGATCCGGTCTATGGTCCGCGCCTGCAAGAGCTTGGGGTTGAGGTGCTGCACGGGCTGCTCGCCAGCGTCCGGGGCTTGAGGGGGTGGCTTGCGGACTCGCAAAACGGGATCGACACGGTCATTCTCTGTCGCCCCGAGGTGGCTCAGAACTACCTGGCGACAATCCGCGCCGCAACGAGAGCGCGCGTGATCTACTACGGCCACGATGTGCATTTTTCACGACTGCTGCTCGAGCATAAGATCAGCGGGAACCCCGCGACTCTCGCCGTGGCGACGAAATCCAGAGACATGGAAATCGACGCGTGGCGCCGTGCGGATTGCGTCATTTACCCTTCGGAAGAAGAAGTGGCGGTGGTCCGCGCGGAAGTTCCAACCGCTGTGGTGCGTCGCGTGATCCCCTATGCCTACGAAACTTTTGCCGATGATGGCATCACGCTCGCCGGTCGGTCGGGCGTGCTGTTTGTCGCCGGCTTTGTGCATCCGCCCAATGTCGACGCGGCGAGATGGTTGGTTTCCGAAATTATGCCGTTGGTGTGGAAGCAGCGGCCCGACGTAACCCTGTTCCTCGTGGGATCCAACCCCGATCAAGCCGTTCTCGCTTTGGCATCCGACCGGACGCAAGTGACCGGATGGGTGAGTGATGACGATCTCGCAAGCTATTACCGACGTGCAAGAGTATCGGTTGTGCCGTTGCGGTTTGGCGCGGGGATCAAGGGCAAGGTCGTCGACTCGCTGCGACGGAGTCTTCCCCTCGTGACGACCTCCATCGGAATTCAGGGGATGCCCGGGCTCGGCAAGATCGTAGGGGTGGGGGACAGCCCCTCCGATCTCGCGGCGGGGATATTGCGGCTGCTGCGATCCGACGCCGATTGGCTGACACAGGCGCGCGCGCAGCTCGCGTACGCCAAGGAGAACTTTACCCGCGAAACGATGGCGGAGCAGCTGATTTCCGCGATCGAGGGAAAGAAATCCTGACCAGGTTCGCGCGGCATACCGCAATCAAGCCGGCTTGCGCGCCCAAATCGGCAAACTCCAGTTTCCGTCGAAGAAATATATTCCGAACTCAGGGGCCGATTCCGAGAATACGCAAATGTCGACAAATCCTGCGCGGCGCAGCAGCGACAACAAGTCGTGCTCGCCAAACACCCGCATCTCGAGCGTCTGCCCGAGACCGCCATGAAAGGCCGGGCTGGCATCCAATGCGAGCGAGCCATCGTGCTGCGTGAGACGGACCACCGGCCTGTGCCCTCCGATCCAGCTAACGGCGAAGTCCCGCATTCCCGGATAATGCTCGATGGTCGGCGTATCGCCGCTGTTGTACGGAACGGAGAAGATCAGATGACCACCCGGCCGCAACAGAGCGAACGCGCCGTCAAAGGCGCGGGAAACGGGCGGCGGCACGTGCTCGAATACGTCGGATGCAATGAGAAAGCGCAGGCTGTCATGCATCTCCGCCGGCGGTGCGGTGATGTCGAGCTTCGGATGCTTGTGGTAGAAAGTGTTGCAATACTGAAATTTCTTTGCGAGCCGTGGCGCGTAACCCTTCCAGTCGCTCAGCCCCGCGCCGACGATATCCTTGTCCGTGGGAAACGCCGGCAGCGCAACGGACCGGCCGAGAAGCGCGAGGGATAAAAGGTGTACGATGGCGCGCAGGCGCACGTTGGACTCGCAGGAGCGGCATGACGCGACGTCGCGGCGAATCCGTTCCCGTGGGACGTCGTTGCGGGCGCCACAGATGTTGCAGGTGAAGGCGATGCCGCGCTCGGACGCAAGGCCGAAAAAATTCCGGGCGGCGCCAACAATGCCCACTGTCATCCTCGATCAGCAATCGTGCACAATCTAACCTGCCGGGTAATTCCAGATTATAGTCTCATCTGAAAAAAGTCGGGAGCGAGTCAATGGGAAATTACCTGCCGCCCTTTCCCAACGTTGTTGCGGCTGCCCCCGGAACGAGGTCGCCCCATGAAGGATACCAAAGAGGCTGGGGGCTCGAAGCCGGAGATCTTCGGAAAAGGGTCGCCAAAGACCGGGACTACGTCGAA
>DATIYT010000113.1:0-107983 GCA_035517495.1 Allostellaceae bacterium | reverse complement strand
TTCGACGTAGTCCCGGTCTTTGGCGACCCTTTTCCGAAGATCTCCGGCTTCGAGCCCCCAGCCTCTTTGGTATCCTTCATGGGGCGACCTCGTTCCGGGGGCAGCCGCAACAACGTTGGGAAAGGGCGGCAGGTAATTTCCTATTGATTCACTCTCGACTTTGCAGATGAGATTAAAAAATTTCGACATCCGCCCGTCCCTCCAATCGGTTTAGTGAATCGGTGAGCTACTCCGCCGAACGCTTCGTTGTTTGCTGCCTCATATGGCTGAGGTGGTCTTAGCTCCTCGTCGCCAACGCCATGATGTCAAGAAGGGTGTCCTCTTGTTCAGCCGGCATTTTTAGTATTGTTGCATGGAATTCTTTCTGCGCCTCGGCAATTTCCTTCTGCCGCTCCACGAATTCTGTCGGCAGATCCGCGATCTTTTCGAGGGCCGATGGCTCCGCGAGCAGCAGCACCACCAGCCGCCTAGATTGGCGAGGTGAAATGAACACTCAGCCGATCGATGTGTCAGGCGTTTTCCTTCTGCGTCCCTGATTGTGCGATTGGTGCGTTCTGCATTCTCTACGCCAAGCGCGCGCCTTATCGCGGAGCGGATTCCCGCCGTCAAGGTTTTCCAGATTGCAGCTAACCCATTGATGTCAGCGTGACGGTTTTACTGACGCCGCGAATATAAGTGATTGATGACGTTGCCGCTTAATAGAACGTTTACCACGGTCGATGTTCAATCCTTTCGTAATTAGAGGGGCAATCTTCCGTTAGGCACGATTCATGACCGGTCGATCGATCGCTCGTCGATGCTTCCTCGGATATGCGGCCGCCACGCTGGCGGCCGGCGTCGCTGCGCCCGCCCTCGCCGCCCCGCGCCGAATCATGTTCCGTCAAATCGCGCTGGACAATGTCCACACCGGCGAAGCGCTCGATGCGGTCTACTGGGCCGATGATTACTACATCCCCCAGACCATGCGGCGCATCGCGTGGGTGCTGCGCGATTTTCATTCCGGCGACGTGCATCCAATCGATCCGAAGCTGCTCGACCTGCTTGCGCGGTTGCAGGAAAAGCTGCAATCGAGCGAGCCTTTCATGGTGACGTCGGGATATCGCTCGCCCCGAACCAATGCTTGGCTCGCCGAATTCAATGAAGGGGTCGCAGCGCACAGTCTGCACATGCAGGGAATGGCGGTCGACGTGTCGCTGCGCCAGCGCAGCCTGACTGACTTGCATGGCGCCGCGCTCGATTTGCGGGGCGGCGGCGTCGGCTACTATCCGGCATCCGGGTTCGTCCACTTGGACGTTGGGCCGGTTCGACGCTGGGAGTTCGGCGGCAGCATGCCGGCGATCGAGCATATCGACACGACACCCGCTGCCGGCGCAACGGCACCGACGTCGTCCGGGGTTACGGTCCTCAGGGGGTCTCACGCCTCGTCTGCAAGTTCCCCCGTTGCCACCGATCTTCGAGGCGGAGCCGGTCTCGTCCGCTAGCGCGATCGGGTACGGGGCATGAGGCGCTAGAGGTCGCCCACGCCCCCTCGCCAAAATCTGGACGGTGCTAGGTACCCCGCCGTGCGACGCGATTCCTTGCGTTGCACGGAGGTTCCGCCCGCTGCATGCTCGGCCCATCGATCGCGGGGAGGCGTTAATGCGGGGGGGGATCTCTGTTCTTGTTGGCGGCGGCTTGCGCGGGCATTTCCGTCGGGATCGCTCGTGCCGCTACGCTCGAAACCTTCCAGGTCGGCAATTGGCAAGCAGCCGCGCTATCAGACGATCAATCCGGCGCCTTCGCGCGCTGCTCCATGTCCGCCAATTACAGCACCGGGTACACGCTGCTGTTCTCGATCGACGGCAATTTCACTTGGAGCGTTGGCGTGCTCAATACCGGCTGGCATTTGTCGCCGTCATCGACTTACGACGTCAGCTATTCGATCAATGGCGGCATGCCGTTCTATGGCAACGGGACCGCAGTCTCCGGCACCGAGATCGAAATTCCAGTGCCGCCGGATGAGGGTCTTTATAACCGCTTCCGAAGCGGATCGCAGATCACGATCTCCGTAATGGGCCAGCAGCTTTTCTTTACCCTCCAGGGAACGCAGCGCGGGCTTGCGGCGTTGCTCGACTGCGCGCACCGTCACACGGCCGCGACCGCGGGGGTCGCGCCCACCGGCGCGCCGCCTGGCGGCTTTGCTCCTGCCGCGCCCGGAACTCCGCCTGCCACGCCAATCCCGCCTACTTCCTCAACCTCATTGCCGCCCGCCCCCGGCGCGCCCGCACCACTTGCGCCGGCACCAATGCCGGCGGCTGCTCCCGCGGCGACGAAGGGGCTCACGGTAGACGGTGTCGCACTGATGGCGAACGTGCTCGCTCAGTCGGGATTGAGCGACTACCACATCGCGCAAACAAGCGAAGTGCCTCCTCAACTCGCGGCATATCAGGCGGTATGGACAGCGCCAAATCTCACCGGTTTTCTGTGGGTGCAGGCTGCGGCCGGAAACGCGTCGGGCGACCTCATCGCGCGGGACGCAAAGGCCTGCTCGGGTAATTTTTCCTCGGGCACGCTCGCCGACGACAAGCAGGCTGCCGTTAACGCCGGAGCCATCCGCGTTTTCACCAGTTGTGACGGCGGTTCCGGTGCGGCAGTGACTTACTATACGGTGCTCACCAAGGCAGGCGGCGGCCAATACATCTTCGCGGAAATCGGCGCCGCGGGTTCGCAAAACGCGGCCCAGGACGCCGAAGCGAAGATCCGCCAGGCCGCGGGAACGATCATTCAGTGACGCAATAGCGCATCGACAGCGCGCCGCGCACGGTGGAGAATGCAGTCGAAGGTCCGAGATGCATTCGAACAGCCTCATTATTCAGCCGGTTTCCGGTGCGCTGGGTGCCGAAATCTCCGGCGTCGATCTTGCGGTCGAACTCGGGGAATCCCAGGTATCCGCGATACGTCGAGCGCTGCTTGATCACCTCGTCGTTTTCTTCCGAGGCCAAGAACTCACCACCGAGCAATTTCTCCGCGCGGCACGCCGCTTCGGAACCCCGGTCGAATACCCGTTTGTCAGAGGGCTCGAGGCTTATCCCGAAATCATCGAGGTCGTGAAGGAACCGGAGGAACGCGTCAATTTCGGCGGCATCTGGCATTCGGACACCACCTATCTCGAAATTCCGCCCATGGGCAGCATGCTGTTGGCGCGCGAGATACCGCCGGTCGGCGGAGATACGCTCTTTGCCAACATGTACCTTGCCTACGAAAGCCTCTCGCCGGGCATGCGCGAGCTGCTCGAGGGTTTGCGCGCGGTGAACAGCTCGGCCAAGGCAGACGTGACGCGCACGCGCGAAGACCGCGTGCGCTCGGCTCCAGCAGCGGGCGCGGAGCGTCCGCTTGTTGCGGAGCACCCGGTGATCCGCACCCATCCCGAGACCGGACGCAAGGCGCTCTATGTCAATGTTGCGCACACCGAGCGCTTCTCGGGCATGACGGTCGAAGAGAGCGCGCCTTTGCTTGACTATCTATTCCGCCACCAGGTCCGTCCGGAATTCACCTGCCGCTTCCGCTGGAGCGTCGGAGCGCTGGCTTTCTGGGACAATCGCGCGGCCCAGCACAATCCGGTCAATGACTATCATGGCCACCGCCGAGCCATGCTGCGCATCACGCTCGCAGGCGATCGACCGCGCTGATCTAAGCGCCGAGCAGCTTATTTAACGGCCTCGTTGCTGTCGGCGAAATAGAGCTGATGCTTCTTGACCGTGACCGGTCGATCGTAGTCCGCATCCCCCGGCTTCAATACGCGCAGCAGCCGCACGGTGCGATGCTGCGAATCCGTGAAGGCCGAGAGCGTGCAAATCTCCGGCGCGTACCAGAGAAACTGCAGGAAGCGGGTCCCGTCGCTATTCTCGTCCAGGCGACTGATCTTCCAGCTCTGATAGACATGCGTTCCGCTGTCGATCGGTTCGAGCCCCAAAACCTGAAAATGCACTTTCGACTTGACGCGGGTTGCCCGATCGAAGCGGCGCAACACCAGGGTCTTGCCCGATTGCAGCGGCCAAAAGTCTCTGATCTCCTGCTCCTTGTTAAGTACCTCCCAGCGGTCCTCGCCGTCGTCGAAAAGAAGCTGGCCTCGACGCTCCACAAACTGCGAGTGCAACGAGGGCGCGAGAATTTTGTAGGTGTAGTATAGGAGCGGCGCGTCGATGGGCTTTTTTTCGATCTCATAGGCGCGATTGCTGTAGAGGAGCTTGGTTCCCGCCGCGGGCTCGCAATAAGGCGCCGCAACGGCGTCGCTTTGAGCCTGAGCCGTCGGAACGAATGTACCGATCCACGCTCCTAGTGCCACGACCAGCAATGACGCCCGCGGCGAGCGGCGAGCCCTAAACATTCGCAACCTCCTTTCGGCTAATCTAACTGTTGCTCAGCTCCGCAACCGCGGCGAGCACGGCTTGCGGCGTCTCGCGCGGCAGAAAGTGGCCGGCAATCGGTATCACCTCGCGCCGGTATCGGCCCGAGAAAAAGCGCGCATGGCGCTCGGAGGTCTCGGGTCCCGCAACGCCATCGCAGGCGCCATGCATGACGACGGTCGGGACCGAGATCATTGGGCTCTGCGCGAGGCGCCGCTCGATCCCCTGCACGTTGGGGTCGCCGGCAACAGCACCATAGCGATGGCGGTAGGAGTGGATCGATATATCGACGAAGTCGGGGTTGTCGAACGAGACCGCGGTGCGTTCGAATTCCTCAGCCGTGAATTTCCAGTTCGGTGACCACAGCTCCCACAGCATGCGGCAAATTTCGCGCCGATTGCTTGCAAGCCCCGCGCGTCCGCGCTCGGTCTGAAAGTACCATTGATACCAATACCGGAACTCCTGAAGCGCGGAGGCCGGTCGTCCGGACTTGGCGATGTCCTGGATGTTGTAGCCCCCGATCGAAACCAGGCCCTGCACCCGCTCCGGCCAAAGCGCCGAAACGACGCAGGCGGCGCGACCGCCCCAGTCGTATCCCACGAGGATCGGCTGCGAGATGCCGAGCGCATCCATGAAGGCCAGGAGATCGGCGCCCAACGCCGCCTGCTCGCCCGAACGCGGTGTCGCCGGATCGAGAAATCGCGTGGGACCATAGCCCCGCAGATACGGCACCAACACCCGATGGCCGCGCGCAGCGAGATCGGGCGCTACGCCGTCCCAGGCCCGAGCGTCATCTGGAAAACCGTGCAACAGGATGACGGGGCCCCCCTCTCGGCGGCCTCTCTCCTCGTAGGCAATTTCCAACAGCGGCGTTCGCACCAATTGCGTCTTGTGTTCCATGCCCTCGCTCCGACGTCCCCGCTTCGATCCGTCAACAGCCATCCGGCCGCGTAAACCATCGTTTAAAATACAACGGGTTTTTTCGGGATCATTGATAGCGGGTTAAGGGTTCTCAGGCCATACTGCCGCGGTCATTATTGTGCGAGGTCGTCATGATCGCATCGGTATGGCGGTTGCTGAAAAACCGGCGCGGAGCCACGGCAATCGAATATGGTCTCATCATCGGCGTTTTGACGCTGGCAACGTTGGCAGCCATTGCTAACGTGGGTACCACAATGAACACTTGGTACAACAACCTGGGCGGCACGATCAGCACCGCAGGTTAGTAAGATCGTCTGGCTAGAACTGTGTCAGTCCTCCTGGGATTGCCGGACTTGAGCCGGCAATCTCGCCCTTTTTTCGTTTGGGACGCTGGGATAAGGACCGGCTAGACAATAACAGCACAGCCAGAGATGGTTTCCGCCGTATTACCGGGAGGGTGCGCAAACCCGCACCTTCGCGCGCGGCCAAGGATCGGTCATACTGAGAGGTGATTTCCTCTCGGAGGCTGGATGCGTCGCGCAATCGCGTTCCTGCCCTTAATGGGTCTCTGCGGCTGTATGGCGCTTTACCAGCCGCCCTGGACGCCCGCCCACGAGACCGCCTCTGCGACAGGGGACCCGGCAGTGGATTGTCGCGCGCAAACCGACCTCAACCAACCCATCACTCAGGGAATGCAGGGATTGGCAATCGGCTCCGGGGTCGGAGCCGCGCTCGGTGTCCTGGTTGGCGGGTGGGCATTCGGAACCCTTGGCACGGCTGCCGCATGGGGTGCGCTCGCCGGCGGCGTTGGGGGAGCCAGTATCGGCGCACTGAACGGCAAGCAAGATCAAGATGCGGCCTATCAGGCCTGCCTCGGCCAGAGCGGCATAAAATCAGAGAGTCCAGCTCCGCAATAGGGTGAGGGATCGCGTTCCCTATTGGGCGGCGGCGCTCTGCGGCAGCGGCGACGGGCGGAGCATCTTGGCGCCGGGCCACTGGTCAGGCCGCAGACGCGCATATTGCACCGGCACTGCGGCACTCGCTCCCAATGCTTCAGCCGCATGCCAAGCCCAGCGGGGATTGTCCAGGAAGGCGCGTGCCAGAGCCACCATGTCCGCCTGACCGTCGGCGATGATCCGCTCCGCCTGCTTCGGTTCGACAATTAGGCCGACAGCGCGTGTCGTAATCCCAACCTCGCGTCGGATGCGCTCGGCCAGCGGAACTTGGTAGCCGGGCCCAAGCGGGATCTGAGCCTTGAGCGAAATTCCGCCGCTCGAGACGCATACATAGTCGACGCCGATCGATTTGAGCTCGCGGGCAAAGATCACCGCATCGTCGGTGGTAAAGCCGCCGGGCATCCAATCGGTTCCGGTGATGCGCGCGCCGAGCGGCCGATCCGAGGGCCACGCCGTGCGCATGGCCGCGATCACTTCGAGCGGGAAGCGCATTCGGTTTTCGAGGCCGCCGCCGTATCGATCGGTGCGGTGATTGGAAAGCGGCGACAGAAATTCGTGCAGCAGATAGCCGTGGGCGGAGTGCGCCTCCACCAAATCGAGACCGAGACGTGCGGCGCGCCTCGTCGCATCGACGAAGGCGTTGCGAATGCGCTCAAGGTCCTCCAACGCTGCGGCACGCGGAGTTTGCCAATTCTCCGCCATCGGGATTGCCGATGGCGCCACGGTTTCCCAGGGGTCCTGCCCCGCCTGCAGCGAGCCGCCGCCGTCCCAGGGCCTTTGCGCCGAACCCTTGCGGCCCGCATGGGCAAGCTGAATACCGATGGGGGTATTGCCCCACCGGCGGCAGGCGGCAACCACGTGTCCCAGTGCCAATTCGTTGTTGTCGGAATATAAGCCGAGACAGCCGTGGGAAATCCGCCCGCGCCGCTCAACAGCGCTCGCCTCGATCATCAACAGGCCCGCGCCCGAGAGCGCGAACGAACCCAGGTGCAGCATGTGCCAATCATTGGCGGCGCCGTCATCGGCGCTGTATTGGCACATCGGCGAAATTACCACGCGGTTCGGCAGGGTAAGGCCACGCATGGTGATGGCTTTGAAGAGCTGGCTGGTCATGAGGGCTCGCTGGATTCGGCGGGTCGCCGCACTCTATAGGCGCGCGGCGATGGTGCGCAATGTCAGCGCGACCGCATAGCACGAAGTCTCACGGAAACGCCGGGATCCCCGCCTGCGACTTTGGAGGGAAGCACAGGCGGGGAAAGACCCAGGAAGGTCTCCGCCCTCCAAGGGGGTTGGAAGGGCGGGGCGGACGAGCCGCCTCGCCGCATTACGTCGCACGGCCGAATGTCATACAAATTAAATGATTTTAATCAGCATATCGCTGATTCAGCGCGGGAATGAGGGATTTGTGCGGAAATAGGGGGCTCCGCTATAGTCTGCGCAAACCCAGGGTCGGGAGGCGCTGATGGAAAATTTCACGGTCGGGATCATGAACCGGCGGAGGGCGCTCGTCGCGGGTGTGGTGGCGGCGGCGAAGGACTTGGAGCAGCGTCACGGCGTCACCCGCGCGACGATCGAGAGCATCGGAAGAGCGGTGACCGGCCTGGCCGCGATGAAGGAACTCTTTCCAGCCGCGCATTTTCCTATCCCCGCCGGAAAAAAGGCCGCGCTCTATCGCCTGAGCGAGGACCCAGACCGGCGATATGCGCTTTACGCCTCGGCCGGACTGCCGGGCAACCCGCAACCGCCGCACAATCACACGACCTGGGCGACAATCGCCGGGGTATTCGGCGATGAGCACAATGTCTTTTACGAACGTGTCGACGATCGAGCCACTCCCGGTACCGGGCAGCTTCGCAAGACCGGAGAGCTGACCATCCGCCGCGGCAATGCCTGCGCCTTGCTCCCCGATGATTTTCACACCATCGAGGTCATGGGTGGCCCGGCGCTGCATCTGCATCTTTACGGCATGAGCCTGGAAAATCTGCCGCAACGGATCTGCTTCGCCGGCAGTGCCGGCGGCAGCTACCGGCCGTACGCAGCCAATCCTCAGATCTGGGCGCCGCGGCTTTCCGCCCAGGAGGTGAAGGCGCTGCTGCGCGGCGAGGAAGAAGTGGCTTTGATTGATGTGCGCGAGGAAGGCGTGTTTTCGAAGAGCCATTTGCTATTTGCAACACCGCTGCCGTTGAGCCGCCTCGAGTTGGGCTTGGCTGTACTGGTACCGCGACGCTCGACGCCGATCGTGCTGATCGACGACGACGATGGCCTAGCCGATCGTGCGGCGGCGTTGATGATGCGGCTCGGCTATCGCAGTCTCGCCGCGCTGGCCGGCGGCAATCCGGCCTGGAAACAAGCTGGTTACGAGCTGTTCTCCGGGGTCCATGTTCCCAGCAAGGCATTCGGCGAGTTCGTCGAGCACAGGGCCGGAACGCCGAACCTTTCTGCGCAGGAACTCAAGGCCAAAGTCGACGCGGGTGAGAAATTGGTGATTCTCGACAGCCGCCCCATGGACGAGTACCGCGTCATGAACATCCCCGGCGGCATCGACTGCCCCGGGGCCGAACTCGTGCGCTCCGTTCACGACATCGCCCCGTCGGAAGATACTTTGGTCGTCGTGAACTGCGCGGGGCGCACGCGCAGCATTATCGGCGCGCAATCCCTCATCAATGCGGGAGTGCCGCACAAGGTGATTGCGCTCCGCAATGGAACGATGGGCTGGCACCTCGCGGGACTTACCCTGGAGCACAACGCCGATCGACGCGCGCCAGCACCCAGCGCCGCAAGCCTCGCCAAGGCGCGGGCGGCCGCTGATCGCGTCGCCGAGCGCGCCGGCGTTCGATCGATCGACCGCGCCGCCTGCGAGCGTTTCGCGGCGGAGGGCGATCGCACTCTCTATCTGCTGGACGTGCGCAGCCCCGAGGAATATGCCGCGGGTCACCTCCCCTCTTCCCGCTCCGCTCCCGGTGGCCAACTCGTGCAGGCGACCGATGCCTATGTGGGAACGCTAAATGCCCGCTTGGTGCTGGTGGATGACGATGGCATACGTGCGAAGATGACGGCCTCTTGGCTGATGCAGCTCGGATGGCCCGAAGTCTATGTGTTGGCGGATTGCTTGCGTGGCGCCACTTTGGAGCCTGGTGCCGAGCGCAGGGAAATTCTCGGCATCGACGGTACCGAGATCGAGCCGATCGATCCAGTCGCGCTTGAAGCCGCGATCAAGCGCGGCGGCGCGCTTGCTCTCGACTTCGCCAACAGCCTGCAATACCGCGATGGGCACATCGCCGGTGCCTGGTTCGCCATCAGGGCCCGTCTCTCTGCAACCCTGGCGACGTTGCCGAAGCACGAGATGGTGGTGACGACTTCGCCGGACGGCGTGCTGGCGCGGCTTGCGGCTCTCGACCTGAAGCGGCTCACCGCTGTTCCGGTCCGGGTGCTGGCGGGCGGTACGGCCGCCTGGCGTGCCGCCGGCCTGCCACTGCTCGCAGGCGCCGAGCGCATGGCGAACCCAGCCGAAGATGTCTGGTACCGCCCCTACGATCGGCACGGTCCCAATGAGGCCGCGATGAAGGAATACCTGACCTGGGAGATCGATCTGGTGCACCAGATCGAGCGCGACGGTGACGCGCGTTTTCGCGTGCTGGTATAGGCGGCACTGGCGCGCGGCGGAATCGAATTATCTCCAATCCCAATCGCTGGGTCGAACGCGCTCCAAACGAGCAGACGTTTCGAATGTGAGCAGGCTGTGTCATCCGATCGGAGAAAGATCGGAGCTCTGGATGTTTGGGGCGCGATCAGTAACCCGGACGCTAGCTCTAGAAGTTGCGCAAATGCGATAGAAAAGCTCCGCTCACGAAATGCCACCGCTGGTTCATGTAAAATACAGTCCCCATTTATAGGTACTACTGAGGGCGTATCAGGCGCGATCTCAGAGGACGACCTGTGGAGTCGACTTTCGCCATGATCAAGGCCCACATTCGTGGGTTGCGTGCCGACATGGAGAGCTACGAGCGGCTTCGAAACGACGCGCGGATTACCGCAGAGCTTCGCGCATTCGTTGGAGAACTCGAGAAACGGATCGAAGAATTGACCGCGGAACTGGGGCGGCGGAAGTCGCTGCCCGTCGGTCCAGGATCGCGTACATCCTAATTTCGCTTGATTTACAGCGGATGAGCCTTTGCGTTCGCTCCCCACTGCAATTTAGTTTTTTGGCTGAGCATTACCCGATGCCTCTTTCGACAGCGCTCTCTGCACCCTCTTTGTCATGAAGACCCCGGGGCTTCTCGACCGACGGAACGGAGGATGACATGCGTAAAGTTCTTATCGCGTTAGGCGTGGCGCCGATGATCGTCGGGTCCGCCATGGCAGCCCAGCCGCTCACGGACCGGCAAATGGATAAGATCGTCGCCGGCGACAATTTTACGGTTAGCCTCGGTGCCTTTTTCCTAAACTTCACGGAGACCCTCGGCGGCGGAACCGCGAATTTCACAACTAGCCTCCCTAGCTCAAACTTTTCCTATGTAACCGATCTCTCCGCGAGCCTCTGCGGCGGGCCCTGCGTGTTCATCGCGCACTGATCCTTACGCACCGCCAAAAGAAAGCCCGCCGAAGCGGGCTGAATTAAGTGTGCGCCGGTTGTGACCGGTCAGAAGAGCTGTTTTCACAAGGAGCCCCGCCGGAAGAAGTCGGCGGGGCTGAGTGTGGGGACACTGAGGGAGCAGATGGTGGACTCCCTCGCGAGAGAGAGCGGAAGTCTCTCTCGGCCTTTCTAGACCCGCTCTGTTACAGGCGGATTACATTCGGCTCGGCCACGATCCTGTAATCGCACTAGTCCTTTCGTCGAAGCACGGTTTCGCTGTCGACCGGCACACCCTTCAATCCCCTGATGAAGGCAGCCATGGTCTCGTTCTGGCCTTCGATTACTTCCGGATCGTCCGGGCTCCCCCCGGCCGGGCGCTCCAGGGTTAGGCCAAACTGTCTTGCAAGCGCGGCGACGGCGTCCGTCTTGGGCTCGAGCTGCACGATCTGTGTGATGTGCCCGTTGCTGGCGCGATCCACGCGAAAGATAATGTGCCAATAGATGTTCGGCTTGTTGGGGTTCTGCTGCAGTTGCATCAGATAGAGGCCGCCGCCCAATGCAATGGCGCGGAAGCGGAGAGACCCTGCGTCGGGATATTTAGGATCGCGCAACGAATAGTCCGGCGTGTGACGGATGGGCGCGACAATATATTCCTCATTGTCCCCCACATAGTCGCCGGCGAGCCCAGGCACGATCGCAGCGTTTTTCGGACCGAACACCTCATGATCGGTCTCGTAACAACCGGCAAGTACGAGTGAGAGGGTAAACGCCAGCGCGAGCCGGATCGAGCCGGCCACGATTCCTCACCTTCCCTTGAATTGCGGCTTGCGTTTCTCCATGAAGGCACGGCGTCCTTCGATATAGTCCTCACTGGCAAAACAGTCCGCGACCAATCGATCGCAGAGCGGGTAGTCACGGTCGTGCTCGTCCTTTACCAGCTCGCCGACGGTCCGTTTGATCTGAAGCACCGTAAGTGGCGCGTTTCCTGCGATGGTGTCGGCGTAATTCTGCACGTAGGCGGAAAGTTCGCCCGGGGATAAGATGCGGTTGACGAGGCCCATCTCGTAAGCCTCGGCGGCGGAGAACTGGCGCGCGGTGAAAAAGATTTCTTTCGCCATCGCCGGGCCCACCACGTCGATCAATCGCTTGATGCCCTTGTGCGCGTAACCCAGGCCAAGCTTTGCCGCGGGAACGCCGAAGCGCGAATTGTCGGCGCAGAGGCGCAGATCGCAGGCAAGCGCGATGCCGAGACCGCCACCAATACAATAACCCTGAATCTCCGCGATCGTGGGCTTGGAAAGCTCATAGAGCTTGTTCGAGGCGCGTGCCGTGATCTCGTTGTAGCGCTTGATGGCCTCTTGGCTCGCCCGCTCGCTCTCGAATTTCGATATGTCGGCGCCGGAAACGAACGCCTTGCCGCCCGCACCGGAGAGCACGACCACGCGGATCGCGGGATCGCGCTCGAAATCGGCGAGGATTTCCTCGGCCGCCTGCCACATTTCGAGCGATACGGCGTTGTGCCGGGCCGGGTTGTTGAAGACCATCCGGCCGACCGCGCCGTGTTTTTGCATCAGCATCTTGTCGGTAGCGATCTTCGGGCTGTCGGTGTTCATTGTATTACTCCCGTAAGTGTTCAAGTCGGCGTTCGACATTCAAACCGTGCCGGACCCGCGCAACTCCTCGATTTCCTTCCGAGTGTAGCCGAGTTCGCTCAGGATTTCGTCGGTGTGCTGCCCGGCCGCCGGCGGTTCGACGGCGAGGCGACTGGGGGTGCGGCTCAGCTTCATGGGTTGCCCTTGAAGCTTGATTCGCCCGCGCAATTGCGTGTCGAGTTCCTGCACCATGTCAAGGTGCTTCACTTGAGGATCGGCGAACACCTCGTCCATCCGATAAATCGGGCCGCAGGGGACTCCGATCTCGTTGAATCGGCGAATCCAGTCTGCGCTGCTGCATTTGCCGATGATGGCTTGAATATCCGCGTTGAGCGCGTCGCGGTTCTTCGACCGGTCGGCCGAGGTCTTATAGGCGGGATTGGCGAGAAACTGCGGCGCCTCCACCGCCTCGCAGAAGCGCTGCCACATATGCCCGCCGGCCGCCGCGATATTGATATGGCCGTCGCTGGTCGCAAAGACGCCAGTGGGAATACTGGTCGGATGATTGTTGCCGGCCTGTGGCGGAATCTCGTGATCCACAAGCCAACGCGCCGCCTGGAAGTCGAGCATGAAAAGCTGGGCCTGAAGCAGCGATGTCTGCACCCACTGCCCCTCGCCCGAGGTTTCCCGATCGAGAAGCGCCACGAGAATTCCCATGGCACAGAATATGCCGCCGGTGAGGTCGGCGACCGGAATGCCGACGCGCACCGGACCTTGTCCCGGAAGGCCGGTAATCCACATGAGACCACCCACGCCCTGCGCCACCTGATCGAAGCCCGGGCGGTTCGCATAGGGTCCATCCTCACCGAAGCCGGAGATCGAACCGTAGACCAGCCGGGGATTGATACGCCGTAAAGTCTCGTAGTCGATGCCGAGGCGCCGCTTCACGTCCGGGCGGTAGTTCTCGACCAGCACGTCTGCCCGCTTGACCAAGCGCTTTAGTACCGCGACTCCCGCGGGCTGCTTGAGATCGAGGGTCATGCTGCGCTTGTTGCGGTGCAGATTGAGAAAGTCCGAGCCGTCGCGGGCACCGCCCATGCCCTCGCCTGGTCCTTCCGGCATTTCGACCTTGATCACATTGGCGCCCCAATCCGCGAGCTGACGCACGCAGGTCGGCCCCGCGCGCACCCGTGTCAGGTCGATGACGGTGAAGCGCTTCAATGCATCGGAGGCGGGAGTGAAAGGCATGGGTTCTCCTTAAGGGCTGTCCGGCACCGCCAGTTTCGAACGCGGCAGTGCATATGCAACACCGATTACCGCGAAGGTGATCAGCAACATGGTGAGGCCGACGACGGCGATGGCTCCGGGCTCCCCGGTTTCGTTGAGATCGTAGATCAGGACCGAGAGTACCTTGGTATTGGTGGTGAACAAGAGTATCGCCGCCGAAAGCTCGCGGATCGAGGCGACGAACACCAGGCACCATGTGGAGATGACTGCGCTCCACAGCAGCGGCACCAGAATATCCTTGAGCGTGCGGAGCCGACCCGCGCCGAGGATACGGCCCGCCTCCTCCAAATCAACGTGCAACGCGCGAAAGGACGCCTGGAACTGTTGATATCCAATCGGCAATTCGATGGTAAGGAACGCGAGGAATAGAATCGAGAGCGTTCCATAAAGTGCGAACGGCGGGTGGTTGTAAGCGAAGAACAGTCCGACGCCGAGGACGATGCTGGGGATCGCGAGCGGCATGGTCGCAAGGAAACCGAGCCAACGCGAAAATGGCAATGCCCGTCGCGCCACCACATAGGCGATGATCAGCGTCAGCAGCGTGCCGACGGTCGCGGTGCCGACACCAAGCACCATCGTGTTCCGAAGTGCAAGATTCGTGCCTGAAAGTTCCGTAAACACGAAAACCACGTTGCGCACCGTAAAATTCGCGGGTGAAAGCGAGATAGTGAGCGTGCGGGAAAAGGCACTGAGCACGAGCGCGCAGTAAGGCATCAGCACCGAAACGGTCACGATCCCAAACGCGAAGGCCAGTGCTGGAATCTTGCGGCCGCCAAGACGGACCAGATCGGCGCGCCCTGCCCTGCCGCCGATTACCGCATAACTACGCCGACCCAGCAGCCTTTTCTGCCCCTGTAACAATGCGACCGTCACGGCCAGCAGCGGCACCGCTGCCGCCGCGGCAAGGCCGGGCTGCGGCGGAAATTGGAACAGCTCCCAGATCCGGGTGGTCACCGTCTCGAGCCGGGCCGGGATCGCGATGATGGCAGGCGCACCGAAATTGTTCATGGCCTGCAGGAACGCCACCAGCGTCCCGGCCAACAGTGCCGGCAGCGCCAGCGGGACGGTGATCCGCCAAACCGTGCGCCAGCGCCGCGCGCCGAGGATCGCCGAGGCCTCCTCAAGTTCCCGCGGCAAGCGCTCGAGTCCGTTCGTCACGAGGATAAAAACATAGGGGAAGGTGTAGGTCGCGAGCACAAAGACCAGTCCGCCGACCGAATAAATGTTGAAGAGATGTTCCCGGCGCGGCAGATCAAGCAGCAGACGGTATGCCTCGTTTAGCAGGCCGCTGTTGGGAGCGGCGAGAATCTCCCAGGCCACGGCCCCTAGGAATGGCGGTGTCACGAACGACGCCATGACCAACATGCGGACGATGCGCTTGCCGGGTAGGTCGGTGCGCGCCACCAGCCAGGCCAGCGGCGCCGCCACGATCGCACAGGCAAGCGATACCGCGAGCGCCACCCCAAGGCTCAGCAACAATGGCCGCAGCATCTCAGGGTCGCGGACAAGCGCCGCGAAGTTTGCGAGGGTGAGGCCGCCGTCCGATCCGGTGATGCTCACATAGAGCAACCAGCCCATGGGGATGAGGATCAGCGCGGCCAACAATAATGCCGCCAAGCCCAGGATGGGGAGCGCCCACTCGAGCCGCTTCAAGCCGGCCGAACCCATGCGAAATCGGTCAACCGCCGAAGAGTTCGCGGTAGCGCTTTTTGATCTCGTCGGCGTGACTCTCGACCGCGGCAGCATCTTCGGGCCAGAGCTTCAAGGCGCTGAGCGGCACGTGGCTCGGCGGGTCCTTCACTTGTTTGTGCAACGAGCGCGTGCCGCCCTTGTCGACCATGATCTGCTGCACCGGCTGTGAGAACAGAAACGCGTAGAAGAGACGCGCCGCATTGGGGTGCGGCGCCTCCTTCATGACCGCCGCCGGTGAGGTGATCATCGGCACGCCCTCCTCGGGGTAAACGATCTTGATCGGGTTGCCTTTGTCGATCAGCGCGTACATGAAATATTCGGACCCGTCCACCAACACCTCACGCTCGCCACTCGCGACCTTCCGCGAGGGCTCAAGCGCCGACTGCATCTGCAGCACGTCCTGATTTGCGAGCGCCTCGAAATACGGCCATCCACCCATATGCTCCAGAGTCTCGTAAGTGGAGGTCATGATCGTGCCGCTGTAATTGGGGCTCGCCTTCACCAACTTTCCCTTCCACTTGGGATCGAGCAGATCCTTAAAGCTCTTGGGCGCGTCGGCCTCCTTCACGAGATCGGTGTTGTAGGCGATCGGGCTCACCGTCACGCGCCAGGACGCATATTGGCCGTCGGGATCGATCGCCGAGGCGGGGTACTGCTCCGCCATTTCCGTCGGCACGAAGGACGCCAGCATGCCGTGCGCCTTCCAATAAATGAAATGCGCGGCGTCGGAACTGTTGACGACGTCGACGGTATGGATATCGGCCGCGTATTCCTGACCAATGCGCTGGAACACACGCTCCGACCCCGTGCGCTCGATTTGCACGGATATGCCGGGATACTGCTTCTCGAACACCTTTCCGAGCCCCTGAATCAGATCGGGTTCCACCGACGTGTACATGACCACGAGTTGCTCGGCCGTCGCTTTTTGGATCAGCTCCGGCGTAATCGCTGTGGGCGCGGGAGGAGCGGCGGCCGAGACCGTGGACGCACCGCCGCACACCGCAGCAATGCTCACCACTCCGAGCCAATACGTCGCTCTCATACTTCCATTCCTCCCGAAATTTATTGTCTGAGCGCGCGGCACGCCGCGGGCGGAAATTCGACGGTGACATCGTGTCCCGCGGGAATATCGACCTCGCGCGGCGTCACCACGCGCACCGTCGCGTCGCCGGGCAATCGAATCAAATAGTCGCGCGTCGCACCCAGATATACCTGATGCTCCACCCGGCCGCGTACTCGATTGGCGACCTCCGCGCTTGAACCGGCGGCGAGCCGAACCTCGTGCGGTCGGATCGAGACCGCGATCTCGCTCTGGCCATCGACCGTGCCCTGACCGCATTGGAGCAGCATGCCGGTGCAACGCACCACATTGCCGCCGATATGATTACCCCGGAGAATATTGGTGCCGCCAATGAAGCGCGCCACGAACGCGGTGGCGGGCCGTTCATAAATCTCGCCCGGCGTGCCCATCTGCTCGATTCGGCCCTCGCGCATCACGACGATGCGGTCCGCAGCCGTCATCGCTTCCACCTGATCATGGGTGACATAGATCGTGGTATAGCGGTACTCGTCGTGCAGCCGCCGCAATTCAAAGCGCATCTCCTCGCGCAGATTGGCATCGAGATTGGAAAGCGGCTCGTCAAGCAGCAGGATCTCCGGCTTGACCACCAGGGCGCGCGCGAGGGCCACTCGCTGTTGCTGGCCGCCTGACAATTCGGCCGGATAGCGCTCGGCGTAGCGCTCCATTTTCGTGACCGTGAGCATCTCGCGCACGCGGCGTTCGATCTCGCTCTTCGGCCGTTTGCGCACCACCAGGCCGTAGCCGACGTTCTGCGCGATCGTCATATGCGGCCAGAGCGCGTAGCTCTGGAAGATCATCGACATGTTGCGGCGCTCAGGCGGCACTACTCGACCGGGCGTCGATAGACTTGTTCCCCCGACAAGGATTTCGCCCTCGTCCGGGTCGAGAAAGCCCGCGATGAGGCGGAGCGTCGTGGTCTTGCCGCAACCCGAGGGACCAAGCAGACACACCAGGCTCCCGTGCTCGACCGCGAGGTCGATGCGATCGACCACCGCCAGTGCGCCATATCGCTTGGTGAGACCCCTGAGCTCCACTGCCGCCATTCCGCCTCCTCCCCGAATGCGGGGGCGAGTGTGGTACAGACCTCCCACACATGACAAGCACCGCGCCAAAACGGCCACGTCGCCAACGACCGTTCTTAGAGCGCTGCACCAAAGATGCGAAATCTGGACACTCCTGTCGCTTCCGGTATTTTGCGGCGTGATATCCGGCCAGGCTTTTCCGAATTTGGGCGATGGTCGACGATCGCGATTGGTTTGCGGTAAATTGGAGACGGCAATCGCCTCTTGGAGGAACCATGCCTCGGCACCTCAACTACGTCCCGCATGGCGTTATCCCGGCCGTCCTGCTGCCGTTTTTCGACGATTTCTCGATCGATGAGACGTCGTATCGGCGCCATCTTTCCGATGTCGCGGCCGTTCCGGGATTGTCGGCTGTCACCGTCAACGCCCATGCATCCGAGGTCGCGTCGTGTTCGCTCGAGGAGCAGGCGCGGGTGCTGGCCATTACCGTGGACGAGATCGGCGCTCGCCTTCCCATTATCAACGGCATCTATGCCGAGGGCAGCATCGAGGCGGCGCGTATTGGGCGCATGGCGCAGGACGGCGGCGCATCGGCGCTGTTGGTTTTTCCGCCGGGTCCCTTCGTCCTCGGCCAGCGGCCTGAGATGGTGATCGCTCACTTCCGCCGTATCGCCGAGGCGTCGGACCTTCCGATCATCGCCTTCCAGTACCCGGAATCAACGCAAGGCTATCCGCTCGATACGTTGCTGAGGCTCGTCGAGGCGGTACCCAGCGTGCGTGCCATCAAGGATTGGACACCCAACGTACCATTGCACGAGCGCCACATCCGCGTGCTGCAGAGCTTGCCGCGCCCAGTGAACGTGCTTAGCACCAATAGCGCTTTCCTGCTGAGTTCGCTGGTGCTGGGCTGCAACGGACTTCTGTCGGGGGCGGGCAGTGTGATTGCCGACCTTCAGGCGCGGCTCTTCCAAGCTGTCCAAGCCAACGATCTCGCCGAAGCGCGACGCATCAACGACCGCATCCGGCCCTTGACCGAAGCTTTCTACGCCGATCCCTTTGTCGACATGCACAACCGCATGAAAGAAGCGCTTGTGCTGCTGGGGCGGCAACCTCGCGCTGTAGTGCGACCGCCGCTGGTCAAGCTCCCGCCGTTCGAGACCGATCGCATCCGCGCCGCTCTCGTCGCAGCAGGCCTCCTTGCTCGGGCTGGAGCGCGCAGCGCCGCCTGACCGGCCGCCGGGTTTTTGAGCCCTTCAGGGCTCGAACGCCACATCCCGGCCGCGCTGCATCAGGCTTTCACCGCCGTCCAACACGATCACGTTGCCGGTCATGCAGGGGGTGTCGATGATGAATCGCACCGCGCGAACGATATCATCGGGCGTGGCATTCAAGCCAAGCGGCGATTTCCGCCACGCCTTCTCGAACTGCTCGGCATTCTGCTTGGCGCTCGGCATCGTGATTCCCGGAGCGATACCGCACACTCGAATTCGCGGCGCGAATGCCATCGCCAGGGTCTTCGTCGCACCCAAGAGGCCGAACTTGCCGATCGTATATGAGAAAAAATCGGGATTCAGGCTGTAGAGCTTCTGGTCCAGCATGTTGATGATGAGCCCGCTCTCCTCGACGCCAACAGTGTCGGCGAAGTGCTTGGCCAAAAAAATCGGCGCATAGAGTCCGGGTATGATGTGCTTTTCCCACAGCTCCCATTCGAGCTTCGCGGGATCGTCGTAGATGAACACGCTCGCATTGTTGACCAGGCAGGACAATTTGGCCGCCGCCTCGGTTCGCAGCAGCTCATTGGTCCGCGCGACCAGAGATTCGATTCCCGCACGCTGCGAAAGGTCAGCCTGGATCGGAAAGCAAATTCGCCGCTCGCGGTTGAGCGAGGCCGCCAGAGCCTCGGCTTCATCGCGAGAGCCGTTAAAATGCAGGGCCACGACCCACCCATCGCCAGCCAGGGCCGTCGCAATCGCGGCGCCAATACGGCGGGCGCCTCCGGTAATCAACACCGCCGGCTTGAAACCGGTCGTCTGCTGACCGCCGGGCCCCGCCGTCTGGGTCATGGCGCCACCGGCTTGCGGCGGTAGACTTCGATACCCACCGCCGCTGTGTCGTTGAAAATGTCGGGCTTCACGATCGACACCCGGCACGCCTCCACCAGCGGGATGCCCAAGCAGAGTTCGACAACCTCCTCAACCAGCGTCTCGAGAAGCTCGGTGTGAGGACGTTTCGGCCATTCCTTGAATGCCTGATGAATTCGATCGTAGTCGATGAATTCGCTCTCGCGGGTGCGGTGGGAGAACAGCTCGATATTAACGATGAGCCTCGACGGTCTCTCGGGATGCCGCTCCCATGGATGGAGGCCCACGCGGGCTTCCACGCAAATGTCTCTGAGGATGACGCGCGCGTAATCCCGTTCCGCGTCCCACAGGGGCGCGGGGCCGAGTGATGACAGGGGCTGGTTGCTCGCCGTTTTCATCTGGAAAACTCTGTGCTCCCGCTCTCTGCCAACACTGTACACCCGTTCTTCGGCGCGATCCTCCCTAGCCCATGAAGGCCCCGCCATTGACGTGAATGGTCTGACCCGTGATGAAGCGGCCGGCGGGGCCGCAGAGATGCCGCACCATTGCGGCGACCTCCTCCGGTTTCCCGCGTCGCCCGACCAGCGGCGGATTGCGCCGGTGCACCAGGGGAATTTCCCGGTTGGACTGGCGCACCGTGTCGATCATGCCGGGAACCACGCAGTTGACGGTTACCCCGACCGGTGCCAGTTCGTGGGCAAGTGCTTTGGTGAGACCAGCGAGCCCTGCCTTTGCCGCCACCACATGTACGCGATCGGCGGCGCCGCTATGACCGGTCATGCCGCCGATGTTAACGATCGCCGCCCCGCCACTGCTTTTGAGGTACGGCAGGGCGGCCCGCGCGGTCATAAACGCTGCGTCGAGAATAATCGCGACCACGGCACGGAACTCGGCCAAGCTGATCTGCTCGATCGGCTCCTCGCGCCGAACCGCCGCATTGTTGACGACGATGTCGAGTCTGCCGAAGCGCTTGACCGCCGCATCGATCATGCCTTGCACGCGCGCCTCGTCGGCGACGTCAGCGAGTGCGAGCAGCGCTTGTCCGCCATGTTGTTCAATCTCCCTCACCACGGCGGCCGCCTCCTCGCGTGCCTGAAGCGCATTGACCACCACCGCGGCGCCGGCTGCCGCCAAATCCAGTGCGATTGCGCGCCCAATATTGCGCGAAGCGCCCGTCACCAGCGCCACCCGACCCTTCAGCTCCTGCTTCGACATCCGCTCCTCCGCCAACCCGCGCCACGAGCATGCCAGCAAGCGCTGGGCGGCGCCAATCGTTCCGGTGACGCTTCAAATCTGCGCCAGGAAGCTCTTCTTTAGCGCTCGAATCCGGGTCTCGTCGCGCCGGTAGAAGGTCCATTGCTTGATGCGTTTGGGGCGAATGAGCCCCGCCCGGGCGAGGATGCGCAAGTGCTCGCTCACTGTCGGCTGGCTCAGGCCGAGCTTTTCCGCGATCAGCACGCCGCAGACGCCGTCCTTGACCAAGTCGCCGTCGACCTGCGGTGGGAAATGCGCACGCGGCTCGCGTAGCCAATCCAAAATTTGCAAACGGTGCTCGTTGGCAAGCGCGCGCATTTCATTGGCAAGAGTCATATTGCTAATTTGCCATTCGACGAAGTATTGTCAAGGCGCCCCACCCAGAGGTTGGTACGATGTCCGACATATCCGTTGATCCCGCACGCATTCGCGAGGTCGAGCGCACCATCAGGCCGTATATCCGCGAGACACCCGTGATCGAGACGACCGGCGCCGATTTTGGCCTCTCGGCGAGGCGACTGGCCTTCAAGTTCGAACTCATGCAACATGCCGGGTCCTTTAAGACCCGGGGTGCCTTCACCAATCTTTTGACCCGCCAATGCCCAAGCGTCGGCGTCGCAGCCGCATCCGGCGGCAATCACGGCGCCGCCGTCGCCTATGCAGCCATGCAGCTCAAGGTCCCCGCAAAGATATTCGTACCCGCGATCTCCTCGCCGGCCAAAATCGCGCGCATCCGTAGCTATGGCGCGGATCTTACCGTCGGCGGCAAACTCTACTCCGACGCGCTCCGGGCCTGCGAATCTTGGATCGCCGAAACCGGCGCGCTCTCGGTGCACGCCTTCGACCAGGCCGAGACTTTGCTCGGCCAAGGCACGCTCGGCCTGGAGATCGAGCAGCAGCTTCCGGAGCTCGACACCTTGCTGGTGGAAGTGGGGGGCGGCGGTCTGATCGGCGGGATCGCGGCTTGGTATCAGAGCCGCATCAAGATCATCGGCGTCGAACCGGAGGCCGCTCCAACGCTGACCCGCGCGCTGGAAGCTGGCAAGCCCGTTGACGCGGAAGCAGGGGGAATCGCCGCCGATTCCCTGGCGCCACAGCGCGTCGGAGAGCTCGTCTATCCGATCGCCCGCGCCCACGTGCATCGCGTGATCCTCGTGAGCGACGACGATATTCGTACCTCCCAGCGGACGCTCTGGGACAAGCTGCGCGTTGTCGCCGAACCCGGCGGAGCGGCCGGTCTCGCGGCGTTATTGTCCGGCCGCTACAAGCCCGAGAGCAACGAGGTCGTCGGCGTGCTCGTTAGTGGTGGCAACACCGTCGCGGTTGACTTCGATCGCTAGCCAATCGCGCATCGACAGCGCGAGCGCCCTATTGCTAGGCTGCGGCCTCGCGCCGGGAAACCAAAAGGAAAGGTGAGGCCATGAGCATCAAGCGTTTCAAGGTCGGTCAGCGTATGAGCCAGTGCGTCTCTTGCGGCGAAACGGTTTATCTCGCGGGACAAGTAGCGGACGATTCGAGCCAGGACATAACGGGACAGACCCGGCAAGTCCTCACGAAGATTGACGGCCTGTTGGCGGAGGCTGGAAGCGACAAGTCGAAGCTGCTGTCGGCCACCATTTGGCTCGCCGACATGCGTACCTTCGAGCAGATGAACAAGATTTGGGACGCCTGGGTCTCCCCCGGCAATACTCCCGCTCGCGCCACTGTCGAGGCGAAGCTCGCGCGAGCAGACCTGGTGGTCGAAATCGCGGTGATCGCCGCGAAGTAGCCCTACGACAGAACCACGGCCACGGAGCAGAGCAGGGCGCCTGCGATCAACGCGGTCCACCAGCCGTGGGCAGCGATCCAGGCGCCCAAGCTCGGCATTTCGCTGGCGCCATGGTGCCATTGCTCCCGGCGCACCGTCGCTCGATTGTTCCAGTAGTCCATGGCTTATGCCCCCTGCACAGGCGTGCGATTAGCGAGTTTTAGGGCCACTTGAGCGGAATCATCCCCGCCCCCGCATTTGGAGTCGCGGCATCGTCTTGAAATTCTGACATTTCATTCAGGGGTTTATGGGAATCCAAAAGCACCCTCGGAAATTTTATCTCTTCGGGCATGGCATTTTCCGGCCCGAACGACAAGGCTGGTCCGAGGAGCCTCTGCGGACGGAAGTTCTGGTATCGACACGTCTTCGCCGAGCTACCGCTTGACCTTCACTCGCTGCGGCATGCCGTTGCGTTCAAACCGTGCCTGCAAGTGCGCCGCCACGCGCGGGCTTACGAACGGCGAAACATCGCCGCCGAGCTGCCCGATTTCCTTGACGAAGCGCGAGGATATGAACTGAAAACGGTCGTTTGCCATCAGGAACACGGTCTCGATATTCGAATTGAGGCGGTTGTTCATGCCGGCCATCTGGAATTCGTATTCGAAGTCGGAGACCGCGCGCAGGCCGCGCACGATGATCGTGGCTCCGACCTCCATCGCGAAATGCATCAGCAGGTTCTCGAACGGGCGCACCTCGACCCGCTTGCGTGTTGGCGCGTCCGCAAGGTTTGCGATCTCCTCGCGCACGATCTCGACGCGCTCCTCCGCCGAGAATAGTGGTCCTTTGCCGATGTTGCGCGCCACGCCGATGATCAAGCGGTCGACGATCTTGGTTGCGCGCAGAATCACGTCGGTATGACCGTTGGTGATGGGATCGAAAGTACCGGGATAGACGCCGATCCGCTCTTTGCTCATGGGTTGCCCCCGTTCTCCCCTGCTCCGTTGCTGTTCTGGCCGTTAGCGCTCTGCCCGTTGCCGCCCTCGTCGCCTGCCTCGCCCAAGCGCGCCGCGGATACAACGCGTTCGCCCTCGCCGGGCTTGAAGATCACCACCCCCTGCGTGCGGCGTCGCGCGATGCGGATGCCGTGAACAGGCAGGCGAATCACCATGCCTGCATCGCTTACCAGCATCACCTGGTCGCCGTGCTTGACGGCAAAAGCAGCGACCACCGCATCGCCACGGCGCTCCAAGTCCATGTTCTCGATACCCTGTCCACCGCGACCGGTAATTCGGTAATCATACGCCGAGCAGCGGACGCCAAACCCTTTTTCGGTGACCGACAGCAAGAATTCCTCGCGGTTGGCCAGATCGTCGAACTGTTCCTCGGTGATGGCGACGGCGCTTTCTCCCTCAGCCTCGGGCTCCGCCACAACGGCGGCGGCGGCGGCATCGCTTTCGGCGCCCATGGAGCGACGCCGTTTGCCCGCGAGGCGCAAATACGCGCCTCGAATCTCCGGCGCGATCTCCTCGTGGCGCAGTATCGTCATGGAAATAACGGTGTCGCCGGCCGCGAGCTTGATGCCGCGAACGCCTACGGAATTGCGGCCGGAGAAAATCCGCACGTCCTTGACCGGAAAGCGGATCGCCTTGCCAAGCCGGGTCGCCAACAGGACATCGTCGTGATCGGTGCAGGTCGCGACGCCCATCAACCGGTCGTCTGCGTCCTCGCCCTCGAATTTCATGGCAATCTTGCCGTTCGCCATGACGTTGCCGAAATCCGACAACGCATTGCGCCGCACATTGCCCTTTTGCGTCGCGAACATCACGGTGTATTCGCCCCAACGCTTTTCGTCCTCGGGCAGCGGCAGCACCGCGGAAATATTCTCTCCCGGCGCCAGGTTCGGCAGCAGGTTCACCATCGCCTTGCCGCGAGCCTGGGGCGTGCCCTCGGGCAAACGGTAGACCTTGAGCTTGTAGACGCGCCCGGACGCCGTGAAGAAGAGCACCGACGCGTGCGTCGAGGCCACGAATACCTCGCTGACGAAATCCTCCTCGCGGATGCCCATGCCGGCCCTGCCGCGGCCGCCGCGGCGCTGCGCACGATAGGTCGAGAGCGGCACGCGCTTGATGTAGCCGCCGTGGCTCACCGTCACCACCATGTCCTCGCGCTGGATCAGCGCCTCGATGTCGGCCTCGAATTCCAAGTCTTCGATCGCGGTCTTGCGCGGCGACTGGAACTGCTCCTTCATCTCCAGAAGCTCTTGGCGCAGCACTTCGAGCAGGCGCGAGCGCGTGCTCAGTATCTCCAAATACCCGGTTACCTCCTTGATGATCTCGTCTATCTCCTGCTCGATCTTCTCGCGCTCGAGGCCGGTGAGGCGCTGTAGCCGGAGATCGAGGATTGCCTTCGCCTGCTCCTCAGAGAGGCGATAACTCGCGCCATCGGCCTGGGCACCGCCTCGGCCTTTTTCCTCGATTCGCTCCACCAGCGGGCGCACCGCCGCCATCGGCCAGTCGCGCCCGCAAAGCGCGTCGCGCGCCTCGTTGGGGTCCTTGGCGCGGCGGATCAACTCGATCACCGCGTCGATGTTGGCGACCGCGATCGCGAGGCCGAGCAGCACATGGGCGCGCGACCGTGCCTTCTTAAGGAGGAAGGAGGTGCGCCGGGTAATCACCTCTTCGCGGAATGCCACGAAGGCCGCGATGACCTGCTTTAGGTTCATCATCTCCGGCCGCCCCGCGTGGAGTGCCAGCATGTTGACGCCAAAGCTGGTCTGCAGCGGGGTATAGCGATAGAGCTGGTTCAGCACGATTTCCGACATGGCATCGCGCTTCAGCTCGATCACCACGCGCACACCGTCGCGGTCGGATTCATCGCGGAGGTCCGAGATACCCTCGATCAGCTTCTCGTTCACCACCTCGGCGATGCGCTCGACCATCCGCGCCTTATTCACCTGGTACGGCACCTCGGTGATGACGATCGCCTCCCGGTCCTTGCGCAGCTCTTCGATGTGGGTGCGCCCCCGCAGAACGATCGAACCGCGGCCGGTGTGATAGGCAGCGCGGATGCCGTTCCGCCCGAGGATGATGCCGCCGGTCGGGAAATCAGGGCCGGGAATCAGCTCGATCAGTTCGTCAAGCGTAATCTCGGGATTGGCGATATAGGCGCAGCAGGCGTCGATCACCTCGCCGAGATTGTGGGTGGGGATGTTGGTGGCCATGCCCACCGCGATCCCGCTCGCGCCGTTGACCAGCAGGTTCGGGAAACGCGCGGTGAGTACGCGCGGCTCCTGGTTTTCGCCATCGTAGTTCGGTTGAAAATCGACGGTATCCTTGTCGATATCATCGAGCAGCGCGTCGGCGGCACGCGCCAGGCGCGCTTCGGTATAGCGCATCGCCGCCGGCGGATCGCCGTCCATGGAGCCGTAATTACCCTGCCCGTCGATCAGCGGCAAACGCATGGCGAAATCCTGAGCCATGCGCACCTGCGCGTCATAGACCGCGGCTTCGCCGTGCGGATGATATTTGCCGATGACGTCGCCCACGACGCGCGCGGACTTGCGGAAGCTGCGGTTCCAGTCGAAACCGTTCTCCTTCATCGAGAAGAGAATTCGGCGATGCACGGGCTTCAGGCCGTCGCGCACGTCCGGAAGCGCTCGTGCCACGATCACGCTCATGGCGTAATCGAGGTAGGAGCGCTTCATCTCCTCCTCGATCGTTATCGGGGCAATGTCGGGCGGCGCTGGAGCGGGCGGTTCGGTGGCCAAGGGGTTTCGGAGGGCCTCTAAATGACGCTGGGGTGCGGGCCCTGCTTGGCCGCGCTTCGGAAGGCCTTAGAGTACCCAATTTCGCGCCTGCAAACAATCGAATGACGGCTTCACGATGATCGACGGACCGGCTCGAGCAGCACAGGGTTTTCAATGTTTTCGCAAAGAGTTACAGATCGGCACGCCAACGAGGGGCCAGCCATTCTGGGAGGGCTGCCGAACCCCCTTCAGCGGCACCTTCGTGCGCCGCGAAATGGCCGTCAAAAGCGGGATTAGACTTCCGGTATTGCTCCAGCCTAGAAGGGGATCTCGTCGTCAAGGTCGCCCGCGCCGCCGCCACCGGGACGGCGCCCGCCGCCGCCCATGCCGCCCCCGCCATTCCCGCCCACGTCGTCGGGACTACCCTCGCTGAAGCCCCCGCCCCCACCCCCACCCCGGCTATCCAGCATGGTCAGCTCGCCACGGAAGCGCTGCAGCACCACCTCGGTTGTATAGCGCTCCTGACCGGATTGGTCGGTCCACTTGCGAGTCTGCAAGGCGCCCTCGATATATAGCTTCGAGCCCTTGCGCACGTATTTCTCCACCACATCCGCGACCCGCTCGTTGAAGACGACGATGCGGTGCCACTCCGTGCGTTCCTTGCGCTCGCCCGAGTTCTTGTCACGCCAAGTCTCGGAGGTCGCGAGGGTGAAGTTCGCGATCTTCTGCCCGTCCTGGGTCGAACGGATTTCGGGATCGCGCCCGACGTTGCCCACCAGGATCACCTTGTTCACGCTGCCCGCCATGGATTGCTCCCCTCGGTTTTTTGCGCTTGCCGCCGGCGCCTCGCATGAGGACCATAGCACGAACGCGGCGGGCCTTGTCATGGTCCCACGCCACCCTCCAACCGCTTGACCCACAGGACTATTCCCCAAAGAGTCGATTTGCCGCGAGATGTCCCGGTATAATCCGCACCCGTAACCCAGTCCTTGAAAGGCCCATGCAGCTCATCCGCGTTCGCGGCGCGCGCGAACACAATCTGAAGAACATCGACGTAGAAATGCCGCGCGACAGCCTGGTGGTGCTCACCGGGCTCTCGGGCTCCGGCAAGTCCTCGCTTGCCTTCGACACGATTTATGCCGAAGGCCAGCGGCGCTACGTCGAGAGCCTCTCGGCCTATGCGCGGCAATTCCTCGAGCTGATGCAGAAGCCCGACGTCGACTCGATCGAGGGCCTCTCGCCCGCGATTTCGATTGAACAGAAGACCACATCGCGCAACCCTCGCTCCACGGTCGGCACGGTCACCGAAATCTACGATTACATGCGCCTGCTGTGGGCGAGGATCGGCATCCCCTATTCGCCCGCGACCGGTTTGCCCATCGAGAGCCAGACCGTCTCGCAGATGGTAGACCGTATCCTCGCCATGAAAGAGGGAACGCGGCTTTACCTGTTGGCGCCGGTGGTGCGCGGGCGCAAGGGCGAGTACCGCAAAGAGTTGGCGGACTATCAGAAGCGCGGCTTTCAGCGGGTCAAGGTCGACGGCAAAATGCTGGAGATCGATGCCGTGCCCGCCCTCAACAAGAAGCTCAAGCACGATATCGAAGTGGTGGTGGACCGTATCGTGGTGCGCGCCGATCTCGGCAATCGCCTCGCGGATTCACTCGAAACCGCGCTCGATCTCGCCGATGGCCTAGCAATCGCCGAAAACGCCGATACCGCCGAGCGCACGATCTTCTCGGCCAAATTCGCCTGCCCCGTCTCCGGCTTCACCATTCCCGAGATCGAACCGCGCCTGTTTTCGTTCAACAATCCTTTCGGTGCGTGCCCCGCCTGCGACGGGCTCGGCACCAAGCTCTACTTCGATCCCGAGTTGGTGGTGCCGGACGAGCGGCTGAGCCTGCGCCAGGGTGCGATCGCGCCCTGGGCCAACTCCAGTTCGCAGTACTACACGCAAACCCTCGATAGCCTCGCGCGTCACTACAAGATCAGCGCCAACGATCCCTGGAAGGACATCCCGGAGCCCGTGCAGAAGGCAATCCTCTTCGGCTCGGGCGGCACCGAGATCGCGATGAAGTACGACGACGGGCTCCGTGCCTACACCACCAGGCGGCCTTTCGAGGGCGTCATTCCCAACATGGAACGCCGCTGGAAGGAGACCGACAGCTCTTGGCTCAAGGAGGAGCTGGGCCGCTACCAGAACACGACGGAATGCGAGACCTGTCATGGCAAGCGCCTCAAGCCCGAGGCGCTCGCGGTCAAAATTCACCGGCTCAACATCAGCGAGGTCGCGGAGTTTTCGATCACCGAAGCAGCCGATTGGTTCGGATCTTTGGCGCAGCATTTGACCCGGAAGCATCGCGAGATTGCCGAGCGCGTGCTCAAGGAGATCAACGAGCGTCTGGGATTCCTCAGGAATGTCGGGCTCGAGTACCTGACCTTGGCGCGCAACTCGGGCACGCTTTCGGGCGGCGAGAGCCAGCGTATTCGCTTGGCCTCGCAGATCGGTTCGGGCCTCACCGGTGTGCTCTATGTGCTGGACGAGCCGTCGATTGGCCTGCATCAGCGCGATAACGACCGCCTGCTTGCGACATTGAAGCGCCTGCGCGACCTCGGCAATACCGTGATCGTGGTCGAGCACGACGAGGAAGCGATCCGCAACGCCGACTATCTGATCGACATGGGACCGGGCGCCGGGGTGCATGGCGGCCATGTGGTGGCGGCGGGGCGCCCTGAGCAGGTGATGGCCGTCCCCGACAGCATCACGGCGCAATACCTGACCGGCCGCCGCCGTATCGCCGTGCCTGAGATCCGCCGCGCCGGCCGCCTTGGTCAGAAGCTCAGGGTCGTGGGAGCGCGGGCCAACAATCTGCAGAACATTTCCGTGGACCTTCCGCTGGGCACCTTCACCTGCATCACCGGTGTTTCCGGCGGCGGCAAATCCACCCTCGTCATCGAAACCCTCTACAAGGCGCTGGCGCGGCGGCTGATGGGAGCGCGCGAGCATGCGGGCGAGCATGACCGCATCGAGGGCGCCGAGCATCTCGACAAGATCGTCGACATCGATCAATCGCCGATCGGCCGCACGCCGCGTTCCAACCCCGCCACATATACCGGTGCGTTCACGCCGATCCGCGACTGGTTTGCGGGATTGCCGGAGGCGAAAGCTCGCGGCTACGCGCCCGGCCGGTTCTCGTTCAACGTGAAGGGCGGGCGCTGCGAGGCCTGCCAGGGAGACGGCGTTCTCAAGATCGAAATGCACTTCCTGCCGGACGTTTACGTGCAATGCGATCAGTGCAAGGGCAAGCGCTACAACCGCGAGACCCTAGAAGTGCTGTTCAAGGACAAGAGCATCGCCGACGTGCTGGATATGACGGTGGAGGAAGGCAGCGAATTCTTCGCGGCGGTGCCCGCCATCCGCGAAAAGCTGGTGACCCTGCGAAGGGTCGGGCTCGACTACATCAAGATCGGCCAGCCCGCCACCACGCTTTCGGGCGGCGAGGCGCAGCGCGTGAAGCTCGCCAAGGAACTTTCGCGACGCGCGACCGGCCGCACGCTTTATATTCTCGACGAACCCACGACCGGCCTTCATTTCGAGGACGTACGCAAGCTTTTGGATGTGCTGCATGCCCTGGTGCAGCAGGGCAACACCGTGCTCGTCATCGAGCACAACCTCGAAGTCATCAAGACCGCCGATTGGATCATCGATCTGGGTCCCGAGGGCGGCGCGGGCGGCGGGCGGGTGGTCGCTACCGGTACTCCGGAACAGATCGCGGCCGTCTCCGCGAGCTACACGGGCCAATATCTGCGCGCCTATCTGACCCGGGCGGATGCCGAGCATAAAAGACGGCGAGCCTAGCCACGGCGTCCGCGAACCGCCGCACCGGAGCAACGCGCGTGCGCCGAAGCTGCCGGTTCCAGACAACCGGCGTTTCATGCGATACTTTCGAGCGAGGGACATGAGGGGGTTGAGGGGTATGACCATCAAAGTAGGGCCGGAGCGCTTCGCCCTGGTGTTGATCAAGCCGTCGCATTACGACGACCAGGGCTACGTCCTTCAGTGGCTGCGCTCGGCCATTCCCTCGAACACCCTCGCAGTGCTTTATGGCCTCGCACTCGATTGCGGCGAGCGGGGGATTCTCGGCGACAATGTCAAGATCGAGTTGACGGCGCTCGACGAGACCAATACCCGCATCCGCCCGAAGCGGATCGCGGCGCAGATCAAGGCGGCGGGGCATGGAATGGTCGGCCTCGTCGGCGTGCAGTCGAACCAGTTTCCGCGCGCCATGGATATCGCACGCGAGCTGCGCGCCGAGGGTATCCAGGTTTGCATCGGCGGCTTCCACGTCTCGGGTTGCCTCGCGATGCTGCCGGAGTTGACGCCGGAGCTAAAGGAAGCGCAGCGCTTGGGCGTCTCGCTTTTCGCGGGCGAGGCGGAAGGCCGTTTCGAGGAAGTGCTGTGCGACGCCTGGGCTGGGGCGCTCAAGCCGCTCTACAACTATATGAACGACCTGCCGAACCTCGAAGGCGTCACGCCGCCCATTCTGCCGGCCTTTCGCGTGAGCCGCACCGGGGGCCGGCTTAGCAGTTTCGATGCCGGACGCGGCTGCCCTTTCCAATGCTCCTTCTGCACCATCATCAACGTGCAGGGTCGGAAATCGCGTCGCCGCTCCGCTGATGACGTCGAGCGCATCATCCGCAGCAACGTCGCTCAGGGCGTAATCCGCTTTTTCATCACCGACGACAACTTCGCGCGCAACAAGGACTGGGAGAGCATCTTCGATCGGCTGATCAAGCTGCGCGAAGAAGACAAGATGGACATCAAGTTTGTCATCCAGGTCGACACGCTCTGCCATCGCAATCCCAATTTCATCGCCAAGGCGGCGCGTGCCGGCGTCAATCGAGTCTTCATCGGCCTCGAAAGCATCAACCCCGAGAGCCTGATCGGCGCCAAAAAACGCCAGAACAAGATCACCGAGTACCGCGAAATGGTGCTGGAGTGGCGGCGCGTGCGCGTCCAGACCGTGGCCGGGTACATCATAGGATTTCCCAACGACACGCGGGAGTCGATTCTGCGCGACATCGACATCATCAAGCGCGAGCTACCACTCGACTGCGTCGAATTCTTCTCGCTTACGCCGCTGCCGGGGTCGGAGGACCACAAGGTGCTGTTCGACAAAGGCATCGCGATGGACCCCGACCTCAACAACTACGACCTCGAACACTTCACGACCGCGCATCCCCGCATGTCCAAGGAGGAATGGGCGCGCGCTTATCGCGACGCATGGGCCTCCTATTATTCGGACGAGCATACGGTGACGGTGATGCGACGCGCGGCCGCAAACGACCACTGGCTCCCAACCACGCAATTTTTGCTCCAGTGGTTCCGCTTCTGCAGCGGGGTCGAGAAGATTCATCCCTTGGAAGGCGGTTATCTGAGGCGCCGTTACAGGCGCGACCGCCGTCCGGGGATGCCGATCGAGAACCCCCTCACCTTTTATCCCCGCTACATCGCCGAGACCCTTCACAAGCACGTCGAGATGACGCGCCTGATCTGGCGGATGGGCAAAGTCCGCCGCCGCCTCGCGCGCGATCCCCAGGCACGTCACTACATGGATCAAGCGCTCACGCCGCCGGCCGAGGCCGAGCTAGACCGGCTCGATCTCTTCACCGTGCATGACGCCGCCAAATCCGCGGTCGTCAAGGAGCGTCACCAGACAGAAGCGCGGATCAAGCGGCGCGCCGCCGTATGAAACCTACGAACGCGGCAATGGCGGAAGCGTCGGCTCAGCGCTCATGAGCAAACGCGTCGATCTTGCGCCGCGGCGAGATGAGCTCGATCCCATCGAAATTGCCTCGCGTGACGAAATCACGCACCTGCAGCTTGAGAGGCTCAAGTGGTCGCTGCGACATGCCTATGACAACGTCGCCCATTACCGACGCGCCTTCGACGCGGCCGGTGTGCATCCCGACGATCTCAAGGAGTTGAGCGATCTCGCAAAGTTTCCATTCACCACCAAGCAGGACCTGCGGGCCAACTATCCCTTCGGCATGTTCGCCGTGCCGGAGCACCAAGTGGTTCGTGTCCACGCTTCCTCGGGAACGACGGGAAAGCCGACGGTGGTGGGATACTCGCGGCGCGACCTCGAGACCTGGAGCGGCGTGGTCGCGCGATCGATGCGCGCCGCCGGCGCGCGGCCGGGCATGCGCGTCCATATCGCTTATGGCTACGGCCTCTTCACGGGCGGGCTCGGCGCGCATTATGGAGCAGAGCGGCTCGGCTGCATGGTGATCCCGGTCTCCGGCGGGATGACGGAGCGGCAGGTGCAGCTCATCCGGGATTTCGCGCCCGGAGTCATCATGGTGACGCCCAGCTACATGCTTGCCATTCTCGACGCATTCCGTGCCCAGGGCCACGATCCCCGGTCCACCGCGCTCAAGCTCGGCATCTTCGGCGCCGAGCCCTGGACCGAGCCCATGCGCGCGGAAATCGAAGATGCCTTCGACATGCACGCCGTCGACATCTACGGCCTTTCCGAGGTGATCGGCCCCGGCGTCGCCAATGAATGCATCGAAACCAAGGACGGGCTGCACGTCTGGGAAGACCATTTCTATCCGGAGATCGTCGCCCCCGCGACCGGCGCGGTGCTGCCGGACGGCGAACGCGGCGAGCTGGTGTTCACGTCGCTCACCAAGGAAGCAATGCCGGTGATCCGCTATCGCACGCGCGATCTGACGCGGCTGCTGCCGGGAACCGCGCGCTCGATGCGGCGGGTCGAGAGGATCACCGGACGCAGCGACGACATGCTGATCATCCGTGGCGTCAACTTATTTCCGAGCCAGCTCGAGGAGTTGATCCTGGCGGACCGTCGGCTCGCGCCGCACTACTTGATCCAGCTGCATCGCGACGGCCGTCTAGACCGGCTGACCCTCCGCGTCGAAGCGCGCCCGGACGCCGCGGAGGAGTCTGCGCGCGAAGCCAGCAGCCGCGAGCTGGCCCATCGCATCAAGGCTCTGATCGGCCTTACCGCCGCCGTGGAAGTCGTGCCTCCCAGTGGGGTCGAGCGCTCCGCCGGCAAGGCCCAGCGCATCCTCGATTTGCGGCCGAAGGAACGAGCCTAGCTTGCCCGCCGGAGAGAGCCGCAGGTCCATTGCGTCGCCCGAAGAGGTCCTGGCGTTCTGGTTCGCGCCGGGGCAGGAAGAGCGCTGGTATGCGAGGGACGCTCAATTCGATGCCGAGATACGCAACCGCTTTCTAGCGACCTATGAGGCGGCGGTTGCGGGACGGCTGGACTCTTGGCGCGCGGATCCCCGATCGATGCTTGCTCTCATCGTGGTGCTGGATCAGTTCCCGCGAAACATGTTCCGCGGCTCGCCCCGCGCCTTCGCCGCCGACGAACTGGCCGCTCGATTCTGCAAGGAAGCAATCGAGAAGGGATTCGACCGGGGCGTGGGGCAAGCCGAGCTCGACTTTTTTCACATGCCGCTGATGCATAGTGAATCGCTTGGGGATCACGACCTTTTTCTCCGCGTGCATGGCGATAGTGAGTCCGCGCGCGAGCATCGCGAGATCATTGCGCGGTTCGGCCGTTACCCCCACCGCAACGAAACGCTCGGGCGCAAGAATACGGCCGAAGAGGAATTATACCTCCGGGAGTCGCCGACGTCGTTTTGAGCTAACTGGGCCGTGGACTCATGAAATTCGGACGCTCTCGCCGCAATCAGGCCGGTCCACGACCGGCCCCAGTTGGACAGCAGAGGATGCCGAGCGGCGCAGCCTGCGGAGACCGCGCGCTCGGCATCGACTGTCGGCGCCGATTAGTTCGGCATCAGCACCTTGTCGACAACCAGAATGACACCGTTGCTCTGGTACACGTCGGCGATCGTGACCTTCGCGGTGTTGCCCTTGTCGTCCGTCACCATGAGGTTCTTCCCGCTACCCGTTACCGTCAGCATGTCGCCCTGCACGGTCTTGAGCGTCGCCCTGCCGCCACCGCTCATAATCTGCTGGTCGAGGGTCTTCGAATCGAACCGGCCGGGTACGACGTGGTAGGTCAATATCTTGTCGAGCGTTGCCTTGTTCTCGGGCTTCAACAACGTGTCCACCGTGCCCGGCGTCAGCGCCGCGAAGGCGGCGTTGGTCGGAGCGAAGACGGTGAAGGGCCCAGGGCCTTCAAGCGTATCCACTAGCCCGCCGGCCTTAACCGCAGCGACCAGCGTGGTGTGGTCCTTCGAGTTTATGGCATTCTGAATGATGTTCTTGGTGTCGTACATCGCGGCGCCGCCGACCATGGGGTCGTTCGCGGCAGTGGCGTTACCGACGCATGCGAGCGCGATAATAACAGTGGCGCTCAACAATTTGACCTTGGTCATGGATCCTCGTGCTCCCTTATCTATCCGCCGCGGACCTCGGCCCGTCCTCAGCCAGCGCGGCCTACATTCCCTCTACGGGCGAGGTCGTCGAGTGGATGCAGCGCTTCGCATCCGGGCGGCGGCGCGGCGCGTAACTGTGGATAACGCCTCGGAATCAGGAGCGGTTAGAGTGATATCGGGCAGCGCAGCACCCCTTCGGGTGGACAGGGCCGAGGTTTCGCGGCACGGTGCGGCCCGAAAATGGGCCCCTGGCTGCGCTTTTCATGGACGATAACCAGGCGACAGCGCTGTCCTCTAGTGCGATCTTGATCGCGGCCGTCGGGCGCGGCAGCCGCAGCGCGCTGAAGCGACTGTACGAACTCGAGTCCCGGCGGCTATATGGCATCGCGCTCCGCATCGTGCGCCGCCCGGAGATTGCCGCCGATGTTCTGCAGGATGTGTTCATTCAGGTCTGGCAGAACGCCCGGACCTTTTCGGCGGAGCGAGGCGCGGGATCGGCCTGGCTCACGGGCATCGTGCGCTTCCGAGCGCTCGATGCCGTGCGCAAGCTCGGCCGCGAGATCCCCTCCGGGGATCCTTCGCTTGGCGATGAAGCAGTCGAACCGAACGTGATCGAGCAGATCGACGCCAAAGCCGAGGCGGTGGCGTTGCGCCGCTGCCTCGCCTCGCTCGACGAGAATCAGCGGCGCTGCGTAGTGCTGGCTTTCGTCGACGGATTCTCGCATGCGGAGATCGCGCAGCGTCTTTCGGCGCCGCTTGGCAGCGTCAAGAGCTGGGTGCGGCGAGGATTACTCGCACTCCGGAGCTGTCTTCAATCATGATCCCCGAAACCCCCGACGAGCTTGATGCGTTGGCCGGCGAGTACGTTCTAGGCGTTCTTGAGCCGCATGACGCGCAAGAAATCGAAGCCGCTCTCGCAACCAACGCGGAGCTCCGTCGCGCGGTTGCGTTTTGGGCGGAACATCTCCACCCGCTGTCGGCGCTCGCGTCACCGGTCGAACCGCCGGCGGGTGTATGGGGCGGGATCGTCGCGCGGCTCGACGGTCCAGCGCGGAATCCTAGCTCGTCGCGATGGTGGAACAGGGCCACGCCATGGCGCTGGTCAACTGCGGGTTTTGCAGCCGCCGCGGCCGGTCTTGCGCTCTATATCACGTTGACGCCAATGTCGTCGGCGCCGAGCTTCGTCGCTGTCCTCCATGCGCCGCAGCAGGACCAGGCAAGCTGGGTTGCAACAGCCGGGCGCGCTGGTTTACTGGTTCGCGCTGTGGCCGGCGGGACGCCGCCGAGCGATCGGGTCTTCGAACTCTGGGCCATCGCTCCTGGCGGCGCGCAGCCGCAATCTCTCGGCGTCATTCCTCCCGACGGCGTGCTCCGGCTCGGCGGCCTGCCGGACGTCGTGCGCGACGGCGCAACGCTCGCGATCAGCGTCGAGCCTCCGGGCGGCTCGCCCACCAAACAACCGACCGGTCCGGTGGTGTTTGTCGGTGCATTAAAGGCGATGTAGGCGCAGAGAGAGTATCGGCGATGGCCAGAGTTCGCGGAAGCACGACGCAATTTTCGTGCCCGCTCATCACAACGCACCGATCGGATGATCTACAGTCCGGGGGGCGGCACCTCTCGGGAGCGGCGCCTCTCAAGGGGAATGTCCGCTGTTAGGGGGCAAAGCGGTCGTAGTCTTTCTGGTCCCCGACTACTCAGTTTGACCCCAAACGGCCCATAACATTGTCCAACTTTGATCGACCAGGATGCGTCCGGTTATGGTCAGAGCGACGTCAGTGCCGCGCAACCACAATTGAAAATTCATGAGCAAGTTTCGGATCGCCAGCTTCTCTAAATGCAGGTAGCAACGCCCCTTGCGTTCAAGCAGCGAACGCGAGTCCGGCTGAGAGAGGAGGGCGACAATCATGGCCACGAAGATCTACGGCACCGTGAGTGCCGAGCGGCAAAAAGAGATGAGCGGGCTCGAGTTCGTCCGGGGGCTCGCCAACGGAACGCTGCCCCTCAATACCATCGCCCAGACGTTGGGCTACGATATCGTCGAGGCCGAGAGTGGCCGCGTCGTCATCACGATCGTGCCGACTTCGGGCCACCTCAATCCCTGGGGCACCGTCCATGGCGGCCTCACGGCGACGCTTCTCGACAGCTGCATGGGACTGGCCGTTCAATCGATGCTGGAGAGGGGCCTAAGCAGTACGACGCTCGAGTTCAAAATTTCTCTCGTCCGCGCGATCACGCCGCAGATGGGCCTGATCAGGGCCGAGGGTAAGGTGCTCAACTGTGGCCGTCGCATCGGCACGGCGGAGGGATGCGTCAAGGACAGTAATGGGCGATTGCTCGCGCACGGCACGACGACGTGCCTTGTTTTCCCGAGCTGACCCTTCCTGATCGAGATTTGGAACCGCCCGATGCAACAGCCATCGTGCGCTTATGGTGCTGCTGAAGGCCGACCGAATGACTTCGACTTCCGTTGTTGGCACATTTGCGACGTGCCGCGACGGTCTGCCGAGAGTCCGTTTCCGGGAGGCAAAGCGCACCTTAGGCCCCAAGCAGGCCCCGCCTACTGGCCGGAAAATGCGATATCGAGTTGATCGGGACCCAGCAAGGGTATCAGCGGCCGCGCGGCGCTACGGGTTTTGCCGCCGGCCACCACGCCAGCTTGGGTGAATTGCCATCTGACACGCCGGAGAGAGCAGGACTCAGGGCTTTACAGAACGCCATTGATTTAGACTTAGATCGACATAACTCGCTGCAAATCGAGACACTAATCCCGATCATTCACTTGCGGTCTCCGATGCCTTCGAACCGTGCCCGAAGCTCCACCGACTCCGACGGCTCCCGGCATCGATCCGCGCTGCGAACGACGTGATCACCGTCTCGTCGGGGCGCCTCGATGCGAAACTTGTCGGTGCCGTGTGCTTAGCCTTGTCAGCTGCCTTGCACGTCTTCGCTAAAGGATGATCCACATACTCCAACCGCGTTGAAAGGAGTCCCATCATGCTCCGACGTACAACATTGATCTTGGCTGTGGCGGTTAGTGTCCTCCAAGTTGGCTGCACTCAAGGAACTGAATCGTCAGGAGGCTGCGACTATAAAATGCCAAGCAACGCGTTCACCGGATATACCGGTAAACATGCCGGCGAAGGTGAAACCGTGGATATGGACGACGAGCTCTGGGTCTGCAGGAACGGCCAGCTAGTTAGGGTCAACAACTAGTCATAGGTCGGGTTTTCCGTGAATTTGCCACCGGTGCCGCCCAGGATGCGATGATCCGTGGGTTCATTGCCGGGGGGCCATTTGTGTCACGGGTGTACCTGCCTTTACCCAATCGGGGCGCGCGCAAGGCCATTTCCGCGATTGGCACTTTTCGGAAGATGGGGCCAACGGAAGCCTGCTAACGGGAGCAAAAGCGGACCCTATGCGGACATCACGCTGAAGGCCGTTCATGAGCCGGTTCAGACACTCGCATGACTGAGGCTCAAGCTTCGACTGCCTCCAAGCGCCGCGTCTCCAATTCACGGGTAAGGCGATCGATGATCAGGCGAACCAACGACAATCCGAGCCCAGGATTGGTAAAATAGACGCGTTGAAAATCTTCCGCCGCCACGCGCCCCAGCACGCAATCGCTCTTCGCATCGACTGTCGCCGTTCTGAGATGGGTGCGACTTAACACCCCCATCTCGCCGACGATGCTGCCCGGACCAAGTTCGGCCTCCGCGTCCTCTACCCAGAGAGCCCCCTCCATCACGAGATAGAGTGCGTCGGAAACGTCACCCTTGCGTATAACCACCTCGCCACGTCGGGCGGTCATACGTTTGGCAAACGGCAAGAGAGCGCGAAAAACCTGATCATCGTCGACCGTTCCTTGCACCCGCTTCACGAGCCGAAAGATTTCCGTCAGTCGCCAAGCATTCAACGGCAACAGGACGGCATGCAGAATTAGGACCGGGTAAAGATGCAGCAGCGCGCCATACGCGATAAACGCCACGTTGCTGCCGAGTGCGATGATGCGCAACGGCATCATGGTCTTTGTACAGAATGTACAAAGCACAAGTATGCTTGCCAGGTAGCCAAGATAGTCACTCATGGGAAATGCCCCTCATTCCCGAAATAGAGCGTCCACGCCTCCGAGTTTCGCTGCTTCGGCCGTTTGACGTGCCGCCCGTCAGACTCGCTGATTACTCGCCTGCGAGCAATATCCGAGCGCATGAAGTTGTCCTCGTATCCCTGATCAAAGAAGTTCAATGCCTTCCACGCTCTCGCGTTTTCCGGTCACCTTTTGGCAGCTCGGTGAAACAAGAAAACGAGGGCAGAGGAACCAAGCCAGCGTCATGCCCTGAACCGCAAGATAGTTCGGAACAGATAAGAGAGGTAATAGCCGGCGGCAAAAGGCGGGAACACCAGCGCAATGGGGCGCCACGACATCGCAACCGCGCCAGCGAGCTTAGGTCGTGGGCCCGGTCCCTCTGATCGAGTTCTTGCGCGGTATCTATCTGCCATGGAGCTCTCCACAAACCCGCGGCTCGGCGCAGGCTGGCGTCCCCGACTGACTATTCGCAAGCGTCGGAATTTGCATGAGCATGGTTGTTCGGCGCTAGGTCGTGGCGAAAACCTCCGCCACGGCTACGGGATGCAGAACCGCGATCGTCAGCTGACCCAACGCGAGTGCCACAAATATCAACACCCACAGCCACACGTGCTTCGTGCCGCTCCTCCGACGCCACTTTGACCGTTCCCAACCGATCGGAGCCACAAACGACAGAGCGCCCCAGCGCAGATATTCCGCGACAAGCGCACCATGAAGCGACATGCGAGCGACCTCCTCATGCTAATCAACTCGCCATCAGCGGCGCTTCTAACCGTCGGCGCGTCGCAGCATTCTGAAGGTTGCGCCCCGGCTTGCCGCGCGGCGCTCATGCGGTTTTGCTGGTGCCGGCGTGTTAACCATGTTCCTGACGCGCTCACTGCGTCGGTCGTAGCAGCAGGTAACAAAGCTGGCAGCCCCCATATGGGGTACGTGCAGCGAAGAATGTCGACGGTGCGATTCGCAACGGTTATAAGGAGGGCGTCGGGAAAGGCGCTATGGAAGAGCGCAGTTGGGTTGACGCGGAAATTGTCCGCCGCATCTACGATGGATTGTCAGAACGGGATCGGTGGCAGAAGCTGCTCCCGGAGCTTACGCGCGAATTCAATTCCACCTATTCGGTGACAATGATGCGGGATCGGCTGACCGGTTCCGTGCGAATTGCTGCTACGGATGTTCTGCCGCGCGCGTGGCAGCGGGCTTACGAGAACCATTACTCTCGCTTGCATCCTGCCTCATTTTTTCATTGGAAGGGGATTACCGTCGGTGATGTCCTGACGGATAATTCTTACGATGACTATGGGACCTATCTGCGCAGCGAGATGTACAACGACTTCTTCCGACCGCTCCGCGCCGACCATCTGATGTTTATCGAATTGCGCAGGGATCGTGTCGGGGAAAAAAGCCTGGTGCTGCGCCGGAGCAAAGATTCCGGCCGATTTGGGCAGGACTCGATACAGCGCCTGAAGCGTCTCGGTCATCACCTCTGCAATTCTGAATGGCTTGCCGCCAAAATGCACGCCGCCGAGAGCCGGGGCACGGATATCGGTACCGTGCTCGAGAGGCTCGGGGTTGCCGCGTTCATAACGGACCGAGATTGCAAAATTCAATACATGACGGCACCGGCGAGGCGGATTCTGCGAAAGGGCGAAATACTGGCATCAATCCGGGGGCGTCTCGTTGCACGGCAGTCCGCCTTGGAACCACAGCTTTGGGCGGCAATCCGCTTCATCACCCGTAGCATCGATCATCCGGTAGACGGCGGTGCCTGGCGTATCTTGCGCACGAGCTCATTTGCCGAGCGCAAATCATCACCACTCATATTTGTGTCGGCGATGATGTTCACCGATACCGGGGGAAATGCCATTCCCGCCAGTCTCGTCATCGTCAATGACCTGCGCGAGCAGCGAATGGAGGCAACGCTTAAATTCGCTCAGCTTTTCGGCCTGACGCCGGCCGAGAGCAAAGTTGTCCTCGCCATATGCGAGGGTCGTTCCCTGGCGCAGTATGCGTCTTCGGCAGGTATTTCCGTCCTGACAGCACGCACACTGCTGAAGCGCGCTCAGGAGAAAACCGACACGCACAGTCAGGCAGAGCTGGTCAGCCTACTGCTACGCCGTACCGGATTGTTGATGGGGTCGCAAAAAATTGAGAATTTAAATCGGGCGGCGGAGTGAGAGGCATCATCCCCACCGGCCATCAGAAAATCTGTTGAAACGGCTCTACCTCCTCGCGGCGAAGGCGAGCTTGAAGTATCCCCTTGCCGGATCAGAATCTAAGTTGCTATCCCCGATAAATGCGGGATGGCGATCACCGCCGCCCATCCCAGCAGGCCCGCGCCCAGCCAAGGGGTGAGCTTGCGGCCCCAGGGCATGTTCTTCTCGATCGCCATCATCGCGCCCAGCGCCAGCATCCAGCCGACGCTCCCGGTTCCGACCACGAACATGATCAGCATGATCGCCCAGCAACAGCCGACGCAAAACGCGCCGTGGCGCAAGCCCAGCTTGAGAGCGTTCCAGTGCTGCGCATAGCCTCGCCAATGCTCCATCACGAAGCTGAGCGGTGTGCGGCACTTGTCGAGGCAGTGGTATTTGAGCGCGCTGAACTGAAAGGCGCCGGCGAGCGCCAACACGGCCGTGCCGGCGATCCAACCATTCGTTGTCAGCCACGCGCTGTCGGTGGCCGCACTATGCAGCAGATGATCGAGCGCGTGCGCCAGCAGACCGAACGCGCCCCAGACCGCGAGATATCCCGAGATCACCAGCGTCATCAGGCGACGGTGATCCACGCGATCCGCAGTCAGCCGATCGAAGATATCGAGCAGCGGCAGCGCCGTCGGCAGCATCATCGCCGCCGACATCAACAGCCATCCGCCACTGTAGAGGAGCGCCGGTAGGACCCACTCACCCGCGGGGACCGCGCGGCAGAGGCTCGCGGCAAAGCCGATCTCCGTCCATTGTCCGTGATCGAGCCACCGGCCGTAAGGGCTCTCGGCCCAAAGCCACAACGTGAGCCAACTGCTGCCGATGAGTCCGCCCATCAGCAGCAGGAAGTACCGCCGGTGGCCGAGGGCAACCATGGCGCAGCCGCGTTGCGCTCAAGTCACCCCTTGAAGACGAAAGTGCTCTGCAGCGCGTTGTGGTCCTTGATGTCGAGATCGATGCCGAGCGCCTTGTTCTTGGAGCGGTAGCGCGGCGACTTGCCGACGAACACCGGCGCGCCCGGCACGGTCGAGAAGATCGTGTCGGAGAGCGTGGTATTGCTGCCGGTGGCGCCTTGGTAGGGCTCCAGCTCGGCATAGGCGACGTCGCCGACCTTGATCGTGCCCTTGCCGCCCTGGACCCGGAACTGAATCGGCACGCGCTCCACCGAGACGACTTCGCCGATCAGCTTCACCAGATCGGCCACCGGGCCGCCGAGCTTGCCGGTATAGACCTTGAGCAGAGCTTCTTGCTGCTTGTCGGTCGCGTTGTCGCTCACATAGACCGCGACGCGCCAATTGCCCTTGAGGATGTTGCCGGGGAGATGCGCAATGATCGCGATAGTGGTTCCCGTCACGTCGACACCATCGATAGTGCCCTTGTCGAAATGCCAGGATACGATGGTGTCACAGGTGCCGGGGTCCGGGTCCTCGCCGATCCAGCAGGGGCAAAGCACACGGCAATTGCAGACTTCGAGCAGCCGGCCTTCCAGATGGTAGGGCATTTGACCCCCCCCTTTCGCCTCGATGTGACCGCGAGAATTGTACTTTAGCCCGTTTTGCAGGCCGGTAACAGTAGCCTCCCGCAACCCTACGGCTTGCGCTCCGCCGCGTTCCAATACCGCTCCAGATTGGCGATCAGCGCCGGGCTGAAGTGGCAAAAAGCCTGCTCCCGCGCATAGACCGCCATGTAACGGCGGAAGAGATCGAGCGGTTCCTGAGCCACGCGGAATGCACGCCGGTTCGCGGCGGCGCTCACCACGCCCGAGCCCGTCAGGTCTTCGACCACGCGGTCGAGCGTGCGGTCCATGGTTTCCGATGTCGCGATCTCATCGCAGATGAGCCGTCCCTCCGGCGTATCGCAGTTGATGCGGCGCCCGTGCTGGACCGCCTGACGTGCGATCCGGTCGCCGGTAAAGCGCGGCAGCCGCATGTTGGCGGCGCCGGGAATGATGCCTTCCTTGCGCGCGGGGAGCGTCATATAGGCATCGCGCGCCGCCACCACGTAATCAAGCGCCAGGAGGTACTGGCAACCGCCGCCAATCGCGAAGGCATCGACACCCGCGATCCAGAGCTTCTCCGAGAGATCGCCACAAATCTCATCCGGGCTCGCGTCGGGGGTGGCGAGACCGCGGTACATTTTGTTGACAAAGCCCATCTCGCGCTTGACGTACCAGAGGTACGAGATTTTGCCGTGGTAGAGATGCGTTAGGTTGATCCCGGTCGAGAACACGTGCTTTCCGCGATATTTCGGATGCTCGACCACGTCGCCGCGGAGCACGCACACCTCGGTCGCGGGGTCGAGCAGTGCCAGATCGATGGCGGTCTCGACCGCATCGATCGTGCCCTCGTCCTCGGCGTTGAGGAAGCGCGGATTGCTCATGGTGACGTGCGAGGCCTTGCCGCGCCGCTCGACGCGGGCGGCGCCGAGGTCAAGCGCACCGCGCTCGCGGAGCATAGGCAATCGCTCGACCGCTTCCGCGCGGGGCAGCAGCATCGCATGGCAAAGGTGCGCGCCCGTGACGGGGTGGGCAAGAATGCGCGAGAAAAGGAGTCCCTGGTCGATCTCGCGTCCTTCCTTGTCGCGCTGTAAAAGCTGCGCCTCGGCGGCCACTTGATCCGCGGTCGGCACCAGCCCGGGCAGCAGTTCGGCGGCTGCATATGCGAGGCGCTCCACGCGGACAAAGTTCTTAAACTCGTGCGTGATCCCGCGATAGAGCGTCTCCATATGGGTCGCGAGGAAGCGGTCGCGGCTCACGCGAAGTATGCGGTGCAGAACCGCCGCCGCCTGGCGGGCCGGCTCGGATCGCTCGGACTTGCGCGGCAGCCGACCCACCAACTCCTCGCCCGCGCGCCAAAACCGCATGTGCGCGAGTGCGTCGTCGGAATAATCGCCGCCGATCTTCGGCTCGTTCGCGAGCCAATCCGCGACCGCCGGTGCGGGAAGCCCCGATCGTTCAAGCGTCGCGCGTGCCTCGGCGTTGGCATCCATGGGCTCCTCCATACCGGCGGGGTCGCCGATAATAAGCGCTGCTAGCCGCGCCGTCGCCGCGGTAATATCTCCGGCATGCCCGCAAAGCCCGAACCCATTCATATCATTGGAGGCGGTCTGGCCGGGAGCGAGGCCGCGTGGCAGATCGCCGCGCTGGGCGTGCCCGCGGTGCTGCACGAAATGCGCCCCATCCGCCGCACGGAGGCGCACGTAACCGATGGTCTCGCCGAGCTGGTTTGCTCCAATTCCCTGCGATCCGACGATAGTCTCCATAATGCCGTGGGGCTGCTGCACGAGGAAATGCGGCGCTCGGACTCGCTCATCCTGCGCGCGGCGGATGCGCACCGCTTGCCCGCGGGCGGTGCGCTTGCCGTCGACCGGCAGGGTTTTTCAGGATCGGTGGAGGCGGCGCTGGCGGCGCACCCGCTCGTCACGATCGCGCGCGAGGAGATCGCTGGGCCCCCGCCCGCGGACTGGGACAGCGTCATCGTTGCGACCGGACCGCTGACCTCGCCCGCACTCGCGGCCGCGATCCGCAGCCTCACCGCCGAGGACGCCCTCGCTTTTTTTGACGCGATCGCTCCCATCGTACATGCCGACAGCATCGACATGACCGTGGCGTGGCGGCAGTCACGCTATGACAAGGGCGATGGCGCCGACTACATCAACTGCCCAATGGAACGCGAGCAATACCTCGCCTTCGTCGCGGCGCTGCTGCAGGGTGACAAGACCGAATTCAAGGACTGGGAGAAAGAGACGCCGTATTTCGACGGCTGCCTCCCGATCGAGGTTATGGCGGCACGCGGCGTTGATACGTTGCGGTATGGGCCGATGAAGCCGGTCGGACTGCGTGATCCGAGGCGGATGCGGGGCCCTTATGCGGTGGTGCAACTGCGCCAGGACAATGCGCTGGGCACGCTCTTTAACATCGTGGGCTTCCAGACCAAGCTGCGCCACGGCGAGCAGGTGCGCATCTTTCGCATGATCCCCGGCCTCGAAAGGGCGGAGTTCGCGCGGCTGGGCGGACTGCATCGCAACACCTTCCTCAACAGCCCGCGCCTGCTCGATACCGAATTGCGGCTGCGCGCCATGCCGCGGCTGCGCTTTGCCGGGCAGATCACGGGTGTCGAGGGCTATGTGGAAAGCGCCGCGATCGGATTGCTGGCGGGACGGTTCGCGGCGGCGGAGCGGCTCGGCTGCATGCTCTCCGCGCCGCCAGTTACTACGGCACTGGGCGCGCTCCTCTCGCACATCACCGGCGGCGCGGATCACCAGAGCTTTCAGCCCATGAACATCAATTTCGGCCTGTTCCCGCCGCTGCCGGAAGGCGCGATTTCCCGTCACAACCGCGGCGAGCGCAAGCCGATGATGGCGCGGCGCGCCCTCGCCGACCTGGACCATTGGCTCGCGCCCGACCGCGCCGCGGCGGAGTGAGCATCCCTAATATCGGCCGGTCAGCGCGGCCATGGTGAGCGAGATCGCGCCGCCGATCGGTCGTGCCAATTCCGGCGCGAAGACGTTGAAGCGCGCACGCTTGAGCCGGCGGAGGTGTGCCGTGGCGAGGCGCGCCGGCAACAGCGCCGGCACCGCGGCGCGCGGAATCTCGCTGCGGTGCGCCCGCGCCCTCGCCAGATGCTCCTCCGCACGCGCCGCGAGGCGCTCGACGATGGTTGCGAGCGCCGGCGTGGGCCGGAGTTCGAACAGATCGCGGAGATCGAGACCCTCCGCATCCGCCAGCGCGCGCGGAATGAATTGCCGCTTGGCACGCGCATGAAACGGAACCGCACGCAAGAGGCCGGCGAGCGCGTAGGCGGTGCCGGCCGCGCTTGCGGCGCCACGCGCGATTTCCCCCGGCTCGCCCAGCACCTCCAGCACCAGCGTTTGGAGCGTCCCCGAGCTATCCCTGCAATACCCTTCCAGCGCCACCAGGGTGGGCGGAGCCTCCGGCTCCAGATCCTGCTCCCGCGCGTCGATCAACCGATCGAAATCGACCCGGCTGAGGCGGTGGCGCCGGATCGACGCGCCCAGCGGCGTCATCACCTCGTGCTCGCGCACCCGGCCTTCGCCAAAGGCGGCATCGATGCCCTCGCGCCACCACTGCAAGCGGATGCGTCCCAGCAGCGGCTCACTCACGACCTCGCGAGTCTTGGCGATCTCGTAGTTGAAGGCAAAAAGGGCGAGCATTGCCTCCCGCCGATCGGCCGGCGCGAACAACGTGGTCAGATAACGTTCGCGGTCGTGCCGCCTCACCAGCGCGGCAAGCGACTTTCGATCCGCTGCTTTATCGGCCTGTGCCGATTCCGGGATCATGGATTGCCCATGGGTTGAGCTGTGCTATGCTAGTCATCTTATCGCTACACCCATCGCAACGGACACTCCACCCGTCAGGGGGCTGACATGAAAAATCCTTTGGACTCGCTGAGCCAGACCGTCTTCCTCGGCTTCGTGCTGACGGTCGTGGTGCATCTCTTGATCCGCGCGATCAGCGCCTGACGCCGGCAACAGGGGGAACGCCATGTTTTTGACCTCATACGAATGGTGGGCATTCGCATTTCGCTGGTTGCATATCATCAGCGGCATCATGTGGATCGGCCACCTCTGGTACTTCAACTTCGTGCAAAGCCCGTCGATGCCGAAGATTCCGGACGAGCAGAAACCGGCGATCACGAAGTTCATTGCGCCCGCCGCGTTGTTCTGGTTCCGCTGGGGCGCAATGTCGACAATCGTCACCGGCCTGATCCTCGCGTATCTGAGCGGCTATCTCGGCAGCGCGATCAAGCTCGGAATTGGCGATCACATTGCCCGCAACACTGCGATCGGCTTCGGCATGTGGCTGGGCGCGATCATGTGGTTCAACGTCTGGTTCATCATCTGGCCGAACCAGAAGAAAGTGCTCGGCATCGTCGACGCGACGGCGGACGAGAAGAAAAAGGCGGGGCGTCTCGCTGGTCTCACCTCCCGCGTCAACACGCTGCTGTCAATCCCCATGCTGTACTGCATGGCTTCGACCTCGCACTACTTCTGAGCGCTGTACTCCGAGCCGACTAGAACCAATTTTAATTTCGCGACGGTTGGAACGGGGCCCGCAAGGCCCCGTTCCATTTTCAGCCGCGTTTTGCACGTCGCGTTTCCTTATCCACACGGGAGTACCGGTAATGCCTTTCGAACTTCCCCCGCTTCCCTATGACAAATCCGCGCTCGAGCCGCATATGTCGGCGAAGACCCTGGATTTTCATTACGGCAAGCACCACCAGGCTTACGTCACCAACCTGAACAACCTGATCAAGGGCACGCCGCTCGCCTCCAAATCGATCGAGGTGATCGTCAAGGAGACCGCCAAGGATGCGGCCAGGGCCGGCGTCTTCAACAACGCGGCTCAGGTGTGGAACCACACGTTCTTCTGGCACTCCATGAAGCCGCGGGGCGGCGGCGCCCCGACCGGCGAACTCGCGCAGGCGATAGCCCGCGACTTCGGCGGCTTCGACAAGTTCAAGGAACAATTCAAGAATGCCGCGGTCAGCCAATTCGGCAGCGGCTGGGGGTGGCTGGTCGCCGACCGGGGGCATCTCAAGGTCATCAAGACCGCCAACGCCGAGACACCGCTGGTTTCCGGCGAGACGGCGCTGTTGACCTGCGACGTGTGGGAGCACGCCTACTATCTCGACTACCAGAACCGGCGTCCCGATTTCGTCCAGACCTTCCTCGATCAACTCGTCAACTGGGACGAAGCGGCCAAGCGCCTCGGCGGGAAGTAGCGTTCAGGCGAAGCTGTCGGAAAGGCGGGCACTGCCCGCCTTCTCCGCAATAACTCTGGTGCTCCGTCCGGCGCCCTGAAGTCACTCTGGCCGGATCAGTGCCGCCGCCACCGGCCGCTCCTCGGCCATCAGCACGTTGTAAGTGCGACAGGCGGCACCGGTATCCATGGGATCGACGACGATGCCGGCGGCTTTGAGCGCTTGCCGCAATGCCGGCGGGACCGGCAGCAGCCGAGCCCCGCAGCCCAGCAGCAAGATCTCGACCCCGCCATGGCTTAGCACGGGCGCCAGATCAGCCTCTTTGATCGCGGAGGGATCGCCCACATCCCATCGCAAAGTCTGATCGGGAAATATCAGGATCGAGCTCGCATAGGCCTGGCCGCTGACGCGGAAGCCACCGGGCCCATAGCTCTCGATCACCTGCCGGCCGCGCTGGATGATGGGCGTCAGATCCATCGGCGCGGCCTTCCGCCGAGGTCAGATTGGAATCGCCTTCGGCCGCCGGCGGCGGACCCACGTCACGATCTGCAGTCGCGTGACCAGGATCGCCGAAAACAGCGAGGTAATGACGCCGATACTGAGCGTCACCGCAAAACCTTTGACCGGCCCCGAGCCCAGCCAGAACATGAGCGCTCCCGCCACCAAGGTGGTGACGTGGCTATCGAGGATGGTGCCGAAAGCGCGCCTGAATCCGGCTTCGAGCGCCGCCAGCACGGTTCGGCCATTGCGGACTTCCTCGCGGATGCGTTCGTAGATCAGCACATTCGCGTCCACGTCCATGCCGGTGGTGAGCGCGATCCCCGCGATCCCCGGCAGCGTGAGCGTCGCGCCCAGCAGCGAAAGGCACGCCAGCATCAAGCACAGGTTGAAGATCAGCGCGACATTGGCGTAAATGCCGAACAACCCGTAGAACAGCACCATGAAGACCATCACAAGGATCATTCCGACGATGCTGGCGATGGTGCCGGCGCGGATCGAGTCGGCGCCGAGATCGGGTCCGACCGTTCGCTCCTCGATCACCGTGAGCCTGGCCGGGAGCGCGCCGGCGTTCAGCAGCAGCGCCAGATCGGTCGCGCTCTGCGCGGTGAAATTGCCGGTGATTTGCCCCTGATCGCGAATCTCGCTCCTGATCACGGGCGCGCTGATCACCTTGCCGTCCAGCACGATCGCAAAGGGCTTCCCGATGTTTTCGCTGGTGACACGCTGAAATGCGCGCGCGCCCCGGCTGTCGAGCTTGAAGTTCACCACCCAAAGCCCGGCCTGATCACCCTGCCCGGGTGCCGCCGTGGCGCTGGTCAGCATATCGCCGCTCACCTCCACGCGCCGCTTCACCAGATATTGCGATCGCTGCGCGTTCGGATTGCGCTTGTCCTCCTCGCTCGGGAGCAGCTCGTCGCCGGGCGGCGCTCGCCCACTTTGCGGGTCGGCATTGAGGTCCACGAGCTGAAAGGTCATCTTGGCGGTCTTGCCGATCAGAGCTTTCATGCGCTCGGGATCGTCGACGCCCGGCAGTTGCACGAGGATGCGGTCCTCGCCTTCCCGCTGGATCGTCGGCTCCTTGGTGCCGGTCTCGTCGATGCGCCGCCGGATCACCTCGATTGACTGCTCGATCACCTTATGCTTGCGCGCCTCGAGTGCGGCCTCGTTGTAAGTCATCGTCGCGTGTCCGTCGGGGCTGACCTCGACGCTGAAATCCGGATCGATCTTCTGTAGGATGGCGCGCGCATTTTCGATCGAAGCGGGGTCGCGCAACTGAATCACGATCTGATCGCCCTGCACTTCGAGCTGGCTGTAGCCGATCTTGGCGGCCACCAGCTCGGTGCGCACGGAATCAAGCGCGTTGTTGAGCTGCTCGCGCAGCATCGAGTTCATGTCGACTTCGTAGAGCAGATGCGAGCCGCCTTGGAGGTCGAGGCCCAGGCTGATTTGCGGATGCGGAATCCAGCGGGGCAAGCTCTCAAGGGTGGATTTGCTGAAGAGATTGGGCAGCGTGAACAGCACGCCCAGCACGCACGTTCCGACGATCAGAATGATCTTCCAGGGCTCGAAATAGAGCATCGGCTATGCTTTCGCTACCGGCATCCGATCAGTCGCTTTTGGCGACCTCGGTCTCCTTTTCGTCCTCGTCCTCCTTATCCTTGCTCTTGGAGGCCGGCTCGGTCTTGGCGAGCACCTGCGTGATGGTGCTGCGCACGACGCGCACGCGAGTATTTTCCGCGATATCGACCGAGACCTCGTTTTCGTTGATCACCTTCGCCACCGTGCCGATGATGCCCCCGGCGGTGACGACCCGATCGCCCCGGCGCAATGCCGCGAGCATCGACTTCGTCTGCTTCTGACGCTGCTGCTGCGGACGGATCAGCAGAAAGTAGAAGACCACGAAGATCAGGATTAGCGGAGCGAATTGCATGAGGCCGTTTGCGTCGCCCCCGAAGAGCGATTGCGCATAGGCCGGCGTGATGAACATCGGACCTCCCGGTTCTGTTCAGGCGGCATTGGTACGCGGTTTGCCCCAAAAGGGCAATGGCTTGAGCGGTCTCGCCGCGGTCCTGGCGTAGGAGCGCATCGGTTGACGGGCGATTGCGATGTGCTAGGGTCCGCCGCGCTCCAAACCCCTGGATTTCCGCCTCTTTCGATGACCGACAAGCCAAGCCTGGAGCCACTTCTGACGCGCATCGCCGATGCCCTCGATCGCCTGGCTCCGCGCGCCGCTCCGGTGAACGACCTGGGCGCCGCCGACGCCTTCGTTTGGCACGCCGAACGCGAGTGGCTGGAGCCGGTGCCCGCGGTGAACCGGGTCGATATCGATCTCCTCAAGGGGATCGATCGCGTCCGCGACATCCTGCTCGAAAACACCGAGCGCTTCGCCGCCGGACTTCCCGCGAACAACGTGCTGCTCTGGGGCGCCCGCGGCATGGGCAAGAGCTCATTGGTGAAGGCGGTGCACGCGGCGGTGAATGCGCGGCACCCGCGCTCGCTGGTGTTGGTGGAAATCCATCGCGAGGACATTCCGAGCCTGCCGCATCTGCTGGCGCTCCTGCGCACCACCGAACGCCGCTGCGTCCTCTTCTGCGACGATCTCTCCTTCGACCAGCAGGACACCAGCTACAAGTCGTTGAAGGCCGTGCTCGAAGGCGGCATCGAGGGCCGGCCCGCAAACGTCGTGCTCTATGCAACTTCGAACCGGCGCCACTTGCTCTCGCGCGACATGATCGAGAATGAGCGCTCGACCGCCATCAATCCCGGTGAGGCCGTCGAGGAAAAGGTCTCGCTCTCCGACCGCTTCGGTCTCTGGCTCGGCTTCCATGCCTGCGACAACGAGACCTATTACGCCATGGTGCGCGGATATGCCGAGCGCTACGGTCTCGCGGTATCGGAAGAGCAGCTCAAGGCCGAGGCCAACGAGTGGTCGATCACGCGCGGTGCGCGTTCGGGCCGCGTCGCCTGGCAATTCGTGCAGGACCTCGCGGGCCGGCTCGGAAAACGGATCGGCTGAAGCCTAGCCGCTGGTGGCGGCAAGCGGCGCCAGATAGTTGAGCGGATCGAGCGCGCGCGTCCCCTTGCGCAGCTCGAAATGCAGCTGTGGCTCGCTGACCGCGCCGGTTGCGCCCACATGGGCGATGGTCTGTCCCCGCAGCACGCGATCTCCGCGCTTCACCAAAATCTTCGAATTGTGCCCGTACGCGGTCATCCATCCGTCCGCGTGCTTCAGCAGCACCAGATTGCCATAGCCGCGCAGCTCATTGCCGGCATAGGCGACGATGCCGGACTCCGCCGCTACGACCGGCGTGCCCTCGGGTGCCGCAATGTCGATGCCGTCGTTCTCGCCGCCATTTTGCCCCGGACCGAAGCGGCCGATGATGCGGCCATGTACCGGCCAGAGGAAGCTGCGGCCCGCCCGCGGCGGTGGCGGCGGCAGCGCTGCGGTCTCTGACCCCTGCGGCGGCGTGGACGGGGTTGCTTCCGGTGCTGGCGCTGCAGGCGTCGTGGGTGCAGGCGCACTCGCCGACGGAGCGGGCGTGGGAGCTGCGGGTGCCGCAGGGACGGGCGTACTCGGCGAAGGAGCCGACGCCGCAGGAGCGGCCGCCTCGGGCGCAGGCTTGGGCGCGGGCTTCGGTTCGGGTGGCGCGCGCGGGGGTTCCACAGGCGGCGCCGGGGCGACCGCAGATGGCGGCGCCGTGGCGACCGCGGATGGCGGCGCCGGGGCGACCGCGGATGGCGGCGCCCACGTCACAATCGGCCATTGGGATGTCGATGCAGCCGTCTGGGTCTGGGGCAGGATCAGCTTCCGTCCGGCCACCAGCCGGTAGGGCGGCTCCAAGTGGTTCGCATCGATGATTGCACGCGTGGACAACTGGTAGCGGCGCGCGACCGCGTAAAGCGTGTCGCCCCGCGCGACCGTGATCTCCGCTGGGTGCGGTCCGCTCGCGGTCGGCGCGAGAGTGCTGGAACTTGTCGCTGGGCGTGTGCCGGATCCCGTCGGCGCGGCAGAGCCCGACGCACTGCGGCTCGGAGGCAAAGGCGTCGCCACAATAGCGGGCGCGCTCGCTTGTCCGTGGGGAGATTGTCCATAGTAAAGCGGGGCCGGGCGCTGCGCGTCTTGGCAACTCGCGACCGCGGCGGCGAGCAGCACACCGGAAAAGAGTCGAAGGAATTGGGCGGTGCTGATCCGCGTCATGGCAGTAAAGTCTAAGCTACGGCGCTTGTGCCTCTCAATGGAGCCGGTATCTGTCACGCAAATCAACGCGTCTCGGCGCGCGGCAAACCCGCGAGCAGGGGCACGAATCGCACGGTGCCAAGCGACTCGCGTTCGATGCTCTCGCCCTTTCGCCGCAGGCGCAGCAGCTCTTGATCGCGGTGCTCCGCCCCTACTGGAATCACCAGCACACCGCCATCGGCAAGGCTTTCCAACAGCACGTGCGGCACGTCCTCGCTGGCCGCAGTCACGAGGATGCGATCGAAAGGCGCCTGCTCCGGCCAACCCTTGGTGCCGTCGCCGAAGCGGGTGGTGATGTTGTGAATGCGCAGCGGCGCGAAGCGCTGCTCCGCCGACTTCAGCAGATCGCGGTGCCGCTCCATGGTGAAGACACGGCGACAGAGCTTCGCGAGCACGGCCGTCTGGTATCCAGAGCCGGTGCCGATCTCCAGGACCTTGTGGCGGCTGCCGACTTCCAGCGCCTGGGTCATCAGCGCGACCACCAGGGGCTGACTGATGGTTTGACCGTGGCCGATGGGCAGCGCCACGTTCTCGTAAGCGCGGTCGCGAAATGCCTCCGGCAGGAAATGCTCGCGCGACACCCGCTCGATTGCGGCCAGAACCTTTGCGTCGACGATCCCCTCGGCGCGCAGCTCCATGATCAGTCGCGCCTTCTTGACTGCGAGCGGCGTTGTCACTTGAACACCCGGCGCAGCGGCTTGAGTGCGGCGTCGTTGGTGAGATCGAGGCTGATCGGCGTAAGCGCGATCTTGTGCTGCGTCACGGCAGCGATATCCGTGCCATCCGTATCGATATCGACATCTCGATTGGGGCCGATCCAGTAGTAGACCCGGCCACGCGGATCGATGCGCTCGGCAAGCTGATCGCCGATCTTGTGCCGGCCCTGACGCGTAACCGCGATGCCCTTGACCTGATCCGCCGGCAGGTCCGGAAAATTGACGTTGATGAGCGTATTGGGCGCCCAAGGCGCCGCCACGAGGCGGCGGATTACTTTGGCGGCGTATGCCTCCGCAGTCTCCCAGCGGATTTTGCCGCGGTCGATGGCCTGCATGCTGAGCGCGATTGCCGGAACGCCCAGCAGGATCGCCTCCATCGCTGCGGCAACCGTGCCCGAGTACGTCACGTCTTCGCCCAGATTGGCACCCGCATTGATGCCCGAAAGCACCAGGCTCGGGCGCTTATCGCTGAGCAGACGATTGACCGCCAGCAGCACGCAGTCCGTGGGCGTGCCGTCGACGACGAATCGGCGTGGTCCACGCTGGCGCACGCGCAGCGGGCGGTGGAGCGTTAGCGAGTGGCTGGCACCGCTCTGCTCCAGTTCCGGCGCCACCACCCACACATCCTGCGAAAACGTACGCGCGATCTTGAACAGGAGCTTGAGCCCCTTTGCCTCGATGCCGTCGTCGTTGGTGACGAGAATGCGCGCCTTGGCGAGATCGAGCGGCCGCTCAAGCATTGCCGTTGATCACATCGTTGCCGCCGAGGTATGGCCGCAGCGCTTCGGGCACCGTTATGGTCCCATTGCCGCGCTGGTAGTTTTCGAGGAGCGCGATCATGGTGCGACCGACCGCCAGGCCGGAGCCGTTGAGCGTGTGAACGAACCGGGTCCCCTTCCCTTCCTTCGGACGGAAGCGCGCCTTCATGCGCCGGGCCTGGAAGTCGCCGCAATTGGAGCAGCTCGAAATCTCCCGATAGGCGTCCTGTCCCGGCAGCCACACTTCCAGGTCATAGGTCTTGCGCGACGCGAATCCCATATCGCCGCTGCAGAGCAGCACGACGCGATAGGCAAGGCCGAGGCGTTGCAGAATCGCCTCGGCGCAGGCGGTCATGCGCTCATGCTCTTCCACCGAGCGGTCGGGATGCGAGATTGAGACCAGCTCGACCTTGTAAAACTGATGCTGGCGGATCATGCCGCGCGTATCCTTGCCGGCCGCCCCCGCCTCGGAACGGAAGCACGGTGTCCAGGCCGTGAAGCGCAGCGGCAGCACCGTCTCGTCCAGAATTTCGTCCGCAACCAGATTGGTGAGCGACACTTCCGCGGTCGGAATCAGCCAAAGACCCGTGGTGGTGCGAAAGAGATCGTCGGCGAATTTCGGCAGGCTGGCGGTTCCGTATGCGGCTTCGTCGCGCACCAGCAGCGGCGGCGACACCTCGGTGTATCCGAATTCGCGCGTATGGATGTCGATCATGAATTGGCCGAGCGCGCGCTCAAGGCGGGCAAGCTCGCCCCGCAACACGGTGAAGCGCGCGCCGGAAAGCTTTCCCGCGCGCACGAAATCCATCATGCCCAGCGCCTCGCCGAGCGCCACGTGATCCTTGGGGGCGAAGTCGAAGCGCGGTGGCGCGCCGTGCGCGCGAACGACCTGGTTTTTGGAGGCGTCTTCCCCATCGGGAACATCGTCCCCGGGAATGTTCGGGAAACCGGCCAACAACTCCTCGAGTTCGCGGGACCGTTCCGCGGCCACCGCTTCCATCGCGGCTTGCCGGTCCTTGCCGGCGACAACCTGAGCCAGGATTTGGCTGGTGTCCTGCCCCTTCGCCTTGGCGGCGCCGATCTCCTTCGAGAGACGATTGCGCTCGGCCTGCAGCCGCTCGGCTTCCGTCTGCGCCTCGCGCCAGGCCTTGTCGAGACTCAACACCGCCGGCGATTGCGGTGGGAGGCCGCGGCGGGCCAGCCCCCGGTCGAAGGCGTCGGGATTGTCGCGAATCCATTTCAGATCGAACATGGTCGTGTGGTCCGGCCGATTATCGCGCCGTGGTTATAGTTGCTGCGCCGCATCGCGTCCACCGCGCGAGGTTACTGCTTGAAGGACTCCTCTGCCTCGGCCTCCGCGCGCGCGCGCTGCTTCTCTGCAAACCTGGCGGAGAAGATCGAGATTTCGTAAAGGGCGAGCATCGGTACCGCAAGGGCCGTCATGCTGAAGAGGTCGGGCGGCGTCAGGATCGCGGCGGCGACGGTGATAAGGACGATCGCGTAGCGGCGTTTTTCAGCCAATTGCTTCGCCGTGACGATGCCGACCCGCGCCAGCAGTGTCAGAACGACCGGAAGCTGAAAGGCGACGCCGAAGGCGAGCAGGAGCCGCATCACCAACGTCAGGTACTCGCTTACTTTCAACTCGGCGGTGATCGCGAGTTGGCCGCTGCTGGCGGGCTGCTCGAACCCCAGGAAGAAACGCCAGGCGACCGGGAAAATCAGATAGTAAAGGACCGCCCCTCCCAGGATGAACAGGAACGGCGTCGCTAACATGTAAGGCAGGAATGCCCGCCGCTCGTTGCGGTAGAGCCCGGGGGCGACGAAAAGATACAGCTGCGTCGCAATCACGGGAAATGAGAGACAGAACGAGGCCCAGAACGCGATCCGAAGGTTGGTCCAGAACGCCTCGGTCAGGTCCGTGTAGATGAATTTGTGCGGCTCGCCGGTCAGTGATGGGATCGACGCCAACGGCCGCGTGAGGAAGTCGAAAATATACTGGCTGAAATAGTAGCAGGGAGGCATAAGCACCGCGAGCGCGAGCGCCGAATAGATCAACCTACGGCGCAGTTCGATGAGATGATCCAGCAGCGGCATTTTGCCCTGCTCGAGCTCGTCATCCCGGTCCTGCGTGGTGCCCGTCATGCCGGCGTCGGTGTCTTGCCGTGGCTATGCTCGCCCTCGGCCGCCGGCGCCGGGGCTTGCTCAGGTCCCACCGATCCGCCTGCGGGAGCTGCCTCCGGCGCGGTGGTGCCCCCCGCGGCGGCCGGCGGTGCAAGCGCGGGATCCGAGGCCGTAACCGACGTCGACTCCAACGCCTTGCCAATCTCGCCGCCGGGATCAACCGCGGATTTAACCTCATGATCGAGATTGATCTCCGCCACCTTCTGAACCTCGCGCCGCACTTCCTCGAGCTCGCTTTCGCGGATCATCTGATCGATGCTGCCTTGGAATTCGCGTGCAACCATGCGCGCGCGGCTCGCCCATTTACCGAGCGACCGCATCACCCGCGGCAAGTCCTTGGGTCCGATCACCACCAGCGCCACGACCGCAATCACCATCAGCTCGGACCACGCGAAATCAAACATCCTACAAACCTACCGATCGTCGCCGGCGTGCTGCCGACCGCCATGCGGCCGGGATATTGGCAGAAAGGACGGGCCCGTAGCAAATCAACTGGCCGGCGCTCCGCAGCATCTTACCTTGAAGAGACATTATCCAGCTTGACTTGCTCTTGGCGAGCCGGAAACCCGCGCCTTCAGGCCCGTGGCATCCCGCAACCTCGGTCGCGGCTCGCCCATCCGACGTCGCGGCCGCGAGTTCGCCGCGCTCAATTTTTGTTGGCCAGCGCCAGTAGAACCTGCAGCAGGGCGATAGCGATAAAAATCCAGATCCAGGACGCACCGCTCTTCGCCTTCGGTGGCGGGATGAGACGGTCGCGCAGGGTTTCGATCACGCAGGGATCGATGCGATTGCCCAGCCAGGGCTGGTGCTGCTCGGCCTGGACCAGCAGGGGGTCGAGCCACTTCTTCAGGCGGCGCGCGTTGTTCGCGGACGTGTACCCCAGCACCATCATGGCAGCGCCGCGCTCGATCTGCTTGGGGTCGCCCCCGAGCCACCCATGCAAGTTCAAGCCTCCGGGCGGTCGGTATGACGCCTGTTCTAGAAGGGCGGTGTACCAGTTTTCAGCGTCTATGCGCGCCCACACCTGCTGACGCAGCTTGTCATGTGCGCCGCGGCTCCAGGTCAGCGGGCCGTCCCAATGGAGTTGCTGCGCGACCGCGCGGAAGCTCGCGGCGGAGAGGTCGCGATCCGCCATCGCGCCCTTCATCACCTCCGCGGCGTGCGCCTCCTCGTTCGCAAGCGGCAGCAGGCCGCGCGCCGAAGCGGACACCAATTCCCTCGCTGCCGCCGACCAGTCGCGCTCGCTGAGCGCCCCGCGGAATCTCCCCAGCGCGGCGCCGCTTTCGGCTTGGGCATTGGCCAGCAGCATGTCTGTCTCGGTTGGCGCCCGCACCGCGGCGCTATCCACGGGATCACGTTCTAGTTCGCTGGTGTTCACCAAATTTCCGTCGCTGCCGGACGCGTTCTCCGATTCGTTCTCAGCCGCGTTTCCGCCATTCGATTCTGCATCGGGCACTTGCGGGGGAGGCGGAACCGGCGACCTGGCGCTGTGCCGAGCGCGAGCCAATGCCGACTCATAGGCTCGGCGCAGAGCCCAGAACTCTTCCGGATCCCGATCGGGGTCGAGCGCCTTGAGACGCGCGGCATAGGCCCGGCGGATCGCGACCGGATCGTCAGTCGCCGCGATGCCGAGCACCTGCCACATCTCGCCCGAGTGTCCCTAGAGGAAAAATTTGTCGTCGACCGCGTCGAGCCGCTCCGCCAGCACCGAACGCGCATGCTCGATCTCGGTCGGGTCTTGATCCTCAACTCGGCTCAGGAACTCGGTGAGCCAGCCTCCGATTTGATCGCGCTGCACGCCGAGTCGCTCCTCGTATAACCGCTCCGCACGCGCGATCACCGCCATGTTTTCGGCTTGGTTGCGTGGATGCACCTTAAGCTTTGCGAGGGAGTCGAGCCGTTCCTTAATTTGCTCGCGCGAGAGCACCCCGGCATTGCCTTCGATCACGATGCGCTCGCGCATTTTGGTGCTGAGCACGCTGGCCTCCACTTCCAGCAAGCCGCTGGTGTCATAGGTGAAGCGCACGTCGATGCTCTCCTTTCCCGCAGGCCCCGGGGGCACCCGCACCTTGAAGGCGCCAAGCAGGATGTTGTCTTTGCTGAGCCGTCCTTCGCCCTGGAAAACGCGGACCGAAATCGCGCGTTGGTTCTCGTCGATAGTGCTGAAAGTTTTCGAGCGGCTCGCGGGAATGATGGTATTGCGCTCGATGATCGGTGAGAACAGGCCGTGGACGCGTCGGCCACGCACGTCCTGGTCGGTTGTCTCGATGCCGAGCGTGAACGGGCACACATCGGTGAGCACGCTCTCCTTTAGGCCCTCGTCGCGCATCCGCATGCCCGCGCGCACGGCGGCGCCGCGTCCCACGACCTCGTCGGGATTGATATGCTGCACCGGCAACCGCTGGAACAGGCGCGCGATCAGACGTCGGAACATCGGCATGCGCGTGGCGCCGCCCGCGAAGATGATCCGCGTGAGATCGGTTGGGCGCACGCGCGCGTCGCGCAAGGCTCGCTCGATCGGCGACCGCAAACGCAGCAACAGCGGCTCCGATATCTGCTCGAAGGTGTCCCGCGACAGCGTCCAGGAAATCGCCTTACCCTTATAAGGCACTTCGATCGTTGCGGACTCATGGTCGCTGAGTTCGCGCTTCGCAAGCTCGGCTTGACGGCGCAGCAGACCCTGCACGGACGCGCCGGACTTTGCCATGGGGAGACCGGCATCTCGGCCGGGACCGGTCATGAACGCCGCGACGATCGCGTCGACAAAATCCTCTCCGCCGAGCCAGCTATCGCCGGCGGTGGCGCGCACCTCGGTCACTCCTTCAAAGCAATGCAAAACGGAAACGTCGAAAGTACCGCCACCGAGATCGACCACGAGAAGGGTCTGCTCGTCCGATGCGTCGCCACCGATAAGGCCATAGGCAAGCGCCGCCGCGGTCGGTTCGGTCAGCAAGATGTCCACCTTGAGGCCGGCCAGCTCGCCCGCGGCTTTGGTGGCCTTTCTCTGCGCGTCGTTGAAATAGGCGGGAACGGTGATGACCGCCTCGTGCACGGTTTGGCCCAGGGATGCCTCGGCGTCGGACTTGAGCGAGCGCAGCACCAAAGCCGACAATTCCTCCGGACGGAAGCCCTTCTCGCCCAGAAAGTGGAGGCGCTCCGTCCCCATGTAGCGTTTGAAAGCGGCAGCCGTGCGGTGAGGATGGCTCGCGAGGCGCTCGCGCGCCGGCAGGCCCACCAGAATCTGGCCGTCGTCGCCCAGGCTCACGCACGACGGCGTCAGCAAATGCCCGAGAGCGTTTGGAATGAGGATCGCTTCGTCATTTCGCCAATAGCCCACGAGGCTGTTGGTGGTGCCAAGATCGATGCCGATGATCATAGAACTGTAACCGCTCTGAAGGTGCCGGTCCGGAGCCTATCGTTGAACCGCGCAGTCGCGCAATCTCACGTCACTTGGGCTGCGCGCGCACGGATTGCGAGGCGATTTATATCGGAGAGTGTGATCGGGGTCACAACAGATGTATACGTCTCTGGAGCACTTGGGCCCTGCCCTCAAAGATCGATCCGCCGTCTTCGGACGCAACTCGGTCGTTCAGCACCCCAATGATTTGCTTTTTACCGGCGAGCGGTTCACCACCCGGTCCTTCGCCAAAAGGCCAGCCGCCAGTTCAACCCGGACCAAGCCAAGGGGTCAGCGTCAAGTGACCCCGGAAAACGTCAGGTGACCCCGGTAGAGAATTCGGCGTCCGGCAGCACGCCGGACGCGGAAGCCATCCGTTTTAGCTTTTTTGCGAGGTCTAAATAGCTTTGCCCTCGAACTGAGCTTGCGCCTTCGCAAAGACAACTGCGGCGATCTTACGCCCCATGCTCAAACCTTCGACATTGTCGGCATTAATGTGATAGCCGCCCAACATGCGCGACCTGCCAGCCATATCCGCGCATATCGTGAACGTCGGCAACTCAAGGGTCGCCTCCGTCTCATAGCCGGGCTCGGTCAATTCGCCCGCGTGGCGGATGAGTTTGACCCCGTATTGATCACTGCCCGTGTAAAGCCGAAGTCCTTCTGCGCAGGCAGCGCTGACCGTGCTATGCCCCGAGACGTATCCAGGGAAGGGCGGCGTGATAAACGTGGCCGGAGAATACGGTTGCCAATCCTCACCCTTCATGGAAACCGTGCCTTTGCCCGGGCCGCCCCACCCCCGAATATCCTGGCCCCTGAAATAATAATGGGCGAGGGTCCAAGGCCGGGATGTATCGTAATAACGCTTGGTTTCCCAAGACGCTATGAAGGCATCCAGGGCACAGCTGGCCGTCAGAAAGTACATCTTGGTGTCTTGATCGACATCGTAGTGGTCGCGCTCCGAGACGAGCTTGGTGAAGTAGAGCCAATGACCGGCCTGACCGGTGGAGCGCGGCCCATCGCGCATAAACTCCACGAGCGCTTTTTCATCCGCTGAGAGGCCCGCATTGAGATCGACGATTTCCTTGGCTTCGCGGAAGAGTTCATCCGAGCCAACGGTGGCGGCGGCGGCGCGCGGAATTGGTCCGGCCGGCTCAGTGCATAAGGCTTTATGCGATACCAATGAGGTGTGAGGAAGCCCGGCGTGACGGTCCCTCCGTTGCCGTCACTGAACGCAATCGGCTGCCAACGGTTTGGGTCTATGATTTCGCTCGCCGGATTTACGGGGCGGTAATACGTGTAGTCCGAAAACGGTTCGCCGTTACTGCCAACCTCGTCACCAAGGTGATTTGCCCCATCGTGCCGGCGATCCGCAATGATTGCTTCGGCGGCAAACCGCCCCAGGCCCTCGGGCGTCGCCGGGTCCTTTGCGGGAAGGTCAGGATCGTATCCAAGTTGCCGCATGAAACGCGTGGCGATTTCGATCTCTTCCGGAAACGCGAAAGTGTGCGCGTGAAACATCGCGTAGCTCATCGCCTTGGCCTGTCGCGCGCGACAGTCTTGCGTTTGCGGCTGGCGCACAAAGGCTTCGGGAATGCTACCCATGGCGCGAGCGTCGTAAGCAGCCCAAGCGTTGTACATTGCATAAATCGGTATCGCGAGGAGACGGGAACTCACCGTCGGCCTTGGTTTATGCTTCTCGATCTCGCTAGCCGCAGCGTCGAGGGTTACGTCGACCCAACGGTAGGCCAGGCTCGGCGAAAACGCCGACGAGGCCGGCGATGCGGCGACGCGATGAAGCCCTTGCGCTGCAAGAGCCAAGGAAAAAACTCCGCTTTGTGTTAAAAAGCTCCGTCGATTGATGGGCATGAATGTGCTCCCCCTTTTTCCAAACCTCCTGGGTATCGCCAAGGCCCGAGCCGGTTCGTTAGGCTTCGGCCTAGAAACGATAGAGCTCATGTCACTCGACTCTATCGAGGGAAAATTTCAGTTTTATCGAAGAAACATTTCAATTTTAAACAATAGTGACGTTTCCCTGAATTTCATCTAAAGACTATTAAATATTCGAGTCATGTTCGCTCATTTGTAGTATGGTAGGTCTCGCTGGTCCCTTATCTCAAAGATCGCTGTTTGCGCGCCCAGCTCGCGCTTCCTCAGCACCCCAATAATTTGGACGAGACTCCCGTTCGACTCGGGCAACGTCCCGGGCTCGCGCTCGAACGAGCCAAGGGATTCGAAAGCGCCGACTCGCGCCCCGTCGCGGCAGCGCGCGTCGGCGCGAACGAGCTCACCGTTCGCTGTAAACGCGTTGGGGCCCGCGAACCCGCAGTGGAGTAACTTGCGAGCTCGTGGGCGTCGCTCACGCGCGATCAGGGATGCGGCGTCACTCGCAAATAAGGCTTCAGCGTCTTAAAGCCTTTGGGGAACTTCGTCTTCGCCTCTTCGTCGCTCACCGCAGTGGTGATGATGACATCTTGGCCCTGCTTCCAATCAGCGGGGGTCGCGATCTTGTGCTTGTCGGAAAGCTGCATCGAATCGATGACGCGAAGAATCTCGTCGAAATTGCGGCCTGTGGCCATCGGATAGACAAGGATCAATCTGATCTTCTTGTCCGGGGCAATGATAAAGACGTTGCGAACCGTCAGGTTGTCGGCCGGCGTGCGCTTGCTGGGATCGCCCGACACCGCTTCGGGCAGCATGTCGTAGAGCTTCGAGACCTTGTAATCGGCGTCGGCAAGGATGGGGTAATTCGGTGCCGCACCCTGGGTTTCCTTGATGTCGTTCGCCCAACGCTTGTGATCCCCCACCGGATCAACCGAAAGGCCGACCACCTTGACGTTGCGCTTGTCGAACTCGGTCTTAAGCTTCGCCACTCTGCCGAGTTCTGTCGTGCAGACCGGCGTGAAATCCTTCGGATGCGAGAACAGGACTACCCAGGAATCGCCCGCCCATTTATGGAAATTGATGGGACCTTCGGTCGATTCTTGCGTGAAGTCCGGCGCTATCTGGTTGAGCCTCAATGACATGATTCCGCCTCCTCTTTGTGACCTTGGACATTTAGGGTTGGCAGTCGCGGGGGACAACTAGCTTCAGCGTGCAGTGTCGCCCCCTCAATATAAACCGCAAATCGCGCTCGTCATCCCTTGCCCGCACCCTCCTCGACGAGGGGATCGAGCTCCAGTGGTGCAGGCTCCTCTTCGCGCTCCTCGACCGGGAGTGATTCGGGCAATGCGGCTTCGCGTAGCGCGATCGCACCGCGCTGTCCGATCAGCCCTGCTGCCTTGAGCTCGTCCATGCCCGGAAGGTCGCCGATCGCCGCGAGATTGAAATGTTGGAGAAACGTATCAGTCGTGCCCCAGGTAACGGGGTGTCCCACCGTCTCGCGCCGGCCCTTGGGCATGATCCAGCCGACCTCCATCAGAGTGTCGATGGTCCCCTTGGAAATTTGCACGCCGCGAATGGCCTCGATCTCGGCGCGCGTCACCGGCTGGTGATAAGCGACGATCGCCAATGTCTCGATCGCCGCGCGCGAGAGGCGCCGCTGCACCATCGCGTCGAGCTTGAGGCGCGGTGCCAGGTCCGCAGCGGTGCGGAAGGTCCACCCGCCGGCGACGCGCGCGAGATTGACGCCGCGCTCACGGTATTGCGTCTCGATCGCCGCCAACAGCGCCGGAACGTCGGCGCCGGCGGGCAGACGCTCGGCGATAGCCGCTTCGTCAAGCGGCGTCGCGGAGGCGAAAAGCAGAGCTTCGATCAGGCGGAGCGCGTGAGCGCTGGTTTCGTCGGTCATGGCGGTCATGTGGCCTCGGTCAAGGGCGGGCTGCGCAGGTAGATCGGCCCGAAGAGCTTGTCCTGGCGCAATTGCAGACGCCCCTCGCGTACCAGCTCCAGGCTCGCGACGAAGGTGGCGGCAATCGCGGAGCGTTGGATCAAACCAAAGCGCAGGTCGGGCGGGAGGAAGCTTGCCATCATGCGCCACTCCGGCATGCGTCCGAGAAAACGCGAAAGGCGCTGCAATGCGTCGTCCACGGAATAAAGCTCGGCCGGCTCGATGTGCAGCACCGACGACGCGGCGCGCGCCCGGCCGTCGCCATAGGCCTTCAGCAGCTCGAAAAGGGTCGCGTCATAGACCGTGCGTCGGACGACCGGGATGCCCTCGGGCGTGCCGCGCGCGAACACATCGCGGCCGAGCTGCGGCAACGCCATCAGCCGCGCGCCCGCCCGCTGCATGGCTTCAAGGCGCTGCAATTGGTGCGCAAGCGCCTCGGCGAGCTCGGGGCCGGTTGGCTCGTCGTCCTTTGCCGGCTCGGGCAACAGCAGACGGGATTTCAGATAGGCGAGCCACGCCGCCATCACCAAGTAGTCCGCGGCGATCTCGAGACGAAGCCTGCGCGCCGCCGCGATGAAGGCCAGGTATTGATCCGCAAGGCGCAAGATCGAGATACGCGTCAGATCGACCTTCTGCTCGCGCGCGAGCGTCAACAAGACGTCGATCGGCCCCTCATAGCTGCCGAGATCGACCACCAGCTCCGTCGGCTCACCGCCGGCAGGCGGCGGGTCTTGCTCGAAAAAGTCTGTCGCATCAGTCATTCAAACTCAACCAATCCGGATTTCCGGTCACGGTCGCAATAACTCTGAAGATAAAGCTCACGGGTCCGGCAACGATGTATCGCACGAGATCGAGGTCTCGGTGAAGGATGTCACTACCGATCAATGGCAAAACAATCAACAACCCGATGAGAATCGGAAGGCCGTAGGGCTCAATCCTCGCAAGCCTCATCGCAAGCGGGCGTGGCAGCAGGCCGACGGCCACTCGCCCACCATCGAGTGGGGGCAGCGGAATCATATTGAAGACAGCCAATACCACATTGATCAGGGCAGCGAACTCAAAACTGTCTGAAAGCCAATCTTTGGCCAATCCATCGGGAAGGAGAAACGTCAAATGCGCGAGCAATCCAGCCGCGAGCGCCATCAAGATATTGCTCAGAGGACCCGCTGCAGCGACCCAAATCATGTCGCGCTTGGGATTGCGCAGCGCCCAGAAATTTATTGGAACCGGCTTCGCGTAGCCAAACAGGAACGGCGAGCGCGCGAGCAGCAGAATCGCCGGCAGCAAAATGGTGCCGAAGGGGTCGATATGCCGAAACGGGTTGGCGCTCACACGTCCCGCGTTCCAAGCCGTGTCGTCGCCGAATAGATGTGCGACAAAGCCATGCGACGCCTCGTGCAGAGTGATCGCTAGGATCCCCGGCACCGCACCAATCGAAACCAGCCACAATACGTCGCCGTTCACGCCGCGACCCTCAGCAATTCGTCGAGGCGAAGTTCAAACGCGCGACGGTCAAGAGGCACGCCGTGGACGCGCAGCGCCTCGCCGCGTTCAAGCCGGCGTTTTGCATTTGCCGTTACGGAGGTTGCCGCCGACGCCACCTGTTTCATCTCGTCGAGATCGCCGTTGCAATGGAGCACAATGTCACAACCGGCGGCGAGAGCATCACGGGCCCGCGCACCGATCGAGCCGCCCAAGGCTTGCATGGATAGATCGTCCGATATCAGCACGCCATCGAAGCCGATGCTAGCGCGAATGACGGTATCGATCACTCGCGCCGAGAGCGTGGCTGGGTGATTCGGATCGATCGCCTCATAAAGGACATGTGCCGTCATCGCCCACGGCATGTCCTTGAGCGCGCGAAAGGGCGCGAAGTCCGTGCGCTCCAGCGTGGGGAGACTCGCCGCAACCTTCGGCAGTTTGAAGTGGCTATCCACGCTCGCACGCCCGTGCCCCGGGATGTGCTTGATGACCGGGAGCACGCCTCCCGCGAGCAATCCCTCGGCGGCGGCCCGACCGAGCCGCGCCACGACCGTGGGCTCACTGCCATAGGCGCGGTCACCGATCACGGGATCGGCTCCGGCAACCGGGAGGTCGAGCACCGGTAGGCAGTCGACGCTGATGCCCAGCGTCGCCAAGTCATCCGCGATCAGCCGAGCCGATAGGAACGCCGCTTCCTGGGCGAGTTCGCCGCCCAGGGCAGCGATCCGGGCGGCCGAGGGATAGCGCCGCCAATGCGGCGGCTGAAGTCGAGCGACTCGACCACCCTCCTGATCGATCAGAACTGGAGAGGCGGGCTTTCCCGCCGCGTCGCGCAGCGTTGCCGTTAGTTCGCGAACCTGATCGGGGGTTTCGCAATTGCGCTGAAACAGGATGAAGCCAACGGGACCGGTCGCACGAAAGAACGCTTGCTCCTCGGCGTTTAGCCTCGGTCCGGCGCAACCGAATATGACCGCGAGCGGCTCATGGCCGGACAAGAATGCACCCGACATTGCGCTGCCGGAGCAAGGTGCAGATGCGCTCGCCCTCCTGGGGGTCCGCAAGTGGTCCGGCCTGAATGCGGTAGAAGATGCCGCGGTCGCCGAGATCGACCCGCTCCGAGATAAAACCAAGCCCCCCCAGGATGTCGCTGTTCTGGCGGCGGATCCGTTCCCACTCGTCCTTGGCGGCCTCCGGCGTCTTCACCGCCGCAATTTGCAGGCGGTAGCCCTTGCCCGATCCCGGCGGCAGTGTCGCCGTCTGGGGCGGCCGCGCGGGAGCAGCAGTCGTCGCAGCCGGCGTCTCGGACGGTGCGCCAGGCGCCGTGGGGGCCGCGCTCGCCGGCTGAGGCGATGGAGCCGCCGGGGATGGTGCCGGTACTGCCTCCGCCGCCGCGGCCGATGGAGCCATCGTGGCGATTCCGCTGTTGACGGTCGCCGGCGGTGCCGCGGGCTGCGAGGTCGGTGCCGGGCGCGGCAGCGGCACCTCCGGGGGAGGCATCAGATGCTCAGGCGCAGACCGCGTGCCCCCTTGGTCATAGACGTAGGACCGGTCGCGGTTCGGGATTTCCATCCCACCGGGGTTGTCCGGTTTCACCTTCACCGGATCGCTGTCGGCGCGAAGCAGCGGCACATCGGCGCCGCCGTCGCGACTGCCCAGCTTGTTCGCCATCCAGAGCCCGCCGGCGCAGATAATCATGACGGTCACGGCAAGAGCAGCCGCGAGGCTGCGGTGCGAGCGCCGCTCTATACGCCGGTAGGGGATGCTGGGGCGCTCGGGAGGTCCGAGCGGTTCGAGGTAGGCCATCAGCGCATTTCCTCGATCGGCTCCACGCCAAAGACACTTAGGCCCGAAGCGATCACGTGCTTGATTCCCTGCACGAGAGCGAGCCGCGCTTGGGTCAGCGATTTGTCGCCGCTCACGATGAAGCGCAGCGTCGCGTCGTCTTTGCCTTTATTCCATAACATATGAAACAGCGCCGATAAATCCTGTAAATAGAACGCGATCCGATGCGGCTCGTGAGTTTCCGCCGCACTTTCAACGAGTCGTGGCCAGCCCGCGAGGTGTTTGACGAGGCCAAGCTCCTCCACCGCAGTCAGCCGTTCAAGCAACGAGTCCGTGAGCGACTCCACGGCCTCGTCGCCGAGTGCCTCGCGTCCATGCCGCAGTACCGAAGCGGCCCGGGCGTGGGCGTACTGCACGTAGAAAACGGGGTTGTCCTTGGATTGCTCCTTGACCTTGGCGAAGTCGAAGTCGATCGCTTGATCATTGCGGCGGGTAAGCATCATGAACCGGAAGGCGCCTTTGCCTACCTCGTCCACAACCTCGCGCAACGTGATGAACGTACCGGCGCGTTTCGACATGCGAACCGGCTGGCCCTGGTCGAAGAGATTGACGAGCTGGCACAACTTCGCATCGAGCACGCCGGCCCCGCGAGTGAGTGCCTTGACCGCCGCCTGCATGCGCTTCACGTAGCCGCCGTGGTCGGCTCCCAGCACGTCGATCATCTCGGGGAAGCCGCGCCGGTACTTGTCGAAATGATAGGCGATGTCGGCGGCGAAGTAGGTCCAAGAACCGTCCGATTTCTTCAGCGGCCGATCGACATCGTCGCCGAACTGGGTCGATCGGAACAGGGTCTGCGGGCGGGGCTCCCAGTCCTCAGGGAGCTTGCCCTTGGGCGGATCGAGGACGCCCTTATAGACGAGGCCATCGGCCTCCAGCGCGGCGAGCGCTTTTTCTATTGCGCCCGCTTGGACCAGTGCCCGCTCGGAAGAAAACACCACATGCTCCACGCCGAGCGCCGCCAGATCGGCGCGAATGAGCGCCATCATCTCGCTGACCGCAAACTCGCGCACCGGCGCCAGCCATTCCGTTTCCGGGCAAGTGCGCCAGCGGTCGCCGTCCCGCTCGGCAAGGCGGCGCCCGGTGTCCTGTAGATAGTCGCCGGGATAGTAGCCCTCGGGGATCGCCGCGATTTCTTCCCCGAGCGCCTCGCGATAGCGCAGATGCACGGAGCGCGCGAGCACGTCCACCTGAGCGCCGGCATCGTTGATGTAGTACTCGCGGCAGACCTTGTGTCCCGCTTTTTCCAGCAGCGCCGCGAGCACGTCGCCGAAAACCGCGCCGCGGCCGTGCCCCACATGCATGGGGCCGGTCGGATTGGCGGAGACGTACTCCACGTTGACGGGCTTACCGGCACCGATCGCGCTGTCGCCATACGCAGGACCCGCGCGCAGAATATCGCCGAGCCGCCGGCGCCAGAAATCGTCTCCGAGGCGCAGGTTGATGAATCCCGGTCCCGCGACCTCCGCGGCGATGATTTCGTCCTCGCCTTTGAGGTGTTCGGCCAGTTTTACCGCCAAAACGCGCGGGTTCTGCCCTGCGGCTTTCGCCAGCACCATGGCGGCATTGGTCGCGATGTCGCCGTGGGCGGGATCGCGCGGAGGTTCCACCGTGACGCGCGTCAAATCCATCTCGGGCGGCAATTCCCCCGCCGCCATCATGGCGCGCAGCCTGCCGGTTACGACCTCTTGAAAATGTGCGAACAGGTTCATCATGGCTTGGAGTATCGGTCGAACAGGCGGCTGTGCTCGTCAAGAGCGAAGCGGTCCGTCATGCCCGCGATGTAGTCGGCAACGACGCGGGCGGTGGTGGTGCTCTGCGGCGCGCCCGCCAGTTGGCGCCACTCTCCCGGCAGACATTCGGGCTCGCGATGGAAGAGATCGAACAGCTCGCGCACGATGCGCCGCGCCTTCGACGACATGCGATTGACCCGGTAGTGCCGGTACATCCGTTCGAAAAGGAAGGCCTTGAGCGCCTTGTCGTGAGCGCGCATTGCCTCGGAAAATCCGACCAACGGCGCGCCCAAGGCGCGGACATCGGCAGGATTCGCAACCCGAGCCTCGGCTGCGCGACGCCGTGTCTCCTCGATCAGGTCGCTCGCCATCCGGTCGATCATGCGGCGGATCGATTCATGGATGAGGCGCGTTCCTTCGAGCGTCGGATAACGCTCGCGCACGGCGCGAAAGACCGGCCCCGCGAGTGGCACCTCATCCATATCCTCAACCGTGAACAGCTCGGCGCGCAGCCCGTCGTCGATATCATGATTGTTATAGGCGATGTCGTCGGCGAGCGCCGCCACCTGTGCCTCGGCGCCGGGCCAGGACGCCAGCTCAAGATCGTGCTCGCGCACGTAAGCAGCGATCGTGGACGGCAAGGGCTTCGCGTTCGGCTTACCGATCAGGGGGCCGTTGTGTTTGACGGTGCCTTCCAGCGCCTCCCAGGTAAGGTTGAGGCCGTCGAATTCGGCGTAGCGGCGTTCGAGCCGGGTTAGGATACGCAGCGTCTGATCATTGTGATCGAAGCCGCCGAACTCCCGCATGGCCGCGTCAAGCGCCTCCTCGCCGGCGTGCCCGAAAGGCGTGTGGCCCAAATCGTGTGCAAGCGCCACCGCCTCGGCGAGATCCTCGTTGAGGCCGAGCGACCGGCTCACGCTGCGCGCGATCTGCGCCACTTCGAGGCTATGGGTAAGACGCGTCCGATAATGGTCGCCCTCGTGGTTAACGAAGACCTGGGTCTTGTATTCGAGACGGCGGAACGCGGCGGAATGGATGATGCGGTCGCGATCGCGCTGGAATGGCGACCGGCTCGGGCTTTCCGGCTCGCAATGGAGCCGGCCCCGGCTTTGCTCGGGACGCGAGGCGTAGGGTGCCCTCTCGGTCGGCGTCATAGGCCTGACGCTACAGGTCTGCCCCGATTCCTGGCAATGGCCGGCCACTGGTTTGACATTGCGGCGCCAATTCCTACATTCAGGGCAATTGAATCTCGCGCGAGGGTCGTTATGGCAGAAGGCGGCGCCAGTACCGGAGCACAGGTCAGTCTCTCCGCAAGTGCGGCAAAGCGCATCGGGGAACTCAAGGTACAGGAGCAAGTACCCAATGCCGCGCTGCGGCTTGCGGTGAGCGGCGGCGGCTGCTCCGGCTTTCAGTACAATTTCAACTTCGACGAGGAGCGCCACGAGGACGACCTGGTATTCGAGCGCGACGGCGTTTCGCTGGTGATCGACCGCACCTCGCTCGAACTCGTGGACGGCTCGGAGATCGACTTCGTCGAGGACCTCATGGGCGCCTCGTTCCAGGTTCGCAATCCACAAGCCAGCTCCTCCTGCGGCTGCGGCAAGTCCTTCGCCATCGGCTGAGCCCGCAAAAGCGCCGGCACCGGCGCGCGGGTCTTGCGAGACTGCGGCCATGAAAATCGCCACTTGGAACGTCAATTCGATCAAAGTGCGCTTGAGCCACGTGCTGCGCTGGCTCGAAAGCGCCAAGCCGGATGTGCTCTGCCTTCAGGAGATCAAGTGCGAGACCGCGGATTTCCCGAGCCTCGAGCTGAAGGGTCTCGGCTATCACGCCGAGGTCACGGGCCAGAAAACCTATAACGGCGTCGCGCTCCTGAGCCGCGAGCCCGCGCGTGACGTGATCGCGGGCCTTCCCGGCGACGCCAGCGATAATCACGCGCGCTATATCGAGGCGACCGTGGGAGATGTGCGCGTCGCGTCGATTTACCTGCCCAACGGCAATCCCGCGAACACCGACAAATATCCTTACAAGCTCGCGTGGATGGGACGCCTTGCCGCGCATGCCGGCAAGCTGCTTCAAAGCGAGATGCCGGTGGTATTGGCCGGGGACTACAACGTCTGTCCGACCGACGCCGATGTCTACGACCCCGAAGGCTGGCGCGAGGATGCTCTCTGCCGGCCGGAATCGCGCGCGCAGTTCCGCACTTTGCTCAACCTCGGTTACACCGACGCGTTCCGGGTATTCCACACCGAACCGCATCGATACAGCTTCTGGGATTATCAGGCGGGTCGCTGGGGCCGCGACGAAGGCCTGCGCATCGATCACCTGCTGCTGTCGCCGGAGGCGGCGGATCGCCTTATTGCCGCTGACATCGACAAGGAACCGCGCGCCGCCGACAAGGCCTCCGATCACACGCCGGTCTGGTGCGAAATCGGGAATAGCGGGAACGCTACGGCCTGAGGCCGCTCGGCCGCCAACTTCCCCGACGTGATGGCGCGGACACGCTCGGATTCAGAATTTCAAGCCGTAGCGCAGCCGCACCGAGGAGACGGAATCGCCGCGATCGAATGAATCCGCGCCCTTGGCTTGATCGAGGCTCAGCGAAACGCTGTTCTGCGGATCGAGCCGATAGCCGAATTCCAATCCGCCATGAAGAAGCAGCGGCGATGTCGCGTGCGTCCGCCCGAGGTCCTCGAAGGTGAGGCCGTGAGAAGCCGCAATCGAACCGCCGACGCCCAGAGTGCCGTAGAGCCCGGTCTGCTGTCCCATGTCGAAGCTGAAGCCGAGATACGCCCTCTCCGCCGCCGATGGCGTCGTGCTGTCGGGCATCACCTGCGGTAGGTGGGGAGAAAACATGAATTGCTGTCCCGGGGCGTCCGGCATGGTGAGCATCATCGAAAAGCCCGGCGGCGGATCGATCAAGCCGGTGCCGCCAGAGGGGCGCATGCCGCTGAAGTCCGGCACGGGCAGGCCACCCCAAACCAATTTGAGCCCGCCCGAATAGCTCTGGCTCGCCGCGCCATCCGCCCAGGCAGCAAGCGGCGCGAGGCTCAGCATGAGCGCGGCAACGGCAATACGCGCGAAGTTTCGGCCTCTCATCGCCGCGCCGTCCGCCGCAGCCATTGCGCGAGATAACGGTCGAGCTTCTCGACCGCACCGGGCGGCAATTCGGTGAACCGTGCGCCCACCACGCCTTGCTCGGAATCGGCCCACACGACCACGGCGGAGAACTCGAAGGAACTGCCGGCCTCGGGCATCAGCAGGGTGCCCGCCATCCCGTCGTCAACCGCCAAACCCAACTCCTGCGCCGCGACCTGGATACCGGTCAGCGACCAATTAATGGTCGGATATTCGCGGTCGGAAATTCGTACGGTCACCGGCGGAACCGGGTGGCGCCGGTCGCGGCGAAAATCGAGGCGATCAACGCTGGTACGAACGGTCTTGGACGTCATTTGACTTTCAGCCCCAGTCTATCTTTGCAACCGGGAATTAACAAATCCTTGTGGCATTTGTTTGAAACGGTGCCCCCAGCGGATGAAGGCGAATACCGGGCCGCAGGCGCTTGAATGGTAAGTCCGCGGGGTCCGCGAGCATCGCGCCCGGTGCCTTGATCACAAGGATATCCTCGGCGATTGGGGCGAAGTCGGCGCGAAAATGCACCGAGCTCTTAAGGCCGAGGATTCGCTCGCGGGCGGGTTCAACACCCAGATGCCGAAAGATGGCCTGATCGGCCGCCTGAACCTTGCGGGTTGCCACCACGACCCGCACGCCGCCGATCCGCAGCAGCGCCATAGGGCCAAGGTTCATCGCCGCTCCGCCGTACATTGGGCCCGTCCCGAGAAAGCGACCATCGCCCAGCGACTCGACGGTATAGTCACCGTGTAGCGGCCGCTGGCCGGGCGCACCGGATTTGCCGCCGAGCCCGATCGAAAGCGTGGCGCCCTTCCCCGCCCGGTGCGCCGCCTCGGCGGCCGCAGGGTCCCACATCACCGCTATTGATGCCCGATCGGCCTCGGCGCGTAGCAGCGCCTCCAGCAGGCCCACGGTGTCCGAGGAACCTCCCGCGCCTGGATTGTCCTGGGTGTCCGCGAGGACGATCGGCCGAGTGGCGGTCCGCCGCAGGGCCTCGGCTACACCTTCATCCGCAGTATAAATTTTACCGACGAAATCCTTTTCCCGCTTATTAATTTCGTTCGCCAGCAATCGCCCCGCCGCAGCCACCTTCGCGGCATCGCTCCCGTAGCCAAAGACCGCAGGCCCGCAATATCGGAAATCGGCCGCTGGAAAACCCGGGGTGAAGGACAGAACGACCCCGGTCTCTGCCTCGATCTCCGCGAGCCGGCGATAGATCGTCGCGCCCGGCTCCATCATCGTGCACTGCCATGACAGGGGAATGATAAAATCAAGCAACTCTAGAGTCTTGCGCGGCTTTCCAGATCCTTCGAGTAAGCGTCCCAACAGCTCCGCCGCGCGCCGTCCGGTCACCGCCATGTCCACGTGGGGGTAGGTACGGTAGGCCAGCATGATATCCGTAAAATCAATCATTTCCGGGGTGACATTCGCATGCAGGTCGAGGCTCGCAACGATCGGTAATTCCGATCCGACTATGGAACGTACGCGCCTCAGCAGCTCGCCCTCCCCGTCATCGAGATGCTCAGTGACCATGGCGCCGTGGAGGTCGAGGTAAATGGCATCGACGGGAAGCTTCGCCTTGAGGTCGCTCACCATCATGCCGACGATCCGCTCGTAGGCGTCCTCGGTCACGTGAGCCGACGGCGTGGCCGCCGCCCAGACCAGGGGAACGAGTTCGTGCGGCTGCGCCCTCAGCACCTCTAGAGCGCCGGCAATCGGGAGGTTCATCCCGTCGAACGCCGTGAGGATGGCCGAACCGCGCTTCAGACCCGGCCAGCCGCCGCCGCGCTCGAACTCCTCATAGGTGGCCTTGAGCGGCGCAAAGGTGTTGGTCTCGTGGTGCAAGCCGCCTACGGCAATGCGCGCCATCTAGATCTCCCCAAGCGATGGATAGAAGTGCCGGCCGCCCCTGTAGTCCGCAACCTCCCAGCTTTCGTCGCCCCTTGGCCTTGCGGCCGAGGGCGCGACCGGCGCCTTGCCGACGCCGCCGGGAATATCGAGTACGTAGGTCGGCTGGCAGAGTCCCGAAATCCTCCCGCGAAGCGCCGACACCAGGGCGCGGCCTTCGGCAAGGCTCAAGCGAAAATGACTCGTGCCGCGAGCGAGGTCGGGGTGATGCAGATAGTATGGCTTGACGCCGGCCGCGACCAGCGCGCGGAGCAGCCCCTCCAATACCGCGACATCGTCGTTGACGCCCTTGAGCAGGACGGTTTGCGCGAGCAAGGAAATCCCGGCGTGGGCCATCCGGCGGCACGCTGCGCGGAACGCCGGGGTGATTTCGCGAGAGTGATTGGCGTGGATCGCGACATAGACCGGCTTTGCCGCCGAGAGCGCCGCTATCAGCGCGTCGTCGATCCACTCGGGTGCCGCCACAGGCACGCGCGTGTGAAAGCGGATCGCGCCCAAATGATCGATCGCGTCGAGCGTGCGCACGATCTCACCGAGGCGGCGCGAGCCAAGTACGAACGGATCGCCACCGGTGACGATGACCTCGAAAATTTCCGGCCGGGTCCTGATGTAGTCGAAGGCCAGCGCCAGCTCGGCGGCGCTGAGCCCCTCGCCTTCAGGCCCCACCTGCTCGCGCCGGAAGCAGAAGCGGCAGTATACCGGGCACACGTGCGTGGGCTTAAGCAGCGCGCGATCGGGATAACGGTGCACGATGCCCTTGACCGGCGCATACGCGCGATCGCCGATCGGGTCCGCGCGCTCCTCGGGGGTGACAACCAATTCACGCGGGTCAGGGACGAATTGCCGCGCGATCGGATCGGCACAATCGCCCGCATCGATGAGAGCGAGCATCGCCGGGCTCACCGCCACTGCATACCGCTCAGCCACCTGTTCAAGCAAATCCGCGTCCCGTTCAGCGACGAGACCACGGCGTACCAGCTCGTCGATGCGGCGCAGCGTGCGCTTCTCCTCCGGCGACGAACCGCTCGCGACAGCGTCCGCCATTCAGCGCTCAGGTATCGGCATAGACGTGGGTTTCCGCCTTGGCGCCCGGATGCGTGACCGCACCCTTTTCCGCATCGCCTACGGTTTGCGCATAGCGCCAGAGCGCGCCCGATTGGAAATCGTGCCGGCGCGGTTTCCAGCTCTTGCGGCGCTCCGCCAGTTGGGCGTCGCTCAGTTCCACGGTGAGGGTGCCGGCTTCGGCGTCGATCGCGATCATGTCGCCGTCGCGCAGCAGCCCAATAGGGCCGCCTACTGCCGCTTCCGGCCCCACATGGCCGACGCAGAACCCGCGCGTGGCACCGGAGAAACGCCCGTCGGTAATGAGTGCGACCTTGTCACCCATGCCCTGACCGTAGATTGCCGCTGTCGTCGCCAGCATCTCGCGCATGCCGGGACCGCCGCGCGGTCCCTCGTTGCGGATCACCAGCACCTCGCCTTCCCGGTACGTGCGGGATTCGACGGCGGCAAAGCAGTCCTCCTCGCATTCGAAGCACCGCGCGGGGCCGCGGAATTGCAATTTCTTCATGCCCGCGACTTTGACGATCGCCCCCTGCGGCGAAAGGTTGCCGCGCAAGCCGACCACGCCGCCGGTCGGCAGGAGCGGCGCTGAAGTCGGGCGCACCACGTCTTGATCGCTGCGCACCACCACGTTCCTCAAGTTTTCGGCAACGGTCTTTCCCGTGACCGTGAGGCAATCGCCATGGAGATAACCGCCATCCAGCAGCGCCTTCATCAACACCGGCACGCCGCCGGCCTCGTAAAGGTCCTTGGCCACATAACGGCCGGCCGGCTTGAGGTCGGCGATATAAGGCGTCCGCTTGAAGATCTCGGCGACGGCGTGCAGGTCGAAATCGATACCGGCCTCGTGCGCCATCGCCGGCAGATGCAGTGCGCCATTGGTCGAGCCGCCCGAGGCCGCCACCACCATGGCGGCATTCTCGAACGCCTTGCGCGTTGCGATGTCACGTGGACGAAGGTGTCGCCGCAGCAGGTTCATCACCGCCTCTCCCGAGGCTTCGGCATAGGCGTCGCGGGAATCGAACGGCGCCGGCGCGCCGGCCGAACCCGGCAATGCGAGGCCGATCGCCTCGGAAACGCACGCCATGGTGTTGGCGGTGAATTGTCCGCCGCAGGAGCCCGAAGACGGACACGCCACGCATTCGAGCTCGTGCAGGTCGGCATCGCTCATCTTGCCGGCGCTATGCGCACCCACCGCCTCGAACAGGTCCTGGACCGTCACATCCCTGCCGCGGAAGCGGCCGGGCAGGATCGATCCTCCGTACATGAACACCGAGGGAATATTGAGGCGAAGCATCGCCATCATCACGCCGGGCAGCGACTTGTCGCAGCCGGCAAGACCGACCAGCGCGTCATAACAATGGCCGCGCACCGTCAGCTCGATTGAATCCGCGATCACCTCGCGCGACACCAACGATGATTTCATTCCGGCGTGTCCCATGGCCATGCCGTCGGTCACGGTAATGGTAGTGAATTCGCGCGGCGTGCCGTGACGCGCGGCAACGCCCTTTTTCGCGGCCTGCGCTTGGCGCGCGAGCGCAATATTGCATGGCGCGGCCTCGTTCCAGGTGGTCGCGACGCCGATCAGCGGCTGATGAATTTGCTCATCCGTCAGCCCCATGGCGTAGAGGTAGGAGCGGTGCGGCGCACGCTCCGGTCCTTCCGTCACGTGCCGGCTCGGCAGCTTGCTCTTGTCGAAGGTGATCTTCTTCGCGTCGTCGGGCATCGGGGCCTCCACAGTAAACCCGTTGAAACGCTGGGCTTGCGGGACCATACAAAGTTTTCATTCCCGCTGCATCCACGTATCCTCTGTCCCACCATGCCACGACCGACCGCCCCGTGCCGCTAATCTCTTTCGAGCAGGCGTGGCGCGCCTACCGTGCCGCCGAGGCGCGACTGCCCTCCAAGCCACCGCCGCTGAGCCCACGCCGCGTCAATGGGATCGCCGACCTCGCAGGCACCTTCGACCTGGTGCTGCTGGACTCCTGGGGCGTGCTCAATCTCGGACACAGCCCGATCCCGTCCGCGCGCGCCGCCGTCGCTCACTTGCGTCGCGCCCGGATTCCCCTTCGCGTTCTCAGCAACGACGCAAGCGGCGACAAGGATGGGGCGGTCGCCAATCACCGCCGCAGAGGCTTCGATTTTCGCGGCGACGAAGTCGTGAGCGGCCTCGATCTCCTGCCCGAGCGGCTTCAAAACCTCGAACTTTCTGGCCCGATCGGATTGATCGCCGACCCGCCGGCGCCGATGGCCGCCATAACGGGCGCCATGTGCGCACTGGGCGACGCGCGCTCTGCCTTTGACGAGGTTTCCGCCTTCGTGTTTTTGTCGGCGGACTGCTGGAACGAGAAGCGTCAGAACCTCCTGCGCGAGAGCCTCCGCCGCAACCCGCGGCCGATCATCGTGTGCAATCCCGATATCGCTTCTCCCAACGGTACAAGCCAGAACGCAGAACCCGGATTCTACGCCCATCGTCTCGCTTCCGAGACCGGCGCCTCGATCATTTTCTGCGGCAAGCCCTTCGGCGAAATCTATCGCCTTGCCCTGGCGGCGGACCCCGGTGTCGTGCCGGCGAGGGTGCTCTGCGTCGGCGATACTTTGCACACGGACATCCTTGGCGCCCGCGCGGCGGGATTTCGCGCGATGCTGGTCGAGGATGGGTTCTCGGCCGGCCAGGACGCCCTCTCGCTTGCCCGGGAATCCGGCATTTGGCCCGATTTCATCGCGCCCGGTCTGTGAAACGGCGCTGGAACTTGATCCGCGCCAATTCGCACTAGCTTTCTCCGAGGCGCCGCTTCCGCCGGCCGCCTTATCTTGAGGGGATTGCAGAATGCTTCGCTCTATAGTTGTGCTCGGCGCGGCCTGCTGGATGATCGCAAGTGGGCCGGCCTGGAGCTCAACGCAATACGCACAGTGGGGAGGCCCACCGCCGAATTCTCCTCCGCCCTGCAATGCCGTGACGCCAAGCCCACTCGGCGGCGCCGCGCGCGGTGCGGCCGCGGGCGCCGTCTTCGGCGGTATTGCCGGGAATGCCGGCAGGGGTGCTGCGATCGGCGCCGCGGTCGGCGGCGTCGGCCGCGCCGCCCAGCGCGGCTCGGCGCGAGCCTCCGGCGCCTGCTTCTGAGCCGCCGACGAACGGGCGCTCTCTACCGACAACGAGAAAGGACCGAGCCCATGAAAAAGCTTGCGGCAGCATTGGCGGCGCTGTGCGTCGCGGCCTGTGCCCAGCAATCATCTCCGCCTCCGGCGCCCGCGCCCGCACCGCCGCCGGCACCGGCAGCGGCGGCGCCGCCTCCGTCACCGGCGCAGGTCGCGTCCGGCAAGTGGGATGTCTCGAAGGTGCGCTGCTCCGATTTGCTGGCCGCCTCGGACGAGGACCGCGCGTCGACCGCGATGTTTTACTACGGCTATCTCGCGGCGAGGGCCGGCATCCGCATCATCGACGTAAGCCAGATCTCGGACAATATCCACAAGGTCATGGTGCAATGCGGGGCAACGCCAAACATGACGGTGCCGCAGGCGTTCCAAGCCGCGTTGGGCGCGCATAAGCGAAAACAGAGCTGAAGCAGAACTCCGAACCGTGCAGGATGCCGCTCTCGCCCACGCGAGAACGGCATCCCCTAATCGTGTCGCGGGCGCCGGTAGCCTGCGTCGCTATCGGTTCGAAAGCCCCAGCATCGTTCCGAAGATCACGCCCACGACCAAACCGAGCACGATGAAGGTGACGATGCTGACGATCACGGCGACGACGGTATAGAGGACCGTCTTTTCCTTGGGCACGCCCAGCACAGGAGCCGCTCCGGCATAGAGAAGATAGATGCCGTAAAGGGCGATGACGCTCCCGACAATGGCCAAAATCGGCACAATTCCGAAGATCGCTCCGAGCCATGCGGGAGTCCTCGAATAGGCCGCAAGCTTAAAGGCCTGCCCCAGATCGTCGCGTCCGCCGAACATCGGAGCGATCTTGGTCAGGATCAGCGCAATGATGAATACGGCTATCAATTCGACCACGAACGATACGATCGCGGCCACAATGCCCCCGGCCATCGCACCACTGGCCGCAAACCCAATGAAGCTGGCAATCGGCCCGATCGCCGCGAGCGGGATTATATAGCCAGTGTAAAGCTGGCCCGTGTTGGCGGGTTCGCCTGCAATGACGGGCCATTCGGTGTTGGGCGTCACGAGGATGTTCTTGACGCGGGAGACTATATCCATGCTTCCCCCTTCATGCCGCTATGCGCCGCGGCGCTGCGCCGGCCGTCCGGCCGGGCTCCGCCAGGGAGCTTAGAGCATTTTTAGATGATGAGGAGATCGACTCGGCTCGACCCGGTATGCGCCGGCTGCAAAACCCATTCAGCCGGCGCGGAAGCGGCCAAGTGCATCGGTGAGGCGCCCTAGGGCGGCTTCAGTTTCGGCCCGACGTTCCTGCTGCTCCTCGATCACTTCGGGTTTCGCCCTGGCGCGGAACTGCTCGTTGTTCAGCTTTTGATCGATCTTGTCCAACTCGGCGCGGAGCGCCATGGACTCTTTCTGCAGGCGCTGGCGTTCCTTCGCGAGGTCAACGGCGCCAGCAAGATCGAGGTACAGCGTCGCTCCCTCGACCACGACCTGGACGGCGCGCGCGGCGACGCGGTCCCAGGCCTCGCCGCGCGCCGGCTTGATATCGCCGAGCCGTCCAAGCCTTCGGATGTGCTCCAGATGCTTCTCGACCCGCGCCAATTCGGGCGCACCAGCGTTCAGGTACGCCGCCACCTCTTTCCCCGCCGGAACGTTCAGTTCCGAGCGCACCGCGCGCGTGGCCGAGATCAGTCGCACCACCCATTCCATTTCCGCAATCGCGGCCTGGTCGCGCGGCAAGCCGCGCCGATCGGGCCAAGGCGCCGTAATCAGCAGACCCTCTCGCCCGCCCGAGAGCTGTTCCCAAATCGCCTCGGTCACGAACGGCATGATCGGGTGCAAAAGGTGCACGAGCTCGGCGAGGACCCAAGCGGTCGCGGCGCGTGTTTCCTGCCGCGCAGCCTGCATTTCCGGAGCGTCGCTGGTCAAGATCGGCTTGGTGAATTCCAGGTACCAATCGCAGAACGTGCCCCAGGTGAACTGATAGAGCGCCGCCGCAGCTTCGTTGAACTTGTATTCCTCGATCGCCGTCGCGACGCGCTCACCGGCGTCGGCCACGGCGCCGACGATCCAGCGGTTGATGGGCTGCCAGCACTTGGCGGGATCAAATCCTTCGGCCCGAACGCATTGGTTCATTTCCGCGAATCGGGCAGCATTCCAAAGCTTGGTCGCGAAGTTGCGATAGCCTTCGACGCGCGCTTCCGAGAGCTTGATATCCCGCCCCTGGGCTGCCAGCGCCGCCAGCGTGAGGCGCAACGCGTCGCAGCCGTAGCGATCGATCAGCACCAAGGGATCAATGACGTTCCCCTTGGTCTTCGACATCTTTTGACCGCGCTCGTCGCGCACGAGGGCATGGATGTAGACGGTGCGGAACGGCACCTCGCCCATGATGTATTGGCCGAGCATCATCATGCGGGCGACCCAGAAGAAGATGATGTCGAAGCCCGTCACCAGCACGTCAGTCGGATAATAGCGCGCGAGTTCAGGTGTGCGCTCCGGCCAGCCCAGGGTCGAGAACGGCCAAAGGCCGGAGGAGAACCACGTGTCGAGCACGTCGGGATCGCGAGTGAGCACCGCCGCTTTGCCGTAGTGCCGCTCCGCGGCGGCCATCGCCTCCGCTTCGGTCTCCTCGACGAAGATCGCGCCGTCGGGACCGTACCAAGCGGGAATTTGATGGCCCCACCAGAGCTGGCGCGAAATGTTCCAGGGTTGGATGTTGCGCATCCATTCGAAGAAGGTGTTCTCCCAGTTTTTCGGCACGAACACCGTGCGTCCGCTCTCGACCGCGGCGATCGGCGCTTGCGCCAGTTTCTTGGCATCACAGAACCATTGATCCGAGAGCATCGGCTCCAGCGGCACGCCGGAGCGGTCGCCATGCGGCACCATGTGCGTGTGGCGTTCGACCTTCTCGACCAGACCCAGCGCTTCCATCGCCGCCGCGACCTTCTTGCGAGCGTCAAATCGATCGAGCCCGCGAAATTCCTCGGGCACGCTGCCGTTAAGGCGGCCGTCCAGATCGAGCACGCTGATCAAGCCCAATCCGTGCCGGCGCCCCACTTCAAAATCGTTGAAGTCGTGTCCCGGCGTGATCTTGACCGCACCGCTGCCGGTCGCGGGATCGGCATGCTCGTCGCCCACGATGGGAATGAGCCGGCCAACCAGCGGCAGGATTGCGTGGCGCCCGATCAAATGCTTGAGGCGCTCGTCCTCGGGATGGACCGCGACGCCGGTATCGCCGAGCATGGTTTCGGGACGCGTCGTCGCGACCACGACATAGGTCCCCTCGGCACCTTCGATCGGGTATTTGAAATACCAGAGCGAGCCCTTGGTCTTGACGTTCTCCACCTCGAGATCGGAAATGCCGGTGCGCAGCTTCGGATCCCAATTCACGAGACGCTTGTCGCGATAGATCAGCCCGGCCTTGAAGAGGGTGACGAACACCTTGCGAACCGCCGCCGATAGTCCCTCATCGAGAGTGAAGCGCTCCCGTCGCCAATCGGGCGAGGCGCCGAGCGAGCGGAGCTGCCGGGTAATGGTGCCACCCGACTCTGCCTTCCATTGCCAGACCCGGTCGATAAAAGCGGCGCGTCCAAGTTTCAGCCGGTTCGTTTGTTCGAGTTCGAGCTGCCGCTCCACCATCATCTGGGTGGCAATCCCCGCGTGATCCGTTCCGGGCTGCCAGAGCGCGTCGCGCCCATGCATCCGGTAATACCGGATCAGGATGTCCTGCAGCGTGAAGTTGAGCGCGTGGCCGATGTGCAGGCTGCCCGTGACGTTGGGCGGCGGCATCACGATGCAGTAGGGTTGCGCCGGAGACTCGGGATGGCACTCGAAGGCGCCGGATTCTTCCCAAGCTCGATAGAATCGAGCCTGCGCCTCAGCAGGATTGAAATGCTTGTCCAGCATCCGGCAGCGCCCCCGCCCTGTTACCCAAGGGCGTGCACTCTAGTGCATTTCGCGCCGCGATGGGTACCAGCGAGCCTTAGCGTCGGCGGACGTCGCGCACCAGTCGATCGACCTCGTCCTGCACCACCCGCTCGACCAGTACGGGCAGGTTGGAGTCGAGCCAATCCTTCAACAGCGGCCGAAGCATCTCGCGAATGAGCTCTTCTATGGTGCGTTGTCCGCTTCCGAGGGGAATGTCATTCATCGTCTGCTCTTTTCGTCCACCGATTTGATTGATTTGCGATAACGCCGCCAAAGAGGCCGCCGCAGTTGCATCGGAGACCAAGCGGTCAGCCGTTGCGACGGGCTCGATCTCGCCGGCCGGCGCTGGCGCGGATTCACGCGTCGTCCAATCGCTTCCGGCCGGCCCGGCAGGAATCGCCTTCGCGGCCTCTGGCTCCACCACTTCCGTCAACTCGAGAATCTCCTCTCCGCGCGGGTGTGTCTCAGACTGTGGCTGGATCGCCGCCGGTTTCTCGGCCGCCGGCGCCTGTTCGCCATCTTCAGCGATAATTCGGCGGATGGAGGCGAGTATTTCTTCCATCGAGGGCTCTTGCTGCATCTTGGGATCGGACATGGCCACCAGTCACCGCTTTATGGTTAACGAAGAGCTTATGTTAAGCAGCCCTGAAATACCAGCAGCCTAGTGGTTAATTTGTGGTTACTGCGAGGTTTTGTTGCCGAATCCGATCCACTTGTTCCGTACCGCTCGGTAGTGTTGTTCCGGGTCATAGATTGTAACCGGCAATTTCAGGTCCGCTGCGGTGAGCCGGCCGACTTGCTGCGACAGGTCGAACTCGGCAACCGCCAGATCATGTTGCGCCTGCACCAGACTGACGCGGTCGGTAAACAGTTCCTGCTCGGCGTTCAAGACGTCGAGAATGGTGCGCGAGCCGACCTTTGCCTCTTCTCGCACGCCATCCAACGCGATCGCGGCGGCCTTGATGGTGGCGTTGAGCGCGATGATGTTCGCCTTCTGAGCCGTGATGGTTTGCCAGTCGCGTGTCGCAAGCTGAACCGCGGCCTGGCGCGCATCAACAAGCTGATCGCGCAACTGCGTCACGGTTTCCTTAGCTTGGCGTGTCTGCGAATAGATGTTGCCGCCCTCATAGATCGGCATGGTGAGGCGGGCGATGAGCGAGGCTTCATTCGTGGTCTGATCCAGACGGCCGAGATCCACGGACCGGTTCACGTCACCGATCACGGATATCGTCGGCATGAGCTGTGCCCGTGTCGCGCGCACGGCGTCCTCGCCGGCCTTGGACGAGAAATCGGCCAGAATCACGTTGGGGTTATTCTGCGACGCCAGCGCCAGCGCTTCGTCCAGCGTACCCGGCAATTGCGGATGCTCCTTCGGCGCCACCAACTTCCCGGGCAAGTGACCGACCGCGCGTTGGTAATTGGCGCGGCTCGTCTCCAGGTTTCCCTCGGCCTGAACGCGGCTCGCGGTCGCGAGCGAGAGGCGCGATTCCGCCTGCGCCACGTCGGTTCGTGTAACCTGTCCCACGCGAAATTCGTCGTTGGTCGCTTCCAACTGGCGCCTCAGCACGGATTCGTTGTTGATATTGAGATCGACCGTCGCCTGCGCCTCCACCACGTCCAGAAAGGCCTGCGCAACGTTGAACAGGATCTGCCCCTCGGTGGCGGCCGTCCGCGCCCGGTCGGCGACCACGTTATGCTCGGCCTCTTGGAGTATCGCCGGGACCCTGCCGCCGGTGTAGACGGGCTGGGTGACGTTGAAGTCGAGGGTCGATGGGGTAATGTACTCCTTGGTGGAGTCGGTCCCGGAAACCGTGGGTGACCCGGTCACTACGCCCCGGCCCACGGTACCAGTGAAGGTGACCTGCGGCCGCCACCCCGAGAGCGCCTGCGGCACGCCTTCATCGGTCGCACGCAGGTGCGCGCGCTGCGCCAGCAGCTGAGGGTTGTAGGTGTAAGCTTGAGAGAGCGCCTGGGTGAGCGATTCCGACGGCGCTTCCGCGCCGCGAGCACCACCCGCCAAGCTTAGCGCAATCGCGGTGCAGGATACGGTCAAACCAAGTCGCATCAGCGGAGCCCCTCCACAGCCTAGAACACGAACCTCGGCACCGCCTCCAACCCCGGCAGCATGGGTGTTGCCGCATCGAAATACGGCCGGCGCGACAGCGCCGAGCCGACCCGAGTCATAGCCGTCGCCTGCCCCACTGCGAGAGTGGGTTTAAGCACGGCTGCCGCCCGTCCGCCCTCGGAGAGCTGGCCGATCAGCGCCGCCGGCACGTCGGCGATCGCTCCCCCAAAAACCAGAGCATCATAGGGCGCTTCGGCATCGTATCCCTGGGCTAGCGGCCCTTCAACCACCTTGGCCGTGGCGAATCCCAGCTCGGCCAGGATACGCCGCGCAGTGCCCGAAAGCCGCGCGTCGCTCTCGAGCGCAACTACCGAGGCGCCAAGCTTCGCCATCAAAGCGGCCCCATATCCGGTCCCGGCCCCGACCAGCAGGACCCTTTCGCCCGAGCGGATTTCGGCCAGAATTATCAGGCGCCCAAGGACCAGCGGCTCGATCAGATAGCGGCCGCCGCCTAGCGGAATGTCTTCGTCCACATAAGCCGTGTCGCGCAACTCCTGAGGCACAAAGCGCTCGCGCGGCACGGTCAGGAAAGCATCGAGCAACGCCGGATCAACGATCCCGTTGGTGCGAAGTTGACCTTCGACCATGTTGAGCCGGGCGGCGACGGTGTCGAGCATAAGTTTTCAAACTCGCCGGGAAAAATCGTTGTGGCCGGTCTTATATCGCCCGCTTCATCGGAACTCAATGCCGAGTCTCGAGGACATGCAAAACACCGCCGATAGACCGCGGGGCTTTCCTTGACCGACCAGAGCGGGAGCGGCATATAAGACGGCCGTCGTTTCCGGCCGGATGGCAGAGTGGCTATGCAGGGGACTGCAAATCCCCGTACAGCGGTTCGATTCCGCTTCCGGCCTCCAGTTACTTCGCTTGGAAATTCGATGTCATTTTATTCGCCGATGAGCGCGCGAATGCGATTTTGCGTGGTGCAAGGGCTTCAAACGAAGACGAGGTTTTCCCGTCGGCTAAGGTGTGCTCCCAAAAGCTCCGTGCAACACGCATGCAACACGGATACGATGCAAGGTTGAGGCAATGTGCCAAAGTAGACACGGGGGAGACGATCGGGAACGGCGAAAATGATAATGCATTTCGATCACGTCACGATTGTCGTGCGCGACGTCGAGAAAGCAAAACAGTTCTTTGCCTTGCTGGGCTTCGTTGAGCAACAGTCCGTGGTGATCTCGGGCGACCAGTTTTCGAGATACATGGGCGTCGCTGGTATCGAAGCCGAACATGTAACGCTCGCGCTTGCCAACGCGAACCCGCACATTGAGGTTCAGCTCTTGCGCTATCGCCACCCGGAGCCGATCCGTGACCCGGACATCGCCAAGCTCAACAAGCTCGGCTTCAATCATATCTGCTTCGCGGTCGATGATATCGAGTCCGAGGTCCGCAAATTGAAGGCGAGCGGCGTCGAAATGCGGAACGACATCATGCAATTTCACGACCGCAAGCTGGTTTTCATCGCCGGCCCCGAAGGGATCACGGTCGAGCTTGCGCAGTGGACGACGGACTAATCGCTGCGCCGTGCGGTATCAAGGCAAGGTGTCCGTCGCCGGCGCGATTGCTGTCTCTAGTCGTTTATCGACTGTCGCCCGCGCGGACGCGCCAGGAACGGAAGTCGCTACCGTTGCCCAAGAAACTGAGCGACAAAATTAAATTCAGCGAACCTCGCCGAACCGACTAGACCGGCCTCGCCGAGATCGGGTGAGACGCCGCCGGAGCTCGTCAGAGGGGTCGATGTTTGACCTGACATCGACGAGGACAGCAGAGTGAGTGGCGGTAATCCGGATCCGGAAAAAAGGCTGCTCGCGAACGAAGGTATCTCAGTGCCGGCCGCGCCGGCCGTCACGCGATCCATCTGGGCGTCGCTGATGCTCTCTCCAGCCCAGCAAGTGCTCGCCATGAGCGGCAGAACCGCAAGAGCGATGAGTGATCTGGCCATGTGAATTTCCCTCCGTGAAGGGCTGTCGTCGTCTCCGCCATCCGAATGAGCGCTCCGCATCGCAGCTAACGAGCGCCTTGCACAAGCGGTGCAGCACTTGGGCAAACTCGAGATTCAATTTCAGACGCTTCGAGAATTCAACGCGAGTCGGCCAGGGGAGGTAACTCCATCGGGCCCTAAGCACAGGGCAATACCCCATTTTTTATAAACAGCGGCATCGAGCGAGCGCGGAGCAATAGGAAGCCACGTCCATGCACACGGGTTGCCACCGTGATCCCGGCATTTGGAAGTAACTCGTTATTGGTGTCGCAGCGGTTGACATTCAGTCACGTCTTCTAAGGCTCTGAGTTAAAAGTGATGTCCGAAGGACTATTACTTTCGTACTACGGAACTCTGTTAAATACGCGTTACACGCTGCCCAACCTATTCTCTCGCACTGCTTTGTTTATTCACATTTTTCTTTGCCTGGCATACTTATTGCCGGTTGAGAATCCGGCAAATGTTTTGCGTTGGCGAGAACTTCACCATGAGCGACCCGCACCGGCAAACAAAGGGTGTGACTGAAGGGAGCGACACCGCGGCCCAGATCGTGCAGCTCGAGCGCGACCTGAAGCACTACCGATCCGAACTCGGCATCGTCAGCGATCCCCGGGATAGGCGGGTCTTGGTGGAGGTTATCGCACAGATGGAAGCGCGACTTCGCGATCTTCAAGCCCCACGGTTTTCCGACCGTCCGACCTAACTCGCCGAGCTAGAGAGTCGGTCTCCGTCCGCGTTGACTGATTGGCACTAAGACTGCGGACGCAATCCAACTCGGGTATCGCGGCTCCGCTCGTGTCGCCGGTGTGAAATCCAGGCACGTATTCCGTAGCCCGAGAGAAAACCCAGCAGAAAGATTGCTGCCTCGGAGAGGAGAAACTCTATCGTGCCGTCGGGTACCATGATGAGCCAATTATTTCTCCGACATGTTTAAAAATTCGTTTCGGCAACGATTGGGGTCACCGTGCCTGCGTGAAACTATTATTTGTGAAACGATTGGTCGCGCGAGCAACCACCATGGCTTTCGCGCATCGGAGATTTTCCGCCGGCCAGTGTTTCGCGGCTTGCTCGGGACTTCCTCTGAGTTCCCCCACTCTCTTCGCGGGAGCTTCGGTCCGCACAAATCCTCCGACTGACTTGCCGGGGGGTGGAAATGCTATGGTCGCGCGGGTGAAGGGGACAACTGGGGGGAGGGGAAATGATACGGGCTGCTTTGTTGGTCGGGGTTGCCGCACTCGTCGCCGTCTCGGCGGCGCATGCGCAGCAGACACCCGGCTGGTACGTTGGGCTTGAGGGTGGCTGGAACGGTGTTACGGGCGCGTCCAGCTCATTCAGTACCGGCGGGTCCACGACCTCGTTCACCGCACACAGCAGCTCGGGTTTCGCGGGCGGTCTTACCCTCGGCTATGAGTGGCCCTTCAATGTGCGGCTCGAAGGCGAAGCCACCCTTCGCCGCAACGATTATAGCAACCTTACGACGCCGACCACGGCAGGCACATTGCCGCTCTCCGGCAATACGGTCAGCATGGCGCTCATGGGCAACGTGCTCTACGACTTCCTTCCGCACACCGCTTGGACCCCCTATCTCGGCTTCGGCATCGGGGGTGCGGCTTTCACGGTGAATAGTCTCAGTGCGCCGGCCCTGGGCATCCCGAGCACCAGCGCCACGCTCTGGCAATTTGCTTATCAAGGCATCGCCGGCGTGAAATACGCGCTATCGCCGACGGTCTCGATCAATCTCGATTATCGCTACTTCACGATGCCCAATGCGACCTTCATGACCGGCGCGGTGACCCAGCTCAAGAGCCAATACGGCGCCAACACCGTGATGCTCGGCATCGCCTATCACGGCGTGCCGCCAAAGTCGCCGTAACCGACTTTAGAGGTAGCTGCCCACGAAAGTCACGGCTGCATCATAGAGCTCGCTCACCCTTCGCTCTCCCATGATCAGGAAAGCCGCGAGACCGGCCGCGATCACAAATAGAGTGAACAACCGACGTTCGGTCGCGCGTGTGCGCGTCCTTTGTTCTTGGTAGCCCCCCAGAACATACATGGGCATCGAAGGCTCCCGAGGAAAATTCTTGCTGAGGTGAATAATGTGTAAATATCTCGTAAAATGCAAGATACAATTATAGTAAACAAAACAATAATTCAGCGAATATTAAGGTAAATAATTCATTGAGGCCAATTTTCACTTATCGTCAGGTTTAATATTTTCTTCCCTTACATCTGCTCTTGGCATTCGCCGGGCATCAGCAAGGTTTCCGCTCGGGCAGGCTCCCGGCGGCGAACCCCGTGACGGGGAAGCAGTGGCGTGGCCCCCGGTGCTCTGTTATAAGGCCGCTCCCATGCCCCTGAGCGCTTGCGTCTGAGGGGACGGGAGCGTCTCCGCCGCGGCCATCGGCGGTTGATCCCCGGTAGCTCAGTGGTAGAGCAAGCGGCTGTTAACCGCTGGGTCGCTGGTTCGAATCCGGCCCGGGGAGCCAACAAAAACAAGGGCTCAGGCAGAAATGTCTGGGCCCTTCTCTTTTGAAAATCGCGCCTGGGCAACATCGGCGCCATTTCGCCGAACGTGTGCCCGCGCCACCTCCGCCGGCCAAGGGCGGTCTGCCGCTTGCCGCGGGGATTGACGCAGCACCCAACTTAGGTAGCACTAGGGCGGACTAGCGACCCTCCGGATACAAACGGGGACGCCTTCGCATAAGAGTCCGGTCGGTGTCGGGTTCGCGTCGTGGTCTCTCAACTCCCTTTGGGCAATCCTTTCCTCATGACTGACGGCTCCCCGCTGTTGATACAGAAGTTGCGTCTGCAGCGGGGATGGTCGCAGGAGCAACTTGCCGAACTGACGGGACTTAGCGTTCGGACGATTCAGCGGCTGGAACGCGGACAAAATCCGAGTGTCGAGTCACTCAAGGCGGTCGCGGCAGTGCTCGAAGCGGATTTTGGCGCACTGAGAGAGGCACACATGACCCCACCCGTGAACCATAACGTCAGCGCCGACGAAGCGCTTGCACTTGCCAGAGTGAGGAAGATCAAGAGCTTCTATATGCACATCGTCGAGTATGTTCTGATCATTGGTTTTCTCGCCATACTCAATCTCTTTGTCTATCCAAGCCATTTCTGGGTCGGCTGGCCCGCGATTCCCTGGGGACTGTACCTTGCAATGGATGGGCTACGGGCCTTCGACAAGATCCCTTTTCTGAACGCTGATTGGGAAAGGCGCGCGGTCGAAAAATACCTTGGACGACGATTGTAACCGACCAGCCCCAGCGGCCGACCTCTCGCTCGTGGCTCGCCGATAAGCCGATAGAATGACACTGGCGGACTTCCGTTAACCGCTGGGTCGCTGGTTCGAATCCGGCCGGGAGAGCCAGTTAGAGCAAGCAAATCCACGCACGATGATCGGCGGGCCATCGATCTTCTCCCGTTGATTCCGACAGAGATGCAACGCGATCGCCCAGCGTGTTATTCGAGGGACGCTCTGTCCGGTTGCTTTGCCCGCCGGCTCGCGTTCTCGGTACCGGTGACTTGGGTCGGAACACCAGTTCGCTCATCGGCGACGCGGCGCACAATCGACCAATCGACGCGCTGTATCTGATCCCCCGCGGCAGCGACGACCCGTGCTTTGAGATGAGCCGGTGCCGGCGCTGGCGTCAAAGTCCCTTCGATGTCGAGTTCGTCGCTTTGCTTCTTGGTCGGATGCATTTCGACGAAAAGTTCGCCGCCAACCCAAGCCACCCTCACATCGTCAGAGACAACTCGTACCTCCGTGCCGACGGGAACTTCATTGAAGAGCTTTTCGATGTCTTCGGGATAGAGATGGATGCAGCCGTGGCTCACATTGCGCCCCACCCCATCGGGCTTGTTGGTGCCGTGGATGAGGTAGTTTGGCCAGCCGAGGCGAAAGGCATAGGCGCCCAGCGGATTGTCGGGCCCGGCGGGAATCGCTTCCGGCAACCAGGGACGCTCGGCATGGATCGAAGGCGGCGGATACCAAACGGGGTTCTCCACCTTGGCAGCGATTCTGGTCACCCCTACCGGCGTTACCGCGCCGAGCACACCGATCCCGATGGGATAGCTCTCGACGACGGCGCTCTTGCCCGGCGGAAAGTAGTAAAGCCGCTCCGCCGCGAGATCGATCACGATTCCGCGGCGCGGCACATTCGGAAGAAGATAAAAATTCGGCAAGGTAATCTGCCTGCCAATCCCAGGCACCCATGGATTGACGCCGCGATTGACCGCCATGAGCTGGGTGAACCCCAAATCCTGGGATCGTGCCACATCCATCAGCGTATCCCCCGCCATCGTGTCGTAGACGGTGACGGAGCCGATGGCCCTGTCGCCCGGGGCAAGCGGAAACTCGGCCGCGACCGCCGGCATCGCAGCCGAAAGCAGCCATGGGAGTGCGGCGAGCGCGCATCTTTGCGCGCCGCCGGCAAACGGCCGGCAAAACACCGAGGTGCGATCGATCAGGGACGCCTCGCGAGGTCCGGTTTCCGGCGGGGATGGCCGGACCTCGCGTGACGCGCTTATTTCGTCAAGCTTCTTTGATAGGCGGCACTCGTTTGCTGATTTGCGGCCCTGGCATCCGCCTCTGCCTGCTGGGCCACGTCCAGCGCGTGCTGTGCCGTTGCCAATGCTTGATCCGCCTTCGCGTTAGCGGCCGTGTAATCCACCGGCGGCGTATTGGAGGCGCAGGCGCTCAGTCCCAACAAACCGATTACTGCAATAGGCATGATTCTCACGATCTTCAGTTGAGACATGGTGCTCTCCTTTGGATCAGTGCGGCGTTGAAGGTACTTTTTTGAAAGTCGGGTCCTCTCCAATGAGAGGATTCTTCGTGGACGCCCCAACCTGGAGTTGGCGCCCGCAAATTAATGACGCTGATCAAAGCAATTTGGTTCGGTGATCCATTCGAAACCATTCGTGAGGCCGTGATCAATTTGAATCCATTCCCGAGCTCAGCATCCCCAGGCATCGGGCGATCGGCGCGATGTCCGCTTACTGTCCGGTGGATTTTGCCCGCGCTAACAGATCGCTGAAATGATCGATCGCGATCTTCGGCACGACGAGGCCCAAGCTCATCAGCAAAATGATTATCGCGGCAACGAGACCGTCGGCCGCCGTCGCGTTGAGCAGATCGAATGTCATGTGCGAGCCGCCGGCAATTTGCAGGAGACCGCTCGCCATCCTGAACAGGTAGACACCCGGTATCATTGAGACCACGGAAGCGAAGCCGATGGCGGCAAAGGGCATGTGCGTTCGCCGCGACACGGGTGTCAGGATCAGTGCCACGACAACGCAAGCCACCAGGGTGCCGGTCGCGGCTCCCAGTCCGAATACGGCGATCGCCGCCCATCGCAGAGCGTGCGCGAACATGCCGACCGCGACCGGCCACGGCAGCATCTTGAGTGGCGTCGAAAAGAATATGCTGTAGGCGGCCACGGCGACGCCGGCGGCTGGCACGTCTTCCCACAACGGGACCGCACGGCCAACCGGATCCGTAGGCAGTGAAACACCGAGCAGCAACAGTCCGAGCAGCAGGCCGGTCGAAATCGCCACAACGATAAGCACCGCGTAGACCAGACGAGCGGCGCCGAGCGCGATGCGGCCGGCGACTAAATCGAGCGCGCTGTTGAGGAAATGTGGCCCTGGCACCAGGATCATGCACGGACAGACCGCGATCAGGCGCAGGGTCGAGCTAAGATTATATCGGACCGCTAACGCGCCGACGAGGCCGGCGGCAAGCGCGGCGCAGAATGGTTGCACGAAGACGTTTGCGCTGAGACGCGCCAGTGCCCTGCGCAAGAGGGCGGCGGCACCGGCGCTCAGAAAGATCAAGACCCCAGCGGCATCATGCTGGACACCAAAAATCACCGCCAGCGCCAGCGCGCCCGCCGCAGCCCCGAGCGTGAAAAGCCATATCGGCGCCGGCGGTATCCTTGAGATTTCGGCGATCTTCGATTGGGCGGCGTCCGGCGTTACGCGACCCGACTCGATGTCGGCGACCATATTCATCGCCGAAGTCACGCGATCCATATTGACGCCCGTCGGATCGGCTGCCACTCGGCCTATCAGAGCGCCGTCCTCGTCGTCGGCGACAAGGTGCAGCTCACCCCAATGCGGCCGAATCGTCGCACGCAGCCCCAGGGCTCCGGCAACGCGTGCAGTTGCGTGCAGGGTCTGTTCCGTCGCTTGCCCATTGACGTAAAGCGCCTTGGCGAAGGCGAGGACGAGATTGGCGCGCGCATCGGACGTCATGGAACGCCCCCCATGTCCTTGCGAACCAATCTAATGCTGCCGTCAGCTAAGACGTGCCGGAACCCGCCTTGTCGGTCGCGACGTACGGCTTCACCATCTTTTTCGGATCGACGATGCGGTCGAATTCCGCTTCGGTGACAAAGCCGAGCTTCAGCGCCGCGGCCTTCAGGGTCAGATCGTTGTCCATGGCATAGTGCGCGATCTTTGAGGCCTTGTCGTAGCCGATGACCGGCGACAGCGCCGTCACCAACATGAGCGAGCGTTCCACATATTCGTTGATCCGCTTCAGATTGGGCTTCGTCCCCTCGACCAGGAACCGGCGGAAATTGATGCAGCCGTCGGCCATGATCGCAATCGAATGCATGACGTTGAAGATCATCAAGGGCTTGTAAACGTTCATTTCGAGATAGCCGCCGGCGCCGCCAAACCCGACAGCGACGTCATTGGCCATCACCTGCACGGCGATCATGGTGAGCGCCTCGCATTGCGTTGGATTGACCTTGCCCGGCATGATCGAGGAGCCCGGCTCATTCTCCGGGATATCCAATTCGGCAAATCCAGCGCGCGGCCCGCATGACATCAACCGGATGTCGTTGGCGATCTTGTAGAGAGAGACGGCGAGCGTGCGCAGCGTTCCGGAGAGCTGGACCAGCGCGTCGTGAGCGCCCTGCACGGCAAATTTGTTGGGCGCGGTGACAAAGGGCAAGTCGGTGAGCTTGCCGATCTCGGCCGCTGCCGCTTCGCCAAAGCCCGGCGCCGAGTTGATGCCGGTTCCAACCGCCGTGCCGCCGAGCGCCAAGCGGTACACGCCCTGCAAAGCCGCTTCGATCAGCTCGAGGTCGTCTGACAGCATCGCAGCATAGCCGGACCATTCCTGACCCAATGTCAGGGGAGTCGCATCCTGCATGTGGGTGCGCCCAATCTTGACGATATCGCTCCACTGGTCCGCCTTCGTGCCGATTGCATCGCGCAAGGCCGAAACTGCGGGAATGAGGCGCTTCTTCACGTTGACCGCCGCCGCAATGTACATCGCGGATGGGAATGTGTCGTTCGACGACTGCGCCATGTTGACGTGGTCGTTAGGATGAACCGGAGCGTGGCTCCCGAGCGGCGTGCCTGCGATTTGACTACAGCGGTTCGAGATCACTTCATTGACGTTCATGTTGAACTGCGTACCGCTGCCGGTCATCCAGACATGCAACGGAAACATGTCGTGGTGCTGGCCGGCCAATATCTCGTCGCAGGTCCGAACGATCAACTCGTACCGCTGATCGTCGAGCCGCTTGCCGGCGTGGTTGGCGATGGCGGCGGCCTTCTTCAATGTGGCGTATGCGGCGATCATCTCGCGCGGTATCAGATCCCGGCCAATACTGAAATGCTCAAGCGAGCGCTGGGTCTGCGCGCCCCACAGCTTGTCCGCGGGCACTTCAACCACGCCGAGGCTGTCACTCTCTTTTCTCATACTGGCCATTTGATCTCTCCCGTATTGGCAGGCGAGAAAGTAAAGGGACCACGTTGCGCGTTCAGTCGACCATTCGTGCGGGTGTCCTTGGAGCCGACGGGTGCGCCGCGAAGTCGAACATGCATGGTTCACGCTTAAGATGCTTCGATGAAGCTCAAATTCAAGCTCGGCAAGCCCGGCATCCACTTCAATTTCGAGCTGCAGCCATGGCCATTGCCGCTCGATAAGCAAAGACGAGCGCCGGCCCGAGCGTGATCCCGGGCCCGGGATAGTGGCCGCGCATGATCGACGCCATATCGTTTCCGCAGGCAAAAAGACGCGGGATCGGCTCGCCCGTCGCGGAGAGCACGCGTCCATCGGCGTCCGTCTTGAGTCCCACACTGGTCCCAAGGGCACTCGGATAGACGGCCATCGCGTAAAAGGGCGGCGTCTCGATGCGGCCGAGGCACGGGTTCGGTGCGTGAGCGGGGTCGCCGTTGTGACGGTCGAATTCGGTCGAGCCCTTGCCAAACTCGTCATCGATGCCGGTGTCGGCGAAACGATTGTGCCGTTGCACGGTCTCGCGCAGACCCGCTGCGTCAACGCCGGTTTTGCCAGCGAGCCCATCGAGCGAAGCCGCTTCGACGAGATAGCCGTTCGCGACGTACGGGCGCCAGCGCCGGCGCCCCGGCGGAACTCGGCCCAGACCATATTTCGTGACGAACTCCCGGTCGCACACAAGCCACGCCGGGATGGTGGGTACGGTTGCATGCGAGTTGTAAATCCCGACCACGAATTCATGGTACGAGACTGCCTCATCGACGAAGCGCCGGCCTGCCGCGTTGATCGCGACCACGCCGGGCTTGGCGCGGTCGAGCGACAGGTGAGGAAAGACGCCGCATCCTCCCGCGAGCCACGCGGTCTTCGAGACCGGCGTCCAAAATGCGGGCCAGGCGTGATCCTCCTCGACGATCGCGCCTATCGCGCGCGCAAGCCGCATGCCGTCGCCGGCCGCGCCGGAGAACGCCACTACGTGCGCGAGCACCGGCCGGACATGGTCGTTCAGCCGATCCACACTGCCGCCGAATCCTCCGGTCGCCAGCACGATCCCGCGGCGGACGGTAACGCGGAGCGGCTTGTCCTCGACGGATAACATGGCGCCGGAGACTTGACCCTCTTCCGCTATCAGATGCTGAAGGCCAGCGTTCATCCGGATCCCGACATTATTCCGACGCAAACTGTAAAGCAGCCTGGCAACAAGCGCGTTGCCCATCAAAAGCCTGGTTCCTCGGCGATAGCGCACACGATCCCTCATATGCCGCCACAGCAAGGATGTCGCGGAACGAAGCGCAGCCGGGGATGCGAAAGGGCGAGCGAGCGGCTCGATATCGCTCCGCCCGATCATCATCCCGCCGAGAGCCATGAATTCGCCGATCGGCGGACGCACGAGTTCGAAGTCCTTGCCGAGAAGGCGGCCGTCAAAAGGCAGCGCCGCCAAGGCGCGGCCGCCAAGACTCGCTCCCGGGCGATTGGCGAGGTAATCGGGGTGTCGGGCATATGGCGTGAACTTCACCTCGCTGCGCCGATCGAGGTAATCGACCGCATCCGCGGCTGTTCCGAGGAAGGCCTCGCGGCGATCGTCGGTTGCCGCGCCGATCACTGAATCGAGGTATCGCCGCGCGTCGTCGATCTCGTCCGCAAAGCCCGCTTCGCGGCTCTGCCGTGTGCCCGGCACCCAGATCGTGCCGGCGGAGGTTGCGGTGGTGCCGCCGACTTGGGCGGACTTCTCGCAGAGCAACACGTCGAGGCCCTCGAGTGCGCACACCAACGCCGCAGTCATGCCGGCCGCACCGGCACCCACCACGAGCGTGTCGACCTCGATGCCACCCTTGCTTTCGCCCTGCATCGTTTGTCGGATGAAGTCCCGTTGCTCTTCCTTCTTGGTCGCCCGTCCTGCCGAAGCAGTCAACAGCAAAGCAAGGAGACGCGGCCTGTGGGTCACTCTGACCGCGAGGCAGACGTTCGCGGGACGCGCGGTCGAACGGCAGCTCTTACGGGAAATCCGGCAACGGAAGCTCGAAAGTAAGGCGCAACGTCCACGCTGAGCCGCCCGCGGAATTGGCGAAGTTGTACTCGACTTGCTGGCTGATCTTCACGGTGCGCGAGAACATCATGAACGACTTTCCGACCTGACCGCCGAGGGGAAGATTGCTGAAGTTTTGCTTGTGCCAATCGTAGGTAAAATTCATGTCCGAGGTGCCGACGCTCCAGCCATCGCCGAGCGACCAAGTGATGATCGGTTGCACCTTGGTCTTGGCGACCGGATTGAAATTGGAGCCGCCCGCAAACGAGAAGAAACTCTGGCTGAAGGCACCGAGCATCCAGTCGCCGCGCTGGACGTTGAAGCCCCCGGCCGGGCCGGCCGTCCACTTGCCGTTGCCGACGCCCGAATGGGTGCCGGTCGGAATCGAAAAATCCGGGCCGAAGCTGATCTGCCCCCAGTCCAGCCGCCATTGCGCGACGTTGTAGATCTCGATATCCCCGAAGCCGTCTGGGCCCGAGGGAAACTCGCCGATCAGCCCGTCCGGGCTGGCGTTCTTCCCCGGCGAAGACGTTGTGAATGGCACTGTGACGCGAGAGAGAATGTCGAGCCCATCGAGTTGCCAGGGAATATAGGCGCGTCCGACAAGGGTATTGCCTCGCGTATTCTGGATGCCGTGGTATTCCGGGGAGAACCAGTCCGCGAAAGTCAGCTTCGCCGGTGATTGTCCAGCGCTCACCGATTGCGCGGCCGTTGAACCAGTGTCTTCTTCGCCGGCGCGATTGTCGTCATCGGCAGGCCCGGCCGCAGCTATTCCCCCGTGGAGATATACGAGTGCGAGAGCCCAAGCGATCCACCGTCGGAGTTTCACGTCTGGAGTTCCATCGCGATATTTCGGTGTGGTTGCGCATTGGGAGCGTGGAGGTGCTCGCAGCTTCCGCGGGCGTCCCCGAGTAGTCCGCTTTAGCGACCTGCCCTAGATACCAACCCGAGGACATCGCGCCAAGCTCGCGCCGATTTCCACTGGTCAAGCCGCGGATGGAAGTGCATGTACTAGGGTCGCGGCGAGAACAGGAGAACTGCGATGGAGATCGGACGACTTGGCGTCTGGTACGGCATGGACAAGCTGACCGGCCCACAAATCCCGCCGTTACTCGCCCTGCTTGAGCGCCTGAATTATGACGTTTTGTGGTACCCGGAATCGCGTGGCTACGAGTCGTTGTCGCTCGCGGGGTTCTTGTTAGGCAACAGCACGAAGCTAAAGATCGGCAGCTCGATCGCCAACATATACGCGCGTGACGCATTCACGGCGCGTCGCGGCATGCTGTCGTTGAATGCGCTCTATGGCGGCCGCTTCGTATTCGGACTCGGCGTCAGCCATGCGCCGACGGTGGAGGGCATCCGCGGCCACACCTACGCCAAGCCGGTCCCAACGATGCGCGCTTACCTCGACGGCATCACCAAGGATCAGCCGGGGTCGGCGGAATGGCCGATCGTAGTCGCCGCACTCGGCCCGCTGATGCTGAAACTCGCCGCGGAAAGGACTCGAGGTGCGGTGCCGTACAACGTGACGCCTGAGCATACTTCGCGAGCAGCGAAAATTCTCGGACCCAACAAGTGGCTGGCCGTTGAGCAGAAAGTTTGCTTGGAGACCGACGCGGGGCGAGCGCGTGTGCTCGGCCGCGCCGAGCTGGCGCGCTACATGGTGCTCGACAACTATCGCAACTGTTGGCTCAGCCTCGGCTTCACGGAGACGGACTTGGCGAATGGCGGCTCTGATCGCTTCATCGACGCAATGGTGCTATGGGGCGATGCCACGACGGTGAAATCCAAGCTCCGCGCCCATTTCGCCGCCGGCGCTACTCATGTTTGTATCCAGCCGGTGCACGGCGACGGCGATTTCGCCGCGCGCGATCGAATTCTCACGGCGCTGGCGGACACCTAGCTAGTGATATGTCGATGAATTTTACATTGTGTCCAATGGCCTTCGAAGAAATCGCCAAATCTTACGCACTAACCCGCTGATATTTCAGGTCCGCAGTTTTGGCATGCTTGTTGCGTTGGTTAAGGAGAGGCCGAGAAAGAGAAGCCGATGTCGAAATCACTGTTTGCGATAGCGATCGCTGCGGCACTTGTCTCCACACCTTTGTGGCCAGCTCGGGCGAACCTGCTTACCAACGGCAGCTTCGAAATCGGCACTTTCAATCCCCCCATGGAAGATACGGTGTCACTGTTCAGTGGTGATACCGAGCTGACCGGCTGGACTGTTGTCAATGGGAGCACATCCGCGCCGTCCAATTTGGCGTGGATCGGCCCCAGTAATCCCTTTGGCCTCACGGCCGAGGATGGCAGCTATTTCCTTGACCTGACGGGTTATGCGGATGCCGCGCCCTATGGCGGTGTGCAGCAGAGCATCACCACGGTCATGGGCCAAGAATATGCGCTCACTTTCTATCTTGGCAGTTCTTCGATATACAACACCGCCCCCGATTCAATTACTGCCATGGCTGGTTCAACATCAGGCAATTTCACCAACACCTTGACCGGAACGAACAATTGGGAGTTGGAAACGCTCGATTTCGTTGCGGGCGGCCCAAGCACCGTCATTACCTTGACCGGCCTTTCCGGGGGTAAATACATCGGTCTCGACAATGTGTCGGTCGATCCGGTGCCGGAGCCTTCCACACTCGCCATTCTCGGCTCCGCTCTTATGGGCGTCGGACTACTCGGTTTTTTACGAATGCGCCGTCATTCGCTGGGCGCGACCTAGACTAGGTCTCTCAGAAAATATCGACAGTCGGAAACTGTGGCACGCCCCTCAGGCAATCCCACAGATAAATCGCGAGGCCAACATCACCGGTCCAGAGCGTGTAGCGTCCGCGCCCGAGTTCGGCTCGCGCTTCCCGGCATTGTGCAATCGCCGTCATAGCGAAGTCGCGAGCTCGTTCCAGCCACAGGGCGTCGGACGTTCGACGATAGAGCTTGAGGAACGCGTAGCCATTGCCGCCCGTGCCATGACAAAGGTTGGACCCCTTGGCGAGCGGGCCCGCAGCCCAAGTGAACCGGCCTCCTTCAAGAAGCAAGGTCTCCAGCTCCGGCGACGTGAATGGGGCATCGGCGAACGTCGCGACCATGCCGGGAGCGCCGTGACAATATTGGCAAAGCCAGGGCGGCTTGTCGTGAGCGACTGTCGATCGCCACGAGGCGCCGTCGTCTGTTCGCCAAGCGTTGCTGCCGAGCGTGCGCGGGACAGCGTCCGCGATGCGTCCACGCTGGTCTTCCGTCAGCCAGTCCCATCCGCGCAGGAGCGGCACCATGTTGCCCGCGTACCCGTGCACCGGCCCAAGATACTTGAGACGCCGGTCGTAGAGATCCTGTTCCCAGATCGGGCCATCGGGAGTTTCCACGAGATCGGCAAGAAGCCGCTCTGCCTGAGTCTCAAAGATCGCCCGCCAGCGCGCTTCGCCAGTCAGCTCGCTCATCGAAAGAGCGGCCAGCATCGAGCCCGCCATGCCCCACATCAATTCGCGAATGGGAAGTCGGCTGTTCGCGTCGGCGCGTGCGTAAATGAGTTCGGCAATGATGGACGTCGGCTCAAGACGCATGGCAAGCAGCGCCGTTCCCAAATCGCCAAACAGCAGCGACCCGTTGACTGCATAGTCGTCGTAGGTCGCCATCTCGTTTTTCGTCTTCTCCAAGAGTTGCGGGAGGCAAGGGCGAAAGTCGAAATCGACGTTGGTTGCGCCAAGTCGCCGCAAATATTCGAGTCCCCAAATGACTCCCCCTGCACCTATGTAGATGCTGCTGTGGCCATCCGCCTTTCCGCCATCAAGGGGATGTCCGGGCCAAAACTGGTCGCCCCTGAAATGGCCGAGATTGTCGGCAACGATTTCTTCGATGGCTTGTAAAACCACCTCCCGATCCCAGGGCACCGGACGTAACGGCACATGGCGAGATTTTTCAATCATCGAAGAGGCCGCGAATGCACGTTAACTTGCGAGAGGCTGATATCACGACCCGGAGGTCGCAGTCACCCTCACTAGTGGCCTGATCAATAAAAGTGGTCCCCGGCAGCATCGGGGGAATGCCGGCCGGGGACCAGTCGGACCGCCCAATTGGGAGAGCGATCCTCCCGCGCGGGGAGGGAGCGCGGGTCAACGGAAATGCGCCACCTCCATACCGGCGTTGACGCCGAATGGTTCCACTGAGCATCGATGTGCCGCCAATCCGGAGCAGTGTCGTCAACAACAGCTTGAGCTCAGCGCCAGCCGTTAGTGAATCTGAATGCTGAAGCCGACACCGGGGCCATAAACCACCGGCGGCGGGTAATAGGCATACCCACCATATGGGCCTGAATAGACCACGGGCGGCGATCTGTAATATCCGCCATCCCAATCGTGGTGATAGCCTTGATGGTTGTCGCGATCGTGGCCATGATCCTGCCACCGCGCATAGGCTGGCATCGCGAATGCCCCAATGGCAGCAACCGTGACGGCCACGAGCACCGGCTTTAGCATTCCCGACACACGGAAGACTGATACGGTTCTGTCTATCGGCGTCATGCATGTTCTCCTGTGATGATGCCGGCATTTCAAAGCGGGTTTCACCGGCTAGCCTGCACGCCCATAATCCTGAAACACTTGGTCAGCGTTCTTCTTTTGCGCATCAGGCATCGAATCGTAGAGTGACTTGAATGCGGAGGTCAGATTCTTGAGGCCCTCCAGATGAGCCTCCGCGAATTGCCGATAGGTCTCCAGGTCATCGACGGCGGTCATTTCCTGCGCACTTTTCTGCCGCTTTTCGGTGACGAGCTTTTCCATGTGAGAGGCATTCTCTCGCATCGTCTGCGCCACGAGGTTCCACCTCGTCTCTTCATCGGGCGTGATTTTCAATGCGGCACGCAGTTGCGTGATCCGTTGTTCCACGGTCTCAGGCTGCTGACTTGTGGCCGCAGCTGCGGCCGGAGGCTTTTGCGCAGCGGTATTTTGCGCGACCACAACCTGCTCGGCGGCACGAACCGCGCCAGGCGGGTTGACGAGCAACGCGGCTCCGGACAGCGCTGCGACGGTCACGGCGCGCATCCACGGAAAGTAGATTTTCATTCGGCAGGTGAGACTTGACATAAGGGGACCCTCGCTCTGTTTGCGGGCGTTATTCGTCACCACAACGCCGGAGCGGGTCACTTGGTTGCGTTAAGACTCTTTCACGTGCGTCCGTTTGGAATAGCGCGTTTGCGACAGCGATCGATCAGCACAGCATCGATCCCGCGGTGACGCGCCGACGAAGCAGTCAATCTTCGGGGATTGTTTTAGATCGTGGGTTGGCGACGGTACTGTCTCTGCTCCGTCTCGATTTGAACGGCCTCCACTTCAAGCTCGGCGCCTATCTTCAGCAGCTCCACAGCGATCTCTTCGCTGAAAAGCCCTTTTGCGAGCCGTCTACAGTGCGCGGCTTGCTTGCGGAGATATTGGGCGTCGTTAACCATTCTCGAACCCTTCACGACTCCTTAACCACGGAATTTAGATCGGATTTTAGCTGTCGGCGTGTGTCCAATTGCAGGAACCATGTGACCAAAATGCGCTCGACGCCGCCGGACGGAACACCGATCCGAGCTGTGACAAAGAGGTGGCAGAGATAGGTTGTCGCGTTCGCGCGCCGAGACCGCGTCGACGACGCAGACCTATCATCGGATGTTCACTGTCCCTTGAAATGTGGTTTTCGCTTCGTGTGGAATGCCTCTACGCCCTCGCGAAAGTCATCGGAAACGCGAAGCCTGCTGTAACAATGTCCTTCCATCTCGATCGCAAGCGAAAGCGTGGCATCCTCGGTGTCATTCAACAGCTTTTTCGCCGTGCGTTGCGCCAGCGGGGCAAACCCCCGAAGTTCCTCCACCAGCGCATCAGTGGCCGCCTCGAGCTTGTCGTCGGCGACGCAATCGGTGGCGACGCCCCACTCTAGGGCTTGGCGACCGGAAATGCGGCGGGAACGCATAACGATGTCCTTGGTGCGGGTCATGCCGACCATCTTCTGTAGCCGCGCCGATCCGCCCGAACCGGGAATCTGCCCCAAGCGTTGCTCCGGCAGCGCATAAAGGCAGGTCTCGGACGCAATGCGAAAATCGCAGGCGAGAGAAATCTCAAAGCCGACGCCAAAGCAGTACCCGCGATTTGCGGCGATCACCGGCTTGGTGCAGCGCGTAGGCGCAGCGATGTTCCAGGCGAGCTTTGAGACGTGCTCGGGCGACGCCTCGAGAAACCCTTTGATGTCGCCGCCGCTCGAAAAATGCTCGCCCGTGGCGCGCAGCACGATGATGCGTACTCGGGTGTCGGCATCGAGCGCCTCGAAGGTGACACGCAGTTGGTCGCGCTCGGGCATCGAGATGACATTGAGCGGCGGACGATCGAGGATGATGTCGGCACGCTCGCGCCCGACGTCGATCTCGACGCGAAACCCGTCGGGATGCTCGGGAATGGCGGGAGCAATGGCGTAACTTACGCTCATATGGCGCTTCCTTTGTCGTCGGTGTTGTCGATCTCATACTCGCCCGCCACCAGCAAACGACGCAGAATTTTGCCGACCGGGGACTTCGGCACCGCTAGCACGAAGACGTAGTCGCGCGGCCGTTTGAAATTGGCGAGGCTGGAGCGTCGGCACCACCGATCGAGCTCCTCGGCGCTAACCGGCGCGGCGCGGCGCACGAAGGCGGTGACGCGCTTTCCCCATCGCTCGTCGGGAAGGCCGGCGACGGCGACCTCGGCGACCGCGGGATGGAGGGAGAGCACGCTCTCGATGTCACCCGGAGAAACATTCTCCCCGCCGGTGATGATCATGTCATCGACGCGGCCGGTTACGAAGAGGTCGCCCTCTGCATCCACGTAGCCGGTATCCCCGGTGAAATACCAGCCGCGTTTCAGCGCCTTCGCGTCGGCATCGGGGCGGCGCCAATACCCTTCGAAGGCTTCGTCGCTGGCGAGGTCGGCGATAATCTCGCCCTCTTCTCCTGGCGCCGCTATGGCTTCGGGATCGTCGGCGTAAAGGCGGACGACACGAATGCGCTGGTTGATCCCCGCCTTGCCGGCCGAGCCCGGTTTTCTCGCGGCCTCCTGATCGATGGTGAAGGTGTAAACTTCGGATGAGCCGTAGTGGTTGACGAAGAGATCCGGCTCGAATGCCTTGGCGACGCGTTTCAGCAATCCGTCCGGCATGGCGGCGCCGGCGAAGCCGAGCTTGCGCACCGAGCAAGTGCCGCCATGCCCGAAGGATTCGTGATTGATCAGATCGTGATAGAGTGTCGGCACAAGATAGAGATTCGTAACCTGCTCCCGGGCGATGAGCTCGATCGCGCCCGCCGCATCGAAGCGCCGCAAGCAGATGAAAGCACCATCGACCAGCGCCATCGCAAGCAGTGAGCGGACGCCCATGGTGTGGTAGAGCGGCATGACTCCGAGCGTTCGCTCGCCTCGTGCGTAGAGGTTCTGCGCCACATGCGCCACGGCGGCGGCCCGTTCCTGGCGATGACGGCGCGGCACGCCCTTGGACCGGCCGGTGGTACCGGAGGTATAGAGCATAAGGGAGCAGTCCTCGGCACTCGCCTCGGGACGGCAGGGCGCTCCGCCACCAAGCGCGCCGAACGACACGGTGCCGCCCTCGGCACCGCCGACGGCGACACGCTGCAAATGTCGCGCCGACTGCGAGCTCGCCACGGCTTCGGACGAGACGTCTTGAAACACAAGAGCCCGCGCCTCCGCGTCCTCGGCGCAATAATCGACCTCCGCCGCCTTCGCCCGCCAGTTAAGCGGGGTCACGATGATGCCGGCGAATTGACAAGCCCAATGCAGGCTCGCCATCTCCCGCGAGTTTTGCAGCATGACCAGAAGATGGTCGCCCCGCTTCAATCCGAGCTCGGCCAATCCGGCGCGCACACGGGAGACCTCGCGGTACCATTCTGCATAGGTGAGGCGTATTTCGCCGTCGACCAGCGCGAGCGAGGCCGGACTACGCTCGACGCTGGCGAGGAAAGTCCGGCCGAGATCAAGCATCTGGCACCTCCTCCTCCCTGTCGCCGCTCATTTCCTTGGCCGCATCGAGGGCAGCGCGGACGATACCCGTATATCCCGTGCAGCGGCAGAGATGGCCGCTCAACATCTCGCGCAGTTGCTGTTCCGCGGGACGAGGATGTCGGCCCAGCCAGTCGCTGAGCGACATCAAGATACCTGGCGTGCAGAAGCCGCACTGGAGTGCATGGTGGCGCCGAAAGGCGCGCTGCAGAGCGTTGAGCGCCGCTTCCGGACCGGCCAGGCCTTCGATCGTGTCGACGCGTCGCCCGGCCACTTGAACCGCGAGCATCAGGCAAGCACGCGCGGCCAATCCGTCGATATGCACGGTGCATGCGCCGCAGACGCCGTGTTCGCAGCCGACATGGGTTCCCGTGGCGCCGAGCTCGTGTCGCAGAAAATCGCTGAGCAGCATCCGCGGCTCTGCATCGCCCTCGACTTCGCGGCCGTTGAGCACGAAACGAACCCTGTGCCTGATGCCCGCCTTCAATTGCGGCATGCCATCGCCTCCTCGGCAACCGCGCGGCCCACTCGCCGCACCAAGGTGCGGCGATATTGCGCGCTCGCATGGGCATCGCTGCCGGCCCCCAAATCCCAAGCCAAGTCGTTGAGCGCGTCGTCGAGCGCGTCGCCCGCAAGCCGCGGGTAATCGCGCGCGACCGGCCGGTCGGCGACCCCGCCCACGGCAATCCTTAAGTTCTGCGGGTTGGCGACGGCGGCAACGGCGCAGAGCGCGAAATCCCCGTGGCGCAGCGCCACTTCCCGGAAGGCAAATCCGGTGCCGGGCTTCGCGATCGGAAACCGTGCGGCCTCCACCATCTCGTCTGCGTGCCGCGCCGTCGACAGCATGCCGGTGAAAAAATCATATGCAGAGAGAACGCGACGCGTCCGTGCTGACCGCAGGACGACTTCGCCGCCGAGCGCTGCGAGGACGAGCGGCAGCTCCGCGCTGGGATCGGCATGTGCAATCGAGCCGCAGACCGTGCCGCGGTTTCGAGTCTGGTAGTGACCAACCCAAGGGAGAGCGCGCGCGAGCAGTGGAACCTCCGTGGCAAGGGTCGCGCGCAGCTCAAGCGTGCCCTGGGTCACTGCGGCCCCGATGGCGAGCACGCCGCCTTCGTCGCGCACGTCATCGAGCGCATGCAAGCACGCGATATCGATGAGCAGCTTTGGCTGGATAAGGCGCATGTTGAGCATCGGCATCAGAGACTGGCCGCCGGCGAGGAGACGTGCTTCCCCGCCCATTTCGGAGAGAGCGGCGAGCGCCTCTTCGACATTGTCGGGTCGAAGATAATCGAACTCCGCCGGCTTCATCGCTCAAGTCCGAGCGCCCGCATCAAGCGGCGCCATAACGATGGTTTGGGCGCGGCTTCGCCGATGGATCGGGCGATCAGACGCCGAAAGAACTGGCCGACGAGCAGCTTCGCCGCCCCGTCGAGCATGCGCCCACCAACGGCCGCCACCTTGCCGCCGACCTCGAGGGAATAGCGATATCTGACGCTCGTCCCGCCCGCTGTGGGCGAAAGCTCCACCAGTCCCTCGCCGCGCGCCTGACCCAGTGCCCCAATGCCCTCGCCGGCGAGTCTGAACGACCGCGGCTCAACGATATCCTCAAGCCGGATGTGTGCATCATAACGATCGTGTACCGGTCCCACGCCAATAGCCAGGTCGGCGCGGTATGCGTTCTGTCCAACCGCCTCAAGGGCATGGCAGCCGGGAATTACCGCCGCGAGCTCGCGCGGGTCGAGCAACGTGCGCCACACCTGCTCGGGCGGCGCCGGCACGGTGACCCTACCTTCTCCCGTGAGTCCGCGGCGCCGCTCCTCAGCCACTGGGACGGGACGGGCGCGCGCAGTTGCCGGCGGCCTATCTTCAGCGGCGATCAGTGCCATCAGCTTCGCGGGCGTCACGGGCAGCGTCACGTCAGCGATGCCCAACGCATCGGCAACCGCATTGGCAAGGCAGACAGGGGTGCTCATGCAATTGCCTTCGCCCACGCCCTTGGCGCCGAGTGGCGTCACCGGCGAAAGCGTTTCCAAATGCAGGATGACCGGGTTCGGCACTTCGCAAGCCGTGGGCACGAGGTAGTCGGCGAAGGTACCGGAAAGGAAGCTGCCATCCTCGCCGTAGACGAATTGCTCCGTCAGCGCGGCGCCGACCGCATTGGCAAAGCCGCCGCGCACTTGGCCATCTACCAGCGCCGGATTCAGTAGTCTACCAGCGTCATGCATGGTGACGTATTTGTCGATGCGGACCCGGCCAGTCTCGCGGTCGATCTCCACGCCGCAGAAATCAAAGATGAAGCCATAGGCAGCCGAGCTATTGATTTCATCCGCCTCGTTGGGGGCGGCGAGCTGGGATGGAGTCCAGAACACGGTCTCGCGCAGCGCCGGCTCGGCCTCACCCAGGCTTCCCGGTGACCAATGGCTGGTGCCGGCGACGCGCCCGAAGCTCAGCGCATTGTCGGGGTTGCCTGCCGCAAAAACCTTGCCGCTCGCGAAACGCACCTCCGTCGGCGGCACGTTGAGGAGCGGCGCGGCAATGCGCGCCAGCTTCTTCTGCATTTGCATCGCGGCGAGATGCGCGGCTCCAGCGACTGCGGCAGCGAAGCGGCTCGAATAATTGCCGGCCGCGATCGACCATGCATCCTTGACGGTATCGAGATCGACGGCGACGCGTACCTCGCGGGGATCGATGCCCAGCGCCTCGCCGACCACTTGAGCCAGCACCGTGCGATGTCCCTGCCCCTGCGGCAGCGACGCCGCAACGACGCTGACACTGCCGAGCGGATCGATAGCCACCGTTGCGGTTGCCTGCGCCCCGTTCTTGGGTCCGGCTTTGCGTCGCTCCTCCGGCGTCAACACCGTGGTCACATATCCCATATTCGAGATCGAGGGCTCGATCACCACCGCATACCCGATGCCGTAAAGGCGACCCTCGCCGCGCATCTCGTCGCGGCGCTGTTTCAGTTCCGCGAGATCGCCCTCCGCCACGGCCACTTCGAGCGCATGCCCAAAGTCGCCGCTATCGAGCAACGCGCCTACCGGGCAGCGATAGGGAAAGGATCCGGACGGCACCAGATTGCGGCGGATCACATCGAGCGGATCAAGCCCCAGCTCGACGGCGATCCGTTGCATCAGCCGCTCCAGAGCGAAAAAGGTTTGCGGGCCGCCGAAGCCACGGTTCAGGCCGGTCGGCGTCTTGTTGGTGAGAACGACCCTGTTGCGGATCGCGATGTGCCGGATCGCATAGGCGCCCGTCATGTTGCCGTGCATGCGGTAGAGGGTTGCCGGTTCCGGCGCACGCAAGTAGGCGCCGCAATCCTCGAGTTGGTCCCAATCCAGAGCGGTCACGACACCGTCGCGCCGCACGGCCGCTTCGATTTTGGTCACGCGATTGGTGGCGGAATTGGCGGCCACGAGATGCTCAAGCCTGTCCTCAACCCACTTCACGGGTCTCCCTGTCAGTCGTGCCCCGACCGCCATGAGCACGATGTAAGGGAATATTGCCTGCTTCACGCCGAAACTGCCGCCGGAATCGGGAGGCGTTCTGAGGCGCAAGCGGTTCGGCGGCAGCTTGAGCGCCAACGCCATGACCGGATGCATGGTCATCGGCCCTTGGAAGTTGGCCATCACGTCATAACCGCCTTCGGCCGGATCCCACTCTGCGAGGACGACGAAGCATTCGATCGGCGTGCAGGAATTGCGGGGGTATTCGACGTCGAGAGCGACGCGATGCTCGGCTTCGGCAAAAGCACGCTCGGGATCGCCGTATCGGAACCTACGGTCGGAAACCACGTTGCCGCCGACCGCCGGATGAAGCGGAGGCGCATCGGCGCCGGCGGCGCTTCGCGTCTCGACCACCGCCGGCAGCGGCTTGTACTCGACCTTGATGAGCTCCAGCGCATCTTCCGCACGATAGCGATCACGCGCCACCACCATCGCCACCGGCTCGCCGACATAGCGCACTCGGTCGACCGCAAGGCACCAATGCTGCATCGGTTGCTTAACGCCAACGACAAAGGGACGCGTCCAACGTTGCACGTCATCGCGCGTGACCACGGCGAACACGCCCGGAAGCGCGAGCGCGGCGCTCGCGTCGATCGCAACAAGTTCGGCGTGGGCATGCGGCGAACGCAAGATGGCGGCGTGGAGCGTATTTGCCGGTACGGGGAGATCGTCGGCGTAGCGGCCCGATCCCGTCAGCAGCGCCGCATCTTCGAAGCGCTCCATCGCCTGACCGATCAGGCCAGCAGACGCATCCCTCGCTCTCGCTTCACTCATTTGCCGGGCAGGCGCTCTACGCTGCCGGCTTCGACGATCGGTCGGCCGGTGCGGCCGAGCCTGCCTGCATTGATCTGCCTCTCATGCCCTTCCTCCGTCCGCTCCTCAGCTTAAGCCGAGACGCGGATTGAGCAAGCATGATGGGCCGATGGCGGGCGACGGCGGCAGCTCCTGGATTCAATGAGTTTCTAGTGTCCCCGTGATTCCGAAGTTCGCATCTGAGCTTGGCCGTTTCGTCATGCGAACTTCGGAATCGGGACACTAG
>DATIYT010000112.1:0-3293 GCA_035517495.1 Allostellaceae bacterium | reverse complement strand
CCGCCGCAAATTGGCGATTTGGAACTTCAGATTCCCCTCGGCCACGTGGGTCGTCGGCCAGACGCGGGAGATGAGCTCATCCTTGCTGAGCAGTTCGCCCGGCCGTTCGAGCAGAGCAATCAGGAGATCGAGAGCACGGCTCCCCACACGAACGGGCTTGCCCGCCTCGAGCAACACCCGCTGGCGGGGAGATAGTTGGAAAGGCCCGAACGATACCGCGGTAGATGACCCAGCTTCGCCAGCCATCCTTCTCGCCGACCCGCCGTGTTGTGCACCCGGCAATGATATAGGCCCACGTCCCGATTGGCACTGCCATTCAAACTTGCACTGGGCCGAAACCAGCTGCGCTCCGTCCACGCGGAGCGTGACGCAAGGCCCGCTCAGTAATACGCCCCTGACCGCAAATAACCACGGCTAACCCCGCCTCACTCCGTTCAGGGGAGCTGTCGTGGGAGAATATCTTATAGAAGCCGATCGAACTCCGGAGTGCCGAAGATTTGGCATCCGGGTCTGAAAAGTGGAGTTAGCGAACGATGAGTATGATGAAGGCCGCCGTCGTAAAAGCTTTGGGTGCGCCGCTTACGATCGATCAAGTACCGATCCCCACGCCCAAACCAGGGGAAGTGCTCGTCAAGATTGCCGCGACCGGGGTTTGCCACACAGATCTCCACGCTGCCGACGGCGATTGGCCTGTGAAACCTGTCCCCCCATTCATTCCCGGCCACGAAGGCGCGGGTTTTGTGGCTGCCGTCGGCGCGAGCGTGACGGGCCTCAAGGAGGGAGACCGGGTCGGCATCGCGTGGCTCCATGATGCTTGCGGAGAGTGCGAATATTGCGTTACCGGCTGGGAAACGCTTTGTGCAGCTCAGCACAACAGCGGCTACAGCGTGAACGGCACTTTTGCCGAATACGCCATCGGAGCCGCCCCTTATGTCGCCCGACTCCCGGAGAATCCCGGCTTTGCAGACATCGCGCCAATCCTGTGTGCAGGGGTAACCACATACAAGGCCATTCGGGAGACGGATGCGAGGCCAGGCGAGTGGATTGCCATCTCGGGAGTCGGCGGATTGGGTCACATTGCCGTTCAATATGCCAAGGCGATGGGCTTTCACGTAGCAGCCATCGATGTTACCGAAGAGAAGCTTGCCCTCGCACGTCGCCTTGGTTCCGACGTTACCGTCAACGCAAAGGCACCGGACGCTGTCGAGCAGATCATTAAAGCGACCAGCGGCGGTGCGCATGGTGTCGTTGTCACGGCGGTATCGCCGCCGGCCTTCACCCAGGCGCTGCACGTGGCGCGCCGGAAAGGGACAGTCAGCTTGGTCGGATTGCCGCCGGGGTCGTTTCCAACGCCGATATTCGACGTTGTGCTGAAGCGCATCACTTTGCGCGGCTCTATTGTCGGCGGCCGCCGGGATCTTGCCGAAGCGCTCGCATTTGCGGCCGAGGCCAAAGTTCGCCCGTCCATCATTCGGGCCGGTTTGTCGGATATCAATCGCGTTTTCGGTGACCTCAAAGGAGGAACCGTGGATGGTCGCGTGGTAATCACGATGTAAGCATCCCAGCGGATGCATGTTTGGCTCGCCGAGAGCCTCGAACTTCCGCGCCTATGCGAGAGCGTCGAGGAGTGCCTTGGCGGCTTTGAGGTCGGGCATGCCGAACCCTTCCTTAAACCGATCATACACTGGCTGAAGCAGCGCCAGTGCTTCTCCGGTGCGACCGCGACGGCGTAATAGCTGAGCGAGGCTCGTGGCCGCACGAAGTTCCCACGACAACGCCCCCTGCCGGCGCGCCCAGTCCAACGCCTGCTGGAAGCAGTCCTCCGCCTGCCCTGTTGATTCATCCTGCATGAGGCTGAGTTCGCCTTTTATGCGCAACAGCTCTGGCATTCGCCAGCGCTCCTCCGTTTGCTTGCAGGGCTCGAATGCTTCGTCGAATGCCGCAAGTCCTTCCGAAAGGCGACCGGCTCGGGTCAGGGCATCTGCAAGAAACAGCTTTATGAGCGACAATAGGCCGGAGCGAGCGCGGCCAAGCTCTGCAAAGCCAACCCGGATCAGCTGAAGTCCGCTCGCTGCATCGCCGCGATCAATGATAAGCAGGCCTTGAAAGCAGCGTCCGAACGAATGCCAGCGCGACAACTCAGGGGTATTGGAGACGTCCAGCAGGATTTCGACGTAATGGTCGGCCAAACCGAGATCGCTCGACAAGAGCGTGACGGGGCATGCCGCAAGGGCAAGGGCATAGCACAAGGAAGTTGCATGACTCACCGCCCGGGCGTCCACGATGCTGCTTTCGGCCGTGCGAATCGCCTTCTCCGGATATCCCTGCAACCACGCGACGCGAGCGAGAAACACCTGAGCCATCACTCGGAGATCGATTTGATAGCGACCAATATTCAGATTTCTGACGGGTGCCACGAAATCCGTGCAGACGCGCTCAAGATGTCGCCTTGCTGCGGTTTGGTCGCCCAGGTAATGCTCGGACATGCCGATCATTTGCTCGCCGATCAAACGATCGACACCGTCGGGACGCCTTGCCGCGAGCGCGCAAAACCGGCTCGCGAGGTTCAGAGCAATACGGCGCTCGCCGCCTGGCATGTGAAATGACCAGAGGCCCCAGAGGGACCGCAGCTGGTACTCCGTGTCGTTCAGGCTCTCCGCGAGCTCGAGCGCCCTTTGCCAAGTCGTTTCAATCTCGGGAATGTCGCCGTGCGTGTAGAGTAGACAGGATCCCATTGCAGCGCGGAGCTTCATCTCGGTTCTCAAATCTCCGCCTGCTTGGGCATCCAGCACAGTGAGCGCGCGATGAACGTAATTTCGGCATTCTTCGGTCAGGGATAAGTGAATCCACAAAGGCACTGCGGCGACCGTGAGGGCGACAGCGGTCGCGGCTTCGCCATCCCCCGAGAACGCCCAATCGAGTGCCAACCGTAGATTATCGATATGTGCGGAATAGCCATCGAGCCAATCTTGCGTAGGTTCCGATTGCCATCCTGTTTCGGCTTGCTCGAACAGGGCCCGATAATATTCCGCGTGGCTGCGAAAAAGCATTTGACGCTCGCCGCTCGCCACCAGCTTCTCCAGAGCATAGGCCCGTGTGGTGTCGAGCAACCGAAACCGCATTCCGGCGTCATGACCTTCCACCGCCACGAGTGATTTTGTCGCCAATTCCAGGACCAAGTCGATGATTTGCTCTTGGGAATGGGTGTCGTCGCTGGCCACCGCGGCAGCGGCATCGAGCGTGAACCCACCGGCGAAGACCGCCAGCCGCGAGAACACCATCTGCTCGGGCGG
>DATIYT010000111.1:0-5373 GCA_035517495.1 Allostellaceae bacterium | reverse complement strand
CGTCTCGTCGACCTCGGCGCGCTTGTCCCCCCCGAGGCTCGCCAGCGCCGGCTCCGCCGTCTCCTTGAACTCCTCCAGCAGTTCGACCGACAGCCCCGCGAAATTGTTGACGAAGTTGAGCGGGTTCTTGATCTCGTGCGCGATCCCCGCCGTGAGCTGGCCCAGGGACGCCATCTTCTCGGCGTGGATCAGGCTCGTCTGCGCCACCTTCAACTCCTGCAGCGCGGTCTCCGCCGCGTCGCGCGCGGCACGGATCTGCGCCTCGGCCCGCTTGCGCTCGGTCACGTCGCTGTAGATCAGCACGAACCCGCCGCCCGGCACCGGGTTCCGGCGCACCTCGATCACATGGCCGTCCGGACGCGTCCGCTCAAAGCGCATCTCCTGATCGGCGGTCGCCAGGCGGCGGCTCAATTCTCCCTCGATATCCTCGGTGCCGAATTCGCCGCGCTGGGCAAGCAGCCGTATGTAGTCGGCGTAGCCGGGTCGCCTCTCCAGCAGCGCGTCGGGCAGGTCGAGGATCTGCTGGAAATTGCGGTTCCACGCGGCGAGCCGCAGCTCGCGATCGAACATCACGACCCCATCGCCCATGTTGTCGAAGGTGACCCGCAACTCGGCCTGGCGCTGGCGAATCTCGTTCAGCAGCCGCGCGTTGTCCATCGCAATCACCGCCTGTGCCGCAAAACTCTGCAGCAGCGCAATCTCCTTGTCGGTGAATGGCCGGACCTCTAGACGGTTTGCGCTGATCCAGCCGAGCAGCACGTTCTCCTTCCGCAGCGGAACGAACAACAAAGTCCGCACACCCATGTCGAGAGCGGCCATTAATCTCGGATCGCCCCGCGGACGCCGCTCGATCGTCAGATCGGGAGTGTGGATGACGCGCTTCTCGGCGAGCATTTGCGCGTGTAGGCTGTTCGGCAGCGGGCGGAAGGGTTGGCGCAGTAGTTCCGCATACCGCTCTGGCAATCCCCGCGTCGCCATCGCTCGCAACAGCTCGCCGTCACAAATAACCAGCGCGCCATACGCAACACCGCAAAGACGGTGCGCTTCTTCCAGGATCGCCTCGAACACCGGCGCGAGATTTCCGGGCGAAGCGTTGATCACCTGCAGGATCTTGGCAGTCGCGGTTTGCTGCTCCAGCGCTTCGCGCGTCTCGGTGATGAGCCGAGCGTTCTCGATCGCGATCACCGCCTGGTCGGCAAAGGTCCGAACCAAGTCGATCTGCCGCTCGGTGAAGGGCTGCACCCTTTCCCGGGCAAGGTTGATCGTGCCGACGACCGATCCATCGCGCAGCAAGGGAACCCCGAGCACGGTTCGGAGTTTTCCGAGCGTGACGGTTTCGGTCAAAGTGTATTCGGGGTCCGCGGTGAGGTCTGCGACGTGCACGATCCGAGCCTCTAGAGCGGTCCGCCCCGTCATGCTTCCCCGGTCCGCCGGCAATAACCGGCCTCGCATGAAGGCGTCGTACTGTGATGAGGCTGCAAAGAGTTCGACGACGCGAAAGGCGTCTCCCTCTCGGGTCGAGATCAACGCCATGTCGGAATTACACAGTCTTGCCGCCGTCTTGACGATGGTGTCGAAAATCGGTTTCAGATCAAAGGTTGAGCGACTGATGACCTTCAAGACGTCGGCAGTCGCGGTCTGTTGTTCCAAAGCTTCGCGCGTCTCGGTAATCAGGCGCGTATTCTGGATCGCGATCACTGCCTGGTCGGCAAATGTCGATACCAACTCGATCTGCTTATCGGTGAATGGCCGTACTTGCGAGCGTGTGAGCGCAAGAACACCGATCGGCACGCCTTCGCGAAGCATGGGAACGGCTAGTATAGTGCGAAAGTCACCTAATTTCGATGCCTTGGAAAACTCGAAGTCGGGGTCGGCTTGCACATCGGGAATGTGGATAATGCGACCCTCTAGCAGCGCTCGGCCTGTCGCTCTCCCTCGCTCTGGCACTACCGGGATGTTTTCGACGTATTTCGTGAATTCAGACGAGTAGCCGTACGCCTCGGTGCGATAGAACACCCCATCCTTCTGTCGGGCAATGGTACCCATGTCGGCTTCGCACAACCGGGCCGCCGACTCAACGAGCGTTTGCGCCACCGTCGGCAAATCGAATGTCGAGCGGCTGATGACTTTGAGCACGTCAGCCGTCGCCGTCTGCCGTTCCAAAGCCTCGTGCGTCTCTTTGATGAGCCGCGTGTTCTCGATCGCTATCACCGCTTGCTCGGCAAAAGTGCTGACGAGCTCGATCTGGGCGGTAGTGAAAGGTCTGACTTCTCGCCGACCGCATCCGATCACCCCAATGGGCCTGCCGTCCAGAAGGATGGGAACGCCGAGAAATGTCCGGTAGCCCGTCAGCGACTGAAGAATTTGGCGCGTCCGAGAATCGTAGTCGGGGTCGGCGAGCACATCTTCCACATGGACGGTCCGACCATCGAGGAGCGCGCGCCCCATGACGAACCCGCGAGTTGGCGGCCTCGGGAACAGGCTGTGAAATGCCTCGGCTTCATCCGGGAGCAGATTATTGAGAGCCACAACGCGGAGCAGGTCATCCTCGAAACGAACGACGGCGCTGAATTCCGCCTCGCAAAGTTTGGCGGCGCGCGCGACGATGGCCTCGAATACCGGCTGAACGTCAGTCGAAGATCCGGAGATTACCCGCAGAACCTCCGCGGTGGCGGTCTGCTGTGCCAATGCCTCGCGCGTCTCGGTCATGAGGCGGGTATTCTCGATCGCGACCACAGCTTGGTCGGCAAACGTCTGGACCAATTCGATCTGCCGCTGGGTGAAGGGTTCAACGCGCTGGCGCGTCAGGCCGAGGGTGCCGATCACCACGCCATTGCGCAGCAGCGGCACCCCTAGCACGGTGCGGAACTGAGCCACGGCTTCGGGCACCGCATATTCGGGGTCGGCGGCGAGGTCCGCCACATGAATAACCTTGCCTTCGAGGGCCGTCCGGCCGGCGATCGAGCCGCGGCCGGGGGCGAATGTCCGCTGCCGCAGGAAGTTGTAGAACTCGGGATCGAGCGCGTAGATCGCCGCATAACGATAAACGTCGCCTTCGCGGATCGTGAGGCCTGCGCCATCGGCGTCGCACAGTCGCGTTGCGGTTTCGACGAGTGTGTCAAGCACCGGCTGCAAGTCGGCGGTCGAGCGGCTAATGACTTTCAGCACATCGCTGGTGGCTGTCTGGTAACGCAGCGATTCCTCGAGATCGCCCGTGCGGTCGCGCAGCTCATCGAACAGCCGGGCATTTTCGATTGCGATCACCGCCTGGTCGGTAAATGTGCGCACCAGTTCGATCTCTTTGTCGGTGAAGGGGTCGACACGCGTGCGAGTGAGGCCGAAAACGCCGACCAACCCCTCCCCTCGAAGAAGCGGAACGCCAAGCGTCGTCCGGAATCCCGCTATTTCCTGTCCTTCGCGATAGGTGTACTCGGGATCTTGCAATACGTCGGGGATGTGGACCACTCGTCGCTCCAGGATCGCGCGCGCGGGCGTGCTGCCGCGGTCGAGTGGCAAGGGATGAGTGGCGACGAAGTCTTTTGCTTGCTCGGAAATGCCGTGCGACGCGACCAAGTGATAGATGTCGTCCCGCCCGCGGAACATATACGCTTGGTCGGCCCGGCAGAGGCGTGCCGCGGTTTCCACCAACTTGTCGAGAACCGTTTTCAGGTCAACGGCCGAGCGGCTGATGACCTTGAGCACGTCGCTGGTGGCGGTGAGCTCGTCGACCGAGCGGGCGAGATCGGCGGTGCGTTCGCGCAGCTTGTCAAACAACCGCGTGTTCTCGATAGCGATGACCGCCTGATCGGCAAAGGTGGTTACGAGCTCGATCTGGCGCTCGGTGAAGGGTGCCACCCGCTGACGCGCGAGAGTGAGCACGCCGATCGGCTCACCCTCACGCATCAGGGGCACGCCAAGCAGGGTACGTATTTTCGCAACCGTCATTGCGCCCGCTAGCTTGTATTCCGGATCGGAGGCGAGATCGGGGATTTGCACCACCCGGCCTTCCAGGAGGACGCGCCCGGTGATTGTCTCTCGTCCGACGACGAAAGGACGATTGTCCAGGACATCGTTCTGGAAGTGCATCGCGTCCGCCATGACTTCAGAGGTAGAGCCTACCGCCGTCACAAAACGGAACACGTCCCCGTAGCGACGCGAGACAAAGGCCATCTCCGCGTCGCAGAGCCGCGCCGCGGTTTCGGCGACCGTTGCCAGAACCGGCTGCAGATCAAAGGTCGAGCGGCTGATGACCTTCAGCACGTCGCTCGTCGCGGTCTGGTAACGCAGTGACTCCTGAAGATCGCCGGTGCGCTCGTGCAGTTCGCCGAGCAGCCGCGCATTCTCCATCGCGATCACCGCCTGGGTCGCGAAGTTCTCCAGCAGGGCGATTTGCTTGTCGGTGAATGGTCTCATCTCCCGGCGGTACGCCACGATGGCGCCAAGGAGCGTCTTGTCACGGCGCAGCGGCACGGCAATCAGTGTTCGCGCGCCTCCGAGCTCCGCGGTCGCCACTGGCATCGGTTCCCCGGACAGATAAGCCTCATCCGCCAGGTAATTGCCGATGTGGACGATCTTTCTGCCGCTGATCAGACGACCGAGCGCGCTCTTTGGGCCTGGCGTATGAGGCGGACCGACAAATCTCGCCAATGCTTCGGGAAGTTGGTATTTCGCGGCGGAGCGGAGCGATGTGCCGTCGTAAGTCCAGAGCACGCCGTACGCGGCCTGGCAGAGCGCGACCGCCTTTTGGAGGATCGCGTTGAAAACCGGAGCGAGGTTGCCCGGCGAGGTGTTGATGACCTGCAAGACTTCGGTCATCGCGGCCTGCTGGGCGCCAAGCTCGTCGAGCTGGCGCTGAAGCTCGGCGACGGTCGGCCCGGGGCCGGCCGCCGCTTCGTCGGGCGCGGTCATGAAACCACCCCTTGGCCAAATCCGAAACTTTGTGCTCTCACCCGTATCCGCCTCCAACGGACAATGGGTGCTGCAATTACTCCGCGGTTTACAGCAACCGGAGAGGCCCCAAGTATCTTTGCGCGCCATCATTGTTGTGGTGGCCGATAGGCCGGCGGCGGGCCTCGGGCCTCGTGAATTGACGATACCCTTAGCCGTGCGAAGTTGCCAAGGGTTCAGCCATCGAACCCGGCCGGACATCCCTCGCGAAAGTATTGGCCGGTTGGTTCGCCATCTACTTACGCCATCGGCAATGACAATTTCTGGAGCTGCGTTTTCAATAACTCGAAATCGACGGGCTTGGTGAGGAAGTCGGCGGCGCCGAACTCGGCGGCGTATTTGCGGCGCTGCTCGTCGCCGTAGGCGGTGACCATCATCACCGGCAGGTCCGGGCGGCGCAGCTTCAGCTCGCGCAGCAGGGCGAGC
>DATIYT010000110.1:0-3367 GCA_035517495.1 Allostellaceae bacterium | reverse complement strand
CCGGGCAATCGAGCCGGCCGGGATCAACGTCGCGTAGCGACTGTGGTCCTCGGACGGGGCATTGCTAGGTCGCGGGTTCATCAGATCCGTTACGGTTGTTGCACGCGCGCCGGTACGAACAGGTTCGACACCCGGCGCTTGCGGGCGTATATACTCCCCTGGAGGATAGGATCAAGGAGAAAATGGCACACACCCTCAAGAACCAGCAGAAGCTGCTGAACCGGATCCGGCGCATTCGTGGCCAGCTCGACGCCGTTGAACGTGCGCTTCAGCAAGAAGCCGGCTGCGCCGCGGTGCTGCAACAGGCGACCGCTTGCCGCGGTGCCCTTGACGGGCTCATCGCCGAGGTGGTCGAAGGCCATATCCGGGAGCATGTCATCGACCCGGAAGCGCCGCGGAACGATCCGCGCGCGCGCGCCGCGGAGGAGCTGGTCGAGATTGTTCATTCCTTTCTGACCTAGGCCACGTCCGATCTGGTCCGCTGCGTGCGGCCGGGGAGCAGACGCGCCGAATTGAGAATGAATGCGAGCTCCGAGCTCACGTGAATGAACGCGGCGAGCAGCGGGTTGAGAAACCCGAATGCCGCCAGCACGATGCCCAGACTATCGATGCCGATGGTACCGGCAAAATTCTGCCAGATAATCCCGCGCGTCCGCTTGGCTAGAGCCAACGTGTCGACAAAGCGCTCAAGGTCGTTGCCAAGCAGGACGACATCGGCACTCTCCTGAGCAACATCCGTCCCGGAGCCCATCGCGACCCCGACATGCGCTTCGGCGAGCGCCGGTGCGTCGTTGATGCCGTCGCCGACCATCGCGACGGTACGTCCTTCCGAAATCAAAGATCGGACACGCGCAAGCTTCTGTTCCGGCAGCAGTTCGGCCTCAACCTTCTCGATACCGAGCGCCATACCGACCGCGTCAGCCACTTGGCGCGTATCACCTGTTAGCAGAACGGTTCTTACACGCATGCGGTCCAGTGCCTCGATAGCTCGCTTGGCTTCCGGCCGCACCGTATCCGCGACAATGATCGAACCCAGCAGCGCCCCGTCGCGAGCCACGAAAATCTGGGAGCCGACGGCCGCAGCTGGCGCTATTGAGGGTAGCTCGATCCGATTCTCAGTAATCCAGATGCGGTTCCCAACAAGGATAGCTTGGTCGTCCAGTTTGGCGGCGATGCCTCGCCCTGGCGTATAGGCGAACTCCTCTGGCTCGATGATGTCTCGGCCCTGCTTGCGGAAATACGCAACAATCGCCTTACCCAGCGGGTGCTCTGACCGCACCTCGGCGGTAGCCGCAGCTGCGAGGAGCTCCTCGGCCTCGACACCCTTCGCGGGCAGGATTTGCTGCACCTCCGGACGGCCGAAGGTCAGGGTGCCGGTCTTGTCGAGTACGACTGTATCAACCCGGCCCAACGTTTCCAGATGAACACCACCCTTGATAATGGCGCCCAGACGCGCCGAGCGACCGATGCCGCCGAGAATGGCGAGCGGCGTGCCCGCCGCGATGCCGCAGGCGCCCGCAACTATGATGACCGATATCGTCGAGCGGATGTCCGAGGTAATGAAATAGGTGAGCGCGGCGGCGCCAAGCGCGAAATAAACGAGATAGCCGGCCAATCGGTCGGCGAGCCGCTGAACCGGCGCACGCGATCGTTCGGCCTGCTCGACCGCCTCGATAATCTTCCCGTAGCTCGTATCCCGGCCAATGCGTTCGGCGCGAATCTCCAGCGCCCCAGATTGGTTGATTGAGCCAGCATAAACGTGGCTGCCAGCGAGCTTCTCGGCCGGCATCGATTCACCCGTGATGCGGGATTCATCGGCAAAGGACTGACCAGAGAGCACCGCGCCATCCACCGGAATACGCCCGCCAGGGGCGACCAGGATGGCGTCTCCGACGGCAAGTTCCTCCGCTGCGATCGCACGGACGGCACCGGCGCGCCGCACCGAGACCTCTCGTGGCAGGAACTCGAGCAGATCCCGGATGGCCTTGCGTCCGCGCCCGACCGTCATCCCCTCCAGGACTTCGGCCACGAGCACGAAGAGCGTGATGACAAGCGCCGTAAAGAACTGGCCGATGGCAGCGGCAGCTGCGATCGCAATGGTCATCGACAGCTCCATCGTCATGCGGCGCTGGAGCATGTTCTCGAAGGCTTCCTTCAGGATCGGCCAGCCACCAATCAGAAGACCGCCGACACCGATGAGGCTGACCGACGACAGCGGTTCCCAAGCCCTGAACCAAACGAGGGCTGCAGCAGCGCCAACAAGCAGGATCCGCAAGGCCTCCGGCCATTCAAGAGGATGGTCATGCTCGTGGTCATGCTCGTGCATGGCGTCGTGCACGTGATCGTGTTTATGCACCTGAACGAGATGCGCCTCGTCAGTCGGCGCGCGCGGCTCAGTCGTTTGCGCGTGCATAGAGCGCTCGCGATTGTCTTGGATGGTCATCGTCAAGCGCTCCGCTATTTAAGGTATGTGCGCACCACTTCGATCAGCTCCTCGGTGCCGTCTCTCCGGCGGGCATGATCAAGAGTCGGATCCGCAACGTGCAGGCGAATATGGTCTTCGAGCACTTCGCTCATCAGCCCGTTCACCGCACCACGGACCGAAGCAATGAGCTGGAGAACCTCGGCGCACCCGATCTCCTCCTCCAAAGCCCGCTCGACCGCCTCTACCTGTCCGCGGATACGCCGCACGCGCGCCAGTAGCCTCGCCTTTTCACGAATGGTGTGAGCCATGCTTCCTCAGTCAGGAATATAATATAGGGGGGTATACTATCATGCCCAACCCCCTCGAGCAAGCTATGCCTCCTTGAAGCCTGAAGGCCTACCTGTCGATTTATAGCCCGGCCCGCATTAGGCCCTGGCTTGCTTGAACGACCACGCCAATTATCCGAATTGCACTCGGTTCTAACCCCTACTGCCCTCTTCACTGATTTCCGCTTGTTTCAGCTCTGTTTGTCCCGCTCTTCATTGTGGCTATGTCCGCCACGAAGATTCTCTGGGGCCAAGTTCTTCTCGTCTGCGCTGTCGTCGTGCTCTTCCTCTGGACAGCGACGGAGTGGACAGCTTGGCAGCTCGCCTTCCAGCCACGGCTCGGCCAGCCCTGGTTCCGCCTGTTTGGCTGGCCGGTGTACCAGCCGCCCGCCTTCTTCTGGTGGTGGTTCGCTTATGACGCCTATGCCCACGACATCTTCGTCACCGGCGGCTTCATCGCGGGCGCCGGCGGCGTCGCGGCCTTCGTCGTGGCGATCGCCATGTCGGTCTGGCGCGCCCGAGAAGTGAAGAAGGTGACGACCTACGGCTCCGCGCGCTGGGCGGAGGCGCGCGAGATCCGCAAGGCGGGGCTTCTCCATCCCGACGGCGTGCTGTT
>DATIYT010000109.1:0-60951 GCA_035517495.1 Allostellaceae bacterium | reverse complement strand
CACCACGCGCTCGCGAAGATCAAGCGAATAGGGTCTCACCATCCATGCTGGCCCCCAGCCCCAGCCAGCATCTTGAATCAGAAATCCGGGCGCCTGGGAATCCTCAAAAGCGATTCAGACCACATGAATCCGACTCTAGGGACGCTCTGGTCAAACTGGAAAGCCTTCCCCTCGCGATCGGCTGGGGTATGTCCGCTCAACCCCAATCCAATGCCAACGACAAGCCCGTTTCTGACAGGGCTTTCTATCTGATGTGGGTCACGCGAATCCTTGGATGGCTGATCACCGCCATTGCGTCATTGTTTGGTGCTCCGTTCTGGTACGACGCGTTGCAGAGTTTCGTGCGAATCAAGGGAGCGGGCCCAAGCCCCGCCGAGAAAAAAACGGGCGCAGGAGCCGCCGCATGAGAGGTGAGTCGTTCATCTCGGCTTTGCGGCCTGCGGCACGCACGATGACTACGAAGAATCAGGAAGTCATGAACGGCTCAAAGTTATTTTGCCGCTTGGCAGCCATCGTTCTTGTCACCTTTTTGCCTTCCGCTTGCACCGTACAACTCGTCGCTCCCTACAATTCCGACCTCCAGCAGAAAGCCTCTTCCATGCAAGCGGACGTGGCGGCTTGGGATTTGGCCATGCGCGGCTCTGCCGGGACTGTGGCGGCTGACCCTCGCAATCCCGATGTCATTGCGACCATCAACAAGTGGCGGGGAGAGGCAGACGCGATGCTCACTCTCGCGGAGAGCAACGACCCGAATATGGTCAGCTGCAGCGACGCGGTGAAATCGACGTATGCCGCGATCGAGTCCAGCATCCCCGCCAACCTGCGCGCGGCGGCACAAGCGTCTGCTGCTGCAACTCAGGCAAACGCAGCCACCCCATCCGGTTGCGAGGCCGGGCTCGTCGCTGATTTAGGCACGGGCATAAACGATATTGAAAAGGCCTTGAAGTACTGCAAGGTATCCTGGGTTCAGGATGCGTATTTTACCGCGTTAAGTCAGAATCGCGCGACCGCGCCGAGCCCGCCAAAGGCGCCGACCGACGCCGACCAAACGAAACTGACCAAAAGCTGCCTGGCCGAATTCAATGCCGCATCCCAATTGCCGGAGGCTGCGGCAGGCGCTCGCCATGGTCGCGCCGTCTCCACGCTTCTGACGACGCTGCAGGCGATTGTCTACGTCGAAAATCGCAAGAAGGCCGCAGAAGCGTCGAAATGAGCCGCGGTCGATTTCAAACGTGAGGGCTCCGAGAGGAGGGAACCATGGCCATTGTGGATGACATAAGGAGCGCGGTTGAAAGCGCAATCTCGGCCGGCGCGACAGCCGCACGCGGGCAGGGAGCGGCTCTTAGCAGCGACTTTGAAACTCTGGTGAAGCCAAATTTCGAAGCGATCGTGACGCAAACCGCCGCGATTTCAGAGGACTTGATCACTGGCAACATCGGTCCGGATCAGGCTCGCGATGATCTGCAAACACAGCTTGATAATGTGGAGCCAATCATTCTTGCAGAATCCGAGCTGGCGCTGCTTGCCGTTCAAGTTATCATCAATGCAGTGATAAGTGCGCTCAAGAGCGCGGTCAATACGGCAACCGGAATCGCCCTGCTCTGATCAGCGTCGCCCGTCTCGCAGGAGGAATGCGCGGGGCTTGCGGGCCGCCCGGAACCGCCGAGTTACTACCCAAAGCGCATGAGCGCATTCTTGTGCCGCTTGAGCCAGTCTTGACGCAGCGCCGCATCGGGCACCAGGCTCTCCACCAGGCGCCAGAAGCGCGGCCCGTGGTTCATCACCACCAGATGCGCGACCTCGTGGGCGACGAGGTAGTTCATCACCCCTTCAGGCGCGAAGATCAACCGCCAGGAGAATGAGAGGCTGCCGAGGCTCGAGCAACTGCCCCAGCGGCTGGTCATATCGCGGATACTGATGCGGGTAATTCGGCGATCGACCCGCTGCGCGTAAATGCGGGCGCGCCGAGTCAGCTCCTCGCGCGCCCGCGCGATCAGGAAATCGCGCACGCGCCGCGGTAGGTGCGCCGCATCGCCGGTTACCCGGATTTCGCCCTCCTCGACCCAGACCGGTCCGCGTCCGGGGACGCGGCGCCTCACATGGCGGACGCGCAACCGCTCGCCCAGCACCGGTACCTCGACCCCATCGGCAAAGGCGATGCGGGGTGGCAGGTCCTTGAGCCGGGCCTCCACCCAGGCGCGGTTCCGGTCCAGAAATCGCAGGCCGGAATCGAGCGATGACCGTCGCGGCAGCACCAGCTCGACCGCCTCGCCACGCCCGTCGATGCGCAATGCCACCCGCCGCGCCCGCTCGCTCACGCGAAGGCGAATCGGCACCGCGCCCTTGGAGAAGGCGAGCTCGGTGGTGAAAGCTTCGGCAAGGGAACGCACTTGGCGCATGGGATCGACAACCCGCCTCTTACTGAATCTGTAACCCGCGCCGCAGGGGCAAGACAAGAAGCAGAAAAGCGGTTTCGACCCGGCGGCCGATACGAAATTGGGGATAAGTGTGGGCCGCCCCGGTGGCGGGCGTGGCACACGCTTCACGTGTAGACGCAGTACCCTGCCGCAGGCCGCGGTTTCGGGGTAATGTCACCAAAGCGCAATCTGGCGCGGCTAGAACCGGTTTACCGGCATCCGGCGCCGGATGGGGCATCGAGGGAGACGGGGAGGCCAACATGTCGATTTTGAGGGCCGGCGTCGCCGGCATCGCGGCACTGGTGCTTGCGGGCAGTACCGCCTCGGCCGAGTCAATCGAAATACAATGGTGGCACGCCATGGGCGGCCAGCTCGGCGACAAGGTCAGCCAGATCGCCAGCGACTTCAACAAGATGCAAAGCGACTACAAGATCGTGCCCGTCTACAAGGGCACCTATACGGAGACCCTCACCCAGGCGATCGCAGCCTTTCGCGCGGGCCAGCAGCCCGACATCGTGCAGGTCTTCGAAGTCGGCACCGCCACCATGATGGCGGCCAAGGGCGCGGTGTACCCGGTTTATCAGCTCATGGCCGACACCGGTCAGCCCTTCGATCCCAAGGCCTATCTGCCGCCGGTCTACGGCTACTACGCGACCTCCGACGGCAAGCTGTTGTCGATGCCGTTCAACAGCTCGACCCCGGTTTTCTACTGGAACAAGGATGCGTTCCAGAAGGCGGGTCTCGACCCGGGAAAAGGACCCAAGACCTGGCCCGAAGTGGCGGAGGACTCGAAGAAGCTGCTCGCCGCCGGCTTCACCTGCGGCTTCACCAGCGGGTGGCAGACCTGGATCCAGCTCGAAAATTTCAGCGCCTGGCACAACAAGCCGTTCGCCACCAAGGAAAACGGCTATGGCGGACTCGACACAGAGCTCGTCTTCAACGGCGATTTGCAGGTGCGCCACATCAATCAGCTCGCCGAATGGCAGAAGGAGAAGATCTTCGTCTATGGCGGCCGCGAGGATAAGCCCAACGACCTCTTCGCCAGCGGCCAATGCCCTATGCATTTCGGTTCCTCCGGTGCCGCCGGCGGGTTCCTAAGGGCGAAGCTCAATTTCGGCATCGGCATGCTGCCCTATTGGCCCGACGTCCCCGGCGCGCCGCAGAATTCGATCATCGGCGGCGCCACGCTCTGGGTGATGCAGGGCAAGCCCAAGGACCACTACAAGGGTGTGGCACAGTTCTTCACCTACATCTCCTCGCCCGAGGTGCAGGCGGACTGGCATCAATCAACGGGCTATGTGCCGATCACGCTCGCCGCCTACGAGCTCACGAGGAAACAGGGTTTCTACGAGAAGAACCCTGGCCGCGACATCGCCGTGCTGCAGCTCACCAACAAACCGCCGACCGAGAATTCCCGCGGTCTGCGCCTCGGCAACTTCGTGCAGATTCGCGATGTCGAAGACGAAGAGCTCGAGGCGGTTTGGTCCGGCAAGAAAACCGCCAAGGAAGCGCTCGACGCCGCCGTGCAACGCGGCAACGAGCTGCTGCGCAAATTCCAGCAGGCAAACGAATAGACGTGCTGCCATGTTCATGACTTCGCCTTTCCCCCTCCGCCCAGGGGGCGGAGAGGGTGCGAGCCCCCTATCAAGGGGCGAGCCGGTGAGGTGGTGGCAGCCAGCTAGAGACAGCGTGTCGCGGCAATACACCTCCCCCTCCCACCGCTTCGCGGCGGAACAACCCGGCCGGGCGCTTCGCGACCGGCCCCGGCGGGTTCGATCGCAAAGCGATCGAACGGGTTGTTCCCTCTCCCCGCTACGCGCGGAGAGGGGTATCGGCGCGGCCCGCTAAGCGATGCAGAAGCGGGTCGTCTTTCCCGGTAAGACCCTGCCCTATCTGCTGATGGCGCCGCAGCTCGCGGTGACCCTGGTGTTCTTCATCTGGCCCGCGCTGCAGGCGGTCAAGCAATCGGTGCTCGTTGAGGACGCTTTCGGCCTGTCGAGCCGCTTCGTCTGGTTTCAGAATTTCGAGCGGCTGCTCCACGACCCCAACTATCTGAACTCGATCGAGGTGACGGCGATTTTCAGTCTTGCCGTGACCGCGATCGGCCTCGGATTCTCGCTGGTGCTCGCGACGATGGCGGATCACGTGATCCGCGGTGCGAGCGCCTACAAGACGCTGCTGATCTGGCCATATGCGGTGGCGCCGGCGGTAGCGGGTGCGCTCTGGAGCTTTCTCTTCAATCCCACGATCGGCGAGGTGAGCGCGATGCTGCGCTTCATTGGCATCGACTGGAACTTCATCGTCAACGGCAATCAGGCGATGATCCTGGTGGTGATCGCGGCGTGCTGGAACCAGTTCAGTTACAACTTCGTGTTCTTTTTGGCGGGATTGCAGTCGATCCCGAAATCGCTGATCGAGGCGGCGGCGATCGACGGCGCGGGGCCAGGGCGGCGCTTCTGGACCATCGTCTTCCCGCTGCTGTCGCCGACCGCGTTCTTCCTGCTTACAGTCAACGTCGTCTATGCCTTCTGCGACACCTTCGGCATCATCGACACCGTCACCAAGGGCGGGCCTGCCATGGCGACCAACATCTTGGTCTACAAGGTCTACAGCGACAGCTTCCGCGCCCTCGACCTCGGCGGGTCGGCGGCGCAGTCCGTGATCCTGATGGCGATCGTGATCGCACTTACGGTCGTGCAATTCCGCTACATCGAGCGGCGCGTGCATTACTGAATTCATGAGTCGCAGATGAAAAACTCGGAAGAAGATAGGGTAATGAAATTCATCCCCATAACCCCTGGATCGTTTCTTCTGCGACTTGTGACGGCATTTGCCGGGAAGGTTGGATTGATCGGCTTCGAGTGCAAAATCGCGGAAGCGCGATGATCGAGAATCGGCCCTGGCTCACTGCTGCCGCGCACGCGATCATGATTCTGGGCGTGGCGGTGATCGCATTTCCGATTTACGTGACCCTGATTGCCTCGACGCATTCGCTGCCGACCCTGCTCGCCGGGCGCATTCCTCTGCTGCCGGGCTCGGCGGCGCTCGGCAATTATTCGCAGGTGCTGGGCGAGGGCATGGGGTCGGCGGGCGCGCCGCCGGTGGCGCTGATGCTTCTCAACAGTCTTGCCATGGCCCTCGGCATCTCGCTCGGCAAAATCGCGATCTCCATTATTGCCGCCTATGCCATCGTCTATTTTCAATTCCCGCTGCGAATGACCTGCTTCTGGCTGATCTTCGCGACGTTAATGCTGCCGGTCGAGGTGCGGATCCTCCCGACCTACAAGGTGGTCTCGGATTTAGGCATGCTCGACTCCTATGCCGGGCTCATCGTGCCGCTGATTGCCTCGGCGACCGCGACCTTCCTTTTCCGACAATTTTTCCTGAGCGTTCCCGAAGAGCTGACCGAGGCCGCGCGCATCGACGGCGCCGGCCCGATACGCTTCTTTATCGACATCCTATTGCCGCTGTCGCGCACTTCGATCGCGGCGCTGTTCGTGATCCAGTTTATCTATGGCTGGAACCAGTATCTCTGGCCGCTGATCGTCACCACCAAGCAGAGCTACTACACGGTGGTGATGACGATCTCGCGCATGGTGAATGTCGTCGACGTGGCGCCGAGCTGGAATCTGATCATGGCAACGGCGCTGCTCGCCATGTTGCCGCCGGTGCTGGTGGTGCTGGTGATGCAGCGCTGGTTCGTCAAGGGCCTGGTGGAGACGGAGAAGTGACATGGCCGAGGTGACCCTCAACGGCGTCAGCAAGTTCTTCGGCACGACCAAGGTCATCGAGGGGATCGACCTCGCGATCGCCGACCGCGAGCTGATGGTGGTGGTGGGACCCTCGGGCTGCGGCAAATCGACCTTGCTGCGGCTGGTGGCGGGATTGGAAGAGGCGAGCGGCGGCGAAATTCGCATCGGCGGGCGGCTGGTCAACCGGGTCGAGCCCAAGGATCGCGACATCGCCATGGTGTTTCAGAACTACGCGCTCTATCCGCATATGAGCGTGCGCGAGAACATGGCCTACGGCCTCAAAATTCGAGGATTGCCAAAAAGCGACATCGAGGCGCGGGTCCGGCGAGCGGCCGAGACGTTGCAATTGATGGCGTTGCTCGATCGCAAGCCGCGCCAACTCTCGGGCGGGCAGCGCCAGCGTGTCGCCATGGGCCGAGCGCTGGTGCGCGAACCGCAGGTGTTTCTGTTCGATGAGCCGCTCTCCAATCTGGATGCGCAGCTTCGCGTGCAAATGCGGGTCGAGATCAAGCGCCTGCAGCAATCGCTCGGCATCACGTCGATCTACGTGACCCACGACCAGGTGGAGGCAATGACACTGGCCGATCGGCTGGTGGTGATGAAGGCTGGCGTCGCGGAGCAAATCGGGACGCCGCTTGATCTCTATGAGCGGCCCGAGACCGTGTTCGTCGCAAGCTTCATCGGCTCGCCCGCGATGAACCTGCTGCCGGGGATGCTCGAAAGTGACCGCGTGTCGCTGGGGAGCGGCGTCACATTGGCACTCGCCGCATCCCGCAGTAACGCGCCGCGCGCGGTCACCGTGGGGCTCCGCCCCGAGCATCTCCTGCCCGACGCCGGCGTGACGCCGTTCACGCTAACGGTCGAATTGTCGGAAATGCTGGGCGCCGACACCGTGGTGCACGGCCGCATCGAAACGGAAGGTCCGATGATCCTCGCCCGTCTTCCCGGAACCGTCCGCGCGGCACCGGGCGAGCGGCTGCCGCTTACCATCGCGCCCGAGCACGTCCATCTGTTCGACCGAGAGAGCGGAAAGCGGATTTAGCGGCGACAACCGACGTAGGCTCCCTTACGTCTCTTCCAGCAGCCGTCGATAGGCGATGCCGCCGAGCGCGCCGCCGACAATAGGCGCCACCCAGAAGAGCCAGAGCTGCGCCAAAGCCCAGCCGCCCACGAACAATGCCGGGCCTGTGCTGCGCGCCGGATTGACCGAGGTGTTGGTGACGGGAATGCAGACGAGATGAATGAGGGTGAGCGTGAGCCCGATCGCGAGGGGCGCCAATGCCGCGGGTGACCGACTGTCCGTCGCCCCCATGATCACGAAGATAAACATGAAAGTGAGCACAAGCTCGGCAACGAGCGCTGAGAGCAGTGAGTATCCACCCGGCGAGTGCTCGCCGTACCCGTTGGCGGCGAAGCCTGCGTGAACATCGAAGCCGGCCTTGCCGCTGGCGATAACATAGAGCACGGCGGCAGCCACAATGGCGCCCACGAGCTGCGCCAGAATATAGGGCAGCACCGATGCGGCGGGGACGCGGCCACCGGCGCAGAGGCCAACCGTCACGGCGGGGTTGAAGTGGCCGCCCGAGATGTGGCCCACGGCGTAAGCCATGGTCACGACCGTCAAGCCGAAGGCGAGGGCAACCCCGGCAAAGCCGATGCCTGTGTTGGGAAATGTGGCGGCGAGGACGGCGCTGCCGCATCCGCCGAATACCAACCAGAAAGTACCGAAAAACTCGGCGACCACCTTCTTTGGCATGATTTCCTCCACCGAGAGCGATGCCGTTTGCCGTGCGTCAATCGACAGTGAACTAGATCGCGTCGGGGTTCTGTAAATGGCGGGTTGCCGGTACCGCTGATCCAAGGGATGGCGGCAAGGGTTTGCCCTCTGGATGGGACTTGGAGGAGTCCGGTGCTATTTATTCTTTATTCGAACGAAAGGAGCCGCCATGCCGACGCATGATCTCGCTGCGCTTTGGGAAGCGCATTGCCGCACGGAGTTCGAGACCCGCGACGTCGATGCCACCATGGCGACTATGGTGGCGGAGCCTTACGTCAATCACGTGCCCACCATGGCCGGCGGGGTCGGCCACGACGAGCTCAAGCGCTTTTACAAATATCATTTCGTGAACGCCAACCCCGTGGACACCGCCCTCGTGCCGATCAGCCGCACGATCGGTGCCAACAGCCTCGTCGATGAGATGTTGTTCTGCTTCACCCATACCCGAGAGATCGACTGGATGCTGCCGGGCATCCCGCCGACGGGGCGCCGCGTCGAAATACCGTTGGTGGCGATCGTGCACTTCAGGGACGGCAAGGTGGCGCACGAACACATTTACTGGGATCAAGCCTCGGTCCTCGTTCAGATCGGCAAGCTCGACCCCAGGGGGCTGCCGGTCGCGGGCGTCGAGACCGCGCGCAAGCTGCGCAATCCCAAAGAGCCGAGCAACGCGCTGATGGCGAAGGCCTGGGCGACGAGCGCGGGCATGCCGCTCCATACGAGATAGCGGTTTCCCTCTCCGCCGTTCAGGCGGAGAGGACGGGACATGATGGAACTCGGCGCGCCTAGCGCGCCGACACCCTAAGCGCGTTGGTGAGGTCGCCCAGCGGCTTCTGGTGCTTTACCTTGAGCGCCTGATCGCGCGCGATCAAACCGGGCAGCGGCTGCAGGCCGAAGCGGCGGGTGATGAAGCGCAGGATCGAAGTGGTGTCGTACTGCGTGTGGTCGACGTAGTGGCGCTTGGCGAAGGGCGAGACGATGATCGCGGGGACGCGCGAACCCGGACCCCAGCGATCGGCCTTGGGCGGCGCCACGTGGTCCCAGAAGCCGCCGTTCTCGTCATAGGTGATGATGATCAGCATGTGCTTCCACTGCGGTCCCTTTTCCAAGTGATCGATCAAGTCGGCGATGTGCTGGTCGCCGCTCAGCACCGCCGCATATCCAGGATGCTCGTTCAAATTGCCTTGCGGCTTGTAGAACGTGACCTGCGGCAACGTTCCGGCATCGATCGCCTTGATAAATTCGACGCCGTTGAGCCCGCCGTCGCGGATATGCTCCTTCCGTGCGGCGGTCCCGGGCGCCATGTTCTCGAAGTAATTGAAGACCTGATGATGGTACTGGAAGCTCGGCACCGGGCTTGAATTGCCGTGGTCGAGCACCTGCTGCCAGGCGCCCGCGTACCAGGCCCAGCTTATGCCGCGCGCGGAGAGTAGGTCGCCGATGTTGAGCATCTTCTGCGGTGGAAGGGTATTCGGCGCCTTGGGATCGGCATAGGCCGGATCGCCGCCTGGCGCGGGCTTGACGTAGCTCGGCTGATAGGGCGGCGCCATTGTGTTGATGGCATAGAAGTCGCCGGGCGTGATGGTGCCGTCGTGCTCGAATTTAGGCCCGCCATCGATCGCGGATTTGGGCGCGTTGGCGGCGACCTTCAGGCTGACGCCGTCGGGATTGACGATCGCGATCTGATCCTTTGCCGGGCTCTTGTCGGCTTCGGGGTATATGGGCGTGCACGAGCACACCAGCCAGAAGTGATTGAGGAACGAGCCGCCGAAAGCGCCCATGAAGAAATTGTCGGCGAGCACGTACTCATGCGCGACCTTCCAGAGCGGCAGGCTGTTGGCATTGGTGAGGTAATGACCCATCACCAGTCCACCCGAATTGGCCCAGGCCGCGAATTTGTCATTCTTGCCGCCGTCGATCTGCATCTGGTTCTGATAGAAGAGATGCCAGAGGTCGCGCGTGATGACACTGAGCGGCGTGTTGAAACCCTTGGGGTCGTCGATCGCGAACGGCTTGTTGGCGAGGTGCTCGGTCTGCGCCTCGGTGATCGCGGGAGTCTCGCCCTTGGCGGTAAGGCCCTCCCAGATCGGCGGCAGCTCCTTCAGGATCGAGCCGTCGCGGTCGCGCTGGGTGTACTGCGCCGGCGTCACGTGCTGCAAGCCGTTGGCCCCGGGGAAGTAGCCGTAAAGATTGTCGAAGCTACGATTTTCGGCGTAGATCACGACCACCGTCTCGATTTGGTCGATACCGCGGGGCTTTTTCGCGGCCTGGGCGGCAGCGGGATGCACGCTGCCGAGGCAGGTGCCGGCGGCAAGCGCCAAGGCAAGAAGAACGCGCGTGTTCATGATTTCCCCCATCAGTGGTCGCGAGCTTCACCGTCTAGCAGTGTCTCCATGTCAGTTTTGTGAAGGTGGCGGCCGTTGGCAAGTTCCTGCATGCTGCCGGCCATGATGCGGGGGACGGCGCTACTCTTGATCGGCGGATTGGTGGGCGCTTTTGCGCTCGTCTCTATATCGCAAGCGCCGGTTCGCGCCGCCGGTCTTTCGCGCGCCGAGGTCTATCGCCACGTCGAACAGCTCCGCGCGATCGGCCGCAAGTTGTTCTTCGACAAGACGCTCTCGGCATCTGGCAAGCTCGCCTGCGCCTCGTGTCACGACCCCGCGCACGCCTATGGCCCCCCGAACGGGATTCCAGTGCAGCCGGGTGGGCGCGATATGCACCAATTTGGGACGCGCGCGGTCCCATCGCTCACCTACCTCCAGGTGGACCCCCAATTCACCGAGCACTACTACGAAGATGACGACGAGGGCGACCCCAGCGTCGACAATGGTCCGACCGGCGGACTCACCTGGGACGGCCGAATCGACCGCGCCCGCGATCAGGCGCGGCTGCCGCTGCTCTCCTCTTATGAGATGGCGAACCCGGACCTCGGCGCGGTGACGGCGGCGGTGCAGCGCTCCGCCTATGCCGATGATCTCCGCCGCGCCTTCGGCGATCGCATCTTCGACGATCCCGCCCACGCCGCGGAAGCGATCCTCGAATCGCTCGAAGCCTATGAGCAGAGCGCCAGTGAGTTCTTCCCCTACACCAGCAAGTACGACGCCTATCTTGCCGGGAGGGCGGTCTTGACGCCTGAGGAGGCTCGCGGCCTCGTCGCGTTCAATGACCCCAAGAAGGGAAATTGCGCCCATTGCCACATGAGCGCGCCCGCCCTCGACGGCACGCCGCCGCAGTTCACGGATTACGGGCTGGCGGCGGTCGGCGTGCCGCGCAATCCCACGATCCCCGCCAACGCCGACCCGACATTTTTCGATCTCGGCCTCTGCGGACCCCTGCGAACGGACCTCCGCGACCATCCGGAATATTGCGGGATGTTCAAGGCGCCGAGCCTGCGCAACGTGGCGCTTCGGCAGAGCTTCTTTCACAACGCCGTCTTTCACACGCTGCGCGAGGCGGTGGCGTTTTATGCCGAGCGCGATACCAACCCCGAGAAATGGTACCCGCGCAACGCCGATGGCACGGTTGCCAAGTTCGATGACCTGCCGGAGCAATACTGGGCAAATATCAATATCGAGCCGCCCTTCGACCGCCACCTCGGCGACAAACCCGCGCTCACCGGGCAGGAGATCGACGACATCGTGGCCTTCCTGCACACCTTGACGGACGGGTACAAGCCCGCAGCCCCGTAGGGCGGGCAAGCGAAGCGCCGCCCGCCGTTGTTTTTAAGCGAGCTTGCAGATAACGGCGGGTTACGCCTTCGGTTCACCCGCCCTGCGGCTGTCAACGTCCGAAAAACGCCGGCAGTTCGAGCAGGCTCGTGATCTCCGCGTCGGCGGTCCCTTGCTGGTTCGATCTTTGAAGAACCGACCACGGGCCGCGCCGGATAAAGACGCTCACCATCCCCGCCTCTATCGCAGGAATCACGTCGTTATCGATCCGGTCGCCCACATAGGCGATGCAGTGGGGGTCACTCTCGCCGGCGAGAGTGAGGATCGCTTGAAAGAACCGCGGATCGGGTTTCTGGAACCCCAGTTCTTCCGAGGTTACGATGAAATCTGCGTCGAGCCCGCAGGTGGCGAGCGACTTGGTAGCCTCGGCCGGCTGGTTGCCGGCGATGCCGATTTTGAATCCGCGATCTCGGAGCGCGCGAATGGCGGGTAGGGCGTCCGGATAAACGTCGGCGGGGGCAAACAAATCACGCCAGCCTTCGGCGAACCGCTGCCGTCGCGCCGCGGCGATATCGAATCCCGGACGGAACAGCTCGAAGACGCCGCGGTGATGACCGCCGCGCGCGATCACGCCGCCCAGCGCCGCGAAAAAGGTGAAGCGCGGGACGCCCAGCCAATCGGCCCACTCGCCCCATTGCCGCGTCTCGTCGATCAGCGTCTCTCCAACGTCGAAGACAACGACGCGAACCTCGCGCCACAATTTATCGGACACGTTCGACCCTCCGAGGAAATTGGTCGGCATATTCTATCGTGTGAACGCGGCGCCGGGACGCGGGAAGCACGTCCTGCATGACGGAGAAGGTGAGCCGACGCCTCTGCGGTTCAGGAAATTGAGCCGGGGTTCTTGCAGGCGCCTCGATCGAGCCCAACATTGCTGGCAGGCCGCATGCGGCCGCGCCGATGGGAGGGGCTTCGTCAGGGGTATCCGCAAAACATCAGGGAGGTTGTCTCATGCCCAAATTTCTGATCCACGGGTCATATACCGCCGAAGGCCTTAAGGGGCTGCACAAGGACAAGGCCTCGGGCCGCAAGGCGGCGTTGAGTGCCGCCGCGGAGGGCGTCGGCGGCAAGCTCGAAGCTCTCTACTACGCGTTGGGCAAGGATGACGCCATTGCCATCCTCGATCTGCCCGACCATGTCAGCGCTTCGGCGCTGTCTCTTGCCATGTCGGCGACGGGGTTGGTTCACACGGCGACCACGGTCTTGCTCACGGTCGAAGAAACCGACAAGGCGCTGCACAAGGCCGTCTCTTACCGCGGCCCCGGCCGGTAGAGAAAATTTCCGGAGGTCTGCCCTCGCGCGAGGGCAGACCTTCTTTGGCAGCGCTGGGAGCACACCACTGACGCGTGGGCACGGGCGCGTTCCAAACCCTGCTCCGCGACAGCGGGCAGGGTGGTGCCATCCAATTTGCCCCGAAAGCTGGGCGGAGTGTTATGATCCTCCGGGGGTTGGAAGGGATGTCGGCCTGTGGCGTCGGATCAGGTCAGGCGCAAGCTCGCCGCGATTCTCGCCGCGGACATCGTCGGCTATAGCCGACTGATGGGCGTGGACGAGACGGGCACGCTCGCGCGACTCAAGGACTATCGCCGCGAGCTGATCGATCCCAAGAACAAGCAATATCGCGGTCGTGTGGTCAAAACGACCGGCGACGGGATCCTGATCGAATTTCCGAGCGTGGTTGACGCGGTCTCTTGCGCAATCGATGTCCAGCGCGGAATGCGCGAACGCAACGCCGGTGTCTCGGAAGAAAAGCGCATCGAATTCCGCGTCGGCATCAATTTGGGCGACGTGATCATCGAGGGCCGCGACCTCTTCGGCGACGGCGTGAATATCGCTGCACGCCTGGAGGCCCTCGCCGAGCCCGGCGGTATCTGCATTTCCGAAACCGTTCTCAGTCATACGCGCGGCAAGGTGGCCGTCGCGGTCGAGGATCTGGGTGAACAGACCCTCAAGAACATAGTCCAACCGATCCATGTTTACCGGCTCGTCCTCGACGGTGGCCAGGAGGCGACAAAACCTCGGTCGGAGGAGCCGGCGCCAGTGTTGCCGGACCGACCTTCGATTGCCGTTCTGCCGTTTCAGAACATGAGCGGCGATCCCGAACAGGAATATTTTTCCGACGGCATCGTCGAAGAGATCATCACGGCGCTGTCGCGCATGCGCTGGCTGTTCGTGATCGCGCGCAATTCGAGCTTCACCTACAAGGGCCGAAGCGTCGATGTGAAGCAGGTCGGCCGAGAGCTGGGCGTGCGCTATGTGCTCGAAGGGAGCGTGCGCAAGGCCGCGAACCGCATCCGCATCACCGGTCAGCTCATCGACGCGGCGACCGGCGCGCACCTCTGGGCGGACCGCTTCGACGGTGGGCTTGAGGACGTGTTCGAACTGCAGGATCACGTGACGTCGAGCGTGGTCGGCGCAATCGCGCCGAAATTGGAGCAGGCCGAGATCGAGCGCGCCAAGCGCAAGCCGACGGAGAATCTCGACGCCTACGACTACTATCTGCGGGGTCTGGCGAGCGCTCATCGCTGGACTAGGGAAGGCCTCAGCGAGGCGCTGCGGCTCTTTACTCAGGCGGTCGAACTCGATCCCGACTTCGCTTCAGCCTGTGGCGCGGCGGCGTGGTGCTATGTCTGGCGCGTGGCAAATGGCTGGATGACCGATCGCGCCCAAGAGCTCGCGGAGGCCACTCGCTGGGCCGGCAAGGCCGCCGACCTCGGCAAGGACGATGCCGTTGCACTCTCCTTCGCCGGCCTTGCGTTCGGTTATGCGGCCGGCGATCCAGCGACCGGATTAGCGCTGATTGACAAGGCGCTGTTGCTCAATCCCAACCTCGCGGCCGCCTGGACCGCCAGCGGCTTTTTGAGAGCGTTTCGAGGCGAGCCCGACCTCGCTATCGAGCACTCGGCTCGCGCCATGCGGCTCAGCCCCCTCGACCCCCTGATGTTCTTCATGCACCACAGCACCGCCTTGGCCCAGTTTCTGGCCGGCCGGCATGAAAAGGCGTGGCCGGTGGCGGACATGGCGTGCCGGGAACGCCCGAATTATCTCTCTGCGCTGCGCGTCGCGGCCGCGAGCCATGCACTCTCCGGGCATCCCCACGAAGCGCAAAGCTACATATCCCGTGCCCTTGAGCTCGATCCCGAATTGCGGATCTCGAACCTTAGGGACCGTATTGGGCCATTCCGTCCCGATGGTTTGGCAACCTATATCGATGCGCTGCGAAAGGCGGGATTGCCGGAATAAGTCGGCGCGATCGAGCGGAGCCGGAGGGCTGAGTCGTTACCCCGCCTTGCGCTTGGCATCACCCGCTCGTTCGCGGGCGAGGAGGCGCGTTTTACGCTCGACGCCCCAGCGATAGCCGCCGAGGTCCCCGTCCTGGCGCACCACGCGATGACAGGGAATGACCAGCGCCGCACGGTTGCTGGCGCAGGCGCGGGCGACCGCGCGCACGGCGCGGGGGGCGCCGATCTCGCGCGCGATCTCGCTATAGGTTGTCGTCGCGCCATAGGGAATCCGCTGGAGTGCGCGCCAGACCCGCCACTGGAACGCGGTCGCCTGCAGATCGAGCGGCAGCGATAGATTGGGCCGCGCGCCCTTGAGGTGCTCGATGATTCCCGCGACCCACGGCTTCAGGCGATCTCCGGCATGGCGTATATCGGCTGCCGGATATTCCGCGCGCAGCGCACGCTCGAGCGTCGTCTCGTCATCGCCAAGGCTCACTGCCGCAAGCCCGCGCTCAGTCGCCGCCACCAACAATCGGCCAAGTGGTGACGGGGCAATCGTGAATTCGATCTCGGCGCCCTTGCCGTCGCGCCGGTACGTCGCCGGCGTCATGCCGAGCTGCGCGTCGGCGCGTTCGTAGAGCCGGGACGGCGACCCGTAGCCCGCGGCGTAGAGTGCGCCGGCGACGCCGTCGCCTTCCCGCAGGTGCCGCTTTACCCGTTCCAGGCGCTTTGCATCCGCGTAATTGCGCGGCGTGATGCCGAGATGGCGCTGGAAGAGCCGCAGCAGATGATGCGGGCTCGCGCCCACCGCGCGGGCAAGCGCCGCCAGGGAGGGCGGGCCGCTTTCGCCTTCGTCGAGCGCTTGCTCGATCAGCGCGCAAGCGCGCTGCACCCGCTTCAGCGCGGGATCGTCCCCCGCCGCCTCCTTGGGCCGACAGCGTTTGCAGGCGCGATATCCCGCGGCTTCGGCCGTCTCGGGATTGCGGTAGAACACGACATTCTGGCGTTTCGCGCCGCGGCTCGCGCAGGAGGGGCGGCAATAGACGCCGGTGGTCTTGACTGCGTAGACGAAGCTGCCGTCCGCGCTGCGGTCGCGACGAAGCACCGCCGTCCAGCGGGGATCTTCGTGCATGGTGGGGGCTAGTTCCTGTGTCATGGCGCAAGAGATAGCGCCGCGGCTTCGGCGGTGCTATCCGATCCTTGCGGGTAATTCTCGCGGTCGATCAGGTGCAGGAAGGAGCCCATGACGCGGCCCCGGATGGCACCGACGCTGCCGAGGCTTACTCCAGCCCCGTCCCAAGCTTCGAACAGCGGCGGCGCATCCCCCGGATCGGTCAGGCTCGCATAGTGGAACTCATGACCGCGAAAGCGCGCGCCGCGGGCACCGAGCGGCGTTGCCTCCGTGAGTCTCATCTCCCGATAGCCCAGATGGAGCCGCCGCTCGGCGAAGCTGGTGGCGACCGGCAGGAGCCCGGCCATTTCATGCGAGCGGCCCTCGGCATCAACGAGTCGGCGTCCGAGCGTCATGAATCCGCCGCACTCCCCGAGAATCGCAGCGCCGCGCTCTGCGGCCGCGCGCAATCCCTCGAGGAAACGGGCATTGCCGGCGAGATGCGCCGCGTGCAGCTCGGGATATCCGCCGGGGAGGTAGACCGCATCGGCGACACATGCGGGCGGCTCGTCGGCCAGCGGCGAGAAAAAAGTCAGCTCGGCGCCCAGGGCTCGCCAACCCTCCAGCACGCTCGCGTAGGTGAAGGCAAAGGCGTCGTCGCGCGCGACCGCAATGCGCTGTCCCAGTGGCGGCAGAGGGGTCGGAGCCTCGGCGGGCACGGAGAGATGCGCCGGGCGCGCGAGCATTATCATTCGATCGAGATCGATGGCGTCGTCGACGATTGCCGCGGCGCGGTCGAGAAAATGCCCGAGTGCGGGATGTTCAACGGCCTGCACCAATCCCAGGTGCCGCTCGGGAAGGGCAAGCGCGGAATCGCGCGGCACCGCGCCCAGGACCGCGATCTCCGGCAGCGCATGCCGCGTTGCGGCTTCGAGGATCTGAGCGTGACGCGCGCTCCCGATCCGATTGAAAACGACGCCGGCGATTCCAACGTCTTCGCGGTGGCGAGCGAACCCTTCGATGAGCGCCGCGGCGGAGGCGCCTTGGTGCCGCGCATCGACGACCAGCACCACGGGCCAGTGAAGCCTTGCCGCGAGCTCGGCGGTCGAGCCGCGCTCGCTCGCGCCGATGCCGTCGAAGAGACCCATGGCGCCCTCGCACAACACCAGGTCCGCGGTCGTTTCAAGGCGCCGCACCAGCGCGTCGATCAGCGCCGGCCGCATTGCCCAGGGATCGAGGTTCAACGCCGTCCCACCGGCGGCGGCGCTGTGGAAGGCCGTATCGATGTAGTCGGGCCCAAGCTTCGCCGCGGCGACGCGCCGGCCCTGCTGCCGCCAGCGCCGCAAGAGCGCCAGCGCGATCGTGGTTTTGCCGCTGCCGGAAGCGGGTGCGGCGAGGATGAGGCCGCGGCTCACGCGCCGCTCCCGGCATCGCCTACGCGATGGCGTTGCAGCGGATCGGGATCGAGCACCCGGCCCGCGAGCGCGCCCAGCCAGTCGAGGCCCGCGCGAAGCCGCACCACTGGCCCAACCGCGATTACTGCTGGCGGCTCCAGCGCCATCGCCTCGGCAAGCTCGGCGGCCGCCGCGAGCGTGGTCTCGATGACACGCTGCTCGTCGGTGCTGGCCTTGAGCACGATTGCGACCGGGTCGTCTCCCGCGCGACCCGCCTCCATCAACCGTCGCGTGATCGGATGGAGATGTTTGAGAGCCATGTAGAGAACCAGCACGGGTATCCGCGCCAGCGCCTCCCAGTCGAGCCCGTCTGGAACCGCCCCGTCGCTCGCATGTCCCGTGACGAAGGCCACCGCCGAATTGGTGTCGCGATGGGTCGTGGGGATCCCGGCATAGGCGAGGCCGCCGATCCCCGCGGTGATGCCGGGGACGATGCGAAAGGGTATGCGCGCTGCGGCGAGCCCCAGCGCCTCCTCGCCGCCGCGCCCGAACACCAGGGGATCGCCGCCCTTCAGGCGCAACACCCGCTTTCCCGCGCGCGCGAGGCGTATGAGGCGGAGCGTGATGTCGGGTTGCTGTGGCGAGGGCTTGCCGCCGCGCTTCCCCGCGTAATCGAGTTCCGCGCCCTGCCGAGCGAGACGGAGGATGCGCGGGTCGACGAGCGCGTCGTAGACCACGGCATCCGCGTGATTGAGCGCGTGCAGCCCAAGCAGGGAGAGCAGCCCCGGGTCGCCCGGACCCGCGCCCACGAGCCAGACGGTGCCCGGCGCGAAATCGGGAAGGTGGAGATTGGCGATATCGCTCATTGCCCTCGCACTATAACGCGGCTGGCGCTTTGGGGATGGCCGGAAGTGGCACCCGCACCGGATCGGGGAGGTTGCCCGCGGACGCCGCCATGCGCGTCCTGAGCAGAAATGCACTAAACTTCAGCCATGTCGGAGCAATCGGCCCTGCGGCGCGGCTGGAGCACCGGCGCCTGCGCCGCCGCGGCAGCGCGGGCGGCCTACGGGGCAATGTTGACGGGCGCCTTCCCCGACCCCGTCAGCATTCGCTTGCCCGGTGGCGAGGAGCCGCGCTTTGCACTGGCGCTTCGCGAATTCACCGCGGCCGGCGCGCGCGCCGGTATCGTCAAGGACGCGGGCGACGATCCTGACGTTACTCATGGCGCCCTCATCATCGCGGAGCTCCGCCGCAATCCCCCGGGCGCCGGCCTTACCTTTCATGCCGGCGAAGGCGTCGGCACCGTGACCCGGCCCGGCCTGCCGCTGGCGGTGGGCGAGCCCGCGATCAACCCGGGTCCGCGTGCGATGATCGGGGCGGCGCTTGCCGCCGCGCAGAGGGATGCCGGGGTTGCGGGTCCACTCGACCTCGCGGTCACCGTTGCGATCCCCGGCGGCGCGGCGCTCGCCGGCAAGACCATGAATGGGCGCCTCGGTATCGTGGGTGGGCTCTCGGTGCTCGGCACCACGGGGATCGTCATTCCCTATTCGTGCTCGTCCTGGATCCACGCGATCCATCGCGGCGTCGACGTGGCGCGGGCGGCCGGATTGAGTCACATCGCCGCCGCGACCGGAACCATGTCGGAGCGCGCCGTGCAGCAGCTCCTGGGATTGCCGGAAGTGGCGCTCATCGACATGGGCGATTTCGTGGGCGCGCTGCTCAAATATCTGCGCCGGCATCCCGTGCCTCGGCTCACCATCGCGGGAGGTATCGGCAAGTTGGCGAAGCTCGCGCAAGGCCATCTTGACCTCCATTCCGCGCGCAGCCGCCTCGATTCGGCGGCGCTGGTGGCGGAACTCGCGGCCGATGACCTCTCCGCCGATATTCGACGCCAGCTCGGTGCTGCGGAGAGCGCTGGTGCGATCCTGGCGGCACTCCCTGCCGCCGCCGCCGCGCTGCTGGTGCAGCATATCGTCGACCGCGCTCGCGAGGCGGCGCTCGCGACCCTTGCCGGAGAGATCGCGGTTGATGTCATGGTGTTCGACCGCGCCGGTACCCTGATGGCCCGCGCACCAAAGGGGGATATGGCAGCACTAAGACCGTGAGCGCTTTTCAGGGGGTGCGCGATTCTGTTGCATCCGGTGCGGCGAAGGGCAAATAATTCGGTATGCGGTATTCGATCTCCTGTCTGCGCCGGCTGCTGATCCTGGGCGGGACCGCCGAGGCGGCGGCACTCGCGCGGGCGACGCTGGAGCGCTTCGGAGACCGGGTCAGCGTGACCTCGGCGCTCGCCGGCCGCACCGACGAGCCGGCCCCGCTGCCGGGGATGGTGCGGATCGGCGGCTTCGGCGGCCCTGAAGGACTGGCCTCATACCTTGAGCGCGAGGCCGTCGATCTGCTGATCGACGCGACGCACCCCTTCGCCGAGCAGATCTCGCGTCACGCTCGGCTGGCCGCCGAGCGAACGTCGGTGCCCCGCCTTATGCTCGATCGGCCGGCTTGGAAGCGACATCCGCTGGATCGCTGGATCGAGGTAGAGACCATGGCCGGAGCCGCCATGGCGGTCGCTCGGCTCGGCCGTCGCTGCCTGATGACGGCCGGAACGCGGGGCATCGAAGCATTTTCCGGGAACAGCGGCGTCCATTTCGTGGTGCGTCTCATCGACGCTCCCAAGGCGGCGCTGCCGCTTCCATCTTATGAACTGCTGCTGGCGCGCGGACCCTTCCTTCTCGTCGAGGAACGCGCGCTGCTCAAACAACATAGGATCGACATCATGGTCGCGAAGGCGAGCGGCGGCGGCGCGACCGAGGCGAAATTGATCGCGGCGCGCGAGGCCGAGATGCCCGTGGTGCTGCTGCGCCGTCCGCGCCCCGAGCCCGGGCCGCGCGTCGAAAACGTCCCGGCGGCGCTCGAGTGGATCGGCGCACGTCTTGGTGGCAGCACGACGGAGCGCGGCAAGGAGGCGCTCCATCCATGAGGCGAAATCCATGAGGCGAATGGTCCTGATCGCCGCGCTCGCAATCCTCCTTGTGAGGCCGGCCGCGGCGCAGATTCTTTCCGCGCCCGATTGGTACAACATCGTCGTCGCGGCGCAGAAAGACAACGCGAAGGACGTGCGCACCTTCCTCGCGCAGAACGTGAGTCCGAATCTGACGGACCTAAGCGGTCGCACTGCGCTCAGCTATGCGGCCGGCTCCAACAACACCGAGATCGCCCAGATGCTGTTGGACGCCGGTGCCAAGCCTGATCTGCGCGACAAGAATGGCAACACGCCGCTGCACTACGCGGCCGAAGCCGGGCATGTTCAAGTCCTGCAACTCCTGATCCGCGCGCACGCCAACATCGACTACCAGAACCGCGAAGGCATCACGGCGCTCATGGCGGCGGCCAGCGCCGGGCAGGCCGCGACCGCGCGCGCGCTGCTCGTGGCCGGCGCCGACCCGTACAAGCGGGACTTCACCGGCCGGGATGCACTGAGCTGGGCCGCCGGCCGCCCCGCGGTGGTTCAGATATTGAAGGCGGCAACCCAGAAGTAAGGCGATAAGCTCAACGTTGCCGGCGCGGGCGGAGCACGTGGCTGTGCTCGGGCGCATAGAGGCGGCTTTCCGGGAAGCTTGCTTGCGCGAGCGCGCGTCCCACCAGGATCAGGGCGGTGCGGGTTATCGCCGCCTTTTTCACCTGCGCGCGGATGCTGGCGAGCGTGCCGCGGAGGATCAATTGGTCGGGCCAGCTCGCTCGGTGCACCACCGCGACGGGGCAGTCCTCGTCATAGTGCGGGATGAGCTCGCGCACGACCCGTGCCAGGTTGTTGATCGACAGATGGATCGCGAGCGTGGCGCCGCTCCGCGCGAGGATCGGTAGCTGCTCCTGCGCGGGCATCGGCGAAGCTCTGACCGCGGTGCGCGTCAAGATCACCGTCTGCACCACCTCCGGCAAGGTCAGCTCGACGCCGAGCGCCGCTGCCGCCGCAGCGAAAGCCGGGACACCCGGCGTCAAGTCATAGGGAATGCCGATCCGGTCGAGGCGCCGCATCTGCTCGGCGATCGCGCCATAGAGCGAGAGATCGCCCGAGTGGACGCGCGCCACGTCGTGACCGCGGCGGTGAGCGGCCTCGATCTCCGCGATGATCTCGTCGAGGGTGAGTGCGCTGGTGTCGATGACCCGCGTACCCTTGGGGGCGGCGGCAATCACGGCTTTCGGCACCAGCGAACCCGCATAAAGGCAGAGCTGCGATCGTTCGATGAGGCGAAGTCCGCGCAGCGTGATGAGGTCGGGAGCGCCCGGACCCGCACCGATGAAGTGCACGGTCATGACCGGTGCTTCCTCTCATAGCCGCGTGGCGTATAGAGATAAGGGAGCCCGCGGCCGAGCGCACGTGTCGCGCTGCTGCCCACCAGCACGAGGCTCAGCATGTCGACGCGCCGCGGATCGAGGGTCCTGAGCGTTCGATGCTCGACGCTTTCGCCGGAACGGCCCAGATTGCGCGCGATCACTACGGGAGTGTCTGGCGGCCGTCGGTGCGCAAGGATGCGCTGGGCACGTTCGAGCTGAGTCGTGCGCCGCGCCGAGCGCGGATTATAGAGCGCCACCACGAAATCGCCTTCGGCAGCCGCCTTGAGGCGGCGCTCGATGGTGCGCCAGGGCGTGAGCAGATCCGAAAGCGAAATGGCGCAGAAATCATGACCCAGCGGCGCGCCCGCGCGCGCGGCGGCGGCCTGCAGCGCTGAAAGGCCGGGCATGACTTGGAGAGAAACGCGCCGCCATTCCGGGCGATCTTCGCGGTCGATCAGTTCAAAGACGAGCGCCGCGAGTCCATAGATGCCGGCGTCGCCCGACGAGACCAACGCCACGGCGCGTCCTTGGGCGGCGAGGTCGAGGGCGCGCCGTGCCCGTTCGGTTTCGGCACCGAGATCGCTCGAATGCCGACGCTTGCCCGAAATCGCACCGCCCAGCAGCTCGAGATAGAGTCGATAACCCACGATGTCGCTCGCCGCCGTCAGCGCGGCGCTTGCCTCGGGCGTGCGCCAGAGGGCGCTGCCGGGTCCGATGCCGACGATCGCGAGACCGCCGCGCGCGCGTCCCAAGCGCGCGGGATCGAGCGGCAGCGATGCGCGCGCGATGGCGCAAGTCGCATGCGGCGATCGGCGCTTTGCCACGACCAGAGTGCCCTCGGGACCCGACGCCGCCAGCGCCGCGCCCTCGGCGACGCCGTAGCAGCCGGTGGCGCGAAAGGTTGCAGCCGAGGGATTTTCGAGCCGCGGGGTCTCGCGCAGCAGCCTCTCGGCATCGAAGAAGCGCGCGGGAACGCCGAGCCGTGCTGCGAGATCGTGCACCGCCGGCTCGTCCATCTTGAGGTCGATCGAGACCACGGCCGCGATCGCTTTCGCCGAAAGGCCTGCTCGGCGAAGAGTGCGGCGTGCCAGCGCCGCCAGTTCCGTGGGCGGGCATCCCCGCGACGTTCCCACCCCCAGCGCCAACACCGACGGATGCAGCACCAGCGCCCGCTCGCTAGCGCCGGCCGCACGATCGGTGACGCGAAGATCGGCGCGACCTCGGTGCGTCACCCGAATTTGCGGGTGCGGCGTCAGCCACTCGGCTTCTCCCGCTTCGATGCGAAGTGCGAGCCGCCGTCCCGCCAGAAGCTCGGCGGTCAACGGCTTCGCGCGCTCGGGATTGGCGAGGCGCCAGCCCGCTGGCGGCGCGTCCAGCGCGAGTCCGAGCCTGAGATCGCTTGCGGTCGTGAGGGCCGCATGGCCGCGTGTCGCGCGCGCGATCGCATGAGCGAGCGCGTTCGCACCGTGATGGCCACCGAGCAGAGGAACAGCCGATGAGCCGTCCTCCGCCACTGCCAGCACCGGCGGTTCCACGCGTTTGTCGTCGAGCAGTGGCGCCAGGACGCGAACCAGAATGCCGGTCGCGCAGAGGCCGATGATCGGATCGCCCGCTTGGAACAGAGCACGCAAATGCCGCGCGAGCGTCCCGTATTCACGGTCGGCGCCGACTTCCGCGGGGCCGTGAATCTCGGCCGAGGGCAAGGCGCGCCTGATGCGGCGCGCAGTCGCCATCGCACTGGGTCCGAGCACCACAATCGCGGCGCCGCTCGGCAAATCGGTGCTCATGATCGCGGACCTCTTCCGCGCAGCAGGACCAGCGAGAAATAGGGGACCGCAGCGGCATCGACCGCGTCCAGAGTGAGGACGCGTTCGGTGGCGAGGCTCGCGCGCTCCACGTAGATCGCATCGCTTGCGCGGCCAAGGCGCTGCAATATTCGTCGCACCTTCTCAAAGTGGCGGCCGAGCTTGATGATGACGGCATTGCCGGTGTCGGCGAGCCGGCGTTCCAACTCCGCCTCGGCGAGCGGCGCCGGCAGCACCAGCAGCGGCTCATCACGTACCGCAAGCGGAACGCGAGCGGCCGCGGCGCAGGCGGTGAGCGAAGAGACGCCGGGGACGACCTCCGTTCGATAGCGCGACGCGAGACGCTCGAACAACTGGATGAAGGAGCCATAGAAAAACGGGTCGCCCTGACACAGCACGGCCACATCGGTGCCGCGGTCGAGATGCCGCGCGATTGCGTCGGCGCCGGCGTCGTAGACCGCTTGCGCCGGCGCGCGCTCGGGCACCATCGGCACGCGAATTGCAATTTCGATCAACGCTGGCGAGATTAGACTCGCGACGATCGAACGCGCGAAACTTGGCCCAGATTGCGGCGCGGCGTACGCTACGACGGCAACGCGGCGCAGCACCAGCCTCGCCCTCGGCGTGACGAGTTCGGGATCGCCCGGTCCGAGCCCGAGGCCGAATAGTGTTCCACTCATGGCGCCGCCCGTTCGTAGAGCGTGAGAACGAGGCCCCGTCCGTTCGAGTAGTTGATTCCCGAGACCTGGCCCAGCGCATGCGCCGCAACGCCATCGCCTCGAAGCGCGCGCTGAAACGCACTATCCTCACGGCCCTCGATCACCGCCATTCCCTGCGGTGCATGTTCGAGGAAGCGGGCGGCATTGGCGCCGTCCATGAATTTCGTCTCCGTACCCAGCAGGAAGACCAGGCTCGGCTCGCTGTTGCCTGCGATCACTATCAAGCGATGCGCTTGCCCGACACTCGCGACGAGTTGCATCAGGCTGCTGCTCGGCCAAAGCGGATCGAGAGCGGGCAGTGTCCAGGCGAAGGCCGTGGGCCAGAGCACGAGCGCGGCGAGGATCGCAGGTAACGGGCGTGGCAGTTCCTCCCGAAGGCTTCGTAAGAATAGAACCACCAATGCGATGCTCAGGGCCGTTCCAAGGATGGTCATGACCGGCAAACGGCCGATCAGGACCAACGGCGCGATCAGCAGCGCTGCCGGTATCGCCAGCGCCAGCAGCGCCCAGAGCGCGATGGAGAGACGCGCGAGCCAATGGCGCCAGTGCGGCGCCATGGCGGGATCGAGCAATGCTCGAGCCGCGAGTAGCGCCAGCGCCGGATAGACCGGCAGAATGTAATTGGGGAGCTTGGTCGGAACGGCCTCCAACACCAGCCAGAACGGCACGATCCAGGCCAAGAGAAATCGGGTCGTGGGCTCGGTGCGCTGGCGCCAGCCCACGAGCGCCGCGGCGCCCAGCGCCACAGACCCTGGCCAGAAGCTGAGCAGAATGGCGGCAAGGTAGGTTCCCGGCGGGGCGCCGTGGCTTTCCTGGCCGTGCAGGAGCTTGCCGAGAAAATCGGTGCCGACGGACTCGCTCATGAACGCGCCATCGGTAGCGAGCGTGATGGCGATAAGCCAGGGTCCGGCGATCAGTGCCGCGAGCGGGAGTCCCAGGAGTGGCCGAAGCCGTATGAGCCAGCGCCAGTCGCGATCGGCAATCGAGAGCGCGGCGACCGTGAGCAGGCTCAACAGCGGGGTGATCGGACCCTTGATCAGGATACCAACGCCTTGGGCACCCCAGAACAGCAGCGGCAGTCCCCTGCCGCAGGATTTGCCTGAGCGGCTCGCGCGATAGATCTCGCCGAGCGAGAACTGCGCCGCCGCGGCGGTCGCGAGCAACGCCGCATCGGTCTTGGCGAGATGCGCTTCGATAGTCACGCCAAGCGACGCCGCGAGCAGGGCCGCTGCCGCAAATGCGACCTCCCGCGGCGCCGCGCGCGCGGCGAAGCCGAAGGTCAACAGCACCGCCGCGATCGCGCCGATGACGGAGGGGATTCGATAGGGCCAGATCGCCGTGCTCTCCGGATCGCTCAGCAGCGCTACGCTGAACGATTGCAGCCAATAGATGCCGGCGGGCTTCTTGTTGCGCGCCTCGTCTTGAAAGCGGATGCGCAAGAAATCGCGGCTTTCCAGCATTTGCCGGCTCGCCTGCGCGAAACGCGCCTCGTCGCGGTCGGTCACCGGCAGCGCTGCAAGGCCGGGGAGGTAAAGCCCGAGACACAGCAGCACCAATAGCACATAGCCGCGGCCACCCTTAACCCAATGGGCAAGGCTCATGGCGATGCCTTGACCAGCGTGAGTTGCGTCACCGGCATCGACGTACGCCAGGCATAATGCGCGCCGAGCCTCTCCGCCTCCGCGACCGAAACGCGGATGAGGCGCCCGCCATGAGCTTGATGCCACGCGAGGAGCCGCGCCTCGCCCTCGAGAGTCACTGCGTTGGCGACGAGCCGGCCGCCCGCCTTCAGCGCGTGCCATGCGGCCTCGAAAAGTCCCGGGGTCGCGAGTCCGCCACCGAGGAACACCGCGTCGGGCGCCGGGAGGCCGGCGAGTGCGGCCGGGGCCTCGCCGGTCACGATCGCAAGCTCGGGCACACCCAGCAGCGCCGCGTTCTCGGCGATCAGCGCCGTGCGCGACCTGTCGCGTTCGAGCGCCATGGCGCTGCCGCCGCCGCCACGCAGCCATTCGATCGCGATCGAGCCCGCGCCCGCGCCCACGTCCCAGAGCCGTTCACCGGGCAGCGGCGCGAGCGCCGCCAGCGTTGCGGCACGCACCGTGCGCTTGGTGATCTGCCCGTCGTGACGAAAGGCGTCGTCGGGCAAACCGGCCAGACGAGAAAGCGGTCGCGCTCCAGGTCCCGCCACGCATTCTACGGCGAGCGTGTTCAAATCGGCGATTCGCCCGTGCGGCCAATCCCGTGCGAGTCCCTCGCGCCGGCTCTCGGTGCCGCCACCCATGGCTTCGAGCGCGGTGAGCCGGCTTTCGCCCCAGTCGCGCGCCGCGAGAAAATCCGAGACTCGCTCCGGCGTCGAGCCGTCCTCGCTCAGGATCAAAAGCCGCGCGCCTGGGGTCAAAAACAGCGCCAGTCGTTCGATCGGCCGGCCGTGCAGTGTCAGGGCGGTGCACTCCGCAAGTGGCCATTGCATGCGTGCCGCGGCGAGGCTGTAGGCACTCAAGTGCGGCAGCACGATCATCTCGTCGCGGTCGAAATGGCGCAGCAGGGTGGCACCGACGCCGTGCCAGAGCGGATCGCCGCTCGCGAGCACCACCACGCGCCGGCCGCGATGCGCCGCGATGTCGTGCATCGTCTCCGCCAATGGGTTTCGCCAAGTCATGCGCGGCGTGGAGCCGGGTGGGATCAGCGCCAAATGCCGCGCGCTCCCCACCAGCACCTCGGCCGCGTCGACCAGCGCGCGCGCCGCCGGCGTCAGGCCTTCGATCCCCTCGGCGCCGATGCCGATCACGGCGAGCCAGGGGCTCATGACGGCGCTCCCGCGAGCGCGTTGACTGCCGCCGCCGCGAGCGCGCTGCCGCCACGCCGGCCGAGCAATGTCACGTAGGCAAGGCCGAAAGGGTTGCCCGCAAGCGCCGCCTTTGATTCGGCGGCACCGACGAATCCCACGGGAAAGCCCAGCACCAGAGCCGGCTTCGGCGCGCCGGAGCCGATCAGTTTGAGCAAGTGAAAAAGCGCGGTTGGCGCATTGCCGATCGCGACCACGGCGCCTTCAAGATGAGGGCGCCACAGCTCGACCGCCGCCGCCGAGCGCGTGGTGCGGAGACGCCGCGCGAGCGCCGCGACGCGGCGGTCGCCGAGGGCGCAGCGAACCCTCGTCTTGCGCGGCAGTTGCTCCCGCATGATCCCCGCCGAGACCATCTCGGTGTCGACCAAGATCGAGGCGCCGGCCGCCAGCGCCGCACGGCCATGCGCGATCGCGCCCGGCGACGCCCGGAGTTCGGCGATGAGCGCCGGATCGCCGCTCGCGTGCACCAGCCTGAGAGAGAGAGGCTGCAACTCCTCCTGCACGCTCGAGAGATCCACCGCGCGCCGGACCAGCGCGAAGGAGCGCCGATAGATTGTTTCGGGATCCCTGAGATAGCGATAGCGAGGCGCCTTGGCCGGTGCGCGGCGCACAACATCGCCCGCGACGCCGAGCACCCAGCCTTCCTCCTGCTCGACCCGGCGTCGTTCGTCCGGTGAGAGCGCAAGATCGCCCGCGAACAGCGGGCCAAGGACACCTCGTGCATCGAGTGTCGCGAAATGATGCGCGAGACTTCGCACCTGCGCCTTGTCCTTGACCTCGCCGCCGCGCTTCGGCGCGGAGACCATTGATGGATAAACCTCGGCCATCACCACCCGAGGGTGACGGGCTGGGGTCGCCGCCACAAGCCCGGTCTCGAATGGCCAGACGCTGAACCGATGGTTCAGCTCCGGGTCGTCGCGCAGCGCGCGCAGCACCGGAATGCCCATCAGCGCCTGACCGCCTGCCGAACCGGTGCCCGCGAGCTTCCAGGCGGGCTGCGGACCCCGCATGCGCTGCTCGACCAGGCGATGCTCGGGAAATTCATCGGCGCTGTGGCGGCGGTGGTGTCGGGGCTGCAGGGTCGGTGTCGCGGCAGCGGCGGGACAGCCCCAGAACGGATAAGCCGATTCGGTCAGCCGGCGATTGAGTTCCGCGGCGGCAGCGAACCGATTGTTGCGATTCTCACTGTCATCGCGAACGAGCGCCGTAATCTCGTTCCAGATCGCGCGCCAGGGCGCGCCGCTAAGGCCGAGGCGCGCCGCCAGGCCGCTCGGATAGGCGAACGGAAAATCGAAGCCGGCCAACACGCGTTCGCCGCGTGCGAGCGCGCCGATGAAATATCCGCGCAGAACCGCGAGCGCGTCATGCCGCGTCGCCAAATTTTCCAGCATGACAGTCTCGATTCCGCGGTGCCCGCGCCGGAGCACCGCCACCCAGATACTGTCGGCGCCGAGACGCGGCACCGATGCGGCGCTCCAATCCACCATCACATAAGTATCGAAGACCGAGGCGGGCATCCCTACTCAGTCGCGGTCGTGTCGATGCGGGTGCGGGTGATCGTGGTCACCCCTGTGGTGATCGTGATGTTGGTGTTCGTGATGATGGTGATGATCGGCATCGGTGCCGATCCCACGGACATGGTGATGATGCCCGATCTGCGGCGCCGCCAGCTCCGCCTCATAGCCCACGATCTGCGTGCGGTACTTGCAGAGCTGGCAATTCATTGCAGATATGCCATTCTCCGCCTCACGCACCCGCTCGATGAAGCAGTCGAGCACGTGCGGGTGGTCGTTGAGATAGCCTGCCTTCAAAAACTCGATCTCAGGATGCTCTGCTGCGACATGGTCGGTTGCGGCGTAGATGCGCTTTACTAGCACGCCCGTGAACAGGAAATACGGGAACACGATGATGCGCGGGAAACCGAGCTTGAGTGCGCGGCGAAGCGCCGGCTCGATCAGTGGCGTGGCGACGCCGCTATAGGCGCTCTCGGCCCAGCCGAAACCCATGCCCTCCCAGAGGAAGCGCGCGACCTTGCAAATATTTCCGTTGGCGTCGGGATCATTGGTGCCGCGCCCCACCACCAGCAGCAGGGTCTCGCCGCGCGATCGGGTGGCGGGCGCGGCGGCTTCCGCATCGGCGATCCGCGCCGCCGCCGCCTGCAGCAACCGCGGCTCGATCGCGAGTTCCCGCCCGAAGCGCAGCTCGATCTCGGGATTGGCCGCGGCGAAGCTGTTGATCTCCCAGGGCAGATCGTTCTTCACGTGGGCCGCGGCGAAGAGCATGCCCGGAATTCCGATGATGCGCGTGGCGCCGCGCCGCTTCAGGGCTTCGAGCCCGTCGCGGATGATCGGGCGCGCAAATTCCAGATAGCCGAGCTCCATCTCCTGCGGCGCGAGCCGCTGCCTGAGCCCCTGGCCCAGCCGCTCGAATTCGCGGATCGCCTCGGGATCCCGACTGCCATGGCCGCACAACATTACCGCGCTGCTGCTCATCCCCATGTCCTCTTCTGGTTGACGACCGCACGATCATCGCTCGATGCTCGGGCGCGATGCTGCCGCTCCTTCGCCCCGATCCAGGATCGACCGACCCGCTGCTGCTGTTGCTGGCGGCATTGCTGATCGATGCGGTGATCGGCGATCCCGCTTGGCTCTACGGCTGCCTCCCGCACCCCGTGGCGTTGATCGGTCAAATGATCGCGGCGCTGGAGCGCCGACTCAATCTCGCCGAGCGCAACGATCGGGTTCGGCGTGCACTTGGCATCCTCACGGTGGTGCTCGTCGTCGGTCTTGCCGCGGGGCTCGGCGCGCTCGCGGCGGAGGCACCCCTTGGTTGGCTCGTGACCCCCGCGGTGGTGGCCGTGCTGGTGGCCCAGCGCAGCCTTTGGGACCATGTGGCCGCTGCGGCCGTGGCGCTGGAGCGGAGCGGAGTGGATGCCGGCCGTGGCGCCGTCAGCCGCATTGTCGGCCGCGATCCCCAGAGCCTCGACGAGGCCGCCGTCGCGCGTGCCGCGATCGAATCCCTGGCGGAGAATTTCAGCGACGGCGTGGTGGCGCCGGTCTTCTGGTTCGTGCTGTTGGGGCTGCCGGGGATTTGCGCCTACAAGGCGGTCAACACCCTCGACAGCATGATCGGTCATCGCTCGGAACGCTACCGCGCATTCGGCTGGGGAGCGGCACGCCTCGACGACTTGGCCAATCTGCTGCCGGCCCGCCTCGCCACCGCACTGTTGGCCATCGCTGCTGTTTTCCTGCCCGGCATGGCCGGTGGCGATGCCGTTCGCGCTGCGTTCCGCGATGCCCGGCATCACCGCTCGCCCAACGCGGGTTGGCCAGAATCGGCGATGGCAGGCGCGCTCGGCCTTGCCCTCGCGGGGCCGCGGCGTTACGGCGGCGAGATCGTGGCCGATGCCTGGATGGGAGAAGGACGCCAGGAAGCGAGCGCCACGGACATCCGCCGCGCACTCCGCCTCTATGGCGCTGCCTGCATGGTGCAGGCGGTAGTGATTGCGGTGGCATTGGTGGTGCGCCGCTGCTAAGCGAGCCCCGATCGCGCGGTCTATCGGACGAACTCCCTCCCCCCACAGGGGGGAAGGGGTTCCGCAGCGCACGGCGCGCAGATCATCGCGCACGGGCGATCTCCAGCAGCGCGGGCACGTCGAGATGCGCGTCCAGGTGATCCGCGAGCGCGTCCAGCGCCGAATCCACCTGTGCTTCGTAGATGAGGCCCTGATCGGCTTTGCCGCCAAGCGCGGCGATGAAGGCGCGGCGGAACGGATCGCAGGAGAAGAGGCCATGGACGTGGCAGCCCATCACACGGCCGTCCCGCGACATGGCACCGTCGAGCCGGTCGCCCAAGCGCAGCATCGGTCGCGCCGTATCGGGTCCGGTGCTGCGGCCCACATGCATCTCATAGCCCTTGATCGCGGCACCGGTCTTGACGTCGATGCCCTCGACAGTCGTCAGCATCTTGTCGGCGGTGAGCACGGTCTCGACGTCGAGGAGACCCAGGCCTGGCGCCGCGCCCGGCGGTCCTTCGATACCTCCGGGATCGGCGACCCGGCGCCCCAGTATTTGATAGCCCGCGCAGAGCCCGAGCACCGCGCCGCCGCGCCGGCGATGCGCGGATATGTCAATGTCCCAGCCCTCGGCGCGCAACGCCGCTAAATCCGCGAGCGTCGCCTTCGAACCCGGAAGCAGGATCAAATCCGCAAGCGGTAGCGGCCGCCCCGGTGGCGCGAGGTAGACCGCCACGTCACGCTCCGCGCGCAGCGGGTCGAGATCGTCGAAATTGGCGATCCGCGGCAGACGCGGCACCACGATACGCAGCTTGCCGGCGCGCTGCGGCGGTTCGATCCGGTCGAGCGCTAGCGCATCTTCGGCGGGGAGCTCGTGCGCTCGCGCGAAGTAAGATACGACGCCCAGGCAATCGAGGCCGGTCATTCGCTTGATGGTCTCTATCCCGCCCTGGAACAGCGCCACGTCGCCGCGGAACTTATTGACGATCACGCCCTTGAGGCGCGCTCGCTCGGCCTCGCTCAGCAGCAAATGCGTGCCGACGATCTGCGCCAGCACGCCGCCGCGTTCGATGTCGCCGATCAGCACCACCGGCAAATCCGCCGCCTCGGCGAAACCCATATTGGCGATGTCGCCGTCGCGGAGGTTCACCTCGGCGGTGCTGCCGGCGCCTTCCACCAGGACCAAGTCGGCGCCGGACGCGACGATCGTGAAGCTCTCGATGACGCGCGGCAGCAACTCGCGGCGGAGACGCTGATAGTCGCGCGCACTGCTGGCGCCGATCATGCGCCCCTGCACCACCACCTGTGCACCCCTCTCCGACTGCGGTTTCAACAGCACGGGGTTCATGTGCACGGAAGGCGTGATTCCCGCGGCACGTGCCTGCAAGGCCTGAGCGCGGCCGATCTCGCCGCCCTCGACGGTCACCGCGGCATTGTTGGACATGTTCTGCGGCTTGAATGGCCGGACAGTGAGGCCGCGCCGCGTGAAGAGCCGCGCGAGCCCAGCGGTCAGCAGCGACTTGCCGACGTCGGACCCGGTTCCCTGCAGCATCAGCGCCGGCGTGCGGCGTGCGGGTGGAGCGCTGGCCATGGCGGTCAGAACTCGATCCCTGCTTGGGCCTTGACCCCCGCGCGGAAGGGGTGCTTGACCAGGGTCATCTCGGTGACGAGATCGGCGATCTCGATCAGCTCCGGCTTGGCGTTGCGCCCGGTCACGATCACGTGCAGGTCGCGCGGCTTCCGGCGCAGCACCTCCACCACCTCGGCGATCGGCAGGTAATCATAGCGCAGGACGATATTGAGTTCGTCCAACAGGATCAGCTTGTAGGCGGGGTCGGCAATCATCGCCTTTGCCAAATCCCAGGCGGCGCGCGCGGCGGCAATATCGCGGGCGCGGTCCTGCGTTTCCCAGGTGAAGCCCTCGCCCATGGCGCGCATGGTCACAAGCTCGGGAAAGCGTTTCAGCACCTCGCGCTCGCCGGTCTCCCAAGCCCCCTTCACGAATTGCACGATGCCGATGCGCATGCCGTGGCCCAGCGCGCGCACGACCATGCCGAAAGCCGCGGTCGACTTACCCTTGCCGGTGCCGGTGTGAACGATGATGAGGCCGCGCTCTTCGGTCTTGGTCGCGAGAATGCGCTGGCGCACCGCCTTGCGCTTGGCGGCCTTTTCGGCGTGGCGGCGGTTCAGCTCCTCTTCGTCGGCGCTCATGCTCGGCGCTCCCGCGCGAGATCATCGAGGGCGTGGCGCAGGCTGTTGCGCGTGGGCTTCCAGAGCCCGCGCTCGATCGCTTCGGCGAAGCGTGCCGCCATCTCGGCGAGCGCGTCGGGATTGCTCGCACGGAGGAATTCCCGCACGGCGGGATCGCCGAGATAGGCGTCGTAGAGCGCGTCGAATTGACGGTCCGTAACAGCGCGCGTGGTGGCGGCGAATGCGAAGAGGTAATCGACGGTGGCCGCCAGCTCAAAGCCGCCCTTGTAGCCGTGCCGCATCATCGCGGCGATCCATTTTGGGTTGGCGGCGCGCGCCCGCACGACGCGGCCGATCTCCTCCGCGAGGGTGCGGATCTGCGGGCGCTCGGGGCGCGAGTGATCGTTGTGATAGAGCGCCGGCCGTGTGCCCGATAGCTTCGCGACCGCGACCGCAAGACCACCCTCAAATTGGTAATAGTCGTCGCTGTCGAGCAGATCGTGCTCGTGATTGTCCTGGTTCTGCACGACTCCCTCGACGCCGCCGAGACGCTCGCGAAAACTCTCGCGGTCCTCGGCACCCTCGGCACCGGCGCCGTAAGCGTAGCTGCTCCAGGCGAGATAGGCGTCCGCAAGGTCGCCTTCGCTCTCCCAGGCGCGCTCGTCGATCAATGCTTGCAATCCCGCGCCGTAAGCGCCGGGCTTCGAGCCGAAGACTCGTGCCCCGGCGCGGCGCTCGGCCTCGGGCTCGGGAACCCCGCGCGCCAACAGTTGGGCTCGGTCGTGGGCTATCTTGGTCGCGAGCGGATTGGTCGCTTCGGGTTCGTTGAGCGCCGCAACCGCCCGCGCGGCGCTGTCCAAGAGGTCGATCAGGTTCGCGAACGCGTCGCGGAAGAACCCGGAGACGCGGAGGGTCACGTCGACGCGTGGACGGTCCAGCATCTCGGCCGGGAGGATTTCGAAACCCACGACGCGGCCGGTGCTGGCCTCCCAGCGGGGCCGCACACCCATCAGCGCCAATGCCTGCGCCACGTCATCGCCGCCGGTGCGCATGTTGGCGGTGCCCCAGAGCGAAAGCGCGAGCCGCCTCGGATAGCGGCCGTGATCTTGCGTGTAGCGTTCAATAAGAAGCTGCGCCGATTTCCATCCGAGCGTCCACGCCGCCGGGGTCGGCAGCGCGCGGGTGTCGACGGAATAAAAGTTGCGTCCGGTCGGCAGCACTTCGGGGCGACCGCGGCTGGGCGCGCCCGAAGGTCCCGGCGGCACGAAGCGCCCGTCGAGACCGCGCAGCAAGCCCTCGATCTCGGCGCTACCGCATGCCGCAAGCGCGGGGGCAAGGCGGGTTGCAATCTCCTGCAGGATGGGGCGAATGTGGACGCGCCCCCGACCCGGTCGCGCGTCAATGGGCGCGCGACCGGTCGCTTCCGCCTCGACAATGAACCGCGCAGCCACCGCCTCCAGCCGTTCCACCGTATCGCCGGTGCTGCGCCAGGGAGTGTCGCTCGCCGACGAAAGAACCTCCGGACGCGGCCCGAGCCAGGGTGCTGCAAGATCGGCGTCGAGCGGATCGAAGCCGAGATCGAGATCGGCCGCCAACGCCCGCAGCAGCGAGCCCTGCTCGGGCCGCGGGCCGCGCGGCAGCCGCGCCAGCGCGAGCAGCATCTCACGCGCGGCATTGCCCTCGGGCGAAGCGCCGAAGATGTGCAAACCGCCGCGGATCTGTCGCTCCTTGATCTCGCAAAGATAGGCGTCGAGCTTGGGGAGCGCGCTCTCAGTGCTCTCGCCGGCCGCAATGCCGCATTCCTCGGCGACGCCACTGCCGCGCGCGGCGCTCAGAATCCGCTCGGCAATAGGCTTGATGCGGCGCGGATCGCCGGCGCTCGCCTCGAAATATTCATCGATCAGACGTTCGAGCTCGGCGAGGGTGCCGTAGCTCCCGGCTCGGGTGAGCGGCGGCGTCAGGTGATCGACGATCACGGCGTGAGCGCGTCGCTTCGCCTGGCTCCCCTCACCGGGGTCATTGACGATGAAGGGATAAAGATGAGGCATCGGGCCGAGCGCCGCTTCCGGAAAGCATTCGGCGGAGAGCGCCAGCGCCTTTCCCGGCAGCCATTCAAGATTGCCATGCTTTCCCACATGCACCGCGGCGTGGGCGCGAAAGCCGTCCTGGAGCCAGGCGTAGAAGGCGAGATAGGCATGCGGCGGGACCAGCGCCGGGTTGTGCTGGCTCGCGACGGGATCGAGGTTATAGCCGCGTGCGGGCTGGATTGCGACGACGACGTTGCCGAAGCGCCGCGCGGGTATCGCGAAGCGGCCGCAATCAAGTTCGCTCGGGCGAAACAGAGGATCGCGCTCGACCGGTCCCCAGCGCTGGTCAACGCGGTCCTGCACCGCGCGCGGCAATGTCGCGAAATAGGCGGCATAATCGCTGCGCATCAGGCTTTCGTCGCTCTCGCGCCCGCGATGCGTCGGCGCGTTGGTGGGCCCGTCCAGCATCAACCGCATCAGTGCATCGCCATCCCCGGGGATGTTTTCCACGCGATAGCCCGCGGTCCGGAGCGCGTGCAAGATCGCAATCACGCTCGCGGGCGTGTCGAGGCCGACGCCGTTGCCGATGCGGCCGTTGCGGTTTGGGTAATTCGCGAGTACCAGCGCAATCCGCCGTTCGGAAACGGGAGCCGCGCGCAGCTTGACCCAATTGCGGGCGAGATCGGCGACGAAGGCGACACGATCGGCGACCGGTGCCTGCCGCACCAGGTCCGCCTCGGTATGCGGGTCGCGCACAGCTTCACCCTTGAACGAAACCGCGCGGCTAACGATGCGGCCGTCCACCTCGGGGAGTGCGACGTTCATGGCGACGTCGCGCGCATCGAGGCCGCGGGTGCCCTCACGCCAGCGCCCTGTGTTGCTGCCGGCAAAGATCACCTGGAGCACCGGGCAATCGTATTGGGCGAAGGGCGAGGGCACGACCTCGGTGCCGGGCGATCCCACCGCGAACCCCGTCGTGTTGAGCGCGATCGCGGGCGGAGCCGCGGCGAGAGCCTCTTCCAGAATCGCGCGCGCCTGCGGGTCGCGTAGGCTCTGCACGAAGGCTGGCAGCGGGTTGAGCCCGCGCGCGGCGAGCGCCGCGATCAGCGCATCGACCGGCCTTGTGTCGGCGGCCTGAACCAGCGCGCGGTAGAACACAAGCGCGGCAACGGGCGCTTCTTCGCGCCATTCGCGGCGGATGTCATCGATTGAAGGCGATGTACGGCCCGGCCAATAGAGACCGGCTCGCAACAACGGCTGCGGCTCGCGCCAAATCTCTGCTCGATCGAGCAGGGTCCCGGCATAGCGTAGGAACTGCTCGGCATTGCCGAGCCCGCCTTCGGCGAGGTAGCGCCAGAGCCGGCGCGTCGCCTCCGGCGGCGCGGTCGAGAGGCGGCGCAGCTCCTCGTCGTCGCGGTCGTCGCCCGGCAGCAGCGCCACCGCAATGGATCGCGCACGCGCGACCTCCACCAGCCGGTCGATTCCGTAAGGCCAATAGCTTCGCCCGCCCAAAAGCCGCACCACGGCCAGCCGTGCACCGCTGATGACGCGCTCGACGTAGCGGTCGACCGAGTAGTTATGCTTGAGCCGCAGCAAGTTCGCGAGTCGAAGGCGCGGCCTTTTCGCGTCCTCGGCGAGAAGCGATGTTTGTGCGGCGGCGAGGCAGGCAATCTCGGTGTCGGCGGCGCTCAAGAGCACGATCTCCGCCGGCGTCTGGCCGAGATCGATCGCGGCCGTGCCGTCGAGGATTGCGCCAGGCTCGGCCGCTAGGAGATGCATGACCCCATCGCCGCCGCGATCGCGGCTTGGTCGAGCCCCTTACGCCCGATCACCACGAGGCGGCTCTGCCGCTTCTCGTTCGAGGACCAAGGCCGGTCGAAATAATGTTGTATCCGCGCGCCCACCGCCTGCACGACCTGTCGGAATTCCTTGCTGGGAACGTCGAGGAATCCCTTGAGGCGCAGAATGTCGTGTGCCGCGATTACGTCAGTAAGGCGTGCGAGGAATCCGCGGGGATCGGCGACGGAACCCAAAGCCACGACGAAGCTCTCGAAATCCTCGTGGTCGTGCTCGGCTTCGAGATCGTGATGCGAGGGGCGGTTTGCCAGATCATCCTCGGCCGCGGCGCCGAGGCCCAGCAGGAGCGCCGGCGCCACCGCGCCGTGCCGCGCCGGGATCCATTTGCTGGCCGGCCGCAATTTGGCCGCGAGATCGGCTTCGACCCTGGCACGCGCGTCGTTCTCCAGCAGGTCGGTCTTGTTGAGAATCACGAGGTCGGCGGCCAAAAGCTGATCCTCGAACACTTCTTCAAGTGGATTGTCATGTTCGAGCGCGGGATCGGCGGCGCGCTGGGCCGCCAGTGCCGCGGGGTCGTCGGCGAAGCGGCCTTCGCTCAGCGCCGCCGCATCCACCACCGCGATCACGCCATCGACGGTGACACGCGCCTTCACCTCGGGCCAAGCGAAGGCCTGCACCAGGGGCTTCGGTAGCGCCAAGCCCGAGGTCTCGATCAGGATGTGCTCGGGCGGCTCGTCGCGTTCGAGGAGATTCGTGAGGGTCGGGAGGAAATCCTCGGCCACGGTGCAGCAGATGCAGCCGTTGGCGAGCTCCACCACGTCGTCCTCGCGGCAGCCCTCGACACCGCAGCCCAGAAGAATCTCGCGGTCGATCCCGAGTGCACCGAATTCGTTGATGATGAGCGCAAGCCGCCGGCCACCTGCGTGCGTCACCAGGTGCCGCAGCAGGCTCGTCTTTCCGGCGCCGAGAAAGCCCGTGATGACGGTCGCGGGAATGCGCGCGCTCATCGCCCTATCTCCGACGGCACGGCGTCTTTGAGCAGCATCGGCAATCCCGCAGCCATGAACACCACCCGATCCGCGAGCGCTGCCACCCGCTGATTGAGCCGGCCCGCGGCGTCGCGGAAGGTTCGCGCGAGCGCGTTTTCGGGCACGATGCCCAGCCCGACCTCGTTTGCCACAAGAATGACGGGCACATTGGCTGCGGCAAGCGCGGCAACGAGGCGGTCGGTCTCCGCCGCCACATCTCCTCCGGCGCGAATCAGGCTTGCGAGCCAGAGCGTCAGGCAATCCACTAGGATCGGCCGGCGCCATTCCGCCGATGACGCGATCGCGTCGGCAAGATCGAGATTTTCCTCGACGGTGCGCCACTGCCTCCCGCGTCGTGCGCGGTGCTCGGCGACGCGTGCCCGCATCTCGTCGTCCTCGACGGTCGCGGTCGCGATATAAGTGCCGCCACCCGCCGCGCGTTCGATCTGGGCTTCGGCGTAGTGGCTCTTGCCGGAGCGCGCGCCGCCCAGCACCAGCGTTACCGGCGCCAATGCCGCCGATGGTTCTTGTGATGATCCCAGCATCTCCCTCTCCTCCCGCCGAGGATGGTTGCGGTCAATGGCAACGAGGAGGTCTCCTGGCTCGGGCTCGTCGATCGCGGCGCCTTCCCAAGCCCTTATGGGGCTCAGTGGCTTGGGCCGCGATCTCGCCGCTTACAGTTGCGGGGGCAGCGCCGGCATCGCACCGGCTTCCCTGTCTCGTCGCGGGGTCAAGCTAGCATGCTGAGATCGGCGCAAACAAGGGAGAGCATCGGTGTCGATCTGTGCCCAATGGGCGACAGTCAGCCGTTGGGTGCCGAGATTCGAGTGACAACCAAGGCTGCATTTGTCGCAGGAATGGCTTTGTGAAAGGATCAACGCCTTGGCACCCCCTGATGGAGCCCTCAATGACCGACGCATCGACGCAGCGCAAGAGCGGCGACCACGCTATGACCGTCGTGCATGAGAATGATCGGGAGTGGGAGATGCTGCGCTTCCCGGGACAGTGGAGCAAGATGCTGTTCCATCCACGCCCGGAGGCGCCGACCGACCCCAACGCCGGTTTCGTGCGTTATGAGCCAGGTGCTCACCACCCGCTGCACCGGCACGATTTCGCGCAAATTTGGTACATCCTGGAGGGCACCTTTACGATCGGCGGAAGGAATTACGGCCCCGGCACAATGATCCACCACCGCGACCCTCACTACGAGGACAACCTCAGCACCGAAACCGGCGGCACCATGCTGTTCGTGCAATATCAAGGGCCGAGCACCGGCGGACGCCCGATTTACGACGGCCGCTTCAACGTCGAGGCGCGCAAACCGCTGAGCGAGGAACGGCTCGACGTCTGAGTCGCGGGAGGCCGAGTGATGCTCGCTCAAAGGCTTGCAGCGGGTCTCGCGCTGATCACGCTCTTGATCGGACCGGCGCTGGCGCAGATCGCGCCGCCGCGCACCCTCGACGAGTTGAAGGCCGAGACCCAGGCGCGCGCCGATCGCAACGCTTATCCCCTGACCGGCCTCAAGCCCGAGGATGTGCGTGACGCGCTCGCTCATATCCACAGCTTGGACCGAGACGAATGGGCCGCTGCCTGGAGCGCGATCGGCGACCGCTACGAGGAGCAAGGGGTCGCCGCCTCCAATCCAAAGATCGCGGCCGAGAACTTCGTGCAGGCTTGGCGCTATTACTCCTTCGCACGCTGGCCGGTCCCCAACTCGCCCGGAAAGGAAGCCGCTTATCGGAAAGCGTTGAAGGCGTTCCGAGACGCCGCGCGCTTCCTCGATCCGCCGATGGAGATCGTGCGCATTCCCTTCGAGGGGAAGGAGATCGTGGGTTATCTGCGCTTGCCCAAGGATGTGCGCCCGGCACCGCTGGTGTTCTCGATCAGCGCGCTCGACAGCCGCAAGGAGGACAGTCTCGAACGCGGCGCCGATTTCGTGATGCATGGCGCCGCGGTCTTCGCGATCGACATGCCCGGCACCGGCGAGGCGCCGATCAAGGCCGAGGTCAACGGCGAGCGCATGTTCTCGCGCGCGCTCGATGCGCTGCTCGCGCGTCCCGAGATCGACAAAGGCCGTATCGCCGTCATCGGCGTGAGCTGGGGCAGCTATTGGGCGGCGAAGCTCGCTTTTGTCGAGCGCGCGCGGATCAAGGGTTCGGTCGTGCAAGGCGGCCCGATCGATCACTATTTCGCCGCCGATTGGCAGAGGACCGCGCTCGGTACCCGCGAGTACCTGTTCGACCTGTTCCCGGCGCGAGCCTCGGTCTACGGTGTTTCGACGCTTGAGGACTTCCTCGCCTTCGGTCCCAAGCTCTCGCTTAGGGTTCAAGGGCTCGTCGATCAACCATCGGCGCCGATGCTGCTGGTGAACGGCGTCAAGGACACGCAAGTGCCCATTGCCGATCTCGACCTGCTGCTGCACACGGGCTCGGCCAAGGAGGCTTGGGTCAACCCGGTGGGCGGCCATATGGGCCGCTCCGCCGACTGGCCGGACAGCAAGATCTTCGAACAGGTGGTGCTGCCCTGGGTGCTCAAGCGCTTGGGCAGCGAGGGATAGGGGAATCCCTCAGATTTACGGCAAAAGCCGACCGTCCCCGTGGCATCGCTAACGCGACCTTAACGCTGCCGGGCGCAGGTTATGCGCTTATTGGCGCGAGGAGGCGCCTCGTCTCATGGCGCTCGACGGCTATTTCAAGACCCGCATCTACCAATCGCCGCTGCGCAGCCAGACGCAGAAAGTGAGCGGCTCGGCAGTGCTTTGGGCGCTTTTGAGCGGGCCGATCTATTTCTGGCGCAAGCAGGCGCCGGTCGAAGCGCTGCTGCTGTTCATGGCCCAGCTCACGCTCTACTTCATCCCCGACGAAGCGCTTGGCGGCGTTGTCGACACCGACACCGTGGGGGTGCTGCTGTGGCTCGGGGCCGGACTCGCGGCGCCGTTGCTGCTGTCCATGTGCTACGAGCGCAAGGGTTGGTTCGAACGCCGGTCGATCGATGATCGCGTGCGCTCGCAACTCGCGCTTGGTGACGATGATTCCGAACGCGATTTTTATCGCGAGCAGGGCGCCGGCCGCTCGCGTCCGTTCTGAATCAGATCGGCGGCTGGTTCACCGCATCGACGCGCCAGCCATGTCCGGCGCTGTCGGCGCCGAAATGTTCGAGCCGCGTCAGTGAAAGATTCTCGATGCTGATCGCGAGCGCCGCCTCCGGTGCCAGTTCCAACGCTTCCGCGAGCGCCGCGCGGATGGTGCCGCCATGGGTGACAGCGATGATGTCGCGCCCGGCATATATCTCGGTGAGCCGTCGTACCGCCGGGCGCACGCGGTTCAAGAGATCGACGAAACTCTCGCCGCCCGGCGGCGCCACATGTGCGGGGGCGAGCCAAAAGCGATGATAAGCCTCGGGCTGTTTGTGCGGGAGGTCGGTGTACTTGGTGCCCTGCCACGCGCCGAAGTGCTGCTCGGCGAAGTCTGCCTCGGCGATGCTGCCCGGGCCCGGTATGGGCTCGGGTCCCGGTAGCCCTGCGCGCACGATCGCCGCTGCCGTCAGATGTGTGCGCTGCAAGGGGCTGGTGATCCAAACCGCTTCGCGCGGCAGCAGGCGCGCGAGCGCCGCGAAAGCCCGGTCGTCGCTGCAATCACAAGGCACGTCGGTCTGTCCGTAACAACGGCCGTCGTTGACGGTGACGGGCGCGTGACGCACCCACCACCACCGCGTGACCTTGCTCATGATGCCGCACACAACAACATGACGACCTCTGCGACCTGCTGGATTGCACCTAGGACATCGCCGGTGTAACCGCCGAGCCGGCGGCGCGCAAGCTGCGCGACCAAAGCGGCGATTGCGGCCGCGATTAGCGACCCGAGCACGCCCCGCCCGAATCCAAGCGCAAGCAACGCTATCACCAGCGCGATTGCCGCAGCGGCGGTTGCGACCGGCGGCGTCGGTCGCCCGGCCTCCGCGCCGAGCCCATCCGTACGCGCGGGATCGAGCCAGAGCATCACTGCCGGCAGCAATCCGCGCGAGACCGCGTGCGCCGCTATCAATGCCTGAAACGCGAGCGCGCGGTCGGCGATGCCGGCCAGAGCAGAAGCTCGCAGCCCCACGCTCAGGACCAGCGCCAGCACGCCGAAGGCACCAATGCGGCTATCGCGCATGATCGCAAGCGCCGACTCGGAATCCTGGGCGCCGAATCCGTCGGCGCTGTCGGCGAGCCCGTCCTCATGCAGCGCGCCGGTCAAGAGCATCGTCGCCGCGACCGCCAGCAACCCGGAGGCAAGCATCGGAAGACCAAGGCGATCCATGAGCGCGAAGACCGCGCCGCCCACGGCGCCTATGATCAAGCCCACCACGGGAAAGGCCCAGCCGGCCCGCGCCAAGCTTCCCCTTTCCTGGGTGACGGCGGGCAGCGGGAGGCGTGTCAGGAATCCCGCTGCCAGCAAGATCTCCGCCCAGCGCGCCTGCAGGTCCCAGCCCCGATCATCCATTGCCATGCCCGTCCATATCGCATTCGGTGCCGGCCTGACCAGCGCCCTTTTTCGGAGGAGTAGTTTCGCCACGGAGGCACGCAGGCACGGAGAACGCGCAGCAAAGCTGATGGCGAGCAGAATGAATCCATCGATATGGAGCGGGACGGCCTCGTGGCGAGCACAACTTGGATCGTTGCCGTGGGCATGACTGCACAGCATAGTGCCGTCCCGTATAAGCGAAAAAGGAATGAGCGATGTCCGATACCGCGCAGCGCGCGAATCTCGAGGAAATGCGGCAATTATTGCGCGGGTTGCCGGGGCCCGATCTCGAATCGAAGAGTGCCGCGATGACGCGCGAGGCGGAGCTCACCAAGCCCGCGGGCGCCTTGGGCCGGCTCGAGGAGATCGCGGGCTGGATGGCGGCGTGGCAAGGGAAGCATCCGCCGACCGTCCAGCATCCGCGCAGCGCCGTCTTCGCCGGCAATCACGGCGTCGCGGCGCGCGGCGTCTCGGCCTATCCCGCTTCGGTGACGGCGCAGATGGTGCAGAACTTCATTTCGGGTGGTGCGGCGGTCAACCAGCTTTGTCGTGCCGTGGATGCCGATCTGCGGGTTTACGAGATGGCGCTCGACGAACCCACCGCCGACTTTACCCGCTCGCCCGCGCTTTCCGAAGAAGAGTGCGCGCTTGCGATCGCCTATGGCATGACCGCGGTCGAGACCGGGGTCGACCTGCTGGCGCTGGGCGAGATGGGAATCGCCAACACTACGTCCGCGGCGGCGCTCTGCTGCGCGCTCTTCGGCGGCAGTGCCGAGGAATGGGTTGGGCCCGGCACCGGCCTCGGCAGCGAGGGTCTCGCGCGCAAGGTAAGGGTGGTGGCGGACGGCGTGGCGCTGCACCGCGGCGAGACGATCGAACCTTTCGAGCTGCTGCGGCGATTGGGCGGGCGCGAACTCGCCGCGATCGTTGGCGCCGTAATGGCGGCGCGCCAGGCGCGCGTTCCAGTGCTGCTCGACGGCTATGCGGCGACGGCGGCGGCGGCGGTGCTGCACGCCGCCGATCCTCGCGCGCTCGACCATTGCCTCGTGGCGCATCGCTCTGCCGAGCCCGGCCACGCGCGGCTGCTCAAGGCGATCGGCAAGGAGCCGCTGTTCGATCTCGGGATGCGCCTCGGCGAAGCCTCGGGGGCGACGCTCGCAATCGCCATTGTGAAAGCCGCGGTTGCTTGCCACACGGGAATGGCGACCTTTGCCGAAGCGGGGGTGAGCGGGAAAGAAGGCTGAGCCTACTCGCCCAGCTGCAGCAGCGCGCCCGTGTGGCGTGCGTGGCGGAAGCTCCAGAGCAGCGTCAGGCTCCCCACCAGCAGATAGAACGCGTCGAGCGCCACCGCCGCGACAAAATAATCGACGCGGAACACGCCTTGGAATAATACCGCGCGCATGCCCTCGAACACGTGCGCGGAAGGGAGCGCCCAGGCCACATATTGCAGCCAGTGCGGCAGCACCGAGACCGGGTAGTAGATACCGCTCACGGGAGCCAGGATGAAAATCGCGGCCCATGCGAGGTTCTCCGCGCCGAGCCCGTTGCGCAGAATGATTGCCACCACCGCGAGCCCGACCGCCCAGCCCATGACCATCAACAATACGAAGAACGCGATCAGCGGCAGGCCGAGCGTGAAGACCGAATAGTGATAAAGCGGAATCGCCAAGAGCGCCGCCGGCCCGACGCTGATCACCACGCGCACGAAGCTCATCACCAGGAGCGACAGCACCCATTCGTAGGGGCGGAGCGGGCTCACGAAGAGATTGCCGAGGTTGCGAGACCACATTTCCTCGAGAAACGAGAAAGACACGCCGAATTGGCTGCGGAACATCACTTCCCAGAGCAGCACGGCATAGATCAGCACGCCGCCCGCGCGCGCCACCCACGAGCTGTTGGTCGCGAGAAAGGTGGTGGTGAATCCCCAGATCACCATGGTGAGCGTCGGCCAATAAACCAACTCCAGCGCACGCGGCCAGGAGCGGCGCAACAAGTAGAAATGCCTGAGCACGACCGCGCCGACGCGCCGCGCGGAGGCGACCCATTCGCTCATTGCGCCGCTTCCTCCGCTCGCGGCTTGCCGCGTGCGATGTCGAGAAAAACCTCCTCCAGGGTCTGCCGGCCATAACGCGCGATCAGCGCGTCCGGGCTGCCGCGGTCGACGACCCGGCCGCGCCGCAGCATCAGCACGTCATCGCAAAGCCGCTCCACCTCGCCCATGTTGTGGGACGCGAGCAGCATGGTCGCACCGGTCTCGGCGCGATAGCGCTCGAGGTAGCTCCTGACCCAATCGCCGGTATCAGGGTCGAGCGACGCCGTGGGCTCGTCCAGAAGCAACAGCTCCGGCTCATTGATGAGCGCCTTGGCGAGGGTCACGCGAGTCTTCTGCCCGGCGCTCAAACGCCCGACCATGCGGTCGAGGAAGTCGCCGAGCTGTAAATTCTCGGCGAGCGCCTCGATGCGGCGATGGAGTGCGTGAACGCCATAGAGCTTGCCGAACACCATTAGATTCTCGCGCACCGTCATGCGGTGCGGCAGCTCCAAATAAGGTGAGGAGAAATTGAGCCTGGGCAGCACGCGGTGGCGATGCCGCCGCATGTCGGCGCCCAGCACGTAGACCTCTCCCGCCGTCGGCAGTAGCAGCCCCAGCAGCATCGCGAGCGTCGTCGTCTTGCCGGCGCCGTTACCGCCGAGGAGCGCGGTCGTGACGCCGCGCTCCACCGCGAAGTCGACACGGTCCACCGCCACGGTTTCCTTGAACCGCTTGGTGAGATTACTGACCTTGATGACGGATTCACTCATCGCCGCATTCCCTGGGGCGCGCGACTATGACGGAAAATGCAGTGTTGGGCCAGCGGCGTGCGGATTGGACCCAACTGTGGTGTAGACTGCCGCCATGCCAATGCGGAGATCGGCATGACCAGACCGAAGCTAACGCGATGACCAACGATATCGCCGCGGCAGTGCCGGTGCAGAGCGGCGTTTCTGTCAGCCTCAGGATGCTGGTGCTGATCCGCTGGCTCGCGGTCGCGGGCCAGGCGGCGGCACTGCTGGTCGCGTATTTCGTGCTGGGTTTTGATTTTCCCATCATGGTGCCGCTTGCGGCCGTGGCGGCCTCGGCGCTGCTCAATCTGATCGCTTTGCCGCTGCGCGGCGCCTCGGCGCGGCTGGGCGAGATCGAGGCTGCGTGCTATCTCGCCTACGACATCATTCAATTGGCCGTGCTGCTGTTCCTGACCGGCGGGCTTGAGAATCCCTTCGCGATTCTTGCGATCGCGCCGGTGACGGTGGCGGCGACGGTGCTCTCGCGCTGGAGCGTCGTTGCACTGTTGTTGCTCACGGTGTCGGCGATCGGCGTGCTCGCGGCCTGGCATCTGCCGCTCCCCTGGCACGGAGACCCTCCGACCTTCCCGCCGCTCGCCATTCTCGGCGCGTGGGCGGCGCTGACCCTGGCGGCGCTGTTCAGCGCCGGCTACATCTGGAGCGTCGCGGAGGAGGCGCGGCGGATGCGTGACGCCTTCGCCGCGACCCAATTGGCCCTTGCGCGCGAACAGCGCCTCTCGGCGGTGGGCGCGCTGGCCGCTGCCGCTGCCCATGAACTTGGCAGCCCCCTCGCCACGATTGCGGTGGTTGCGAAAGAATTGGCGCGCGACCTGCCGCAGGGCAGTCCCTTTGCCGAGGATGCGCAATTGTTGCTGAGCCAGACCGAGCGCTGCAGCACCATCCTCGCCGACTTGGCGCGTCGACCCGAGAGCGATGGTGGCTCGCCCTATGCGCGGCTTCCGATCTCGACCCTGGTGGAAGCGGCTGCCGAACCCTACCGGCGCGAGAACGTGCGCGTCATTCATGCTACCGCGACGGGGAATCCGGGAAGCGCCGAGCCGCTGGTGCCGCGCAGCCCCGAGGTGATGCACGGGCTCGGCAATCTCGTGCAGAATGCCATGCAGTTCGCGCGGCGCGAGGTGATCGTCACGACGTCCTGGGATCCTCGCTCGATTGCGGTCGAGGTCATTGATGACGGGCCGGGCTTTCCGCCGGCAGTATTGGCGCGCCTCGGCCAGCCCTATATTTCCGGGCGAAGCGGAGAGGCGCAGCATATGGGGCTCGGTATCTTCATTGCCCAGACTCTTTTGGAGCGTACTGGCGCGCGGCTTGCTTTCGCCAACCTAGTGGAAGGCGGCGCCCAGATTGTGGTGGAATGGCCGCGCGGCGCACTTGAAGTGGAGGAGCGCCCGATGATGCCGCGGGAGACGCAAGCATGACCGAGATCAGCAAGCCGCCCCCCGAGGGCGCGCCCTCGCCGTTGGCGGGACTTCCTGATGCGGAGCGCCGGCTGCTGATAGTCGACGACGACCAACCGCTCTGCCAGCGCCTCGCGCGCGCCATGGAGCGTCGCGGCTTCCTGGTCGCGACCGCCGATAGCGTGGCGGCGGGAATCGCTTCCGCGCAAAAGGAGCCGCCGGCTTTCGCGGTGGTGGATTTGCGCTTGGGTGACGGCAGCGGGCTCGATGTCGTGAGCGCGCTGCGCAAGGCCAAACCCGAGGCGCGCATCGTCATCCTCACGGGATACGGCAACATCGCAACCGCGGTCGCGGCGGTTAAGGCCGGAGCGCTCGATTACTTGCCGAAACCCGCCGACGCCGACGCGGTCGAGCGCGCGCTGCTCGCGAGCGAACATGCACTGCCGCCGCCGCCGGAGGATCCGATGTCCGCCGATCGCGTGCGTTGGGAGCATATTCAGCGCGTGTTCGAGCAGTGCGATCGCAATGTCTCGGAGACCGCACGGCGCCTCAAGATGCATCGCCGCACTTTGCAGCGCATCCTGAGCAAGCACGCTCCCAAGAGCTGACGCTCATCTCAACGTGCGCGGATACCGCCCAAGAAACGATCGACCTCGCCGCGTAACCGCGCGGCCTGTACGACCAGTTCGCCCGCCGATTCATTTACGACATGGGCGGCACTGCCGGCGTTGGCGGCGGCTTGCGTGACACCGGCGATATTTTGCGAAACGCCGGCGGTACCGGAAGCTGCCTGTTGCACATTGCTCGCGATTTCACGCGTCGTCGCATCCTGTTGCTCGACGGCCGCGGCGACGCCGCTCGCAATCGTGTTTATCCGACCGATGATTTGGGTGATATCACCGATCGCGCCCACCGCACCGCGAGTCGCCTCCTGGATTTCGCGCACTTGTCCGGCGATCTCCTCGGTGGCCTTCGCAGTTTGGTTGGCAAGCGACTTCACCTCCGAGGCAACGACGGCAAAGCCTTTGCCGGCTTCGCCGGCGCGCGCCGCCTCGATGGTGGCGTTCAAGGCCAGCAGATTGGTTTGCGAGGCGATGTCGTTGATGAGCTGAACCACGTCGCCGATCCGCTGCGCGGCGGCGGCGAGGCTCCGGACGGTTGCCGTCGTCCGCTCGGTCTCGGCGACCGCCTGGCTCGCGACTTCGGCGGAGTCCGCGACCTGTTTTGCGATTTGCGCCGTGGTCGTGGAAAGCTCCTCGGCGGCCGAGGCGACGGTTTGCACGTTGCTGGACGCCGCGGCCGAGGCTTCCGAAACTGCCTTGGCCTGCCGGCTCGCCTCGTTCGCGGTCTTGACCATGGTGCCGGCCGTGTCGCGCATGGCACCAGCAGCGGTCGAGACGGATTCGACGACACCCTTGACGCTGGCCTCGAGTCCATCCGCCAACGACAGTAGATCGGCGTGGCGCTGTTCCTCGACGCGTTTGCGCTCATCCGCACGTTGCTGCGACGCCGCGATCGCCGCGCGGGCGTTGTCGCGGAAGATAATCAGCGCCGATGCCATCTCGGTGATCTCGTCGTAGCCGCCCTTGGGGATCGCAGCATCAAGGTCGCCGGCGGCGATAAGCGTCATGCTCTGGCGCAGTTGGCGCAGGCGGTAGGCGACCCGGCGGCCGACGTAGAACCCGCCGATCGCCAGCGCCAGCAACAGGCTCACCACGGCGATCGAGATCAGCACGATGCGCCCGCGCGCGATCGCGCTGCCGGTGTTGTCGGCCGCGGCCTTGGCCGCGTTCGCGCTTGCCGCAACCAGCTTTGCGACCGCCTGCTCCAGCGCTTGGGCAAGCGTGCGGTTCGCCGCAATTTCGCGTTCGCCGGCGCCGACCGTCTCCAGCTCTCGCAAGCGCAGCTCGAAGATGCTGTTGTCGCCACGGCCGAATTGCAGCAGTTGCGCCACGAGTGCCGGAAGCCCGGCGGCGTCTTTTCGGTCCTTAATCGCCGTTAGCGCCCTGTCCAGGCGACCGGCCGCCGCATTGAAGCGGTCGCGCACGGGCACCAACAGCGGCTTCTCGGGAATGTTGGCCGCTTCCAGCAGCAGGCCGAGCACGAGGTTGCTGTCGGCGCGCAGATCGAACACCGCCTCGAGCGTCGATAGCTGATCGGCAAGGTGCGTCTTGCTCGTGGCGTCGTCGCTGTCCTTTGCGGTGGGATCGAGGCCGGTCTCGAGGTCGAAGGCCGCATCGTCGCCGAGCGGCGCCAACGCCTTGCCGAGCGCCGCATGGCTGTCGCGAATCTGGTTTTCGAGTGCCGCACGCTGGTCGCGCAAGGCTTGGCGCTGCTCGACCGTGCGAGCGAGTTGGCTCAGATTGTCGCCAAGCTCGGTCGCGAGCTGCCGCAGCGGCGCCACCGCCGTGCTACCATCCGACGTCGCCGCCAACGCGTCGATCGCGGAATTCAGCTCGCGCTGGTCCGCTTGCAGCGCCGAGAGTGCGGAGGCTCGTTCATTCGCGCCGGCCGCCGCCAGCAGCGCCGGTGCGATCGCGGAAATTTCGGCACTGCTCTTGGCAAGGCGAAGCGACACGCCCATTGCCGGAATGTTCGCCTCGGTGATGCCGCTCAGCGTCCGGCCGATCTTGTCGTAGGAGACAACCGCCGTGCCGCTCGCGAGCACCGTCAGGGCGGCAACGGCGCCGAACGCCGCAATCAGCTTGGCGCGGATGCCGAGCCCTCGCGTCATCTTCGCCGCCTTACCCGCCGGCCTTGGAGAGGTGCTCGACCGCCTGGAAGCTGCCATCCGGTTGGATCACGGTGAGGAAGACCTGGCTCGATCCGCGATTGTTGTCGGGACCGTAAACCAGCGTCACGCCGCCGAGATCGAAGGTGCCGGTCTTTGTCACGGTGTCGAGCAACGCCTTGCGCGTGATGTCGCCGTCGATCTTGCCGAGCGCATCGACCACCAGGCGGCCTGCCATGTAGCCCTCGAGCGAGACGAAACCGGGTTTGGCATTGGGATTCGTCGCCTTGAGCGCCGCTTGATAGCGGGCAACGACGGCGATCGAGGTGTCCCGCGGGAAAGGCACCACCTGCGTCACCACCACGCCGACGCCGGCCGGCCCAAGCTCTTTGGCGAGCGCGTCGCTGCCGACGAAAGAGATATTGACGAAGGTCGCGTCAAGCTTGATCTGGCGCGCGAGCTTGATGAATTCGGCGCAGGGTTGGTACGCCCCGATCATGATCACCGCTTCAGGCTCGGCCTTCCTGATGGTGAGGAGCGCGCCCTTCACCGCGATGGTATTGCGCTCATAGGTGCCTTCCGCAACCAGGCTCATTTGCCGCTTGTCGAGCGCGCGCTTCACGCCCGCGAGCCCGGCCTGACCGAAGGCATCGTCCTGATAGAAGATAGCGATCTTCGTGACGCCGAGGTCCTTGGTCAGGTGCTCGACCATGGTCTCGGTTTCTTGGAAATAGGAGGCGCGCACGTTCACCACATTGGCCTTGTAGGGCGTGCGCAGGAATTCCGCGCCGGTGAACGCGCCGATGAAGGGCACGCCTGCATCGCTCGCCATTGGCTGCACCGCGACCGAGGTCGGTGTTCCGACCGAGCCGATCAGCGCGAAAACCTTGTCCTGCTCGATCAGCTTTTTGGCCGCCTCGACCGATTTGGTCGGTTCGTAGCCGTCATCGACCGAGACCAGCTCGACCTTGTGGCCCTTGACGCCGCCGGCTTTGTTGGCCTCGTCGAACGCCGCCAGCAACCCCTCGCGCATGCCTTGGCCCAGCGCCGCAGCCGGCCCGTCGAGAGCGGCCGCCTGACCCAGCACGATCTTGTCCGCGCTGACGCCATCCTCGGTGTGAGCGGCCAGGGGAAGTGCAGTCGCAATAATGAGGCTCAGAGCCCCAACAATCTTCGCGATGTTCATGGTGTGCTCCGCGGTGCCATGACCCGCGTCCCGAGCATGCCTGGGACGCGCCATCATCAACGGTCGCCGCATAGCATTGCCAAATGCTTAACCATGCGCGGGCGGCAGGCAATACGTAGGAATTGTGAGCGATAGCGCCTCGCCCGGCGCGCATTCCCGGTTACCGACCCTCAAGAAACGCGTGAATCCCCTGAAAGGCTCACCGGCTCATGTCTGCAGCAAGCGCCATTCGGCTCCCTCAAGCATCAATGCGGTCAAAGTTCCGCTGAGGTAGGCGCCCGTATCAATGCCGATGCGGTTGCCGTGAATCATCGGCCTTGGCGCGATGCTGTGGCCGTGCACGATTCGCTTTCCGAAATCCTCTTGGCTGTCCAGGAATTCGTCGCGAATCCACAACAGATCCTCCTGGTGCTGCTGCGCGAGCGGCACCCCCGGGCGCACGCCGGCATGGACGAAGAAATAGTCGCCGCACGCATGGCTCAGCACGAGCTTTTTCAGGAAATCATGATGGCGCACCGGCATCCGTGCCACGAGGTCGCTGCGCGCCCGCCTATAGATGGCGCTTTCGTCGGTATATCCTGGCGGGTCGACGCCGTAGCTCCCGAGCGTCGCGTCGCCGCCATTGAGCATCCAAGTGCGGCCAAGCGACAGCTCACCCATCATGAAGCGGTGCATCATCTCCTCATGATTGCCCAGGAGCGCCACCACGCTGAATCCCGGGGGCGCGCCATCGAGCACGAGGTCGATCACTCCCGCCGAGTCGGGTCCCCGGTCCACGTAGTCGCCGAGATAGACCAGCCGGTTTTGCGCGGCATCGCGGCTCCGGGCGTCGGCGGCGATCGAGGCCAGGAGATCGGCGAGCAGATCGGCGCAGCCGTGAATGTCGCCAATGGCGTAAAGGCGATGGCCCGCGGGAACCGTCGGTGGGGTTTGGGGGAGCATGCCCCCATGATTTAGGCGAAGATAGCGGAAGCCGCTACCCCAATCGGATGGAAGTGCCGGGCGGCAGTCCTATAAGTCCTTTAAGTCCTTTGGTAGCGGCTTGTTAACCATGGCATGCCAGGGTGGTCGTGCCCTAGCGCGGGCGCTTGGGAAAGCGGCAGTGAGCCATCCGTCATGAGGCCTTCGATCGAGGATCAGGTCGCCAGCATCGAGCGACATCTGCTGGACTATGTGCTGCGCCTGGCGAAGTTCCCGGAGGGGCGGCGCGCGGTCATCCTGCACCTATCGCGCCTGCGTCCCGGCAATCGCCGCGACCATCATATCCGCATCGCCGGCAATACCTTCGAGACCCTAGTCAAGCAGTTCGACGGACAGCTTTTCATATTGAGCTGTGGCGACATCGCGTTCATCTGCAGGGATGTGAGCGTCGTCGCGCTCGATCAGGCGGTGACGCGCGTACGCTATCTCTTCAACGACGATCCGCTGGCCATGGAGCTCGACGACGAGCCAAGCCGCTTTGCTTCCTGGTACGACCTCGGTGAACAATACGACGAATTCCTGGAGCTGGTACGCGGCTTACACGCCGAGGAGCAGAAGCAACGCAAGCGATTGACGGCAATCGCCACACCCGGCGGGGGGTCCGTCCGGACGCCACTCACGCCCAAGAGCCTCGGCGAGCTGACGGACGCGATCAGTCGCGCCGATCTCTCCAGCATGGTTCGCCGCCAGCCGGTCTATGTAATATTGCCCCATGGGGCACCCAAGGCGGTGTTCCGAGAAATCTATATTTCGATCGCGGAGCTGGGTGCGGCAATCATGCCACGTCATGATCTTGCCGCCGATCGCTGGCTGTTCCACTACCTGACATTGAGCCTGGACCGCCGCATGCTGGCGTTATTGAAGCGCAACGACGAAAGGCGGACCACGAACGGCGCCTTCAGTCTCAATCTCAACGTCGAAACCTTGCTGTCCCCTGAGTTCCTGGCCTTCGATGCGAGCCTCGGCTCCGGAAGCCGCGCCGGCATCGTGATCGAACTGCAGAAGGCCGATATTTATGCCGATCTCGGCGCCTATTTGTTCGCGCGCGACTTCCTGCGCGAGCGCGGCTATCGCGTTTGCCTCGACGGCGTCAACGATCTGATGCTCCCGTTCGTCGACCGCGAGAAGCTCGGGCTCGACCTCGTGAAGATCTACTGGAGTTCGGATCTTGCCGACGAGGGTCGAGCCGAGCGTGTGAAGGAGCTTCGCCGGAGTCTCGAGCGCATCGGCAAATTGCGCGTCGTCCTCGCCCATTGCGACAGCGACGAAGCCATCGACTTTGGTCAATCGCTGGGGATCGCGATGTTCCAGGGCTGGGGCGTCGATCGGCGGACGGCAAACTCCGCAGCGCCGCAACGCGCCCGTGATCAAGCCTGAAAAGTATATAGGCGGGGAGATCGTCGGGGCGGATTGCTCAAGGGCAGGCTTTCGGCGTCGGATTGTGGTATGAGAACGCCATGTCGGATTCGGAACTGATCTCCCTGGTCGAAAAGCTCCCAACCGCGCGGCTGCTCTGCGTCGGCGACGTCATGCTGGATCATTACGTCCACGGCGGTGTCGAGCGCGTGTCGCCGGAAGCGCCGATCCCGATCCTGCGCGTCGAACGCGAGAGCCGGACCTTGGGCGGCGCCGGCAACGTGCTGCGCAATCTTCAGGCGCTTGGTGTCAACCCTTGCTTCGTTTCGGTGGTCGGCAACGATGCGGCGGGCCGCGAGGTGCAGCACCTCGCCGCAGACGGCGCCGAAACCGAGCTGCATCTGCTGGTCGAGGCCAATCGCGTTACCACCGTCAAGACCCGCTATATCGCGGGGAATCAGCAGTTGCTGCGCGCCGATCGCGAGCAGAACGGGACTATCGCGCCGAGCGTGCGCGAGGATCTGATGCGCCTCTTGCAGCACGCCGCCGAGGGTCGCACCGTTACCGTACTCTCGGATTATGCGAAGGGCGTGCTGGACGCGGGTGTTGCCGCTGCGGCGATCGCGGCGGCGCTCGTGCACAAGCACCAGGTCGTCGTCGATCCCAAAGGCTCCGACTATTCGCCCTATCGCGGCGCCAGCGTGCTCAAGCCCAACCGCGGCGAGCTCGCCGCGGCGACCAAGCTGCCGGTTGCCAATGAGTCGGAAGTGATCCGCGCGGCGACGGATTTGATCGACCGATTCGAGCTGGGCTCGGTTCTGGTCTCGTTGAGCCAGGATGGCATGTTGCTGGTCGAGATTGGGGGAGCGGTACATCGCCTTCCCGCTGAGGCACGCGAGGTGTTCGACGTCTCGGGCGCGGGCGATACCGCCGTTGCGGTGCTGGCGGCGGCGTTGGGCGCCGGTGCCTCGCTGCTGGAAGCCGCGCGTCTCGCCAACATCGCCGCCGGCATCGTCGTCGGCAAGGTCGGGACTGCCGTGGTGCATCCGAGCGAGCTTGAGGACGCGCTCGTCAATCGCGATGCGCTCGCGGGGCAAAAGCTGCTGCCGCTGCCGGTGGCGCTCGATCACGTCGCGCGCTGGCGCCGCAGCGGACTCAAGATCGGCTTCACCAATGGCTGCTTCGACTTGCTGCACCCCGGCCACCTCTCGCTGCTGGCGCAGGCGAAAGCGAACTGCGATCGGCTGGTGGTCGGCCTCAACAGCGATAGTTCCGCTCGCCGACTCAAGGGCGCGGGCCGGCCGGTGCAATCCGAGGTGGCGCGTGCGGCGGTGCTGGCGTCGATCGGCAGCGTCGACATGGTGGTCATGTTCGAGCAAGACACGCCGCTCGATCTGATTGCGGCCATCAAGCCCGATGTGCTGGTCAAGGGCGCCGATTATCGGATCGAGGAGGTGGTGGGCGCCGAGCTGGTGCAGGCCCATGGCGGCAAGGTGGTGCTCGCCGAGCTGATGCCGGGCCACAGCACCACCGCGACCATCGCTCGGCTGGTGCGGTAGGGCGGCTTGGTGCGATCCTCAGAGCAGCGTCTCTTCCGCGGTCGGATCGATGAGGCGCCGCAGTCGCTCGGCGCCGAGGAGCGCGAAGCGGAGCGTCACGGCGCGTCGCCGCGCCGCGGCAAGCGGCAGCGGCGGCGTCTCGCGCAGAATCGCCGCGCCGAAGGGGTCCGCCACGATAAGGCCGCATTCCTCCGGTATCAGCGCGCGTGGAAAATCGGCGCCGACGGCGAAATAGAAGCGGTCGCAAAATTCGCGGTATTCCGGCCACTTCGCGTCGCTTCGGAAATCGGCCACTGAGGACTTGATCTCGACAATGACGATCTCGCCGCCGCGGCCCAGCGCCATCATGTCGGCTCGCCGTCCGTTGGCGAGTGCCACTTCGGTCAGGTGCGCAAAGCCTTGCTGGGCCAGCAGCCGGCCGACGCCGCGCGCGAGCAACAGGGCAGGGGCGATATCATCGCTCATGACGGGATTTTAACCTTGGCGACAGCGCCGTATAAGGTTTGCGTTGGCACTGTCGTGGCCTCTTGCGTCCCGAATAAGAACCGGCCATCGCAAGCGATTTGCAGTCTGTTTCGCTGCTCGCGCTGACGGCATGCGAATGCGATCTCAACATTTGTTGACGGGGTAACCATGGTGATCGGCAAGCAAGCTCTTCACAAGCGCGTCGGCAACGTGCTCAAGGAGGCCTGGCGTATCGCCGGACCCTATTGGTTCTCCGAGGAGAAATGGAAGGGCCTGGGGTTGCTCGCCATCGTCATCGTGCTCAATCTCTCGCAGGTCGCACTCAATATCAGATTCAACTACTGGCATAATGCGTTTTACAACACGCTGCAAAATCTGGACGAGGCGGGTTTTTATCATCAGATTTGGCTCTTCTGTATCCTGGCAACCGTCTGGGTCGTCGCGGGTACATCGCTCGAATTTTTTGCCAGATGGTTTCGGATCACTTGGCGCCGATGGCTAACCGACTGGTATTTGAAGCGTTGGCTTTCGCACCGCGCCTATTATCGCCTGCAGCTTACCGGCGAGACCGACAATCCCGATCAGCGCATCGCGGAAGATGTCGGCTTCTTTGTGGATCGAACATTTGCGCTGACGATCGACCTGATGAGCAAAGTCGTCAGCCTGGTGTCGTTCCTCCTTATTCTATGGACTTTGGCGGGGCCGCTCACCATCCCTCTCGGCTCCTTCGGCACGTTCACGCTTCCGGCCTACATGGTTTGGCTGGTGCTCGTCTATGCCATCATCGGCACCCTGGTGGCAGTAAAGCTCGGGCGACCGTTGGTCGGCCTTAATTTCAATCAACAACGATATGAAGCCGATTTTCGGTACAGCTTGGTGCGTCTGCGCGAGCACACGGAGAGCGTCGCGTTCTATGGCGGCGAACCCATCGAGTTCCGGACCTTTCGGGATCGATTCGCTTCGATTTTTCAGAATTTCATCGCCATCATGTGGCGAACGCTCAAGTTCGGGTCGTTTCAATTTGGCTTCGGCCAGGCTTCGGTCATCTTTCCCTACTTGATCCAGGCCCCGCGATTCTTTGCCAGACAGATTCAGCTCGGCGATCTGACGCAGACAGCCGGCGCATTCAACAACGTTCTGGATTCGCTTTCGTTCGTAATAAATGCCTACGAATCCATCGCACAGTGGCAGGCGATCATCCAGCGGCTTGCAAGTTTCGAGAACCGCATCGAGGAAATCGAGGCGGGCGCCGACAACACCGGCGAGGTCAAGCTTGCCCACGACGGGCCGGAGGTGGCCGTCGACGGCCTCACGATCGATCTGCCGAATGGCAGGCGGCTGCTCACCGGCGTCCATTTCCAGGCCGATCCGCAGCATCCGTTGCTGATCACCGGGCGCAACGGCATTGGCAAGAGCACCGTGCTGCGCGCGTTGTCGGGGCTCTGGCCATTCGGGCAAGGGCGCGTGCGGCTGCCGGAAGGCCGCACCTTCTTCGTGCCGCAGAAGCCCTATCTTCCGCTCGGCAGCCTGCGGATGGCGTTGGCCTATCCCGAGGATGGCCGCCACATCGCCGATGCGACCTTGCAGGCCGCACTCGCCAAGGTCGGCTTGAACGCGCTCGAGGGCGAGCTCGACACCGTCGACCTATGGGCGCAGCGGCTATCGGTCGGCGAGCAGCAGCGGCTCGCTTTCGCCCGCGTGCTGCTGGCGGAACCGAAGGTGATCTTCCTCGACGAGGCGACCTCGGCGCTGGACGAGGCGAGCGAGGCGCAGTTCTATCGCATGCTGCGCGAGGCGCCATGGCGCCCGACAATCATCAGCGTCGGTCATCGCGGCACCTTGCGCGACTTGCACGAGCGCGCGCTCGACCTGTCGCCGTTCAGCGGTGCGCCCGCCGCGGCGGCTCCGGCGGCGTCCTGAGTCCGAAGAGGCGCGTTCCGCTCGCGGCATGGCGACCATAGCCGAAGCCTTTGCCGCGGCTCTGAAGCAGCATCAGGCGGGCCAAATCGCCGACGCCGAAGCTCTCTATCGTCAGATCCTTGCGGTCGATCCGCGCCACGCGGATTCCCTGCACTTGCTGGGCGCGATAGCCCACCAGGTGGGAAAGCATGAAGCAGCGGTCGGTCTCATCCGCCAAGCGGTCGCGATCAACGGCGCGGCGGCCCAATATCACAACAATCTCGGCCATGCGCTTCGGTCGCTAAAGCGCCCGGCCGAGGCCATCGAGAGCTACCGCCGCGCGCTTGACCTTGATCCGACATTACCGGCGGCATATCTGAGCCTGGGCGCCATCGCTTACGAGGCGGGAGATTACCCCGCCGCCGCCGCCAACTACCAGAGCGCCGTTGCTTTTGCACCGGGGAGCACTGAGGCGCAAGCAAACCTTGCCAATGCGCTCTTCCAACAAGGGCTGACGGCGGAGGCGGTCGAGCCCTATCGCCGCGCATTGGCGCTACGGCCCGAGGACGTCTCGGCGCACGCCAATCTCGGTCTCGCGTTGAGCGATCTTGGCCATCTGGATCAAGCGATCGAGCATTGCCGGCGCGCGGTCGCGCTCAAGCCCGATTTCTCCAGCGCGCACAACAATCTTGGGCTGGCGCTGCTGCTCAAGGGTGATTTCGCCGCAGGGCTTGCGCATCACGAATGGCGCTGGATGGTGGAAGGGCTGCGCATGGGCGGGCGGCGCTTCGAACGGCCGCCGTGGCGCGGCGAGCCGTTGGAGGGTGCGCGCATTCTCCTTCACGCCGAGCAGGGTGCCGGCGACACGGTGCAGTTTCTGCGCTATGCGCCGATGGTGGCGCGGATGGGTGGGACGGTGCTGCTCGAGGTACAGCCGGAGCTGAAACGCCTCGCGGCCAGCGTCCCGCGCGCGAGCGAGGTCGTGGCCCAAGGCGAAACCCTCCCGCATTTCGAACAACATTGCCCGCTCCTGAGCCTGATGCTGGCTTGCGGCACCGATCTCGGCTCGATTCCCGGTGAGGTCCCGTACCTCTCGCCCCCCAAGGCACTGGTCCAGCAGTGGCGCGCGCGGCTTGGGCAGGGGCGTCATAAACGCGTGGGCCTGGTTTGGGCCGGTAGGCCCGAGCATCGCCGCGACCGCGACCGCTCGCTGCCGCTTTCCGCGCTGGCGCCCCTCGCGGCAGTCGAAGGCGTGCGCTTTTTCTCGCTGCAGAAAGGCCCGCGGGCCGCGGAGGTGGGTAGCGCGACCCAGGGCTTCGCCCTCGAGGACATCGCATCCGCGCTGGGGGATTTCGCCGACACGGCCGCGGCGATGGCGGCGCTCGATCTTATCATTACCGTCGACACATCGGTCGCCCACGTTGCCGGCGCCACCGCACGGCCGGTCTGGGTTCTACTGCCGCGCATCCCCGACTGGCGCTGGCTCCTCGATCGCGACGACAGCCCTTGGTATCCGACCGCGCGGCTCTTCCGCCAAGCCAAGGCCGGCGAGTGGAATCCCGTCATCGAGCGGGTGGCCGCCGAACTGGGGCGCTGGGCAGCAAGCGGTTCGGGGGAAGATTACGCATGATGGTCCTCAGGTAGACCATGGTCGGGAGGTAGGGGGATAACTGAGGATTGGGGGATTTCGGGCTGCACTCCTCCCCAGTCGCCAAATCCCGGCGTTCTGTGAGCCGATCTCTCCTTCATCTCCAACCATCTCCCGATCTCCTAAAAGTGGTTTGGTTGGCATGGAGCGACAGCGTGGTTGCGCTTTCGGCGCCATCGGCTACAAGATCGCGCGTCCAATTCGAGGGGCCGTGACGGTGATGGATCGATGAGCGAGGCGGGCGAGCACGAGTTGCGCGCGATCCGGCTGGCGAAGATCGCGGAGCTGCGGAAGCTCGGTGTCGATCCCTATCCCTATTCCTTCGACGTGACTGCGAGCGCGCACGAATTGGCGGAGCGCTACCGCGATCTGCCGGCGGGGACGGAGACGCAAGACCAGGTCAAGGTCGCGGGCCGCATCCGCGCCTACCGTAACAGCGGCATGTTCATCGATCTGCATGATGTCAGCGGCAAAATTCAGATCTTTTGCCATAAGGATAATTTGTCCGCGGAGCAGCTCGCGGTGGTGCGGCTGCTGGACATGGGCGACTTGATCGGCGTCGAAGGAGTCGTGCGCCGCACGCCTCGGGGCGAGCTCACCGTCAACGCGCGCCGAGTCGCGGTTTTGGCGAAAGCGCTGCTGCCGCTTCCCGAGAAGTTCCACGGTCTCGCCGACGTGGAGACGCGCTATCGCCAGCGCTATGTGGACCTGATCGTCAACGAGGAGAGCCGCACCACCCTGCGCAACCGCAGCCGTATCATTGGCGCGTTCCGTCGCCTCCTAGACGAGCGCGGCTTCCTCGAAGTCGAGACGCCCATGCTGCACGGCATTCCCGGCGGCGCCTCGGCCAAGCCCTTCATCACTCACCACAACGCGCTCGACATCGACCTTTACCTAAGGATCGCGCCCGAGCTGCACCTTAAACGGCTGATCGTCGGCGGGCTCTCCGACAAGGTGTTCGAGATTAACCGCTGCTTCCGCAATGAAGGTATCTCGCCGCGGCACAATCCGGAATTCACCACGTTGGAGCTCTATCAGGCCTATGTGGACTACGCCGCGATGATGGCGATCACCGAGGATTTGATCGTCGCCGCCGCTCGCGAAATCACGGGCGGCACCCGCGTCCGCTATGGCGAGCGCGAAATTGACCTGACGCCGCCCTGGCCACGCCGCGGCATGGCCGATCTCGTGCACGAGAAGACCGGCGTCGACTTCATGGCGATCACCGACGATGCGGAGGCGCGCGGCCGGGCCCATTCGCTCGGCGCCGAAATCCATCCGACATCGGGCTGGGGCCGGGCGCTCGAGGCGGTCTTCGGTGCCCGTGTGGAGGCAGCCTTGATCAATCCCGTGCACGTAACCGGCTTTCCGCGTGAGATTTCGCCGCTGGCCAAGGGCGATCGGAACGACCCGCGCCTCACCGAGCGCTTCGAGACCTACATCAACGGCTGGGAGGTCGCGAACGCCTTTTCCGAGATCAACGATCCGCTGGACCAACTTGAGCGCTTCGAGGCGCAGATGCGCGAACGTGCGCTGGGTGACGAGGAGGCGCAGCGCCTGGACGCCGACTTCATCCAGGCGCTCGAGCACGGCATGCCGCCCACGGGCGGGCTCGGCATCGGCATCGACCGGCTCGCGATGATCCTCACCAACAGCCCCTCTATCCGCGACGTGATCGCTTTCCCGACGATGCGGCCTAGAGCGCAATCCGGCGAAGTGTGAGCGGTTCGCCGTCAGATTGCGCGACGAAATCAAAGAATCTAGAGCGCAATCCGGCGAAGTGTGAGCGGTTCGCTGTCTGTTTGGATCATTTTCTAGTGTCCCGATGGGGCGTTGCTCATTTGCCTGCCATCCTTGAAAGAGACCGACACGTTGCCCCAAGAGTAGTATGCTCGGTAGAGCCACCTATACCAGCCTAGTCATACCACTTTTGCGGACCACGTCATGAGGAACGGAGGGCACTTGCCATTCTTGACGAAGATCGAGCGCTCGTCGGGCACGCCGCTGTTCCGCCAGGTCTATCTCCAGCTGCGATCGTCGATCCTGTCGCAGACGTTGCGGCCGGGGACAAAGCTGCCCTCGACGCGCGAGCTCGCGGAAGACCTGTCGATCTCGCGCTCCGTGGTGGTCCTTGCTTATGAGCAGCTCCTGGCGGAGGGCTGCGTCAACGGAAAGGTCGGTTCGGGTACCTATGTTGCCTCGGAGCTTGCCGAACTCACCGGCGCACGGATCGCCAAAGTGCGTAAGCGTGCGGCGGGTACTGCGCGCCGGCGGCCGCGGGTGTCCGTTGACGTCACGGAACTGTCCGACGAGCGGCCGTTCAATCTCGGGCGAACGCTGATCGATGCACGGACTATCGATCAATGGCGCAAGCTGAGCACGCGGAGCCTGCGGACGTTCGACAGGGCGCTGCTGGGCTATTGCGATCCGCGAGGAAGCCAGGAACTGCGTGAGGCGATTTGTGACTACCTCGGTTCCGCGCGCGCGGTGCAATGCGATCCCGAGCAGATTTTGGTGACGAACGGAACGCAGCACGCCATTCACATTGTCGCTCGGCTGTTGCAGCAGGCCGGCGATCGCGAGGTCTGGGTCGAAGATCCGGGGTACCCCTTGACGCGCGAGGCGCTGCTGGCAGCCGGGATGTTGGTGCGCCCCGTCCCGGTGGATGGCTACGGCTTGAATGTCGGGTATGGCATCAGGCGGTGGCCGATGGCAAAGGC
>DATIYT010000108.1:0-3084 GCA_035517495.1 Allostellaceae bacterium | reverse complement strand
CCCCGCAGCGCATTTTCTCCCTTGATGTGGGGTTCCATGGGTTCCGCGCAACTCCTCATTCCAATTGAGGGGGTCACATGGGCAACGCCTGGGACACGCGACGCGAGTTCATGATGTGCGGGAGGGGCACTAATACTCGGGAGATCAGTCGTCCGGCCGCGTGGCGCCGCGTTGGATTGTAGCCGAAAGAGAGTCATGACTGTTGGAGCCCGACTACGTTCCCGCTAGCTCAGGGCGAGGGGCAAACAGCAGAACCTAGTTCGCAGACATGTACGGAACGCGGCCGAGGCCGCAGCAATCAGCAGCAGCTTCCCAAGCTCTTGTCTCAGGACCGTCCTCATAGCCTCTCGATGCCGGCACGTCGATCGACTTCCGCTCCGCATCCGATTGCTGACATTGGCGCTCCCGTTGTAGATGTCCGAGATGGACCACAGGACTAAACCGCTCGCGCGGTAGGCCGCAGCGGCGGGCAGCGCGGCCAAGCTGATAGCGCAACGGGGCGTCCTGTCTTGAGATGAGGGGTTCGCAACCTTCACTCAAAACAGGAGCATCCCCATGACCGACGAGGCCATGAGCCCGTTGCGCCGACGCATGATCGAAGACATGACGATCCGCAAGTTAGCGCCGAAGACCCAACATGGCTACGTGCAAAGGATCAAAAACTTCGCTGTATTTCTTGGGCGATCGCCCGATACGGCGACCTTCGAGGACGTGCGCCGCTACCAGCTTCATCTGGCAGCGAGCGGCGTTGGCGTGCCGACGCTCAATCAGACCGTCTCGACCCTGCGGTTCTTCTTCCGGGTCACGCTGAAGCGCCACGAGATCGTCGAGCATACCCATGTCATCCACGAGCCGCGCAAGCTGCCGGTGGTGCTCAGCGTCGAGGAGGTGGCAAGGCTGCTCGATGCCGCGCCGGGGCTAAAGTACAAGGCCGCGCTGAGCGTAGCCTATGGCGCCGGCCTGCGTGCGACCGAAGTGGTCTCGCTCAAGGTCTCCGACATCGACAGCAAGCGCATGATCATCCGCGTCGAACAGGGCAAGGGCGGCAAGGACCGTAACGTCATGCTGTCGCCGAGCCTGCTCGAGCTGCTGCGGAACTGGTGGAAGGCGGCGCGCCCACAGGGCTGGCTGTTCCCCGGCCGCGATCCGGCCCAGCCGATGACCACGCGCCAGCTCAATCGCGCCTGTCACGCCGCTGCGCAGATGGCGGAGATCAACAAGCGCATCTCGCTGCATACCTTGCGGCACAGCTTCGCCACCCACCTGCTCGAGCAGAACACCGATGTCCGCGTCATCCAGGTGCTGCTCGGTCACGCCAAGCTCGACACCACGGCGCTCTATACCCGGGTCGCCACCAAGACGATCAGCGAGGTCATGAGCCCGCTGGAACATATCGCGCTCAAGCTGAGGGAGATCCGGCCGCCCGGCTGACGCGCGCGTGTCGCGCCCGGCTCTGGAGGTCGCGGATATCTTCCGCGGCCATGGACCGGCGTGGCGTCACGCCCATGCCGGCCATGTCAGCCTCGAGCAGTTGAAGGTGATGTCGGCGATCGAGCGCTGCCGGACGGCGGCGCTCGGTGGCCATGTCGCGCGCTGCGCGGACTGCGCCTATACCACCATCGCCTACAACTCTTGCCGCAACCGGCACTGCCCGAAGTGCCAGGGCGCCACTGCGAAGGACTGGCTCGCCAATCGCGAGGCTGACCTGTTGCCGGTGCCGTATTATCACGTGGTGTTCACGCTGCCGGCGGCCATCGCCGACATCGCCAACCAGAACAAGGCCGTCCTCTACGACCTGCTGTTCAAAGTCTCGGCCGAGACCATGCTGACGATCGCAGCCGATCCGAAGCATTTGGGGGCAAGGATCGGCATCACCTCCGTCCTGCACACTTGGGGCTCGGCACTCACCCATCACCCGCATGTCCACATGATCGTGCCGGGTGGCGGCATCTCACCCGACGGCCAGCGCTGGGTGTCCTGCCGGCCCGGATTCTTCCTGCCCGTGCGCGTGCTCTCCCGCCTGTTCCGGCGGCTGCTCCTGGAGAAGCTCATCGCCGCCCACGCGGCCGGCCGCCTCAGCTTCTTCGGCGACCACAGCCATCTCGTCGAGGCGCAATCCTTCGCGGCTTATCTCGCGCCGCTGCGCAAGGCCGAGTGGGTCGTCTACTCAAAGCGGCCGTTCGGCGGACCTGAGGCGGTGCTGGCCTATCTGTCGCGCTACACCCACCGCGTCGCCATCGCCAACAGCCGCTTGATCACTGTCGACGAGCGAGGCGTCACCTTCAAGTGGAAGGACTATCGGATCGAGGGCCGCGATCGATACAAACAAATGACGCTCGAGACCTTCGAGTTCATCCGCCGCTTCCTCATTCACGTGCTGCCAAAAGGCCTGCACCGCATCCGCCACTACGGCCTGTTCGCCAAAGCCGCCTGCGCCGACAACATCGCCCACGCGCGTGAGCTGCTCGCCGCTCCGAATCCTCAGCCTGACCCTACCGTTGCCGCCGTCGAGCCCAGCAAGCCGAGCTGTCCATGCTGCGGCGGTCGCATGATCATCATCGAGGTGTTCCAGCGCGGTTGCGCGCCACGGCATCGCCCGACAGCTCCAACGAACCACATCAGGATCGATACCTCATGACTGCGGCACAATCCTGCAAATCTCCGCGTCGTGCTCGCTGGCTCTCGACCAGCCACGACAAAGCACGCCCAGACATCCGCCAACCGTGGCAAATCATCGGACAACTCATGCAGTTCGATGTCATCCGCCGCGCACTCGTCTCCCGCTTCACGGTCGAACAACTCGTTGCACCGGCGCACTTCAAATCAGCCAGCTCGCCCGCGCCGCTCAAATTCCCATAGCGCTTGCCGCACGACCTCACGTTCCCTAAGCGCGGTTTCCTCCCTTGGAGGCTTTCGGACGCCGGCCGCCGAATACGCGGCGCCGTCCCTCAAGCGGCCGGCATCCGAAACCCTTCACATAAGCAGTCATTGGACCCATCACTTAGCGTGTCGGCGCTCTCCGGCGAGCCAGGTTTCGCTGATCTTGATTTTCGCAATTTCTGTCGGATCGACAGCCGTGGGGTC
>DATIYT010000107.1:0-2885 GCA_035517495.1 Allostellaceae bacterium | reverse complement strand
GAACGGCCGCGCCAGTGCCGCGCCGCCAAGAAATGTGATTAGATCGCGCCGCTTCATGGGCATTCCCCAGCACTAGGTCGATGTTGAAAATAGGAGCGCGCTGGTTCAGAAGAAAGTGGCCTCGAAGGACGTTCGAGTTGTCGGGCCCGCCAGCGCTCGTGTGGATGGGTACCCTGGAAAGCGCAACGAACACGCCAGTACCACCAAAACAACTTGCTCACACGTTACGGATTTTTCAGATGGCCGACGGCCCCTTTTGCCTAATCCATGTGAAACGCGAACAATGCATTATTCGATCACATCGTCTGCGATCGCAAGTACGTTCGGCGGGATTATGAGGCCGAGCGCTTCCGCACGAGGCGCTGTGGAATCGTCTGATCGACGAGATGTCGCGCCCCTATTACCTGTCGCCCGCGATTCACATCGCGGCGCTGGCCTACGCCTGACGCGCATTGTCGCGTCATGGGCAGAAAGGAAAAGGCGATGACTGAGGCCGAGCTGGCGATCGTGCGCCGCGCCTATGCCAAGCAGGTCACGATGCCGTACAACACCGTGCATCCGCGGCTTGAGGCGGCGTTCGCCGCGGTGCGCCGCGAGGCTTTCCTCGGGCCGGGGCCGTGGCCGATGCTGCGCAAGCATCCTTATGTGATGACGCCGGACGACGACCCAGTCTATCTCTACCAGGATTTGCTGGTCGGCCTCGTACCGGATGGCAGACTGAACAACGGCCAGCCGTCGGGCCATGCCATGCTGATGGTGCAGGCGGACTCGCGGCCCGGCGAGCACGCCGTGCATATCGGCGCCGGGGTCGGCTACTACTCGGCGATCCTGCTCCACATCGTGGGTGGCAGCGGCCGGGTCACGGCAATCGAATACGATCCCGGCCTCGCCGCGCGCCTCAAGGCGAACTTCGCCGGCCACCCCAATGTGCATGCCGTGCATGGCGATGGCAGCAGGATCGACTTCGACCCGGCCGACGTGATCTATGTCAACGCCGGCGTGACGCGGCCTGTCGATCTCTGGCTCGACCGGCTCAAGGATCGCGGTCGAATGATCCTGGCGCTGACCAGGGACAAGGACGCGGGCGGCGCGTGGTTCCGCATCGAGCGGCGCGGCGACGGGTTTCTCGCCAAGGGATTTCACGCAGCCAATCTTTTCCCGTGCGAAGGCGCACGAGACGCCGAGTCCGAGCGGGCGCTTGTGGTGGCGTTTGAGAAGGGCGGCTGGGATCGGGTGACCCGTCTCTATCGGCGTGGCGACCTGCCCGAAGAGCGATGCTGGCTGAAGGGCCCGGATTGGTGCCTGGCTTATGACTGAATTCTCGCTGGTGGTTTCGACGACGCGCCGATCTTGGCACGTCGCGTGATTTCGTTGCCGCGCGGTAACTTGGTCGCTTTCGGACTGAGGCGGGCATTGGGCAAATTTTAGGTTGCCTTATTACTTGACTTTATCGATAGCTGTCTTATATATATACAATATAGTTTGACCCTAGGCTAATATTCGCTGTTTTGCGACCAATCTTTCGGCTATCTCGGCCTTCGCCGAGCAATAGCCACAACCCCCACCGCAATCATGGAGTCCAACGATGTACGGATATACTTCCGTGCTCGCGGCGCTCCGTCTCCACGCGCAATCCCTTGCTGCCAACGCCAGGTCAGAGGCTGAGCGCAATCGGCTCGCCAGAGAGCATGCCGAACACACCCTGAGAAACCGCGCGAAGCTCCTGATCGGTCGTCTCGGTCAGATGGAGAGCGCAATCAAGCGCCGCGACATCCTGCGCCAAGCGCTGCTTGGCACCTGATCAACACCTCGCCCTGCGTAGCTGCGTGCTGCGCGGGGTCGCGGCGTCGGGAGCAATCCCGCTCCCGATTAGGAGGTAACACTATGACTGTGGAGTTGCCGAATCAGCGAGACACGTTGCAGTGGATCATAACCGATCTCTGAGGGCTTCATAGGGCGTTTTCCCCTTATGGGCACCATGAGGCCTGGCAAGATTATAGAAGCGCTCCCACTCGGCCAGCTTGGCCTCGAGGTCGACGTCGTCCTTGTAAGTGAGCAATTGATAGAACTCTTCCTGATCTGATCGATGCGAGCGCTCGACTTTGCCGTTAAGCTGAGGTGAGCGCGGTTTGATGTAGGCGTGCCGGATCCCGAGATCTTCGACATGCCAGTGAAACTTGGCCTGGAATTCATGGCCGCGATCGGTTCGGATCATCTGGATCCGAAAGGGGAACTTCTCGATCACGTGGTCGACGAAGTCGATGGCGTTAGTCTGATTGTGCCGGTCGTAGATCTTCAGCGCCCTGATGCGCGTGGCGTCGTCGATGGCGGTGTACTGGTACCGCTTGATTGGGGCGCCGTGTTTGCCTTTGTATGTCAGGAACTTGACGTCAACCTGGATAGGGTGCCCGGGAACCCTTTTCTCATACCGGGTTGTGTGGACCGCCCGGCGACCAACCTTGCTGGGCAGGCGGCTCATACCATTGCGCCTGAGGATGCGATAGACGCCTGCGTCCGAGATCTTGATGTCGTGGTAACGAGCCAGGTACCAGACGATCCGCATGGGGCCGAGATGATAGGTTTGCCGCAGATGGAGCACTTTTCCCACCACGGCATCCGGCGTTCGATTGGGGTGTGACTTCGGCCCCGGCTTCTTGGGAACCAGTCCTGGTCCTCCGCGCTTCAGATACTCCTGCCGCCAACGATAGAAACTCGCGCGGCCGATGCCGAAGTAGCGGCATGTCTTCGCCACGTTTCCAGCCTGCTGCGCGTGATCAAGAACTCGCCTGCGACGTTCGGCCACTTTGCCTGCTCCACCCATCGGGACACCTCCTGGCCAACTGACAGAAGCCTAGAAGTGTCTCGCCAACTCGTACATTCCTACA
>DATIYT010000106.1:0-2539 GCA_035517495.1 Allostellaceae bacterium | reverse complement strand
TGAGCGACCGTCGTGGATGTCAAGCGGTGGCCCATGGTTTTTGGTCTCGGACGATGGCGTTGAGGATGACGAGGAGCTTGCGCATGCAAGCGACGATGGCAACCTTGGCGGGTTTGCCGGCATGACGGAGTCTGTCATAGGTGGCGGCGAGCGGGAGCTTGCGCCGGATTGCCACCAAGATGCTCATGTAGAGGGCATTGCGAACGACCCTTCGGCCTCCGGCGATGGCGCGCCGGCCGCGCATCAGGCCGCTATCGCGATTGAAAGGGGCGAGGCCAACGAGGGCGGCGATCTGGCGGCGATCGAGGGTGCCGAGTTCCGGCAGCTCGGCGATGAGGGTTCGGGCGATCTTGGATCCGATCCCCGGCACGCTGAGGAGGAGGTTCTCGGTGGCCTGCCATGCCGGCGAGCCGCGGATGCTGTCGTCGATGTCGCTCTCGATCGCGGTGAGCTGCTTTTGCAGCGTCGCCAGGACGCGGTCGACGGTTTTGATCGGCTTGGCTCGGGTGAGAGAGCGGCGCCGATTGTTCTCGGCAACGATCATCTCGATGAGCTGCCGCCGGCGTGCGACCAGCTCGCCCAACTCGCGCGCCGCCTCATCGGGAAGGGGGCGCGGTTCCGGCTGCACCGCTTCGGCGAAGCGGGCAATCGCTTCGGCATCGAGCGCATCGGTCTTCGCCAGACGCCCGATAGCGCGGGCGAAGTCGCGAATCTGGCGCGGATTGACGATGGCCAGCGGCAGTCCCGCGGCGGCCAAACCGGCCGCAACCACCGTCTCGAAGCCGCCTGTCGCTTCGATCACGATCAAGCGCGGCACCACCTTCGCCAAAGCGGCGATCAACGCATCGATCCCTTGACCATCACGCGTGACCGCAAAGGCCTCGCCGCCCGGACGAAGATGCACATCCAAGCGATCCTTCGACACATCGATGCCGACGAACATCTGCCCCAGCTCCCTTCCTTGCGCATGCGGGCTCGCGATGCGGCCCCGGCGACCGTTCGGGATCAAAGGACGGACGGAGGGGGAGCCAAGCTCACCCGCGGGCTCGCGCGCCCCAGGAAAATGCGGTCTTCCCTCCGCCACCGCACCGCCCAGCTTACTCGAGCGGCTACGCTTCGGCTTGATACAAGGTTGAATTGTCGATGGCATTAAGAAAAAACCCTCATCCCGAGCGCGAGCGAAGGCGAGCAGTCGAGGGACGCACGGCCGAGTTCCAGCGGGCGCGAAATGAGCCGAGTGAGAGTGAGGTTTCCCTTTGAACCAGTACACGCCTAAAGCCCCGGCAACGCAGCGCTGGGATCCCGAGCGCTATCGCCGCAATGCCAGCTTCGTGCCGGCCTTGGGCCAAGGCGCGCTCGAATGGCTCGCGGCGCGCCCGGGCGAGCGCATTCTCGATCTCGGCTGCGGCGATGGCGCGCTCACGGTCGCGCTCGCGGCGATCGGCGAGACCGTCGGCGTCGATCAGAGCGCCGAGCAGATCGCTTCGGCCCAGGCGAAGGGGCTCGACGCGCGCGTCATGGACGGCGCCAAGCTCACCTTCGATCGCGAGTTCGATGCGGTCTTCAGCAACGCCGCGCTGCATTGGATGCGCGATGCCGACGCGGTCATCGACGGCGTGTGGCGCGCGCTGAAGCCCGGCGGCCGGTTCGTGGCCGAGATGGGCGGCGGCGACAACGCGGCCGTCGTGATCGCGGCGCTCGAAGCCGCGGTGGCGCGGCGCGGCGCCGATGGCCGTGCCGCCAATCCGTGGTATTTCCCGAGTGTCGAGGAATACCGCGCGCGGCTCGAGCGGCGCGGCTTCACGGTCGAGCGGATCCTGCTCTTTCCGCGGCCGACGCCCTTGCCCGGGCGGCTTGCCGATTGGCTCGATACGTTCGCCGAGAGCTTCCTTGCCCTGGTTCCGCCGGGATCGCGTGCCCAGATCATGGAGGAGGTCGAAGCGGCGACGCGCGACAAGCTCTATGATCGGGACAAGGGCTGGAGCGTCGATTATGTGCGGCTGCGCTTTGCCGCGGTGAAACCGAGATGAGCGACAAGAAACTGGAATTGCCGGTCTGGCTGACGCCTCAGGGCGAGAAAGTTTCCTGCATCGAAAAAATCAAGATTCTCAATGAGAACCTTGAGGAAATTAATGCCATGGCGCAGGAGGCCCTGGAGGATGCGGTGCTGATGGGATGCGACGAGCATCAATTCAGGCAAGTTATCGAGAAAATCATGCAAGGGATTGTGAACCCTTATAAAAAGGACGTGCCGTGAGGCGGTTCCTGGGCGGGCTCGCGGTATGCCTGACGCTGGGCCTCGCGGCCGGCGCGGGCGCGGCGCAAGCCGCCACCATCGCGGTGCTCCAGGGGCTCGACAAGATTTCGGCGCGGGTGTCGAGATTTGATGCGCCGGTGGGGCAAGGGGTGCGGTTCGGCTCGCTCGTCATCACCGTGCGCGCCTGCGTCAAGCGGCCGCCCGAGGAGCCGCCGGAGACCGCCGCCTTCCTCCAGATCGACGAGGTGCGCGGCGGCGGCACGTCGGTCGAGACCAAGCGCG
>DATIYT010000105.1:0-16620 GCA_035517495.1 Allostellaceae bacterium | reverse complement strand
TGGCTGTGGACGCAGTCTGGCGTGAACCCGTCTCCAGCTCAAAATCCCTGTTCGGCAGGGAAAATACAGGGAATTTCGTGAATCCGAGGGGTTTCCGAACTGTGATGCCGCTAAAATCAACAAACTTTGAAGCACTTACCGGCGATTTCCCTAAGCTGAGAAACAGCGAATTGCCCCGGTGGTAACAGGGAAATCGTCGGGGCAAAACAGGGAGTGCTGACAACCTCGAACCTTTCCGGAGAGCCGCCGGCTAACCGCTGGTCAAAGTCTGCTTTGGAGTAGCGTATGGGAGAGCAAGCCTCGCCGCACCAGAGAGGTAGCCGCGACTGTTGGAGCTCCCGCGATGACGGCAGTGCGTTACAGGGACAGGATTTGAATCTCTGACGGCAGGTTATGAGCCTGACGAGCCGGACGGTGTTGAATTTGAACCCGGGACACCGAACGGATACGGTGTGAACAGTGTTGCTTTCAGTTCAGGGCACCGACGTCGTGGTTCCGGCGTTCCTTAAGGATAAGTTAATCCCGCGCAGTCTAAGTTCTGACAGAACTGCATTAGTGAGCGCCGAACCGCCATGGTCGAGGTTCCAGACTGGCTGCCATACGGGGTGGGTCAGATGGCCCGTCGTTTGGTCGATCTGGCCCGCTCTGGCGGACCCCCAGAGGCGATCGAAGTCTTGCGCCGGTTGATCCTCGATCCCCGCATGGAAAATGTCTGGCGGGAGCTAAGCAAGCATCCGCGGCGCAATTATGTTCCGAGTGAGAGGCCATTCCACTCTTCAACGCTCCCTCCCGCGATTGAATCGTGGCCGGCCTTGGCGGCGGCTCTACGAATCCGAGCCACGGAATATCGTGAGCTCGGCGATGAGGCCAGCGCCGACATGCTCGATCGCCAAGCCGCCGCGGCCGATGTGCGAGGTAAGGGTCGTGCACCAGGAGAGATTTCCCTCGAAGAACAGCATCAAATGGCCCTTGTGACGCTTTTTGGAGTTGCAGTCTCCGCGTACTTGAACCGCTCTAGTACGTTCACTCGAAAAGAAGTCGATTCCGTCATCGCCAAATTGGAAGCGACGGGTAAGGATGACTTGGCAGCAGCCTATCGACGCCATGCGGCCGACCCGAGGGTTGCCCCGTTCATTGTGACGCGGCGCCGGACGGATCCGCGGCTCGAGGCCTTTGTTGAAACGCTCGCCCGAGAAACGACAAAGCTGTTTGGCAGCCCGCTTTACGGCGTGATAGCGACCATTGCCAACGTCGCCTTCGAGCGCTCCGACCTCAGCCGGCGCGGGATCCGCGCGATTCTGAATTCCCGGACGCCGGCTGGTCCCAGGGCGGCTTAGCTTAAGTGCACAGTGCAAACTCCTGTTTCTGACGGTCATTTTGGGCCGGTGGGCGACACTGCGCCCGTGACCGAAACAGGAGAGCACATTGAAAAAATCGACCCAAGGCCGCCGGGACGCGATGGGCCCGGCGTGCCCACTCGTCACGCTAGTTCCGATCGAATCACTGAAGCCCAACCCACGAAATACCCGCAAGCACAGCCGAGCGCAGATCGACGCGCTGGCCAAGAGCATGGACGCCTTTGGCTTCAACGCCCCCATCCTCGCGGATCGGCACGATATGATCGTTGCGGGGCATGCGCGATGGCTGGCCGCCAAGCGACTGGGGCTGACACACGTTCCGGTGATCCGCCTGGAGCACCTCGGCCTGGCCAAGGCCCAAGCCTACATGCTCGCGGACAACAAACTGACAGACCGGTCGGAATGGGACGAGAAACTTCTAGCCGTCCACCTTAAGGAGCTCAGCGAACTCACGGTCGATTTTGACATCGAGGCGACCGGGTTTGAGGTCGGCGAGATCGACCTGCTCATCCAGCGTTTAGATGGTGAGTCGGATTCGGGAGAACCCGATCCCGCGGACGAAGTGCTGGAAGCCGAAGGGCCGGCCGTATCGCGACCAGGTGATCTTTGGCGGTTGGGCGAGCACAGGGTGTACTGCGGCGACTCGCGCGATTCGGATTCCTACGCGATTTTGTTGGAAGGCGAATCCGCGTCGGCGGTCTTTGGCGATGGGCCTTACAACGTGCGGATCCACGGCCACGTCTCCGGCCGCGGCAAAACCCGGCACCGCGAGTTCGCCATGGGTTTCGGGGAAATGTCGCAAGCCGAATACACCCAATTCCTGACCGACGTCCTGACACAATGCGCGAAGCACAGCCACGTCGGGTCCGTTCACTTTTGGTGCATCGACTGGCGGCACGTGACCGAGATGCTCACGGCCGGTGGCGCTGCCTATAGCGAACTCCTAAATCTCTGCATTTGGGTTAAGACCAACGGCGGCATGGGCGCGTTTTATCGCTCGTGCCATGAGCTCGTGTGGGTTTTCAAGAACGGCAGGAGTGCGCATCGCAATAACGTGCAGCTCGGCCGCTACGGACGGAACAGGACCAACGTCTGGACATACCCGGGCGTCAATGGCTTTGCGCGGAAGGGCCAGGAACGCAACCTTCAAGCGCTTCACCCCACCGTCAAGCCCGTCGCACTCGTGGCCGACGCCATTTTGGACACCACGGCGCGCAAGGAAATCGTGCTCGATCCTTTCCTGGGCAGCGGGACGACCATCATCGCGGCTGAGCGAACGGGCCGGCGCGGTTGCGGTGTCGAGATCGACCCCCTCTATGTCGACGCTGCCATCCGCCGCTGGCAGCGCCTCACCGGCAAGACTGCTCATCACCAATCCGGCCGCTCGTTCGCCGAAACCCAGCTTGAGAGGAGCCCGAGCGATGACGCGTCGGCGAAGTGACTACGCGGTGGGTTACGGCAAGCCGCCGAAACACTCGCAATTCAAGAAAGGCCACTCCGGCAATCCCAAGGGCCAGCGCAAGCGCGCTCCGAAGAGCATCAAGACCATCTTGAACGAAGTCCTCGATCGAAAAATACGCGTGGTCGAGGCTGGGGCGTCGAGACGCGTGACGATCCGCGAGGTCATCATCACACGCCTCGCAGCCAAGGCCGCCAACGGCGACATTGCGGCCCTCAGTCTCCTGCTGACGTTCAAAGCGGACGCCAGAAGTCGTGCTGAGCTTCCACCGTACGAGATCCGCATCATTCCAGACAGGAAGGCGGGCAGCGGTTAATCGCGGGCCTGGTTCAACGTTCGGCACTCATGCGCAGGAGCAATTGCGATGGCGAATCGAGGAAGCGGCTACGAGGTCGGCTATGGGAAACCGCCACGATCCACGAGATTCAAAAAAGGAGTATCTGGAAATCCCAGGGGTCGGCCCAAGACCAACCAGCAGAAGCTGGGATCGGTGATGACCGACGTGCTTAACCAAGAAATCGAGTACATGGAAGCCGGAAGGCCAAAGCGCGGCTCGATCATGGAAGTCATCATCACGCAATTGGTATCTCGTGCTGCCAAGGGCGACGTCGCCGCAGCACGTATGATCTTGAAGCTGGAGAAGCATGTGGAGACGCACGGTGAGCTTAGCCCGCCTATCATCCTTATCACCGAGACCGAAGCAAAGCTTTGACCGGACCCAAAGCCGTTTTTGCGGCAGCATGGAGCATAATAATGTGACCAATTCCCCCGTCGCAGAGCCAGGATGTGATAAGCGTTCTCGGGTGGCGACAGTCTGGCGCAGAACGCAACAAGAGTATCCAGAAACGACTGGCTTCACACCGCAAAGAGAGTTTCCTTCTCGTCGATCGCGGCGTAAACCCGATATCGGGCATGCCACAAATCCTTATTGGCGGGGTCAGCCACGCAGGTCGCATGGATCCATTGGGCGCACAGGCCTTCGAATGCCTGCCGGCGACCTTTAATTTCTTTGGGACCGGGGAAGCCAAGAATGGCAATCAGTCCGGCGCCAATTTGAAAAGCCTTGTTGTGGTCAGAGTCGGAAAGAGAGCTCATCGGTGTTTTCGGCGTCGGCGTAAGGTTTCCATACCGTGATCTTCACGGAGAGTCATCAAGCGGCTGCATGCCTCAGTACTTCGCCGATTTGTCTCGGCCAAATATCATCATTGCAGCTCCCGATGCTGTCGCACAGTTTCGGGGGTGACCTGGCCTTCCTTGCCGCCGAAATGGCCGATGACGTAGTTGGCCACGGCGGCGAGCTCCTCGTCGGTATAGGCAGCGCGGAAGCTCGGCATGTAGCCAGTGCCGTGCCTGGTCTTGAGGTCGGCGCCCGTGAGCATCACTTGGACCAGATTCACGCCCTGCGGATCGTTGACCGCCTGGCTGCCGGCGAGTGCCGCATAAGCCGTCTCGCGGCCGTTGCCGTTCCAGCTGTGGCAGCTGGCGCAGGCACCTTCAAAGATCCGGCGCCCCAGGTCGTTCTTAGTGTCCTGCGGTCCGGGCGACCAGGCGGCCGATGTGGTCACCGTGGCGGGTATCGGGCTTGTCTGTGTCCCCGGCGTGCCGGACTGCGGCTCGACAAGGCGGAGATAGGCCACGATCGCTTTCGTGTCCGCGGGCGTCAGATACTGCAGGCTGTCGGCGACAGCCTCAGCCATCGGGCCCGCAGCGGAGCCGCGGCCGGAGGCGTGGCCCCAGCTCAGATAATCGGCGATCTGGTCGTCCGACCAACCGCCGATGCCGTAGGCCTGGTCGGTCGTGATGTTGTAGGCGTGCCAGCCCTGCAGGAGTGCGCCACCGAACTGCCGCCCAGTCTCCATCGCGTAGCCGACGTTGCGCGGCGTGTGGCACTCGCCGCAATGGCCGAGTGCGGTCGCGAGATAGGCGCCGCGGTTCTGAGCCTCGGACGCATCCGGGTTCGGGCGGAACCGATGCGCATCGAGGAAGGCGATGTTCCAAAGCGCTAGCGTCCAGCGTTGGTTGAACGGGAAGGAGAGCTCGTTCGGGCGCGCGGGCGCGCTGACGGGCGCCACCGTGAAGAGATAGGCCTTCATTGCGACCGCGTCGTCGCGGCTCAGCCCCGTGTAGGAGGTGTAGGGAAAGGCTGGGTAGAGATGACTACCGTCCTTGGCGATACCCTCGTGCAGGGCGCGCACGAAATCGTCATCGCTCCAGCTGCCGATGCCCGTCGCCTTGTCGGGCGTGATGTTGGTCGAATAGATCGTTCCGAACGGCAGCTGGAAAGCGAGGCCGCCTGCGAAGGGCTTGCCGCCCGGCACGGTGTGGCAGGCCGCGCAGTCAGCCGCCTTCACCAGATATTCGCCACGCGCGACGAGCTCCTGTGTTGATGCCACATCAGCGGCCCGAATCTCGGGGTCGCGATGGTAGAGCCGCCAGGCAGCGAACGCGCCCAGGGCGACGACCACCGCCAGCCCGAGACCGGCGGCGATCTTCGCGAGACGCTTCAGCATGTCAGGCCCCTGACGCCAGTCTGCCGGCGAGCGGCAGGCGTCTCACCCGCTTGCCCGACGCGGCGAACACGGCATTGGCGAGCGCGGGAAAGGCCGCGGCGGTTCCGGTCTCGCCGAGCCCACCGGGCTTCTCGGTGCTGTCGACGATATGGACTTCGATGGGCGGCGTCTCGTCGATGCGCAGCATGCGATAGGAGCTAAAGTTCGATTGCTCCACGCGACCCCGGTCGAACGTGATCTCGCTATAAAGCGCGGCGGTCATGCCGAAGACCAGTCCGCCCTCGATCTGTGCTCTGACGGAGTCCGGGTTGATTGCCTGGCCGCAATCCATCGCGGCCGTGATCCGTCTCAGCCGGATCTGGTTGTCCGCCGTCACCTCAACTTCGCAGACGACCGAGAGGAAGGAGCCGAAGGCCGATTGCACCATGATGCCACGCCCGACCCCGGCCGGAAGTGCCGAGCCCCATCCGGACTTCTGAGCCGCGAGCTCCAGCACGGCGAGCGCCCGTGGCGCCTTCCGCAGGAGCGGTCGGCGGAACGCGACCGGGTCCTGCTTGGCGGCATGCGCCAGCTCGTCGATGAAGCTCTCGATGACGAAGATGTTGTGTGTCGGACCGACGCCGCGCCACCACGCGGTGATCACGCCAGGCGGCTCGTGACGGACCCAGGAGACCTTGATCGCGGGAATCTCGTAGATCGGGTCCTCGGCGCATTCGACCGCGTCAGGATCGATGCCGTTCTTGCGCATGCCCTGCGGAGCCCAGCGCGCCGTCACGCTCGATCCGGTGATCTTGTGGGTCCAGCCCACGATCTTGCCGGCCCCGTCGAGGCCCGCCGCGATGCGATCGTAGTAGAAAGGCCGGTAGCGGTCGTGCTGAATGTCGGTCTCGCGGGTCCATATCATCTTCAGCGGATAGGAGACCTGCTTTGCGAAGCCGGTCGCGATGCCAGCGTATTCCCATTCGAGGCGGCGGCCGAACCCGCCGCCGATCATGTGGTTGTGGACCGTGACTTGGTCGACGGATACGCCCGCCACCTTTGCCGCGTCGGCCTGGGCGCGGGTCGGCACCTGCGTGCCACACCAGACCTCGACACCGGCAGGCCGGACATGGACCGTGCAGTTGATCGGCTCCATCGGCGCATGGGCGAGGAATGGCAGCTCGTATACTGCGTCCAGCTTCACCGCAGCGCCCGCGATCGTGGCGTCCGGATCCCCTTCGGACTTGGCGACGATGCCGGGGCCGGCGGAAGCATCCGCGTGGCCCTGAACAATCTGGGCCTGGCTGAACTGCGCGTTGCTTCCGAGATCCCAGTCGATGTCGAGCGCCTCCAGCCCTTGCTGCGCGGCCCAAAAGTGGTCGCCGACTACGGCGACGCCGTCCTCGATCTTGAGCACGTCGATCACGCCCGGCAGCTTGCGCGCTTTTGTATCGTCGAGCTTGGCGAGCTTGCCGCCCAGGACCGGGCACAGTTCGACTGCGGCGATCTTCATGCCGGGGATTTGCACGTCGATGCCGTAGACCGTCTTACCGTTGACCTTGGTCGGAGTATCGACCCGCTTCTGCGGCGTGCCGATCAGCGTCCAGTTCTTGCGGTCCTTAAGCGGCGCGTCGGAGGGCAGCGGCAAGGTTAGCGCGGCGGGCACGAGTGAGCCGTAACTTGCGGTCTTCCCCGAGGGCGCGTGCTCGACGACACCGCGCTCGACGCTGCACGCGGCGGGATCGACGCTCCATTGCTGCGCCGCCGCCTGCACCAGCACGGCACGCGCGATGGCCGCCGCCTTGCGCAGGCTGTCCCAATCGCCACGGATCGAGGTCGAGCCGCCCGTTGCCTGGAAGCCAATCAGAGGATTGGCGTAGAGTTTGTCGTTCGGCGGCGCGAAATCAGGCGTGACTTGGTCAAGCCCGAGATCAAGCTCCTCGGCCATCAGCATCGAGGCACCGGTCCAAATCCCCTGGCCCATCTCGACATCGCGCATGACCAGCACGACCTTCCCGTCTTCGCCGATCCGGATGAAGGCGTTAGGCGCGAAAGGGCCCGAAGACGCTGCCGCCTGCGTCATTCGGCCGCCCATCGGGATCGTCGCCGCCACCACCAGGGCGGCGCTGCCAGTCAGGAAGGCGCGACGGTTCGGCCGTTCGAGCTCGGTGGAGGTGAGCATCTTATCCATTGGCGCCTCCCTCAACTCGCGGCGGCGCGCTTGATGGCCGCCCTGATACGCGGATAGGTGCCGCAGCGACAGATGTTGCCGCTCATGGCCGTATCGATGTCGCCGTCGGTCGGCTTCGGATTGATCGTCAGCAGCGCTGCAGCGGACATGATCTGCCCCGACTGGCAATAGCCACATTGCACGACCTCGAGATCGAGCCAGGCCTTCTGGATGCGGGCGCCGACCGGTGTGTCGCCGATCGTCTCGATGGTTGTGATCTTGCGCCCGACCGCATCGCTCGCGGCCATTACGCAGGACCGCACCGGCTCGCCGTCGAGATGCACGGTACAGCAGCCGCAGAGCGCCACGCCGCAGCCGAACTTCGTGCCGGTCAACCCGGCCACGTCGCGCAGCACCCAGAGCAGCGGCATATCGTCCGGCACGTCGAACTGACGGGTCTCACCATTGATGTCGAGAGTGAGCATGGCGTCCTCGCAATCGCGGTTTAGATTGTACCGTGAGACTGTAGCGCAATGGCCTCTTCTACGGCGTCTTCGAACCTCTGTAGCAGAGCCGACGCCACGATGCCACACCGCGGACGGCGGCTGTCTATACTTGCCTCAACCGGCCGCAAAGAAGCGCGCAGACGCAAAAATCGTCGTAAATTGAGGTTAGGGCGCGACCGCGCACCGCAGCGATGGCTTGGTGAAGCGTCGAGAAAATCCGCGTCTCACCGCCGGCCTGATGACCGGTTGGCTCACGAACGGCCTTCGGGGCGATGTCCGCATAGAGTCCGCTCTTTCCTCGTGAACGGACTTCCGTTGGCCACCGCGAGATCTTCCGAGATATGCCACAAGCTGAAATCTAGGCCTTGAATTCGGCGAGTGGGTATAAAAATAAGCAGACAACCACCCTCGGAAGTGTCCCATCAGCGTCTCGTCGCAACCACCATCCGCCGCAAGCAAGCAGCTTCTCCCGTGGCTGGTCGCCGTTGCGTTTTTCATGGAGTCGCTCGACACCACAATCTTGAACACGGCCGTCCCCGTCGTCTCGCAAGCTCTCGGGATCGCTCCGCTCAGCATGAAATCGGTGCTGGCCAGCTACACGTTGAGCCTCGCAGTTTTCATTCCCATTAGCGGCTGGATGGCCGATCGCTTCGGTACGCGTCGGGTGTTCGCGTCCGCGATCGGCCTCTTCACCCTCGGGTCCATCCTTTGCGGCATCTCGAGCGATGTCCACCTGCTCGTCGCCTGCCGAATCCTGCAGGGATGTGGGGGAGCCATGATGGTGCCGGTCGGCCGGCTCACCCTAGTGCGAACCTTCGCCAAATCCGAGCTCATCCGAGTGATGAGCTTTGTCGCCATTCCCGCTCTCATCGGCCCCATGCTGGGGCCCATCGCCGGCGGCCTGATCGTCGGATACCTGCATTGGCGGTTCATATTTTTCCTCAATCTGCCGATCGGACTCGCCGGTCTGATTCTTGTCTATCTGCATCTGCCGGACTATCGCGAAGCGAACGTCAAGCCGCTCGACTTCGTCGGGCTCATCCTCTTCGGTTCCGGCGTTGCGCTGCTGTCTTATGTGTTGGAAATATTCGGCGAGCATGCGCTAGGCCTGGGCGGAATTATTGGGCTCTTGGCGCTGTCACTGATGCTGATCGTGGGCTATGGCCTGCATGCGACGCACGCCGCCTTCCCGCTGCTGCAGCTGAGCCTGTTTCGCATTCGTACGTTCAGTACAGTCGTGAGCGGCAGCTTCCTTACGCGGATCGGTATCGGCGGCGTGCCGTTTCTCTTGCCGCTGCTCTACCAGGTCGGCCTAGGATACACGCCCGTTCAGTCGGGTCTGCTCATAATGCCGCAAGCGATCGCGGCCATGAGCGCGAAATTCCTCATGCCGCGAATCCTGAACCGTGTGGGATATCGCGTCGTGCTGATCTCGAACACCGTCATCCTCGGTCTCTTCCTGATGTTGTTCGCAACCGTCGGGCTCGCCACGCCGCTCTGGGTCATCGTGCTGCAAGCTTTCTGCTATGGAGCCCTCACATCCTTGCAATATACGAGCATGAATACCTTGGTCTATGCCGACATCGACGAGGATAAGACAAGCAACGCCAGCTCGATTGCGAGCACGATACAGCAGATGTCCATCAGTTTCGGCGTCGCAGCGGCGGGGCTTACCACCGCGTTTTTCGTTCCGGATCGTCTTCGCTCCAACCCCGGCGAGATGATTCAAGGCCTCCATGAAGCCTTTCTTGCCCTTGGTGCATTCACCGTCTTATCCACGATCGTCTTTCATCGACTGAAGCCCGGCGACGGCGACAACGTAAGCCATCACAAGGACCTTCACCTCGGCTAATCATTCAACAAACCGTCAGCTCGAAGCGGGCCAAGCCGCTCAAGTCGGAGTGATGTCCGCTCTGAGTCCGTTTTGCTGTTAAGAGCAGACCTGTGAGAACCAACGCAGGATGCTCCGCGAAGTGCCAGAAGTAGACATAGGCTCGGGTAACGTCATTGATGTTCGATCAAGCGATCAAGCGTGATCGGGAATTGGCGTACGCGAATACCGGTGGCGTGCCAAACGGCATTCGCGACCGCGCCCGCCGTGCCGGTGATGCCGATCTCGCCCACGCCTTTAATGCCGAGCGCATTAACGTGCGGATCGTGCTGTCCCTTCCGAGAAATAGATTCGTGCGGGCTCGCGCTTAAGCGCCCGATGATGTAACGATCGGCGGTGATGATCGCGGTCCTGAGATTGCTCGTTGCGGCGGTACGATCGTGTTTTAGGTCTCGACTCCGGCTCCAGACCGAGAACCTCGTCCTACGACATCAGATTAACATCCTACGCCGCGCTGCCCCGAGCCGAGTGCGCCCGACCAGCATCGAGCGGTTGTGGTTCGTCTGGCTCTATCGACTGTGGCCGGACGTATTGCGGTCGGTCACGATAGTCAGGCCTGAAACTGTCATTCGCTGGCACCGACAGGGTTGGCGCGCCTATTGGCGCTGGAAGTCACGCTGTAGGCGGGGCCGCCCCAAGATCGGGAGGGATCTCCGAGAATTAATCCGCAAGATCAGCCTAGCCAATCCGGTCTGGGGAGCACCGCGCATCCATGGTGAACTCTTGAGGCTTGGCATATGTGGACGGCCCCCGGCTTGCAAGATGTGAAGGGAATGCGATCGGTTGCTTGCGGTCATATGTCCGGCCTGTTGGTGCGGTCGGATGAGACCGCTGGCCCAGATGGGTTCCGCGGATCGGGTTCCCAAACATGGCGGCGACCTTTAAGCAGGCCCTGGATGCGCCCGGGCTTATCCGACCCTCGGATCGACCGATCACCATCTCTTCGTTCCCTTGCAAGCGTCCGGCTCCGTGCGCGTCGTTAAGTCGGCATCACGCGTCTGGCATCACGCGTCTGTAGACCTCACCCCGCGTCATCACGGCCCAGGCGATGCGGGCGGTCTTGTTGGCAAGTGCGACGGCGGCCAGTTTTTTGGGCTTGCGCGCGAGCAACTTGAGGAGCCAGGGCGAGGAGCGTCCCGACTTGGCGCACTTGATCACAGCCATCGCGCCACTCACCAAAAGGCGGCGCAGCGTCTCATCGCCTGCTCGCGTGATCACTCCGAGCCGCTGTCGCCCAGCGGTTGAGTGATCCTTCGGCGTCAGGCCGAGCCAAGCGGCAAAGTGCCGGCCGGATTTGAAAATGCTCGGATCGGGCACTCTCATGGTTAGAGCCGTCGCGCCGATCGGCCCAACACCTGGAATCGCCACCAGCCGGCGGCTGCGCTCATTGGTACGATGCCAAGCCAGCAGCTTCTTCTCGAGCTCGCTCACTTGTCGCTCGAGGCTAACAAGCTGTTCAACCAGCCGCGCGAGGATCTCACGCGCGAGATCGGGAACGGACCCATGAGCTCCGATCCGCTCCAGTAGTGTTGCGATCCTGCCAACCCCCTTGGCTCCCGTGATGCCAAACTCCGCCGCATGGCCCCGGATCGCATTCATCAGCATCGTTCGCTGCTTGAGCAGCAGATCGCGCGCTCCGTGCAGCATCAGCTCGGCTTGGTTCGCTGCCGTCCGCACCGGCACAAAACGCATCGAGGGCCGACTCATCGCCTCGCAGATCGCCTCAGCATCGGCCGCATCATTCTTGCCCCGCTTCACGTACGGCTTCACGTATTGTGGTGGGAGCAATCGCACCTCGTGCCCAAGTTTCCCTAGCACCCGCGCCCAGTGATGCGCAGCACCGCATGCTTCCAGCCCAATCAACGTCCCCGGCAGCGCGGCGAAGAATCGTTCGATATCCCCTCGACGCAGCCGCTTGCGCAGAACCGTTTGCTCCGCCGCGTTCACGCCGTGCACCTGAAACACATGCTTCGACGTATCGAGCCCAATCCTGATAACCTCGCCCATGGACGGCCTCCTTCAGCTTGGTTGCACAACAACAAGCTTGGCACAGTCGATGCCGTTCGGGGGCCGTCCACCCCAACATGGTGAACTCTTGAGGCTTGGCATCGAGGTCGCGCAGTCGACGGTGTCCAAATACATGCCGAAAGGCGGACGACCGTCCGGACAAACCTGGTGGACATTCCTTCGCAACCATGCCGACGGGATTGCCTCGATCGACCTCTTCGTCGTGCCGACCGTCACTCAAGCTGCTATTCGGTCTTGTCATTATGCGACATTCGCGACGTCAGATCGTATCCTTCGCGGTGACCGCGCATCCGACAGCGGGATTGGTTGGCGCGTCAGATTTCCGAAGCGTTCCCCTGGGGTTGGCACTACAATCTGGTTCGAAGCCTCGATGATGGCATGCCTGAGGTCGACCTCGCCACCGGCCTTCTCCGCCATCTCGAGATGGGTGTTGATGTTCTCGATCATCACGGTGGCGTCGTCCACCAGGATGCCAACCGCGAGCGCCAGCCCCCCAGCGTCATGATGTTGATGTCCTGCCCTACGACGGACAGCGCAATGACCGAGGACAGGATGGAAAGCGGGATGGACGCCGCCACGATTAGCGTCGAGCGCCAGCAAAGGCCTCGACCGCGGCCGCCTTGTGCGCGGCGGGTAACTGTTCTCGACGGTCTTTGTCGTCGCCCATTATTCATACTATGTGGCGAAGATCGCCGCGGGGTCCAGCGTCTCTTGTCCTGCAGTATTCTGGTGATGGGTCACGTTAAACTCGGGACTGCCAAAATACCTTGGGTTCCCTAATTCAATAATGAACACGCGCGGCGCCTCGCGAGCTACCTCTCACCGTAACTACGAAATGACCATGGCACCGCGGCCTTCGTCGGGAAGCGCGGTGTTGCTGCCGGTTTGCGCCATATATCGGACATTGGATCCAGCTTTCCTTTCCATCGTCGTCAGCGGCCGGTTAGCGGTTGAGCCACCGACGGGCGAAGCCGAGCAGTCCCTGCGGCATGAAGATCACCATCGCAATGAAGGTGATTCCCAGTGGAATCAGGTAATACTCAGTGAAGAAACGCGACAGCGCCTCGCGCAGCAGTAGGAAGACCCCGGCGCCGACAAGTGGACCGACCAACGTCCCGATTCCCCCCATTACGTTATAGATGACGGTCTCGCCGGAGACCAAAAAGAAGACGAAATCCGCTGCGGCAAACTCATTCTGTATCGCATACAGCACGCCGGCGAGACCGGCAAATAGACCTGACAGCATCACCGCCACCATTTTATAGGACTCAATATGGTAGCCGATAGCCCGGGTGCGGCCTTCGTTCTCGCGGATCGATTGCAGCACCATGCCGAAGGGCGAACGGGTGATGCGCCGGAGCAAGAGATAGGATGAGGCTACCGCTGCGAGCACGAACCAATGGATGGTACTCGGCGTGAAGCGGAAGACGTAGAGACCGGGAATACCAAGACCAGGCCGGGAGAAGGTGAGGCCGTTCTCGCCGCCCGTGACGCTTGTCCAGGTGAAGATGACGACATAGAATATCTGAGAAAAAATCAGCGTCGTGATCGCGAAATAAATGTCGCGAAGCCGAGTCGAGAAATAGGCGACGAACAGCGCGACAACGGCGGCTCCAGTCAGGCCAAGAGTGACCGCGAGGAGGAGGTTGGGCGGCTTGACGAGCAGAAGCGCCGCCGCGGCGCCGTATGCTCCAAGACCGAAAAACGCCGAATGGCCAAACGAGACCATTCCGGTATATCCGATGAGAAGGTCGGACGACATCGCCAAGAGACCCCAGATCAGGATCTCGGTCAGAAAGTGCGCCCAGAAAGGTGGCAGTACCAGCGGTGCCACGGCGAGCAGGGCCACGATGATCGTGAATCCGCTCCAGAACAATTTTGCGTCGCGCTGGCTCATCTTGAGGCCGTGCCGAAGAGGCCCGTGGGTCGGAACAGAAGCGTCAGGATCAACGCTACGAAAGAAACGATGATCGCCTGCGACGGACTGACCCAGATCGAGGCGTAGGATTCAAGCAGGCTGATGAAAATGGCCGCGGCGATTGATCCGCCAAAGTTGCCCATCCCGCCGACCACGACGACGATGAAAGCCTTGAGAACCCAGGCGAGGCCCATGTAAGGCTCGACGCCGGCAAGCGGGCCAAAGAGCACTCCGCTCGCCGCAGCCATCGCCGCTCCGATCGCAAACACCGCTGTGTGGACCCAGGGCACCGGGATCCCCATGGCCTGCGCCATAACGCGGTCTTGCGTCGTTGCGCGGATCCAGATGCCGTATTTGCCGTATTTGAGGAACAGCCAGAAGGCGCCGATCATGGCAGCCGACAATGCGGCAATCACTACCCGGTACCAGGGATATTGGAGATAAAGAAGGGTGAATTGACCGGCAAAGGGCTCGGCTATCCTGCGCTCGATCGGACCGAACTGCCAGAGCGCGTAATTCTGCAGCACGAGGGAAATGCCGAACGTTGCCAGAATCGTCGTCAGTGGGTCGCGGCCGATCAACGGACGCAGCGTCACTATCTGCAAGGCCGCGCCAAGCAATGCCACGACGAGCGCAGCCGTCACTAGCGCCAGCCAAAAGTTGCCGGTGAACGAAACAACGACGACGCCGATATAGGCGCCAAGCATCAGGAGTTCGCCGTGAGCGAAATTCACGACGTCCATGATGCCGAATATCAGAGTGAGGCCCGACGCCACGAGCGCTAGGATCATCCCGGTTACGATGCCGTTGACGGTCTGGACGACTATTAAGTCCCAGGGGATCGTCATTGGTCAGACCCCCAGATACTGATGGATAATCGGGTCATCTACGTCGAGCTCGGAAGCGACCGACTCATGGCGAATCTCGCCTTTTTCCATGAAGTAGACGCGCTGGCTGCACTCGAGCGTGAGCGGCACATTTTGTTCTACAAGCAGGATTGCAACGTTCTCCCGATGGAGGACGTCTATGATCTGCCGGATCTGCGACACCATGCGCGGCATCAGACCCTCGGTCGGTTCGTCGAGCAGAATGATCTTGGGTTCGAGCATCATTGCACGGGAGATGGCGAGCATCTGCTGCTCGCCGCCTGAGAGCGTGCCGCCTTGTTGGTTGCGTCGTTCGGCAAGAACCGGAAAGATCGCGTATATCTTTTCGAGGAGCTCTCGGCGTCGCCCCTCGGTCATGCCTGCGCGGTCGAGGCCAATGCGCAAATTTTCCGAAACGGTGAGCAGCCGAAAGATACGACGATCTTCGGGCACATAGGCAATGCCTTTCCGCGCCAACTTATGCGCCGCAACGCCGGTAACTGGCTTTCCCTGGTACAGCACCGTGCCCTGCCGGACATGGACGAGGCCGATGATGCTCTTAAGAGTCGTACTCTTGCCGACGCCGTTGCGGCCGAGCAAACCGACCACCTCGCCCGTCCCCACCGTGAGCGCGACACCGTGCAGCACGTGGCTCTTCCCATAATAGGCATGGAGGTTCTCGACCTGCACCAACGGACCCGCAGCTGACTGTAGCGCGCTCATATCTTGAGATAAATGTCTTGCACGGTTGGGTTCTGCTGGATTTCGGCTGGCGTGCCCTCGGCGAGTATTTCCCCGTGATGCAAGACCATGATCCGATGCGCCAGCTCCATCACCACCTGCATGTCGTGCTCGACGATCAGGATCGTGAGGCCTGCGGCGATGCTCCTCACCAGTTCAATCGTATCATGAGTCTCTGCCGCGCTCATACCGGCAGTCGGCTCGTCGAGGCAGAGAAGCAAGGGCTTGGTGGCAAGGGCGATCGCGATCTCCAGGTTGCGCTGCTCGCCATGCGATAGATTGGCCGCCACTTCGTCGGCCTTCGGGCGCAGACCAACAGAACCAAGAACCGCTTCGGCCTCCTCGATCAGGTCGTGATACGTCCCGTGGTGGCGGAACATGTTCCACCCGTGCCTTCGCGACTGGGCGGCGATGCGGACGTTTTCGAGCGCGGTGACATTGGGCAGGATGTTGGTAATCTGGTAGGAGCGAGCGATGCCCTTCTGCGAGATGCGATCCGGCGGAAGGCCGGTGACATCATCACCATTGAATAGAATCCTTCCGGCGGTGGGTCGTAAGACCCCCGTCAGGCAATTAAAGAAAGTACTCTTGCCGGCGCCGTTCGGCCCGATGACGGCGCGCAGCTCGCCGCGTTGCAATTCGAAGCTGACTCTGTTCAACGCCGTCAGGCCGCCAAAGCGAACAGTGAGGCCCTCGGTGCGGAGGATTGGCATCGTTGCCGACCCTCGGCTGACACCAGCGGAGGGGCCAACGCCGAGGGAAATGTCCACGTCCAACTGAGGCTTAGGCAGACATATTGCACATCGACGGGTACACGGTTTTCTCGGCCGGGACCCACTCGATGAGATGATATTCGCCGCCCTCGATCTGGTAAATGAACTCCGTCACGAACGCCTGATGGTCTTCCTTGCGGATGAACTTGTCGCCCTGGGGAAAATCGTCTCCCGCCTTCATGTGCAGCCCCTCAAGGGCCTCGACCAGTTTGTCCGAGTCCTCGCGGCCGCGGAAACCAGATTTCTCCATGCCGAGCTTGAGGCAATTCATTGCCTCATAGTTGGATTGGACGTAGCGGTCGGGGAGCGGCGCCTGTGGAGCGACGGTCTTGAGCCGTTGCACCGCCTCTTCGTAAAACCGTTTGTGGTAAGGCGTGTCCAATGGTCCCTGGAAGACCGGGATGTAGCGGTCGATGCCGTA
>DATIYT010000104.1:0-217406 GCA_035517495.1 Allostellaceae bacterium | reverse complement strand
GGCCTTCGCGTGCCCGGCGTCGAGGCCGGATCGAGATCATTCCGATGATCGACGTGATGTTCTTTCTGCTCGCCACCTTCATGCTGGCATCGCTCGCGTTGCAAAACCTGCATTCGCTCGCCGTCAATCTGCCGCGGGGCGAGGCAACGCCGTTACAGGTCAAGTCGTCGGTTACGCTGACGGTCACGGGCGATGGTACGATCCTGCTGAACGAAACGCCGGTAACGTTGGATACGCTCGGCAGCGAACTTACGCCGATGCTGCCGAGCGCCGAGGGCGACCTCGTCGTCAACGCCGATAGCGCCGCGCCCAATGGCATCGTGGTGCAGGCGATGCTGCGCGCGCGCGCCGTCGGGGTCACGCATTTCCTCTTCGCCATCAAACGCGAGTAGGACGCGAATGCCGTCCGCGGCATTCCGGGACAATCCGTGGCGGCGCCTCGCTTGGGCGATGCCCAGCGCGGGCGTGCTGACCGCCGTGGCGCTGGCGGGTTTCTTGCGCCTGCTCGCGGGAGAGCCGCCGCGGGGGTTGGCGCCTTCTCCCCTGCAGGTGCGGCTGGTTGATCTGCCTGCGAGTCCCGCTGCGACGGCGGTTCCATCACCGCCGGAGGCGGAACCGGTGTTCGAGCCGGCGCCAGCGGAAGTGCCGACCCCTCCGGCGCCCCCGTCTTCCGCACCGGCGCCAGCGGTCGACCCGCCGCCTGAGCCGGGGACGGAAGCCGAGCCGAGAGCGACCGCGCCTGCGCCGCCACCGAAACCGCCGGCGAGACCCTCAAGGCCGCGCGCCTCCGCGACCACGGCCGCGCCGCCTTCGACGGCGGCTCTGCCGCCCGCGCCGAGGCCGCCTGCGACCGCGGCGCCCCGCGGCAACACCACGGGGGCGAGCGCTATCGTGAAGCCAATGCCGGAGATTCCGGAATCGCTGCGCCGGCACGAACTCGATCTCGTGGCTGTCGCGCGCTTTCGCGTCGCCGCGGACGGCAGCGCGCAGGTGGAGCTGATCGAGGCAACACCCAATCCGCAACTCAATCGTCTTCTGCTGGAGGCGCTTGGTCGATGGAAGTTCTTTCCCGCGATCGAGAACGGCAAACCTGTGGCCTCAACGATCGACATCCGTATTCCGATTTCGATTCGCTAGAGAGAGCTATCTCGTTCGCGCCAGAGTCGTTCGGCGCAAGGGTTCATCGGCGTGCCGCCGAATGACCTAAATTGTTTTTCATGACGCGTTGATGCTGGCGACACGGCCCGGCTCTGGGGTAGTCTCGCGCACGATGGGGATTGGCACGAGTCGGTGGAAGCTGTGCGCGGCACTAGCGGTTACAGCGGGGATGGCAGCGTCGCCCGTCTCGGCGCATCCGCATGTTTGGATCGACTATTCGGCGGTCGTGTTGTTCGGCGACGCCAATGTGAAGGCCGTGCGGATGACCTGGACCTTCGATGAAATGTACAGCTCCATGCTCTTTCATGACTACACCGCTCGTCCGCACGGACCGCTGACCGCCGCCGATGTGAGAAAGTTGGAGAAGGGCGCGTTCGAGGACACCAAGGATTATCACTATTTCGTCGACGTCATTCTCAACGGCGTGCCGGTGCCCGTGAAGGAAGTGAGCGATTTCGACGCCAGTTATGACGGCCACCGCATGACCTATCGGTTCACGGTGCCGATCCGGGCAGGCGCGGCGCAAAAGCAGAACACGATCGAGGTCGATTCGTTCGACACCGAGTTCTATATCGACTTCGAGCTCGCCAAGAAGGAGCCGGTCTCCGCGCAGCACGGCGCCACGATCGCCGTTTCCTGCGCGCCCAAGCAGGTACCGAAGCACACCACCTTGTTCGGCGCATTGACGGTGCCGGTGGCGGCATGCACCTTCACGATGGCCGGTTGAGGGATATTCGATATGCGTAAGCTCACATTCGTGTTTCTGGCGCTGGTGCTTTTCTTGCGTGTCGCGCCCGCGATGAGCGCCGATCCCCTGACCGGGCGTGGTGCCGCACCGGCTGCGAGCGAGAGTCTGGCGATGGGCGGCAGCTTGGTGCTGCGTTTTGCCGCGGTTCAGCACCAGATGAACGACCGTATATCGGCGGCGTTCCGCGCGGTGCGTGACGGCCAATCGCATGGGGCTTGGCTGGTAATCCTCGGGCTCGCGTTCCTCTATGGCGTGCTGCACGCGATCGGACCCGGCCACGGCAAGGCGGTCGTGGCCTCATATTTCGTCGCGCACCGCGCACGCTGGACCAGCGGCCTCGCCATGGGCGCGCTGATCTCCCTGATCCAGGGAATTTCGGCAGTGGCGCTGGTCGGCGTGCTGGCGATCTTTCTGCAATGGCGGCAATTCGACGTGCTCAATCGCAGCACCCTCGTGGAGTTCGTGAGCTATGGCCTGATCGCGCTCCTGGGGGCGGTGATGTTCTTCCGCGCGGTAACCGGGCGCGGCTGCGCGCATCAGGCTCAGCACGATCACCCGCATGACCACGCGCATGATCACGGCGCAGGCGGTGATCATGCCCGAGGGGTCGCGGCGCTGGATTCCAGGCTGATCGTCGCGACCGGCCTCACGCCGTGTGCCAGCGCCATCATCATCCTGCTGTTCGCTCTTGCCAATGGCGCGATCGGCATCGGCATTGCCGCGGTCTCGGCGCTCTCGGTCGGCATGGCGATCACGGTGTCGGCGATCGGCGTGGCGAGCGTTCTCGGCCGGCACGCAATCCTGCGCGTGGTCGACGGCGTTGGCATTGCAAGCCATCGCATCGAGCAAGGGCTCGCGGTCTTGGGTGCGCTCGCCATCGTCACGGCATCGGGACTGATGATGTTCGACGCGTGGATCAGGCTCTAACCCCTTGCTCGACGCGGGGACCATTGCAAGCCAGAATTGGAATGTTATAATGTAACCAATAGACAATGGGGGGATTGCCGATGCGGACGTTGCTGTGGTGCGGATTGGTGGGTGCGCTGAGCATCGCGAGCGCCCAGGCTGCGCCCGTCTCCATCGTGGCGGCGGAGAATTTCTATGGCGACGTGGCCATGCAGATCGGCGGTTCCGACGTCAAGGTCAAGAGCATCCTCACCAATCCCGATCAGGATCCACATCTCTTCGAGGCGAGCCCGTCGGTGGCGCGGGGGATCTCGGATGCGCGCATCGTCGTTCTGAGCGGGATCGACTATGACCCTTGGATGGAAAAGTTGCTGAGCGCCGCGCGGAGCACCGAGCGCAAGACCATCGTCGTGGCCGATCTCATCGGCAAAAAATCGGGCGACAATCCGCACATCTGGTACGCCCCCTCAACCATGGTGGCTTTTGCCAAAAGATTGACGGAGGACCTGAGCGAGGTCGACCCGCCGCATCGCGACGTGTACCAACAGAGGCTTGCCCGCTTCGAGCAGTCTCTGCAACCGGTCGAGGCCAAGCTCCAAGAGCTGCGCGAGCGCCTGGCGGGAACGCCGGTGACGGCGACGGAGCCGATCTTCGGCTATATGTTCGAGGCTCTCGGCATGCAGGTCCGGAATCAGGCCTTCCAACTTGCGGTCATGAACAATACCGAGCCGGGCGCATCGGATGTCGCGGCCTTCGAGAACGATCTCAAGACACACCAGGTCAAGCTGCTCGTCTATAATAGCCAGGCGTCGGACCCAGCCGCCGTCCGCATGGTGAAGCTGGCCAAGTCGGCCCATATCCCCGTGGTGGGGGCAACGGAAACGGAACCACCTGGAAAGACCTATCAAGAATGGATGCTGAGCGAACTCGAGGCGGTCGATCACGCGCTACCCAAGTAAGGGTCCCATGAGCGCCGCCGAGTTTCGCAACGCCACCCTGGCACTCGGCGGTCGAGTCGTTCTGCAGGGGGTGAGCCTGGAGATCGGCGCGCGGGAGTTCGTGGGCGTGTTGGGGCCGAACGGCTCCGGCAAGACCACGCTGATGCGGGCCATTCTGGGGCTCGTGCCGGTGGACCCCGGCATGGTTCAGGTGCTGGGCCGGCCGGCCACCAGGGGCAATGCCGAGATCGGCTACATGCCGCAAGTCCGGGGTTCGGTCGCAAATCTTCAACTGAGCGGCTGGGACTTCGTCGCCGGTGTTGTCGATGGCCATCGTCTCGGATTGCCGATCGCCGGCCGGAAGGCTCGGGCGGAAATCGATCGCGCGCTCGGTCTGGTCGGCGCCGGCGAATTGTCGCGCCGGCCGCTGGCGGAACTCTCCGGCGGCGAACGGCAGCGGTTGCTGCTGGCGCAGACATTGATCGGCCGGCCGCGCTTGCTGTTGCTGGACGAGCCACTGATCAGCCTCGATCCGCGTCATCAGGCCGAGGTGGTGGAGCTGGTGAAGACGCTCCAGCTCGAACTCGGGATCACCGTGTTGTTCAGCGCTCACGAGTTGAACCCGTTGTTGGGCGCCATGGACCGTGTGCTTTATCTCGGAAACAAGCAGGCGGCGCTGGGAACGGTCGATGAAGTGATCACCGGCCCGGTGCTGTCGCGCCTCTATGGGTTCGAGATCGACGTCGTGCGCCTCAAGGGCCGCATCTTCGTGATGTCCGGCACCCACGACGTCGAGCACGGCGCGCACCAGCATGAGCACAACGGCGGACACCAGCACGCTCCGCGGCGGGTGGGCGCCGGCTAATGCTGTCCTACGACTTCATGCGAAATGCGTTCGCTGCCGCGACGATCGTCGCGATCGTCTCGGGCACGGTCGGTTATTTCCTGGTGCTGCGCGGTCAAACCTTCGCCGGGCATGCGCTTGCGCATGTGGGATTTACCGGCGCGACGGGTGCCGTGCTGATCAGCGTGGCACCGCTCTGGGGATTGGTGGCGATGACCTTGGCCGCGGGCATCGGCATGGGCTTCATGGGCGAGCGGCTCGCGCAGCGGGACGTGGCGATCGGTCTGGTCTTGGCGCTGGCGCTGGGCCTCGGCCTTTTGTTCCTGCATTTTTACACCGCGTTTGCGACGCAAGCGACGGCGCTGCTGTTCGGCAACGTGCTTGCGGTCGATGCCGATACCATCTGGGCATTGTTGTGGCTCGGCGCACTCAGCCTGGCGGCGCTCGCGATAATTTCCCGGCCACTGCTGTTCGCGAGCCTGCAGCCGGAACTGGCGGAGGCGAAGGGTGTCTCGCTGCGGCTCTATTCGATCCTGTTTCTGTCGATCGTGGCGCTCACGACCGCCGAATGCGCGCAGATCGTCGGCGTGCTGCTGGTGTTCGCCCTGATGGTCGGTCCCGCCGCCGCGGCACAGCGTCTGACCCGAGGCGTCGCGATGGGCGTGCTGCTCTCGGCATTGCTCGCCCTTCTCGAGGCCTGGTTCGGCATTGCGCTTGCTTACTACACGGACTGGCCCAGCAGCTTCTGGATTACGGCACTCAGCGCCGCGGTCTACCTGGTCGCTGTCCTGCCGCGCCCGGCCCGCCGGCTGCAATCCGAATATTAGACGACCTTATATTTCCATCTTTGATATGGTGCGGGTGGCCGATGCGGCGGAACTGCTGCACCTTGCGTTTCCATTGCATCGCAAGTGAGACTGCCCGCCGGCCGATTCCGCGGGGATCGCGCCGGCCGCAGCGGAGAGATTCGAATGAACGCCCTCGCCTATGTCGTAAGCCTGCTCGTGCTCGGGACCTTCGGCATGCGCACGATGATGCCGCTGCGCATTGCTGCGCTTGCCAGCAACGTCTCGCTGATCGCGTACAGCCTGGTAAGCCACCTCTATTTGGTGCTGCTGCTGCAAGTGATCCTGCTGCCAATCAATCTCTGGCGGTTGATCGAGATCATTCAATTGGCCCGACGCCTGCGCGGCGCCGTCTCCGAGGACAGCGTATTCAAGGCGCTCTTGCCCTTCGCCGGCGTACGCTGGGTCAAGTCGGGCGAGGTGATCATGCGCAAGGGCGAATCCTCCGACGCTATGTACCTCGTGCTGGAGGGTCAGCTCTGGGTCGAGGAAGCAGCGGCGGCGGTCGGGCCCGGAAGCATCGTCGGCGAGATCGGCGTGCTGAGCTCCAGCCACCGGCGCACCGCGACCGTGAGCGCCAAGAGCGAATGCAAGCTGGGGGTCGTTTCGTCGGTCGATTTCCAGCAAGTCTACTACACGGACCCCGCGCTTGGACTTTCTCTGGTGCGATTGATCATCGACCGCCTCACCCGCGACGTCGAGGCAGGACACTTGCCGGAAATGGAAGTGAGCGCGTGATGGAAACGTCGAGATAGGAGGAAGCGATGATTCTGCCAGGCCATGGCCGCTACGATTATAGCGCGATCACCAAGCGCCGCGACTATTCCTGGCCCGGCGGCCGCCGGCTCGCGGTCACGGTTGCGCTCAATATCGAGGCATTCGGCTTCGGCCGCGGGCTCGGTCACGTGCTGGGCGTCGAAAGTCCGCCGCCCAGCCATCGTGATTACTGCTGGCGCGACTACGGCAATCGAGTCGGGGTCTGGCGCGTGCTCGAGCTGTTGGACGAACTCGGGATTCCCGCAAATCACCTGATCAATTCCGCGGTGATCGAAGCCCATCCCGAAATACCCGAAGCGATCCGCGCGCGAGGCGACGAGATCATCGGCCATGGCCGAACCAATGCCGAGCGACCGGGCCTGCTCTGGGAGGCCGACGAGGCGCGTCTCATCGCGGAGGTCACGGAAACCATCATGCGGTTTCAAGGAAAGCCGCCGCGCGGCTGGATGGCGCCCTGGATGTCACAGAGCACGGTAACGCCCGATCTGCTCAAGGAGGCGGGCTACGAGTTCATGATGGATTGGCCGTGCGACGATCAGCCGATCTGGATGCGCACGCGCTCGGGCCCGATCCTGTCGGTTCCCTATCCGCTGGAGATCAACGATTCGCCGCAGATGCTGGCGCGGCACCATGCGCCCGACGAATTCGCGAAAATGATCGTCGATCAGTTCGAGGAGATGCTGCGCCAGTCGGAGCGGCAGCCGCTGGTGTGCGGCATCGCGCTCCACACCATGGTGGTGGGGCAGCCCTATCGGTTAAGAGTGCTGCGCGAGGCGCTGCGGCACATCGTTCAACATGCCGAGCGGCGCAAGGTATGGCTCGCGCGCCCGGGTGAGATCGCCGATCACGTCAAGAGTTTGCCGCAGGGGACGGTGCCGGGAAGCTGAGCGGAGGATCAAGCCTTACGGCATGATCCTCCAAGTCATGTCGTTCTGCTCTCCGCAGTCCTGCGGGGAGGAGAAGCCCGCGAGGCTCACCACGGCGCGGCCCTCGATCCGACGCGCGAGCGCAATCGCATCGACGCAGCTAGTGCGGTCGAGGCCATGCAAGGTTACCGCCGCGCTCGCGGGAAAACCGCGCGCGTCCACGGTTGCGTCGAAGCCGGAAAAATAAGGCTCGATCGCTTCTTGAACCTCGGCGGGCGTCGCCGTGAACGGGAGAGCGCTCGCCGCGGCCGCCGCCTTACTGAGATTTCCGCGAATTGCTTGTCCCGGCGACTGCAGCGCCAGCGCCAGTTGCTGCGCCCCCAACGCCGCGACTGCGATGAAGGCCATCATACGAAGGGGCCCAAGGATGTCGAACCGGCGGGCGGGCAGCAGCCCGGGTCTAGCGTTGTTTACTCTCGGATGAAACGACGTGGTCAACGACATTGAACGATCCTCGACCCCCGCGTGGACAAAGCATGAGCCCGAAGCCTTAAGCGAAAATTGCAGACATCTATGACATTGGTGCGGATAACGGCGAATCCTGGGCAAGGTTAAGGCGCAATTTGTGCGCGCGTTCAGCGCTCCCGAAAGTGAAGGACTAACTAGCTTGCATTTGAGGCGATTCTTTGACGCCGCGTTGCGAAATGCCGCGTGAAATGGGGCTTTCTCGCGACGCCCGCAAAAAGACCCCGCCGCAGGCGGGCAAATCTCACGCTGCGGCGGGCGCCGTTTCCCGTGCCGGGTTTGGAAGCGCCGCGGCGAGCGCCTGCTCGACGGAATCGAGCCACACGAACTCGAGGGTCCGCCGGGCTTCTTCGGGAATGTCATCCCAGTCCCTGCGGTTCCGCGCCGGCAACATCACCGTCTTGATGCCCGCGTGCATCGCCGCGAGCACTTTTTCCTTGATGCCGCCGACCGGCAGCACCAGGCCGCGCAGGCTGATTTCGCCGGTCATGGCGAGGTCGTTGCGCACCGTCCGGCCTAAAAGCTGGGAGGCGAGGGCGATGAACATGGCGACCCCGGCGCTGGGCCCGTCCTTGGGCGTGGCGCCCGCCGGCACGTGGACGTGAATATCGCTTCCCTCCAGCAACTTCGGGTCGAAACCGAGCTCGCGGTGCTTGGATTTGACCAGGCTTAGCGCCGCCTGCGCGCTTTCCTTCATCACCTCGCCGAGTTGCCCGGTCAGTATCAACTTACCGCTGCCGGGAATTCGTGTCGCCTCGATGAACAGAATATCGCCTCCAACCGGCGTCCAGGCGAGGCCGGTCGCTACGCCGGGGATGCTGGCGCGCTGCGCCTGCTCCGCCTCGAAGCGGCGCGGACCCAGGATGGTCGCGAGTTCTGCTTCGGTGATGCGAACCGATATGCCGGGATCCTCGGCGATGCGCATCGCCGAATGGCGCAGCACCGCGCCGATCTCGCGTTCGAGATTGCGCACGCCCGCCTCGCGCGTGTAGTCGCGGATGATAGCCTCTAGCGCGGCATCGGCGATCTCGCATTGCTCGGGCTTTAGCCCGTTCGCTTCAAGCTGGCGCGGCACCAAGTAGCGGCGGGCGATCTGCAGCTTCTCCTCGAGCGTGTAGCCCGCGAGCGGAATTACTTCCATCCGGTCGAGCAGCGGGCCCGGAACCGTGTCCAACATGTTCGCGGTCGCAATGAACACGACCCGGCTCAGATCGAAGGGCATGCCCAGGTAATTGTCGCGGAAGGTCGAATTCTGGGCAGGATCGAGTACCTCGAGCAGCGCCGAGGAGGGATCGCCGTGGAATCCGCGTCCGAGCTTGTCGATCTCGTCCAGCATCATCACGCAGTCGCGGCTTCCGGCCTTGCGGATGCCCTGGATGATGTTGCCCGGCAGCGCGCCGATGTATGTCCGCCGATGGCCGCGAATTTCAGCCTCGTCGTGCAGGCCACCCAGGCTGACGCGGACGAATTTACGCCCCATGGCGCGCGCAATGCTTTGCCCAAGCGACGTTTTGCCGACGCCGGGCGGGCCGACGAAGCACAGGATCGGTGCCTTGCCGGTCGGATTTAGCTTCCGCACCGCCAGGTATTCCAGGATGCGCCGCTTGATCTTGGCGAGACCGTAGTGATCGTCCTCGAGAATTTTGCGGGCCTCCGCGATATCGATCGGGCGTGCCTCCTCGATTGCCCACGGAAGCTCGGTCAGCCACTCCAGGTACGTCCGCACCATCGAGTATTCGGCGGCGCCGTCGGGCATGCGAGCGAGGCGTGACAGCTCTTTGCGGGCGTGCTTTTCCATGTCCTCGGGCATCTTCGCCTTGGCGATGGCGTCGGTGAGCTGGGCCACTTCCGCACCCTGCTCGTCGGCCTCCCCCAGTTCCTTCTGGATCGTGCGGAGCTGCTCACGCAGGAGGTGCTCGCGCTGACGGCTTTCCATGCTATCGCGCGTGCGCTGACCGATGTCGTGCGAAAGGCGCAACACCTCGAGCCGGTATGCGAGGTACCACAAGACCATGTCCAGGCGTTGGCGCAGCTCGACTGTTTCAAGAACCCGCTGCTTGTCCTCGGCCTTGAGGTCGAGGACGCTCGCGACCACGTCGGCGAGTGCGCCTGCCGAGGACATAGTCTGCACCGCCTCCGTCAGCTCCTGCGGCGCGTTGGGGATGAGGCGCAACGCCTCGCTTGCGCGCTCCTTGAGTTGCGCCATGCGGGCATCGATCTCGGCGCCGGCGCTCTGCGGTTCGGCGATCCACTCGATGCGGGCGACGAGGAACGGATATCCCGGCAGGAATTCGACCACGCGAAAGCGCTCCTCGCCGCGGCAGATCGCGTGATGGTTGCCGTCCGGCGAGGTGACATACCGGGCAATCACGCCGACCGTGCCGAACTCATGGAGGTCCGCGGGGCCGGGTTCCTCGGTTTCGGGATTGCGCTGCAGCAGGATGCCGACCGGAGCCTGATTGCGGGTCGCATATTGCGCGGCCGCCACCGACCGGGCGCGTCCAAGGGACAGCGGCACGACGGTCGCCGGAAACAGCAGTGTATTGCGTACCGGCAGGATCGCGATCGCGTCCGCGGGAAGCTTGGCAACGGCCCCAACGCCAATGGCATCGGCGGGCGTGCTCGCTCCCGTCGGCCGCGGTGCCAGGCTTTCGGCGCGGAAGATCGGGTTGGTGCGGGTCATCGGGTCGAGCATGGGTGTCAACCGGTAAGGAGAGCAGGCGCCATCGCCCGCGCTCTCAAGGGCGTTGAATTCACCAAGGGACAGGTCTTCGGCCACATCAGGCATGGGCAAGGTCTTGTCTTCGGTTTTGGGGTTAACGCTAACGCTGAGGCCTATGTGGTCATAAAATTACGGTAAACAAGGGCGTACCACCGTGATGTCCTTGACAGGACCGTTCCAGCCAATTACTGGACCAACTCTCGGTCGAACTCCCGCCTCAGAAGCGGGGGCGGCTTTCTCTGGGGGAGGCTCATCTACCATGTCGGAGTCGAGGCCGTCAGCGCGCGTGGGCGCGCTTGTTGAACGTTGGCGTGAGGCAGCCGCCATGGCGATCGCCGCATTGGCGGTGATCGGCATGCTGGCGGTCGGTATCGCGCGGATGCATGAGAGCCATGCAACGAGGGTTTCCCCAGCCGATTTCTCCGACGGCGGCAAAACGACCGTGGAACGGTAGACGAAAGCCTCCCAGCCTCCCAGGCAAGCGGCGGAGCCATAGAGAGCCGGGACTCTAGCTAGGTGTCGCGGACGTTCCCGCTGGCGTAGAGCCAGCGCGCCACCAGCGCCTCGGTGTCGCCGCCGAAGGCTTCCCGCGTGCCTTCCGACAACACGGTGCCGGTCCGCATCACGTAGACGTAGTCGGCGATCTCAAGCGCACGCTTGATGTTCTGGTCGACGAGGAGGACGGCCTTGCCCTGCGCCGCCAGGTCTTTGATCAGATCATAGATGATGGCCGCAACGCGCGGCTCCACGCCGGCAGTGGGTTCGTCGATGAGAAACAGCACGGGATCGAGCATCAGGCTGCGCGCGATTTCCAACTGGCGCTGCTGGCCGCCGCTCAGGGTGCCGGCGGGTTGGCGCCGTCTTTCGCGCAGCACTGGGAAGCGCTCATAGGCGCGCTGGATCAGCTCTTCAACGCGGCGCCGGTTCCTGCGGTGCGTCCACACGCCCAAGCGCAGATTCACCTCGACGGCCAGATGCGGAAAGATGCTGGGGCGCTGCGGGAGGTAGGTTACGCCGTGATTTCCCATCTCGTGCGGTCCCGTCGCCCGCGCGGGAGCACCGTCGAAGTGGATTTCCCCTTCTCGCGCCGGAAGGAAGCCGAAGAGCACCTTGAGCAGCGTCGATTTGCCGGTGCCGTTGGGGCCGAGCACGCAACGCACTTGCCCGCGCAGGGCCTCAACCGATACGCCGCGGAGGATGTCGATCCCCGGCAGATACCCCGCAACCAGGTTCCGCGCATGGAGCCAAGGTGTCGCCTCTGCAGCTTGGGCGACCATCTCAAAGCCCCGCATAGGCCGCGAGCACGGCCTGATCCGCGCGCACTTCGGCGGGCGGCCCGTCGGCTATCTTGCGGCCGCGCGCCATGACCACCAGGCGCTGCGAGATGCGCAGGATCGATTCCATGTCGTGATCGACGACGACAAAGGTGCGGCCCGCCTGGTGCAGCTCCTGTATGCGCTTGATCAGCTCGTCCCGAAGCTGGGGGTGCACGCCCGCGAACGGCTCGTCGAGGAACAGAACGGCGGGCTCCAGCATCAGGCAGCGGGCCAGCTCCAGCAGTTTCTGTTGCCCACCCGAGAGGTTCTTGGCGTCGAGGTTCGCCAGGTGCGCCAAATTCAGGAATTCGAGATAGCCGCGTGCCCGGCGCGACGCCTCCGCCCAGGTCGAACGCGGTCGTGTCAGCGCCGGCACCAACAGATTCTCGAGCACGGTCATACGAGCGAAAAGCTGCGTCAGTTGAAATGTGCGCGCGACGCCCATCGCGGCGTACATATGGGCGGGTTGCCCGCCCGTAGGCTGGCCGCGCAGCATCACTTCACCGCCGTCCGGCTTCATGTGCCCGGTCAATAGATTGATCAGCGTCGTCTTGCCGGAGCCATTGGGGCCGATAAGGCCGATCAGGTCGCCTTCGGCGACCGTGAGATCGACGGTGTCGTTGGCGAGGATGCCGCCGAACCGCTTCGAGAGGCCGACCCCGTGCATGAGGGTTTGGCGCTCGTTCATGCGCGCGAGTCCTCCCGCTGTACCTCGGCCACGGCCGGCGCCGCGGCGATTCGGCCCTCTCCCAACCGGACGAACCGAATCCAGAGCGGCGTCAGCAGTCCATTGCGGGCAAAGCGCATGGTCAGCAGCAGAATGATACCGAACAGCGGCAGCCGCCATTGGCCGTACCCGCGCAATATCTCCAGCAGGAATTCCACCACGATGGCGCCGCCGACGGCGGTCGGCAGGCGCTCCATTCCGCCGATCACCGTCATCACCACCAGCAGCGCCATGTAGTCGAGGGCGCCGATGCCGGGCGTTAGGACGCCGATGTAATGCGCATAGAAGCCGCCGGCGAGCCCGGCGAAGCCGCTCGCAATGGCGAATGCCAGGATGCGGAACCGCGCCACGGCGACGCCCGAAGCCGCCGCCGCCTGCTCGTCCTCGCGCAACGCGCGCAAGAACAGGCCCCATCGCGAACGTACCAACAGCCCCATCAGCGCCAGAGAAACCGCCAGCAAGACGAAGGCGGTGTAGAAATAAGGCAGGCGGCTCGCATCCTCGAATATCGGCTTGGTGTGCAACCCGGCCATTCCCCCGGTCACGTCGTCCTCGGTGGAGAAGGTGATTCGCACAATCTCGGAAAACCCGAGGGTGAAAATCGCGAGGTAGGGGCCGCTCATGCGCAGGCAGACCCAGCCGATGAACGCGCCCAGCAAACAGCAGACCGCAATCCCCGCTACCATGCCGAGCGCGATCGGAATACCGAACCATTCCACCAGCAATGCCGAGGTATAGCCGCCGATCGAGGCAAATGCCATGTGGCCCAGCGAGAACAGACCGGCGTAACCCGCGAGCAGCGACCAGCTCGAGGTCAAGATTGAGTAGACCATCGCCATGATGCTGACGTGCATCCAATACTGGTTCATGCCATTTGCCGACACCAACAGGAGAATGGCCGCGGCGATCAGGATGTAGACGTGAATGCCGCGCACGTCGTCTACTCCATTCGCAGATGTCGGCGACCGAATAAGCCGGTTGGCCGGTAGATAAGAACCAGCATCAGCACCAAGACGCCGAATGCGTTGGTGTAGGCAAAGGCGCGGGTCGGGTCAGGGAAGAATGCCGTGAACAGGCTCTCCGCCTCGCCGATGAAGATACCGCCCAGGGCGCTGCCGACGACCGACCCCATGCCGCCGAGAATCACGATCACATAGGCGTTGATGTTCGCGAGCACGCCCATGTCGGGAGCCAGCGAAAAGATCGGCGCGATCAAGGCACCGGCCGCGGCCGCGAGTGCCGCGCCCACGCCGAAGGCCAGCGAATTGAAGCGGCGGGGATTGATGCCGACGATCGCCGCGGAATCGCGCGACTGGCTCACGGCATCAAGGGCCTGGCCCCAGAGCGTACGATGCATGAAGTAAAGCAGCGCCAAAATCAGCAGTATGCCGACGCCGGCCGCGAAAATGCGGTCATTGGTGACCCGCAGATCGCCGAACTCCGTTATGCCCTCGACAAAGGACGGTGGTTTGAGCGGAAAAGGTCCGAAGGCGATGATCGCCGCATTGCGCAGGAAGAACGCCAAACCGAAGGTGACGATGAGCCCATACTCGTCCTTCCGTTCGGTGGCGTCGCTGTAAAGCGGCGTGAGCAGCAGCCGCTCCAGGATGATCGCGAGAACGAACAGGACCGCCATCGCCGCCACCATGGCCAACACCGGCGGGAAGCCCAGCAGCTTGATGATGAAATAGGCGCAGTACCCGCCGAGCATGTACAGGTCGCCATGCGCGAAGTTGACGATTTTCAGGATCGAAAAGATCAGGGTTACCCCGATCGCGATCATCGCGTAGATCACGCCGACGACCAGTCCATTCATGACTTGAATGAAGAGATAGTCCCAGCTCATGGCCTGCCGACCCGGTACCCGGCGCTCGAAGCGAGAGAGACCGGGCCAGGGCCCGGTCTCTCCTGCGACTCTCCGCTACGATTGCGAACCCGGCCTCACTTGGCGGGCTTGTTGTAGGTGTACTTCACGTCCGAAATGTTCCGCGGCCACACGATTGGCGCGTCGTCCGGGCTCTGGCCCGTCTTGTCGTATTGGATCAGGCCCACGGGCGCTCCCATGAACTGGTGATAGGCCCAGTCCGGCTCGTGCGCGGTCGAGAAACTGTACTCGCCGCGGCCAGCGAGCATCTTTGTCTTCTCGAGCGCGGCGATAATCGCCTTCCCGTCAGTGGACTTCGCTCGCTTGATCGCGTCGGCGAGGACCAGCATGGCGTCATAGTTCTCGACCGCCTGCGGCGACGGTTCCTTGGTATATTTTTTCTTGAAGGCAGCGTTGAACGACTTGGTGATTTCGTTCCAAGCGTTCTTCGGCAGACCGACGTTCTCGGTCACCACATATTTGCCCGCGTCCTTGACGTTTTCCCAGAATGTCTCGTCGACCGCGGGACCGCCGGAATTCGCGATGCCCGTATGGGCGCTTGGCGCGAAGCCCTGCTGATAGGACTGGGTGATCAGCGGATAAGCACCCGCCTCGCTGAACTCCGTCATGAAAAAGTCGTAGGGCGGGTTATGGCTCTTCAGCCGCTCGATCTCCGCCGTGAACTCGGTCGAATTGGGATCGGCCCCGACCTCGTCGTGCTTGACGTGGTGCTGGTCCAGAATCGGCAGCAAGACGTCTTTGGCACTCTGTCCGCCATCGGTTTTCTCCCAGAGGACCGCGACGTTCTTGAAGCCCGCGGCGGCGATCCACTCGCCGTATTTGCTGGCGATCAACGCCTGGCAGGGTGCCACGCGAAAAACCTCCGGATAGCCCTTGGCGGTAATTTTGTTCGCCCACACGTCGACCGCGATAATAGGAATTCCGGCCTTATGGACGACTTCCATTTCCGCGAGGAACACCGAGCTGTGGAACTCACCGGTAATGGCGACGACGTGATCTTGAGAGACAAGACGCTCGGCGGCCGCGGTGCCTTCCTCGGGTTGACCGCGCGTATCCTCGTAGAACATTTCGATCTTCTTCCCGAGCAGGCCGCCCTTTGCGTTGATTTCGTCGGCGGCAAGCTCGGCCGCCTGCTTCATCAACGCACCCTCGGCGTAACCGCCCGGAGGTGACAACGGTCCGACCCAGCCGATTCTGATCGTGTCTTGCGCGTACGCTTGCGTGAACTGTGCCGGAAGAATGACAAACCCGCCGACCAGCAGGGCAAACCCCGCCGCGGCATGCCAGCGTCCCTTGATTCGCATCGCCTGCCTCCCTGTTTGCTTGAAAGTTACCTTCGTGTGACGGTGTGCTCGGTGGACCCCATCGCACCACGAATAGCACAACATTCAAACCGTTGCGCACAAAACTTCGAGCCCCGGCGCATCGAATTCTAAATTTAGGGCGCGGCCTTAAGTTCCTTGGTCATGAACACGCGTGACGTACCCGGCGGATCGCAGGGGATGCGGCCGAATTCGCGCCAACCATGGCGCTCGTAGAAACCCGGCGCTTGGAAGCTGATCGTATAGAGCACCCCTGCGCGACAGCCTCGGCTTGCGGCTTCGCTTTCGGCCATGTCCAGCATACGGCTACCGATTTCGCGACCGCGCAATTCGTTCGGAAGATAGACGAGATCGATGAACAGAAGGCCAAGCGACGTTCGTCCTAGCATGCCGCCGAGGATTCGCCCGTTCTCGGGATCGCGCGCTAGTACCGCGAGTGGACGCCAGTCACGATAGCCCGTGTTTTGCGCATTGAAGTCGGCAAGTCCTTCATCAATGAGGCGGTACGTCTCGTCATCAGGCGCGTCGGTCACGAACAGCGCGGGCTCGAGAGCGCGACCTGTAATCATACTAACGTCGGCGAACGCATGCCGTCCGGGACCGGCAGCCCCATCAGCGAGAGCACGGTCGGCGCAACCGAGAGCTGGGACGCCTCACCCTCGACAATGCCGCCCTGTGGGTGGCCCACATGGTAGAGAGCGACATGGCACACATCGTCGAGCGTGCCGCCATGATACCCGTCGGCGTTCATGCCGTGGTCCGCCGTGACCAGCACTTCGTAGCCGGCCGCGCGCCAGTCGGGAATGAGCGCCGCCAACAGGGCATCCAGACGGGTCGCCTGCGTTCGATATTCCGGCGAATTGCCGCCGAACTTGTGGCCGGTCGTGTCGCAACCCATGGGGTGGACCAGCATGAAATCGGGGTTGGAACGGTCGATCAGCGCCGCCGCCTGATGCAGGAGATCGATGTCGGGGAAGCCGTCGTGCAGATAAAAGCGGCCATGCTGAATCGCGCGAGACTCGTCGTCGCATTCGATATCGCGCCGTGGATCGAAAGGCGCGCCGTTGTACAATTCCGAGATCCACGAGTAAGCGGCTGCACCGGTGCGGCGGTCATGGCGGCGCGCCACGCCGAAGACATGCTCGACACGCGAAAGCCGGCGCACCTCGTTGCTGGTGATGCCGTGATCGTGCGGCGTAAGACCGGTGAGCACCGTCTCATAAAGCGGACGCGACATGCTCGGCAGCGCGGTTCGCAGGCGCCAGCGCCGAGCTGCGCCCGATCGCGCGAGGCCTTCGAGATAGCCGCAATGCCGCACCGCCGTCTCGTAGCCGAGGCCATCGATCAGCACCAGCACGACGCGGCCCGGCTTCGCGGCCTTGCTCATCTGCGGTTCCCGTCCACGGTCAATCCGTCATGAGCGGATCGTCGCTTCGCTCTTGGCGCGCACCTCGTCCAGGGTAACGCCGGGCGCCAACTCCGCGACACGCATGCCGCCGGCGCCCTTGCGATCGATATTAAAGACCCCGAGATCGGTCACCACCATGTCGACCACGCGCGCGCCCGTGAGCGGCAGGTTGCAGCGCTTCAGCAGTTTCCGCTCGTTCTTGGCGGTGTGCTCCATCAACACCACCACCTTCTTGACCCCCGCCACGAGGTCCATGGCGCCGCCCATGCCCTTCACCATCTTGCCGGGGATCATCCAGTTGGCGAGGTCGCCGTTCTCCGCCACTTGCATGGCCCCGAGGATCGAAAGATCGATGTGCCCGCCGCGAATCATGGCGAAGCTGTCGGCGCTGTTGAAATAGCTGGTGGTCGGAAGCTCCGTGATGGTCTGCTTGCCGGCATTGATGAGGTCGGGATCCTCTTCGCCCTCGTAGGGAAAGGGACCCATGCCGAGCATGCCGTTCTCGCTCTGCAATTGGACCTGAATGCCGGATGGAATATAGTTCGCCACCAAGGTCGGAATGCCGATCCCGAGATTGACATAGAAGCCGTCGCGCAGCTCCAGCGCCGCGCGCGCCGCCATTTGTTCGCGAGTCCAAGCCATGGTGCGTCTCCTCAACCGCGCTTGCGCGTGGTGCGTTGCTCGATGAGTTTCGGCGCGTTCTTCGCGTGCACGATGCGTTGCACGAAGATGCCGGGGGTGATGATGAGGTCGGGATCGATGATGCCGGGCTCGACCAGTTGCTCGACCTCCGCGACCGTGACGCGGCCCGCCGTCGCCATCACCGGATTGAAGTTGCGCGCGGTCTTGCGATAGACGAGGTTGCCCTCGGTGTCGCCTTTCCAGGCGTGCACGATGGACAGATCGGCGACGATGCCGCGCTCCATCACATAGCGCTCGCCATCGAATTCGCGGACTTCCTTGCCCTCGGCGATAATGGTGCCGACACCCGTCTTGGTGAAGAAAGCGGGGATGCCGGCGCCGCCGGCGCGAATGCGTTCGGCGAGCGTGCCCTGGGGGTTGAATTCGAGCTGCAGCTCGCCGTCGAGATAGAGCTGCGCGAAGCGCTTGTTCTCACCGACATAGGACGAAATCATCTTGGAGATCTGCTGGGTCTCCAGCAGCATACCCAATCCGGCTCCGTCGATGCCGGCGTTGTTGGAAATGACGGTGAGGTTCTTGACGCCGGACTGGCGGATTGCGTCGATCAATAGTGAGGGAATGCCACAGAGGCCGAAGCCTCCCGACATGATCGTCATGCCGTCCCTCAGAAGACCGGCGAGTGCCGCCCCCGCGTCGGGATAGACCTTCTTCATGCACGTTTCCTTCAAGAACCGCGCGCTGCCTCCGCGCCGCCGCGATTGTAGTTCCTGCGCCGAGCTTCGGCCAGCGCCGGCGACGGGGCGTGATCGGCGCTCTTGACCGCGGGCATCGCGCGCCGTTCTATCGCGTAAAAGGCGCACGTCCGAGGGGGAGGCACCCATGAAGGTTCGGATGTTTCAGCGTGCGGCATTGGCGTTTGCCCTGGCGGTGGTGCTCGCCTCCGCCTCGTCAAACGGGCAAGGTGACGTATCCTCGAGCGCCACCTATTGCGAGCCGCAAACCGGCACGAAATTCCTCTATAGCGACCGCGGCTACTTGATCTTGCCGAAGCCGGCGGGTGCCGGCCCTCTCCAATACAGCTACCTGATCCTCGGGACTCAGCGGCACGTGGATCGCTATGGACAATTGCTGTTCGACGACGGCAGCGACCGCTGGGCATTCGAGTCCAATCCCGAGGGTTTGAAGCGGCTCTGGCCGCTCACGGCGCGCAAGCGCTTCGAGCTTGAGCGCTACGACCGCTTCACCCGCGTGCACGCCTTCGTGTCGTTCGTGGTGCAGGGGGTCGAGCCGATCCAGGTGGGCGGGCGAACATATGCGAGCTGGAAGGTGCGGCGCGAGGATCGCCTCGAAAGCGGCACAATAACCACACAGACGCTCTGGTACTCGCCACAGCTCTGCACGCTTACCGCCTTCACCGATTCCCAGGAACGCCTAGTGAGCTTGCTCCGGATTCTCAATCCTGGAGATCGCGACTACAACCGTTCGGTGGTGCGTCGCCTGCACAGATTGTACTTCAGCGACACCAACGAGCTCGTGAAGTAGGCCCTCAGCCGCGCCGATAGGGATAGCAGCGCCCCCGGTCGAGCGCGATCCCCAAATGTTGGCCGAGCGCCTCGATGGCCTCGCGATGCGTCACATAGGGGTCGCCGTTCTCGGGCCCGACCACGATGCATTGGAAGCCGGCCGCGCGTCCTTCCGGCGGCAGCATCGCGGTAACGAGGGCATTTCCCTCATGATCGCGCAAGGTCAGAAAGCGCGGCATCTCGCGCTGTATGTGCGCATCGAGGCCGATCTCCTGCTCAATGAAGATCGGCGATGTGGGGCGGAAGCTCTGTCGCGCCGCTTCACGCTCACGATGAAAATATTTTTCGACGGCGTGGCGCATGACGCTCGATTCGGTAGCGGCCTCCGCCTCGGTCTCGATGCGAAACCAGGTTTTCCCGTCCGGCGCGTCGCAGATAAATTTCATGTCACCTCCGGGCTCCCTGGAACCGACGAGAGACCGACAGGATAAGGCACCGATCACCGGGCGCAAGCTCTGTTGAATGCTTGCGCGCAATCCGAGTCGTCCGGCATGGTGTCGGTTCGGTTACGGAGGGAGTTGCGTGGAGACCGCGCTCTATCGGCCCGTCAAGAAATTTCTGGAGCGCCTCGGCTATCAGGTGAAGGGCGAGATCGGCGAATGTGACCTCGTGGCTTTGAACGGCGATTCGCCGCCGCTCGTCGTCATCGGCGAATTGAAGCTGAGCTTCAATCTCGATCTGCTGTTGCAGGGGGTCGATCGCACCTCAAGCTGCGATGAAATTTGGCTCGCCGTCCGCGCTTCCTCGCGCGGACGTGGCCGCGAGCGCGACCCGCGCGTGCGCAAGCTTTGCCGCTTGCTCGGTTTCGGCCTGCTGGGCGTGTTGCCGGGCGGGCGTGTGGAACTGTTGGTCGAGCCCGGACCGTGGCGTCCGCGGCGCGATTCAAAGCGACGCTCGCGTCTCGTCGAGGAGCATCGTCGTCGCCTCGGCGATCCCGCGGAGGGCGGCAGCACGCGTCAGCCGATCATGACCGCGTACCGTCAGCGCGCACTTGCGTGCGCTGCGGCACTTGCCGACGGGCCGCGGCGGACCGGCGAGCTTCGCCACGCGATTCCCGATGCGCCGACGATTCTGCTGCGTAACGTCTACGGCTGGTTCCGGCGCGTCGAGCGCGGCAGCTATGAATTGACGAGTGCCGGTCGCGCGGCGCTCGCGCGATGGCCGACGACATCTCTGCTGGACAGCGCTTCGGCTGAAATCGCGATCTCATAGCGAGATGTAGTATCGATGCTGAGGCGATCCCCCAAACCTTAGGAAGGGTATTCCCCTTTTTCAAGTCGCTGATTTGACGCATTGCCGGACGGCCCCTGCTGCGCCTAAATAATGGCTAAATAGAAAGCGCGAACTCAGGGGGCAAGCGATCCCATGTCGACGCAAACCGATAGCCTTTCAAAAGTGGAGGCCGAGGCCAAGAAAGTACTCGGCGAACGGGCGCACAATTGGCTCCACCGACCGCACCGCTCGCTCGACGGCATGACGCCGCACGAGCTGGCGCAGAGCCCCGCGGGGGCTTGGGTGGTCTTGCGGCAGCTCGAGCGCGACCCGCTGCCGATCATTCGCGGCCAGAAATCTCGCGCGCCGCGCCCGCGACAAACGGTTTAGCTCGCGCTAGCGATCACTACCAAGAAAGCTCCGAACCGCCTCAACGAAGGGTCCGAGCCGGTCGTGATGCACCCAATGACCGGCGCCCTCGAACGAAAGAACCTTGGCCGAGCGGAAGAGACGTAAGCGTCCGTCTGTGCTCGGGTCCGAGGCCCAGCTTTCCTTGCCGTAAACGAGCAGCGTCGGACACGTGATCGCTCCCCAGATTTGCTCAATCTCCGCTTGGGTCATGTCATAGGGGGGCCACACCCGGACATAGTTGTCGAACTTCCAGGTGTAAGTCCCGTCCTCGTTCTGATTGACGCCGTGCTGCGTCAGGTGTCGCGCCTGCTCGGGCGCTAGGCGCGGATTCTCGTCCTGCATGCGTTTTACCGCGTCCTCGATCGAGGCGTAGCGGCGCGGCAGGCGGCCCGCCAGTCCGCGTTGCTCGGCAATCCAACCCCGCATCCGCTCGACAATTCCTCGCTTCATGCGTTCGGCGAGAATCTTGGGCGCGGGTCCCAAACCCTCGATCGCCACCAGCTTGCGCACGTTCTCCGGATAGAGTCCGGCATAGCGCAGCGCGATATGCCCACCAAGCGAATGCGCGATGATGGTGACCGGCGCGAGCTGCTGTTGGTGGATGAGCTGCGCGAGATCGTAGATGTATCCCGCGATGGTGTAGCTGCCGTCGGTGGACCAGCCGCTGTCGCCGTGGCCTCGCAGATCTGGCGCGATGACGTGCCAGTCTCGACGCAGCTCCGCCGCGACCCAATCCCAGTTTCGGCAGTGATCGCGTCCACCATGAACCAGCACGAGCGGCGGCGCCGACGGGTTGCCCCAATCGACGTAGTGCAGGCGCAGCCGCTGGGAGAAATAGATCCGGGACGTCGGACCGGGGTTCTCGTCGAGCATTACCACATTATCCAGCGGCAAGCAGGGCCTGTGAAGCCGGACCGCACTCAGCGGGCGCCATGCCGCGCCAGATACTCCTGCCGCGCGAGCGAACGGTGGACACGCAAGCGATTGGCGACGAGCCCGGGGCGGATTCGACCGTTGACGAGCCCCAGCCGGACGCGGCCGCTGGTGACAAGCAGGTCGAATCCCAAGCCATCGAGCTCCCAATGCCGGACAGGCCCGGTATCGAGATGCACGAAATGCGAACGCGGATACCAACCGACGCCGCCCCGCTGCATGTCCAGCGCAATTGTCTTGGCGTCGGGAAGCCGGCTCTCGAAGGTCACATCGAGCGCGCGCCCATATAAGTGCTGGCTGTGCTCGGCGACGCCGAAAGTGGTGCGCGCCAACATCGCGTTGGTTTCGGGCGTACGGTAGGCCGACAAGACGATCGCTCGCGATTGGCCAACCGCTTCCATCACGTCGGCGAGGAAATCCAGAGCGGCGACGTCGAGCGGCCCCTCCTTATTGACGTGATGGTCGCGCAAGAGTGCGCGAAGCTCGGTCATGGCCTGGGGTATCGGGCCTTCGCCATCGCGGTAGGGGCCGGAGAAAGTCTCGTTGGTGTTGGCGTTGAGAATGTCGATCCGGCGCGGGAGCGAGGGCAGATCGGGGGCTTGCATCGGCTCCTCGGCCCATGCCCTGCTGCAAAAAACCGCGAGCCCTGCCGCAATCAATAGATCGCGACGGCGCAGGGTCATGCCGTACATGGGGTGCGCGGGCATGGAACCGCGTGCGGTCATCGGATCCCCTCGGCCTCGATGACGCTCGCGCGGAACGAAGCTTCAAGGGCGTCCCGCGCAATGTTCCGCGTGATGAAGACGATTCTGGAGCCGTGCTCCGCGTCGGGCCAATGATCAAGTTCGATGGCGGGATGCAATACGTGCTGCACCGCGTGCACGACTATCGGGCGCGCGCGACCGACAAGCGCGACGATGCCCTTGAGGCGCAGCAGGTCGGGTCCCCGGAGCGACACCAGCGCCTCGAGCCAAATGGCGAGACGCCGCCAATCCACGGGTTCCCGATGAACCAGCGACCAGGAGGCGATGCCGTGTAAATGCTCGGCCTCGTCGTGATCGTGGTGCGCGTGGTCATGAGGGTGCCCCGGATGCGAATCGCCGGTTCCGACCATCATCTCCACCCGCGGCGCGCCGCCTTCGAGCGGATCGAATAGACAGCTCGGATCGATCGCGCCGCCAATCGCGCGCAGGATCGGCGCGGTCGGATTGAGCGCGCGCAGCCGTGTCGTCACCGCGTCGATCTCGCGTGAGGACGCAAGATCGGTCTTGGTGAGCACCAGCCGATCCGCTATCGCCGCCTGCTTTGCGGGCTCATACTGGCGCTGAAGCTGGTCCGACGCGTTCACGGCATCGATCGTCGCAAGCACTCGGTCGAGGCGATAGCGCTCTGCGACCGCCGGGTCCGCCATCAGCATGTGGAGGATCGGCGCCGGATCGGCGAGGCCGGTGGTCTCAATGACGACGCGGCCGAACCGTGGAATGGCGCCTCGCGCGCGTCGCTCGAAGAGATCGCCGAGCGTATCGACCAGATCGCCGCGCGTGGTGCAGCAGATGCAGCCGCTCTTGAGCAGCACGGCGTCCTCGAACGCGGTCTCTATCAGCAGGTGATCGAGCCCGACCGCGCCGAATTCGTTGACGATGACAGCCGTGTCGCGCATCTGCTCATGCTTTAGCAGCGCGTTTAGCAGCGTGGTCTTGCCGCTGCCGAGAAACCCGGTGATCAAGGTGCCGGGAATGCGATTGCCGGCGGCTTCGGCGGTGATTGGCGGCGGTTCGGCGCTCACCCGTGTCGCACTCCGGTTTGGGCATGGATCGTGGCGGATCATGCTACAGATAGGCGCGCTTTGTCGTTTGCAAACCCCCTCCCTCTGGTAAGATCGCGCTGGCCCGGCCCCAAAAGAGGGCAGGCAGGGAGGATGGGTACCGTTTATGCGGGTGCGCTCGCTGCTCGCGTCGCTGCTGATGGTGGGGGCGCTCTTCGGTGCATTGCCGCGCGCCGAAGCCGAGCCGCTGCCAATGCGCATCGGCTGGGCGCAGACACCGGGCCACTTGGCGCCGCTGATCCAAGAGCTGCAGCGACGACATCCCGAGGTCTTCCGTCACCTCGGCAGCAGCTATACCTACGAGCCCGTGCGGTTTCAGGGCAGCACGCCGCAGATCGTGGCGCTGGCGGCGGGCGAGCTGCAGATCGCGGCGTTCGGTTCCTCCTCGCTCGCGCTCGCCATTACCAACGCACAGCTCGAGGTGCGCGTCGTTGCGGACGTCATTCAAGACGGAACCGACGGGCATTTCAGCCAGCCTTACGTGGTGGCGAAGGACGGACCGATCCAGAAGGTCACGGACATAAAGGGCCGACGCATCGCCACCAATGCGATCGGGTCGGCGAGCGACGCGTCCATGCGCATCATCCTGCATCGCGCCGGCATCCAGGACAGCGACTTCACCAGCATCGAGGCCAATTTCGCCAACATGCCCGCGATGATCGAGGCGGGGAAGGTGGACCTGATCCCGTTGCTGCCGCAATTCGCGCGCGACATCGACGCGAGCGGCAAGTACCGGACGCTCTTCCGGATCAGCGACGCTTTCGGCAATACGCAAACCGTGCATTGGGCGATGCGCGCCGATTTCATCGCCGACCATCGCGCGCAGCTCGTGGATTTCTTCGAAGATCATATTCGCGCCGTGCGCTGGTTTCTCGATCCTGCGCATCACGCCGAGGCGATCCAGATCGCGGCCGGTGTAACCAAGCTGCCGGTGGACGGACTCGGTTACAACTTCACCAAGAAGGACTGGTACCGCTCGCCCGACGCGCGTCCGGAGGTGCAGGCGATCCAGACCGAGATCGACGAATCCGTGAAGCTCGGCATTCTGCCGAAGCCGGTGCAGATCGCGCCGCATTACGTCGACCTTTCGCTGATCGAAGAGGCCAAACGACGGATCGACAATTAATCGCGGCCAATCCCAGGAGGACCACAGAGATGCCCGAAAGTATCTTCAACATGGAGCTGATCGCGCATGACGCGCTTTCGGGGCACGGCAATGTGGGCGAGGGCGTGAGCCTGCAGCTTGCGAAGGGCGGCCGACGCATCCTTTGGATGGCCCATGAGTCCGCGCCCACCGACTTCACGGGCGTCGACGTGACCGACCCGCGACATCCCCGCGTCATCGTCCAGACCGAGCTGCCTCATCGTCAGGTCCGCTCCAATTCGCTCGAGGTCTGCGGCGATATCATGGCGGTGGCGCACCAGACCGCGGCACCCGGCCTAAAGCCTGCGGGCATCGATCTCTATGATGTCTCGACGCCGGAGACCCCGAAGCTCATCACCACCTTCGACTGCTCGGGCCCGCATTCCCGCGGCGTGCATCAGCTCTGGTTCGTCGACGGCCGCTACATCCATTTCTCGGGCGGCGCCGCCGATTTCAAGCCGCGCGATCCCAAGGACGATCAGTTCTACCGAGTGATCGACCTCGAATACATCATGAAGCCTCAGGAGGTGTGCCGCTGGTGGATCCCCGGCATGCGCGACGGCGACGATGCGCCGCCGCTGCCGCGGCATCCGCGCTTCGACACCGGAATCCGCGCGCACAACACCAACGTCTACCCGGACCGACCCGACCGCGCCTACGTCGCCTTCATCGACGGCGGCGCCTACATCCTCGACATCTCCGACATGGCGCGGCCGAAGGCTGTGGGACATTGGAACCCGCATCCGCCGTTTCCGGGTTTCACCCACACCGTTATGCCGCTGCTTGACCGCGACCTGCTGGTCGTCAGCGACGAATGCGTGCGCGAGGCCGGACTCGACTGGCCGAAGCTGGTCTGGGTGCTCGACGCAAGGCGCGAGGACAATCTTGTCTCGATCAGCACCTTGCCGCTGCCTTCGGTGGAGGGCTTCCGCAAGAAAGGCCAGCGCTACGGCGCGCACAATATGCACGAGAACCGGCCCGGCCCGTCATTTCGCTCCAACACCTTGATCTTCGGGACCTACTTCAGCGGCGGGCTGCGCGTGCATGACTTGACCGACCCTTTCAACCCCAAGGAAGTCGCGCATTTCGTGCCTCCGGCGCCGCCGAACGCGCCCACCGGTGCGATCCAGATCAACGATGTTTACGTGGACGAGAACGAACTGGTCTACGCCGTCGATCGCCACGCCGGTGGGCTCTACGTGCTGCAGATGAAGATTTGAGCAAAGCGAAGCAATCCAGGATTTCACCACGAAGGCACGAAGATCACGAAGAAGGGTTTGATCAGACCAGATTCTTGGTGTCCTTGGCGTCTTCGTGGTGAAACTTGTGGCTTTGGATCGCTTCGGCTGCGCCTCGCGATGACGTTTATTGTTTGGCTTAGTCGGTTCCGAGGCCGCCGATCCTGAACGGGCTCGAAGGCAGCGCGACGCCTTTCCAGAAATCGCTGAACGCCGCGGGCGGTAGATCGCGCAACGCCTGCACTCCGGCGCGGCGGAGGGTGTCGCCCGGCAATTCGATCACCTCATAACCGGCAAGGCGGAGGCGCTCGCGGCCCGCACGCCTCGTTCGGTCGTCGCTGCCGACGACATCGAGAGCGACGACGCGTTCGCCGGTCCAAAACGCAAAATCGACCCAGACCCAGTGCGGGCTGTGATTCGCCGGCGGCACCGGCAGATGTGCGATCGGTATCGGTGCGAGCGCCGAATAAACCCAATCGCGACGGTGAAACAAGCCGCCGTGCGGTGCCGCTTGGGCGTCGAGCGCCGGTTGCGCCGCCTCGACCGCCCCTGAAATGTGCCCGAAATAGGCATCGAGGAACATGAGCGCCAATTTGTCCCAGAGGCCCCAGTACGACTTGAAGTGGTCACGCAAAAAATCGAGGCGCGCCGGCGTTGTCGCGATCGCGTTGAAATCCGGGGGCTCCGCGAAGGCGTAAGGAAAATTGCTGAGCCGCAACGGCTCGCGAGCCATGCAGTCGATCTCGACCAGCGGACCCAGATCGGGGTCCGGCCGCTCGCGGTCGATACGCTCGACCGGCCAGCGCCGGCCGCCATAGGGGATCAGCATTCGCGTGTTGGCGCCTATCGTCATCAGCGCGGGTCAATCCATGTAGCCGCGGTTCGTCCGAGAAATAGTGCCGGATGGCACCTTCGCTGAATAGTGCGCGTAATGTGGCATGATGGGTAAAACTTCTGCATCGACTAACGCCATGACTGTTGACCCGATCGCCCGCATTGATATCCAGCCCGCCGCTGCCAGGTCGGAAGCCGCCCAGCAGTTGCTCGAAGCCGTCTGGCCTCCGGAGGTCGTTGCGAGACTTCCGTGGCGAACCGTGGTTTGGGCGCGTCCCGAATGGCGTGTGCTCGCCTACGATGATGCTGGCGTGCTCATAGGCCACGCGGAACTGTTCCAGCGCGACGCGCGTTGGCAAGAGCGGCCCGTCAAGATTGGCGGCGTTGGCGCTGTCGCAACCCGAGAGGATAGACGGCGGCAAGGGGTCGCGAGCCTGGTGATGCGACGGGCCGTCGAGGAGATAGCACGGGCATACCAGCCCAACTTTGCGTTGTTGTTCTGCGAACCTCGACACGCTCCGATCTACCAGGCGCTCGGCTGGTGCGCTTTCGGGGGCGATGTCTATGTGGATCAGCCACAGGGTCGCACACGCTTCGAGGTTTCGGACCCCTATGTATTCGATATGAAGATCGCGCCGCGTGGGGGCGTCCTCGATCTCTGCGGTTTGCCCTGGTGACGTTGCCTGCAGCCTCCTGCCGATTGGCGGCGATGACGAGATTGGACTACTCTGTCCCAAGTCGATCCAAGGAGCTGGCTCATGGCCGTTCAATCGCTACTTGCCTACGCGCTCACCGTTCCCGACATCGAAGCCGGGCGGCGCTTCTATACGACCTTCGGCCTTGTGCCGGAGGAGCGCGATCATGGCCTCGCATTCCGCTGCGAGGGGCGGGCGCAGGACCAGGTGTTTCTGGTCGAGGGCAAGCGCAAACGGCTCAATCACCTCCGCTTCGGTACTGATGCGGCGGGGCTCGCCGCGATCCGCGCGCGGATGCAGGAGCGCGGCGTCCCGGAGGTCGAGGCTCCCCACAACGCTTTCGGCGGCGGGCTATGGCTCAGGGATCCCGACGGGCACGCCGTCAATGTGCGCCTTGAGCAGCCGCAGCCCTGGCGATCGGCTCCGGAGATTCGATTCAACTCGCCGGGCCACTACGAGCGCAAAGGGCGGGGTTGCCCGCCCAATCATGCCGTCCGGCCGCATCGCTTGGGTCACGTGCTGCTGCACACGCCGGACCATGAGCGCATGGTCGGGTTCTATACCAGCATCCTCGGCATGCGCCTCACCGACCGCGTGCCCGGCATCATCGCCTTTATGCACCTCGCGCGCGGCGGCGACCATCACGTGGTGGCGCTGCTCAAGGATCAGCGCCCGGGATTCCATCACGCGAGCTTCGAGGTGGGGTCGATCGACCAGATCGGCATCGGCGCCGCCAACGTGATCGGCGCGGGCTATCGCAATGGCTGGGGCTTTGGCCGCCACGTCCTCGGCTCCAATTTCTTCCACTACGTGCGCGATCCCTGGAACAGCATGGCCGAGTATTTCTGCGACATCGACCAGATTCCCGCGGACGGCTCGTGGCGCGCCGAGGACCATGATGCGAGCGACGCGCTCTACCGCTGGGGCGCCCCGGTACCCGAGGATTTCGGCCGCAACTTCGAAGCGGCGGACTGAACCATGCAGCTCAGTGCCTGGTTCCCGACACGGGACATCGGAACGGACCCCGCGAAAATCCGCGATTGGGCGCAAGCGGCGGAGGACCTTGGATACATCGACATCGAAGTGCCCGATCACGTTTTCGGCGCAAAGGCTCGGGACGGCTGGGTCCCGCGCTACGACGAGACGGACCCCTTCCACGAGACCTTCGTCACGCTCGGCTTTCTGGCGGCGGTCACCAAGAAGATCAAGCTCTCGAGCGGCGTCCTGATCTCGCCGCAGCGGCAGACCGGGCTAATTGCCAAGCAGGCGGCGGAGGTGGATATCCTCAGCAATGGACGCCTAAGGCTCGGCATCGGAACGGGTTGGAACCACGTCGAGTTCGAGGCGCTGGGCGAGGACTGGAAGACTCGAGGCGCGCGTCAAAGCGAACAAGTTGAAGCGCTGCGTCGCCTCTGGTCGGAAGACATCGTGACCTTCCACGGGCGCTTTCACAATCTCAACGAGGTTGCAATCGTCCCGCGGCCGGTGCAGCGGCCGATCCCGATCTGGTTCGGCGGCTCGTCGGATGCCGCGATCAAACGCGCGGCCCGGCTCGGCGACGGCTATATGCCGATTATGGCGCCCGACGCGGAGGCGGAACAAAAACTCGGCGAGCTGAAGGGACACCTTAAATCATTCGGCCGCGACCCCGCCAAGTTCGGCATCGAAGGTTGGCTGCGCGTGCAAGAACCGGACGCGCAGGCCTGGGGCGCGGCGGCGGCGGGATGGCGCCGGCTCGGCGCCGACATTGTCTTGCTCTATCCGATGTACCGCATCCGAAGCTTTGAGGATCAGATAGAAACCTTGCGGCGCTTCAAGCAAGTCGCGGGCGGGTAACGAAGTAGATCGAGCCAGCCACTGCTCGCCGTTGCACCGAGAGCATCGGAGGTCCTACCGTTCTCGGTCCGTCAGTCGCAAGGAGCTATCTTGAAGCGACGCGATCTCATAAGACTGGCTGTCGGAACGGCTCTGGCGCCGCCGCTGCGGGCGTTCGCTCAAGCGCCGGCCAAGGTTTATCGCATCGGATTGCTCGGCTTTGCCAAAGGAAGTCCGTTCGAAGTGCCGCTCATGCAGGGCCTCGCCCGGCACGGCTATGTGGTCGACAAGAATTTGACGATTGAGCGACGTGCACCGTCAGCCCTTGCCGAGCTGGTGGCGTCGCAACCGGACGCAATCATAGCCGGAGGGTATGCGGCCGCCGTCGCCGTCAAGCAGGGGACAACGCTCCCGTCGGTGGTGTTCTCGGCGGGCGATCCCGTTGGTATCGGTCTGGTCGAGAGCTTGGCGCGGCCCGGCGGCCACCTCACCGGGGTATCCGACGTATCGGTGGAAGTGACGCCCAAGCGGCTGGAGCTGCTCAAGGAGTTCGCGCCGAAACTGCGCCGGGTTGCGATGCTCTGGAATGCCGACGATCCCGCGATGACCTTGCGATACCGGGCATCGGAGGCGGGCGCCAAGGCACTCGACATCAATGTTCAGGCGCTGGGCGTGCGCGAACCCGCCGATTTCGACCAGGCGTTCTCGGCGATGGTTCAGGACATGCCGGACGCGATTCTGATGGTCAGCGATCCCCTCACCAATCTCAATCGAAAGCGAGTGTTCGAGTTCGCGACGGTGCACCGGCTGCCGGGCATCTACGAGTACGACTTCATCGTCCGCGACGGCGGCTTGATGTCGTATGGCATTGATCTTGACGAAGCGTTCGATCGCGTCGGCGACCTCGTCGATCGAATTCTGAAGGGGGCGAAGCCCTCGGATTTGCCATTCGAGCAGCCAACCCGCTTTCGCTTTGCCCTCAATCTGACCGCGGCGAAGGCGATCGGCGTTGAGCCCTCGGCGTCGCTGCTCGCGCGCGCCGATGAAGTAATCGAGTGAAATGGGAAGAGCCGGCGTGGGCTAATCTTCCGGGGTACTAGCGGAGGACCCTCGCCCCACGCTAGCATGTCCTCCCCACATCGAAGGACGCTGTCATGAGCTACGATCTGGTGATCAAGAACGGCATGGTGATCGACGGGTCCGGCCTGCCGCGCTATCGCGCCGACGTCGGCGTCAAGGAGGGCAGGGTCGCCTTCATCGGCCGCATCGCCGCCCCTGCCAAGGAGACCATCGATGCGGAGGGGCATGTGGTGACGCCCGGCTTCGTCGATGGCCACACCCATATGGACGCCCAAGTGTTCTGGGATCCGATCGGCACCAGCTCTTGCTATCACGGCATCACCTCGGTGGTGATGGGGAATTGCGGCTTCACGCTCGCGCCCTGCCGGGAGCGGGAGGCCGACATGGTGTTCCGCAACCTCGAGCGCGCGGAGGATTTGAGCCGCGACGCCATGCGCGCCGGCATCAAGTGGCGCTGGGAGACTTTCCCGGAATTCCTGGATGTCCTCGACGACATTCCGAAGGGCATAAACTACGCCGGCTACATGGGGCATTCGGCGCTGCGCACCTATGTCATGGGCGAGCGTGCCTTCGACCAGGAGGCGCGCGAGGATGATCTCAAGGCGATGACGCAACACGTGCGCGAAGCGATCAGGGCCGGCGCCATCGGCTTCTCGACCACGCGCAGCCCCAGTCACGAAACATCCGACGACCGGCCCGTGGCGAGCCGCAAGGCAAGCTGGCAGGAGCTGGAAGCGCTGGTGGGTGCCATGAGCGAGGCGGGCGCCGGTACGCTCGAGATCGCCATGGGCGACCAGGGGCGGGAGAACTACCCGCTGCTCAAGAAGCTGGCTGTCGATACCGGGCGTCCCGTCACCTTCGGCATCTTCTCTCGTCGTTCGCAGCCGGATGTGTGGCGCATGGGGCTCGACACCCTCGAACAGACCGCGCGTGAGGGCGGGCGCATGTTCGGCCAGGTTCACAGCCGCGCGCTCAACGTGCTGCTCTCCTTCGAGACGCACACCCCCTTCGACAAGTGGGAGGTCTGGCGCGACATCCGCAAGCTGCCGCTCGCGCAGCAAAAGGCGGCGCTGCAGAATCCGGAGATCAAGGCAAAGCTGGTCGCCGTGGCAAGCCAACCCTACCGCGGACGCAAGGCGATCGGCACCGAGGCTCGGCCGCCCGAGTGGGACTACATCTATCTCATGGACAAGATCCAGGGACCCCATCGCTCGATGGCGGCTCTCGCGCGCGAGCGCAATGTTCATCCGGCGGAACTCATGATCGATCTCGCCCTCGAGCGCGACATGAAGATGTTCCTGTTGCAGCCGATCGCTAACGAGGATCAGGTGGCGGCGCTCGAGCTGATCAATCATCCGCGGACGGTGGTGACCTTCTCCGATGCCGGCGCGCATGTCTCGCAGATCATGGACAATTCGCTCCAGACCCATCTCTTGAGCTATTGGGTGCGCGAGAAGCAGGCGTTTCCGCTGGAGCAGGCCGTCAAGTACATCACCTACGATACGGCAACCCACTGGGGCTTCCACGATCGCGGCCTGCTCCGCGAGGGCATGGCCGCGGATATCGCGGTGTTCGATCCCGCGACCGTCGCGCCGCGGATGCCGGAGGTGGTGACCGATCTGCCCGCGGGAGCCAAGCGCTTGAAGCAGACCGCCGACGGCATGCTGGCAACCGTGGTGAACGGCGAAGTGCTGCTGCGCAACAACGAGCACACCGGCGCGCTGCCGGGCCGACTGCTCAGAGGGCGCGTTCCGGAGTAACTGCCGGCGTAAGAGGGCGGAGATAGTTTCCCCGTCGGGAGCCGCACGCTTCGTGGCGAATTGTTGCGGCGGAGAGTCCGTCGCGCCGCCTAGCTGGCCGCGCGCTCGCGCGACGGTGCCCCGTAGGAGATGCCCACCGGCGCATTCGCTTCGAAGGGGCTCTTGAGATCGAGGGTCTTGCCGATCTCGCGCAGCGCCGGCATCACCTCCTGCCCCAGGAGACGGATGCAGGTCTTGGCGTCGGCACTGCTGACGGCTCCGTCATTGCCCCAGATCGCCATGATCCCGGGCCGCGTTTCCTCGAGGATGCGTCTTAGTTTCGGAATGACCGTCTTGGGCGTGCCGGCGATGATCTGCATGTCGGCGAGCTGCTGCTCGAAGCTCGGACGGCCGCGCGGGCTCACCGCGCGGCCGGTCGCGAACTCGACGAAGCCCCGACGCTGTTCCGGCGAGAAGTAGCCGGAGGGGCTGCTCCAGACGGGATGCGCGAGCCCCGTGAACTCGCCCTGCATCCACATGAACTGCCGCGCGTTCTCGATCGCCTTTTCCTCGGTCTCGGCGACGTGGACGCGCTGGAGGTAGCCGCGGTTCTCGGGGCCCGGCACGTAGCCGACCTCGGCCGCGGCCGCATCATATGTGGCCCAGATGCGCTTCGTCGCCTCGATCGAGGTGTTGAGCGCGATATAGGGATAACGCTGCTTCGCGGCCCAAACGATGGTCTCGCGGCTCAGCACGCCGGGAATCCAGATGCGGGGATGCGGCTTTTGCAGCGGCACCGCCCAGGGATTGACGACGCGGTGCTGATAGTGCGTGCCTTCCCAGCGGAACGGTCCCGGCACCGTCCACGCCTTGACGATGAGGTCATGCGCTTCCTCGAAGCGCTCGCGGTTGTAGGCGGGATTGACGCCGGTCGCGAGCTGCTCCTGGCCGCCGCCGCGGACGAAACCCGAGACGAGACGACCCTTGGAAATCATGTCGATCATCGCCAATTCCTCGGCGAGCCGAACCGGATTCTCGGCGAGCGGAAGCGGGTTGCCGAGTAGCACGATCGAGGTGCGCTTGGTCATGGCGGCGAGGATCGCCGCGAAAATGTTGCATTTGGCCTGCATGCAGAACGGCGCGTTGTGGTGTTCGTTCAGCATGAACCCTTCGACGCCCATTTCCTCGGCATAGAGATATTGTTCGATGTATTCGCCATAGAGCCGGCTGCCGGCGACGGGGTCGAAATGCCGGTTCGAGAACATGAGCGCGGTGGCACCGAATTCCAGTCCCGCGTCCGCGGAATAGGCCGACATCGGCTGTTCCGTGAAGTAGACGAGATGCATGGGTGCGTCCTCCCGGCCCGCTAGCTCCGCCCGAGGAATCCGTCGACGAGGGCCGCAAGCTCGTCGGGCCGTTCCATGTCGACGAGATGTCCGCAGGCGCGGACGATCTCGAAGCGCGCACCGGGCAGCAGGCGGCGATACTGTTCCCCCGCGCTGCGCGGCACGATCTTGTCGTCGTCGCCCCAAACCACCAGCGATGGGGCGCGGACCGCGCCCAGCAGATGCGGCAAGGTCTGGCTGTACATGTAAGGTTTCCAGGCGATGCGGAAGCTCATCTCGCGGCAAATGTCCCAGTCCACGAGCTGATCGGTGGTGACGGACCCGAAGACGCGCTCGAAGGCCTGGGGATCATGGAAGCCCGCGCGGGCGTAGTCGATGTAGCTGAGGATCGCCTGGTCGAGGATGTCGCCCTCGGGCGGCTTCAGCCCCATGGCCCCCACCAGCACAAGGCCCTTCAAGTCGCGCGGCGCCATCGTCGCCATTTCCGCGGCGATCCAGCCGCCGAAGCCCAGGCCGACCAGCGAATGCCCGGTGATGCCCCGATCCGCCAGCAATCCCTGATAGATGACGGCCACGTCGCGCACGCCGCGCAGCCAAGCCGGTCGCTCCGAGCGTCCATAGCCGGGGTGGTGCGGCACCAGTACCCGAAAGCGCCGGGCGAGCGCATCGTAGAACGGCAGTTGCCCCGGGCTGCCGACGTCGTGATGCAGCACCAGCAACGGGGGGCCGCTGCCGGCCTCCGCCAGATGCAGCAACACCCCTGCCGCGCCGACGCGCGTCTCGGTCCAAGCCACCGCCATTCTATTTCCTGCGGCAGAGCTTCCTTGCCCAGCATCGCAGCCGGCTTATGGCGCCGTCAACCCGAGGTGGCTAGGATCTCGCCGAATCTCAGCTGGGACGTAACCGCCCGCTTTCCTCGATCTCGGCCGCCGCGATCGCCTTCACGAGCGCGCTGCTGAGCTCCTTCGCCGATTCCAGAGACAGCTCGACCGCGACGCGGGCGCCCGGGCCAAGCGCCGCGTTCACGAAATCGATGGTGATCGCCTCCTCGAAGAGGGCGTGATGCGGGTGGTCGTAAGACACGACCGCCCGCGTCAAATCAAACCATCCGCCGTCGCCCTTGCCGGCGCCCTCGACGCCGACGACCTCGACAATCGAGGTGCACATCAGCGTGTCAGGCCGACAAATGCTTCCGCAGGAACGCGAACACCTTTTGCCATCCGTCGAGGGCCTGCTCGAGGCGGTACATGGGCCGGTCGTAATAGAAGAAGCCGTGCCCGGCGCCATCGTAGCGGTGGAACTCGTAGCTTTTGCCGTGCTTCTTGAGTTCCGCTTCGTGCTGGTTCACCTGTTCCGGCGTCGGCGCGCGGTCCTCGTTGCCGAAGAGGCCGAGCAGCGGGCAGGACAGGTTCTTGGTGAATTCGATCGGAGCGGTGGGCTGCTTCGGCGTCAGCTCTTCCTTGCTCATGACCACGCGGCCGCCCCAAAGCTCGCAAGCCGCGTTGATGCTCTTGGTGTGGCAGGCAAACAGGAACGTATGCCGCCCGCCCGAGCAGGTGCCCCATGCGGCGACCTTGCCGTTGACCCAGGGCTGCGCACGCAGCCATTTGACCGCGCCCTCCGCGTCGCCGATCACCTGCGCGTCGGGGACGCCACCCTCGGCGCGGACCTTGGCCGCGACGTCGTCGGCTTTGCCCTCGCCGGCGCGGTGATAGAGATTGGGACTGATCGCGGCATAGCCATGATGCGCGAACTTGCGCGTGGTCTCGCGATACCACTCGTCCCAGCCGGGCGCGTGATGGAAAAGCAATACGCCGGGAAAGGGGCCCGGGCCCAATGGCCGCGCCATGTAGGCCGAGATCAGTTCGTTCTTGTCGCCGATGATCGAAACGGATTCCGCAATCATCCCTTCATAGGCCATGGTCGCCTCCCCTTGTCGGTGCAGAACGGACAGCCGTCGCTGTCGGTGGGACCATCATCCCGTCTTCGAACAGCAAGCGCAACTACCCGACGCTTCGGACCCAAGACGTCCACAATAACTTCTTGGCGAGATCGGGAAGATATTGGGGGATGGGGTGCGCTCGTCTCGATTCCTCATAGTCACGGTGCCGCGGTGACTTTTTACAAAAACGGATTTTGAGAAAGCGGAAGAACTCCCCCCATCCCCATTGATTTCTATATCCCCTATCAAAGCGCTTTTATGCGCCCGGACGGCTCAATCAGTTGGATGAAGCCTTCACCGGGACGCGGCCCTTTACCGCGTTGGCGCGACCGGAGTACGTAATGCGCCCTGCCGCATCCGCCGGGAGCCGCGCGCGGAGGCGCGATTTGAACTGCTCCACATCTTCCGCCGACATCGCCTCGACCATCGGACGAATGCTGGAGCCCGAGAGGCTGGTGGCCCAGAACTCGTCGAAATCGGCGAAGGTTCGGTGAACCGTGATCTCCCGCGTCTCGACCGCTTCAAGGCCCCCGCCGGTCCACAGGCCGCGCAATGCGTCGGTCCGAGACACATCGGCGCTCGGAGGGAGCGGGGGCTTGCGACCCATCGCGCGCAATTCGTCCGGGATCGGACTAGGGAACCCGCCGTCAAGAATGTCCCACGCATAGGCCGCGACAATACCGCCTGGCGAGACCACGCGAACCATCTCTGCGACGCCTTTCGCGGGATCGGGCACGAAGAAAATCACCAGCGCCATGATGGCGGCCTCGAACCTTCCTTGCGGGAAGGGGAGCGCCATGGCGTCTCCCTGACGGAACTGAGCCACGCGGGCCGCGGGCCGTGAGCGCGCGAAGGAGAGCTGCCCCTCCGAAGGGTCGATGCCCTGAACCTCGGCCGGCGCGCATCGATTGACGAGCAGCTCGGTGATGGCGCCATTGCCGCAGCCAACATCGATCCATCGCAGGCCCGCGCGCGGTGCCACCCATTCAAGAAAAATTTCACCCGCGAGCCGGCTCCAGACGCCCATCATCCGCTCGTAAGCGGCACCGTCGTCGAAACGGATTTGCGGCTCCGACATCTGCGACTTCTCCCGTGTACCGGCTTATAGCGCGCGCATCGCCTTGTCGAGGCGTTCGAGCCCTGGCTTGAACTCCTTGGGGTCTCCCGCGAAGGTCAAGCGGATGAACCCCTCGCCGCCGCGCGGGCCGAATTCGGTGCCGCTGCGCACGGCGACGCCGTGGCGAAGGCAATGCGCCGTAAGTTCCTCGGAACTCATGGGCACGTTGACGCGCACGAACACATAGAACGCACCCTCGGGCTTGGCACAGGAGAGGCCCGGCATCGCATTCACCATGTTGCACATGGTGTCGCGGCGGCGCGCATATTCGCCGAGCATCCGCCGCTGCCAATCCGTCTCGACGGTGTAGGCCGCCACCGCCGCGCGCATCGCCATGCTGTTCATGTTGTTGGTGGCGGTGCGATGGATGACGCCGGCGGCGCGGATGAGCCCGCCGCGGGCAGCCGCGTAGCCGACGCGCCAACCCGTCATGGCGAAGGTCTTCGAGCAGGTGTTGATGACGATCGTGCGGTCGGCGATCTCGGCAAAGTGCGCAGCCGAGATCATTTCTCGATTGTCGTAGACGAGGTGATCATAAGCCTCGTCCGTGATCAGCATGAGGTCGTGGCGCCGCACGAAATCGGCGACCGCCTGCATCTCTGTCCTGGTGAAGACGATGCCCGTAGGATTGACGGGATTGTTGACGACCAGCATGCGTGTCTTGGGCGTGACCGCACGCTCGAGCGCCGCCACGTCGAGGCGCAGCTCCGCGTCCCAGGGCACGAACACCGCTGTCGCGCCGATCGCGAGTGCCACGTCGGCGTAAAGCGAATAAGTGGGGTCGTGCAGCAGCACTTCATCGCCGGGATCGAGATACGCCACCATCGCGGCGTAAATCCCCGACGCGGCGCCGTTGGTGATCAGCACGTCGTCCGCGCGGAATTCACCGCCGCCGAGGGTCGAGAGCTGGCGCGCGATCGCGGCGCGAAGATCGCTATCGCCCATGGGAGGCGCATAGTGGGTGTGTCCCTCTCGGATCGCCGCGATGCCGGCCTCGCGAATGTGGTCCGGCGTGTCGAAACTCGGATCGCCGCTTGCGAGCGAGATCACATCCTTGGGCGCGCGGGCGAGATTCTTGGCGCGCTGCGATTGACCGAGACGAGCGACGGCTTGGGACGGCCGGGTCGCCGGCCTCTCTCGCGCATCCATCAAACGAAACCTCCGGGACAGGATTTTGGATAATGCGGGGCGGTTCAACGAATGGAATTTTCAGACATTCTTGACGATCAAACAAGTGTTTCAGATGCTGTGATCCCGCCGATAGGGGCGGACGCTCGGGGAGGGTCTCACGCCATGAGCACACCATTGGTCCTGCGCTCGGTGCTCGGTAAGTACAACGAGGTGCAGCCGCTCAAAAACGGCACAGTGCGCTCGGATCGGGTGCGTCTCGATTTCGTCGAGGTGGAACCGATCGCAGGCTCGTTTCGCCGCATGCTGCGCGATTGGGAATTCGATCTGTGCGAGATGGCGATCACCACCCATGCCATGGCGCGCGCTTTCGAAAAGCCGGTGATCGGCCTTCCGATCGTGCTGCATCGCGGTTTTCATCATTCTACCTTGCATTGCCTCAAGTCGTCGCCGCTCAAGGGGCCTGCCGATCTCAGGGGCAAGAAGGTGGGCGTGCGCGCCTATTCGCAGACCACGGGGGTCTGGGTGCGGGGGATTCTCAAGGCCGAATACGGCCTCGATCACGCCGACGTCACCTGGATCACCACTGAGGATGCCCATGTGGCGGAATACCGCGATCCCCCGAACGTCGTGCGCGCGGCGCCGGGCAAGACGCTGCGCGCGATGCTGCTCGCGGACGAAATCGATGCGACGATCGGCCTGGCCCCGGCCGATCCCAACGAGGTGCGCACGGTGATCCCCAATGCGGACGAAGCGGCGGCGGCATGGTATCGCAAGACCGGGATTTATCCCTCCAACCACACCGTAGTGCTCAGGAGCGAGCATGCCGCGGCCAATCTCTGGCTCGCGGGCGAGCTCTATCGGATGTTCGTCGTCGCGAAGGAGCAGGCCCGGACGGCTGCGAAGTCGACGCCGCCGAGCGCGGCACAAACGCGCCTGCTGGCACTGGTGGGTGGCGACACCTTGCCTTATGGCATGAGCGCCAATCGCGCTTCCATGGAAATGCTCTTGCGCTTTGCCGTCGAGCAGAAGTTGATCCCACGGGCCTATCGGCTCGAGGAATTGTTCGACCCGGCGCTTACGACATCGACGTGAGGTGAAACGTAAGGGGAGGGGATAGGGGGATGGCGAGGGGATGAGGGACGCAGACTTTTGCCGAACATTGCGGGATTTGGCGTGCTATTGCGGACCTGGTCCGGTCGAAATCCAGACTATTTAAACTCCGCGACTTTTACCTTATCCCCTCAATCCCCAAATCATCCCCGCATCTCCCAGTTCATTTTCTTCTGCCGCTGGCACCCGCGCGAATTATCGACTATGAGCGTGCCTGTGAGCGCTTGCGTCCAACCGAGAGAGGCCCTTCCATGTCTGATATTCCACGCCTAAATCCGGCCATCAAGGCGCTTCAATCCGGCAAACCCACTTTCACCACTTTCGCCAATGCCGAGATCGGCACGGCGCAGGCGATCGGGGCCGCGCCCTATGACGCCGTCGTTTTCGAAATGGAGCACAATCCATTCGACGTGAAGGCGCTCCGTGACTGCATGCAATACATGCTGGACCGGGCGCAAATCCTGAAGTCCGGCAGCCTCGCGCCGGCGGTGGCGCCCTTCGTGCGCATTCCGCCCAATGGCGGCGAGCTCAATCAGTGGATCGCGAAGCAGGTGCTGGACATCGGCGTCTACGGCATCGTCTGGCCGCACGTGAGCACGGTCGAGGATGCACGCAATGCGGTGGCGGCTTGCCGCTATCCGCGGCCGCCCGGGGCCAAGCATTTCGAGCCGGCGGGCCAGCGCGGCGACGCGCCCCGCCATGCCGCGCGCTACTGGGGGATCAGCCAGCCCGAATACTACCGGCGCGCCGATGTCTGGCCGCTCAATCCCGAGGGCGAGATTCTCGTGGTGATCATGTGCGAGGAGGCGCGCGCGATCAAAAACCTGCCGAAGATGCTGAAGGAGGTGCCGGGAATCGGCGTGGTGCTGATCGGCGAGGGCGATCTTTCGCAGGATTTGGGGTTCCCCCGCCAGTACGATCACCCGACGGTCGCATCGGCGATCAACGAGATTCTGGCGATCTGTAAGGAGCACGACGTGCCCTGCGGTCATCCGCACGTGGACGGCAAGAACGTCGAGAGCCTGGTCGCGCAGGGCTATCGCTGGCTGATGGCGGCGCCCGAGCAATCCTTCTCGGCGCTCAACCTCGGCCGCAAGACCGCCGGTCGCGGCTAGGCAAAGCGTCATGCAAAAAAAGCTCGGAGAGTGATCACGGCGGTACACAGATGAACACCGATGGACTCGGATGAACACAGATCGGAACAAGTCATACCACCTGATTTCCGTGCATCAGTGTTGATCCGGATCCGTCTGTGTATCGGCTGGCAAGCTGGGTTGAGCACGGCGTCTGGATTTAAGGACATACGAACGTAATGAGAGGACCACTCACATGATCATCGACTGCCACGGCCACTACACGACCGCGCCGCGCGCGCTGGAGGACTTCCGACAAAAGCAGATCGCCGGCCTCAAGGACCCCGCGCAACGTCCCGCCAAGGGCAAGCTCGCTATCAACGACGACCAGATCCGGGAATCGGTCGAGACCGCGCAGCTCAAGCTGCAGCGCGACCGCGGCACGGACATGACGATCTTCTCGCCGCGCGCCTCGGGCATGTCACACCACGTCGGCGACGCGACCACCAGCCTGCACTGGTCGGAGCATTGCAACGAGCTGATCCATCGCGTCTGCACGCTCTATCCCAAGAATTTCGTCGGCGTTTGCCAATTGCCGCAGACGCCCGGCGTTTCGCCCGCGAATTGCGTCGGCGAGCTCGAACGCTGCGTTCGGGAATTCGGTTTCATCGGCTGCAATCTCAATCCCGATCCCTCCGGCGGCTATTGGACCGATCCGCCGCTCAGCGACCGCTTCTGGTATCCGCTCTATGAGAAGATGGTGGAGCTGGACGTGCCCGCGATGATCCACGTGAGCGCGTCGTGCAATCCCAATTTCCACACGACCTGCGCGCACTATCTGAACGGCGACACCACCGGCTTCATGCAGACGGTGACCTCGTCGCTGTTCAAGGATTTCCCCACGCTCAAATTTATCATCCCGCACGGTGGCGGCGCCGTGCCTTATCATTGGGGACGCTATCGCGGCCTGGCCATCGACATGAAATTGCCGCCGCTGCGCGAGCTGGTGTTGAACAATGTGTTCTTCGATACCTGTGTCTATCACCAGCCCGGCATCGACCTGCTGTTCAAGGTGATCCCGGTCGAGAACATCCTGTTCGCCTCCGAGATGGTGGGCGCGATCCGCAGCATCGACCCTGAAACGGGCCACTACTTCGACGACACCAAGCGCTACATCGACGCGCTTTCCGGGCTCGGCGCCGAGCAGCGCTGGAAGCTCTTCGAAGGCAACGCTCGCAAGGTCTATCCACGCCTCAATGCAAAACTGGGGGCGACGGCCGCTCGGCCATGATGTCGACTCAATCCGGACTCAATATGGACACTGGCGCTTCGGAGCATGGTCGCCCATGTGATGGCGCGCCTTTGGAAAAGCGAAGGAGATTCGGATATGAGACGGTCACCCCTGATGGTTGCGGCGGCGCTGCTCCTGACTCTGAGCGCTTGCGGAACCACGACTAGCGATCGCGCTCTCTCCGGGGCGGGCATCGGTGCCGCCACGGGTGCGGTGATCGGCGCCGTCGCCGGCGCGCCGGCAATCGGCGCGGCGGTCGGCGCGGCAGCCGGCGGCGTCGCCGGCGCTGCGACCACGCCGAGCCAAGTGGACCTGGGCAAGCCGGTCTGGCAGCAGTAGCGGTCGACCACGCGGCATCGTTCGGCCGAGCTCCAACTTCGAGGCCTTGACAGCGGCGCGGGTGAAGCGGGGAATCGCCCCTGTGGCGATTTCGCCGCTTCGTCCGGAGGCCTGTGCCCGTGCCCGATCGTCGAGACGCGCCGCAGCCGCGCGATCCCGCTACCCCTACCGCGGAGCGGTGCGTTACCTCCTACCCGGCCCGGCGCCGCTTTGCGCCGGGCGTGGTTTATCCGCCGCAAATTCCCGGCGTCGCCGATACGATCGACATTCACTGCCACGCCCATGAGGGGCAACAGGACGCACTCGCATTGGCGCAGGTCGCTTCCGAGGCGCAAATGGGCGGCCTTCTCTACAAGACCGTGGGCGCGATCTCGGGTGGCGAGTACCGTCCGGGCCTCGTTGTGCAAAAACTTGGCGAGGACCTCGCGCGCTGGTCGGAACGGAGCAAGATTGCGCCGATTCGCTGCTGGGCCGGCTGCGGCATCACCATGGATAATCGGCCGTGGTCCGCGGAGAAACTCCGCCAGCACATCGCGGACGGTTGCGTCGGCGTCTGGCTCCCAGTCTTCAACCACGCCAATACGCTGCACAAAGTCGGTGGCCGCGTGCGCTGGTGGGACAAAAGCGCCGGGCCCAAGGATCATTCGCCGCCGCTGCCCTGGGATGAGGCTTTGCGGTACGGGTATTATCTCCTCGACGAAAACGGACGACTGAAGCCGGATATCGTCGAGATCTTGCACATCGTGGTCGATCGGAATGTGGCGCTGTTCTTCGGCCACTGCACGCACGCGGAAATCTTCGCGGTCGCCGACGAACTGCAGCGTCACGGCTACAAGCTTGGCGTGATCGATCATCCCTTCAGCCCGTTCGTCGATCTCGATACCTCTCAGATGCGGCAGCTCGCCGCTGCCGGCATCACCATGAACTTCACCTACGACGAGCTGTCGCCGCTGCTGGGCGTCGATCCCCAGCGCATGTATGACGCGATCCGTTCGGTCGGGGTCGAGCACGTCACTTTGTCAAGTGACGCCGGCGAGCCGCTGTTTCCGAACTCGGTCGAATGCATGCGCCTCATGCGCAATTTCATGTCCGCCTTCGGCCTCGACGACCAGGAGCTGCGCAGGGTGATGGTGGAAAATCCCGCGCGTATCGTCGGCGGGGTTTGCTGACCCTCGCGAACAGATTAACGAGCGTCCGAGGGCAGCACCGGCCTGAGAAACGTCCGCTCTTCCGCGAGGATGCATCGCTGCTCTTCGGCGAGGCGGAAGTTCGCGATGGCTTCAGAATCGGCCCTTAGGCGTGCGCGATACTCCTCATAGGCAGCGAGGCTCGCAAACGAGATCAGGCCATAGGCGATATTGTTGGTGCCCTCGTGCGGCATCCAGTAGCCGACGAGTTCGCCGCCGCATTTCGGAATGATCGTGAGCCAGCGCCGCGCATACTCCTCGAAGGCTTGCCGTTTGAAGGGATCGAGTTGATAGCGGATGAAGACAGTGACTGTCATGGTTGACCTCCCGAGCGCGATCCGGCGAATCCGGTATCGCTCGTCTTGCGCCTGGTATTTTCGGGAATTTGTTAGGTCGAGTCCGCGGTAATTGCTTCGGTCGAGCCCGAAGGATGCTTTGCGGGCGCTCGGGGCGCCTACTTCATGACTTTAAGATCGCTGAATTCCGCCGCCATGGTGTGGCTGGGTTGCACCGCCCAATAAACGCCCACGAGAGCGCCGCTGGGCGGCGCCTCCCCGTCGAGTTCGTTCACCAGCACGCCGTTTATGAACAGCGACGCGTGATTGCCGTTGGTGACGACTTCCAACTCGTTCCCGACGTTGAGTCCCTGGCGGATCGCGGAGCTCTTCGTCCAGCCGACCGGTATGAGATTGCGATGGGCCGCTACTTTGTGCATGACGATGTAGTCCCCGGTCGGATCCACAACCAGCATATAATAGTGATCATCGTCCGCGCCCCAGAACGCCAACCCGGCGCTGGCGCTGCTCGGATCGTCGGCATTGCTGAATTGCACGATGATGCATTGATCGACGTCCACGTAGACATTCGACTGATTGAGTATGTGATCGGCAAGGTCGCCTCCCACAAGCGGCGCCTGGACCCGGAGCCGGCCGCCGGAGACTGAGACGTTGTCGTCACGACCCCAGGCGTCTGCCAGCGTATTGAACCGGTCCTCGAAGACCATTCGCTTGCCTTGGCACGCAAGAGCGCCGTGCAAGGAAATCGCAGCCAGCACCGCGCCCAACAGCAAGGCTCTCAGCGACAACCGCATGCTTCCCCCTCGAGGACAAGCCCATCGGTGCACAAGAACGCGCTCAAAATTTCTAACATACCGGCCTGAGCCCCGCAAAGAGGGAGGGTCGACGCTTAGTCATTGCGCCCCAGGATGCCGCCTATTGCCGCGAGTAGCGCGTCGGTATCCTCGGGGAGGCCGACCGTGATGCGCAGTTCGTGAAGATATTCGGGATCGCGCCAGTCGCGCACGAGGATGCCGCGCTCGGCAAGCGCCGCCATGGCTGCGGTGGCCGGCATGGGCATGGCGACGGATACGAAGTTTCCGGCACTGGGCCAGGGCCGGAGTCCCAGCTCTCGTAGGCCGTGCGACATACGCTCGCGCTCGCGTGCCACCGCGTCGAGGGTCTTTGCCAGATAGGCGTCGTCGCTGAGCGCCGCCAACGCCGCCGCTTGCGAGAGCGTGGTAGCGCTGAAGTGCAGCTTGACCTGGAGCAACGCCTCGGCGACACGCTCGCTGGCGCAGAGCGCATATCCCAACCGCTGGCCCGCGAGGCCATAGGCCTTGGAAAATGTGCGCAGCACAACCCAAGGCCCCGCTCGACGGCGCACCAGCGCCAGCACGTCCGGCCCCCCGGCGTGGCGTCCGAATTCATGATAAGCCTCGTCCACCACCAGCAGGATTTCCGCGGGCACGCCCGCTATGACGCGCTCCAACGCCTCGGCCCGCATCATTCCGCCGCTGGGTGGGTTGGGCGTGCAGCAGACCACCACCCGGGTCTTGGGCGCGATGGCGTCGAGCAAGGCGCTCGCGTCATTGGCGCCCTCGGCGTCGAGCTTGGCGCGCACGGGCATCGCATCGCGCAGACGCGCCGAAAACCCGAACACTGGGAAGCTCGGCGCCGGCACCACGATCCGATCGCCGGTGGCGAGACACATCGCGGAGATCGCGCCGATCAGCTCTTCGCTGCCGGCGCCGAACACGATGCGCGCCGCTGGAATGCCGGTACGTTCGGCAAGCGCCTTGGCGAGTGCCGACGCGAGGCGATCGGGGTAGCGGTTGAGCGCTCCGGCCGCTTTGGCGATCGCTTCTTGCACGCGGGGCGAGGGCGGATAAGGCGACTCATTGAGATGCAGCGCCCGCACCTTCGCGCCGGTCGCAGCGACGCTCTCGGCGCTCGCCGCAGCACCGCGGCTCGGCAACGAGCGGACGGCAGCGGTAAGCCAGGGCGTGGGATTGGATCCGGCATCGATTGAGCCCATGTGCTACTCCTCGACTGTAAGAAAATGTTTTCAGGGGGTACCGATGCCGGTCGCCGCGAGCGCCGCCTGCGCTTCCTCTCGCGTCCTTGCCGGCAATGCCTGCAACAAAAGCGTCGCGAGCGCATCGAGGTCGCCGGCTCTTGCGGTGACCCGAGAAAATTCGCAATAGGCCGCGAGATTGCGCGCCGCACACGGCAAGCTCGGCGCGCCCGATGGCACGGGGGACGTCGCCCACATCAGGCGCTGCTGCATGCCCTCGGACTCGATCTCCTGCGCCAAGACCGCGCGCCGGATCGGGTCGACGTAGTGTGCGGGAAGCGAGTGCTGCTCCTTGAGCCAGCGTCGAACGCGGCGCAGCGGGTGAATAACATTCTCGCGCCATGGCTTCGCCAGCGATTCGAGCTGCTCCCACTGCCTTGCCTGCAAGGGAAAGCCCTGCGTTCCCGCATAAAGCGCCAGCAGCAGGAAATTGACGTCCAGTCCCAAACGATCCTGCAGTCCGATGCATGCTTGCGAGACGCCGTCGCGGCGATAAACCGATAGCGTGAATTCCCACAATGGATTTCCTTCGACTGGTGCCGTATCGGACATCGACTGCTCCCGGAGTTCGCCCGCTTTCGCATTGAAGCGGCATGGATGGGCGGTCATGATTGCCCGGAATTTGGGCGCTCATGAGACAGTGTCTACATGCTGCTCCGAGAGCTTGGGCTCCCGCAATCTATTCTCAAGGGGAAGAAACCGTGTCCAGACTCGCGACTGAGGAGCTCCACCGGGCGCCGCTAACTTTCATGGGCGCTCCCCATACTCTCGAATTTGCCGGTGCCAAGGCAGCGGTACTCGGCATTCCTTTCGACTGTGGAATTCATCCTTTCCGCGTCGGCGCGCGCCAGGGCCCGCAATCGATCCGCGAGCAATCGCGCCTGGTGCGGCCCTACCATTCCGAACTCGCCGACTTCAACGCATTGGAAAGATTAGGGCTGGTTGATCGCGGCGATGTGGTGCTCACCTCGAGTCGGATGATCGATGCGTTCGAGCGCATCGAAGCCGCCGCGGCGCTGATCCACACGGCGGGCGTTATTCCGGTGACCATGGGCGGCGATGGCAGCGTTTCGCTGCCGCTGCTGCGCGCGGCCACCCGGCGCCATCCGGGCTTGGTGGCCTTGCACCTGGACGCGCACACCGACGCCTATGAGTACGACACCAACGACAAGTACAACGCCGCAACGCAATTCACCCATGCCGCCGAGGAGCAACTGGTGGTGACCTCGCTCTCCTACCACGTGGGGATCCGAGGTTCGACTTACACGCCCGGCGCCTACGGCAGGACCCGAGCGCTCGGCTACAACCTGATCACGATGCGCGAGCTGATGCACCGAGGATTCACCGATGTTTGGGCCGAGCTGCATGCGCGCCTTGCGGGACGCCCGGTTTATCTCTGCTGGGACATGGATGTGTTCGACCCCTCGTGCGCACCCGGCGTCTGCACGCCGACCTGGGGCGGCTTCACGGCGCGCGAGGGGCTCGATTTCCTGCGCGGTCTCGCCGGACTTGATATCGTGGCGATCGACGTCAACACGGTCAGTCCGCCGCACGACGTGAACGGCATGGCTGCGTTTCTTTGTGCCTATGTTATCTACGAGTGCCTGCTGCTGCTCTGCCGCAAGTTGAAAAACTGAGGTGCGTCCGGTGAATGGGAGGGGGACGTGGGGATAGTGTGGCGATAGGGGGGATGCCGATCTAAACAAGCGCGCTTGAATGATAGGCCGGTTCGGCGGACCCTCGTGGGTGCGTTGCATCTTCTCAATCACCACATCATCATTCCCACATCTCCAAAATTTTTGATCTGTTCGGATTCCGACGTCTCGATGTGATCTTGGATGCTAGATTGGACTCGTGACCGCAAGCACGAAGAAGGGGGCGATCATGGCGAAGGCGAAACGCAAGAGCGGCAGGCCCACGGCGCCGCGGCTGCGGGTGCTCGTAACGCACCACGACTCAACGGTGGAATCGCAACGGCTGACGCCGCGTCGGCTCAAGACGGCGGCAAAGGCGTTTCCCGGCGCGCTCGCGAACGTCGAATTCCTCTATGGCGACGGTCCCGAAGCGCTCGACGCGATGCTGCCCGAGGCCGATGTAGTGCTGATGGCAGGCAATCTCGATCTTGGCGATCTCGGCACCCGAGCGCCGCGACTGCGCTGGCTGCAGTCCATGAGCGCGGGCGTCGAGAAGATCATCCCCATGGTGCCGCCGGGTGTCGCGCTCACCAATGCCAGCGGCGTACATGGACCGCGTGGCGGCGAATACGTGTTCGCTTGCCTGTTGATGCTCAACAGCCGGGTTCCGCAATTCGTGACGAATCAGCAACAACGGCTCTGGAAGCAAATCCATTCGACGCGGCTCAAAGGCAAGACGGTCGTCATCTTCGGCGTCGGCGCAATCGGCGGCGAGGCGGCGCGTCTCGCCAAGCGCTTCGGGATGCGCGTCATCGGCGTGACGCGAAGCGGCAAACGCCATCGCCACGTCGACCAGGTGGTGCGTCCAAGTGCGATAGCGAAGGTGCTGCCCGAGGCGGATTTCGTCGCGGTGACGCTGCCGCTCACGCCTGAAACTCGCGGATTGCTCGGGCGGCGCGAGCTCGACTGGCTGCCGCGCCATGCCGGGGTCGTCAATGTCGGACGCTCCCGCGTCATGGATTATGACGTGCTCGCGGAGAAGCTCCGTCGGGGCGAGCTTTCGGGCGCCGTGCTCGAGGTGTTCGACGAGGAGCCGTTGCCCGAGACCTCGCCGCTCTGGTCGGTGCCGAACCTGATCATCAGCCCCCATTGTGGCGTCGATGACGAGAGCGTTTACGTCGAACGGTGCCTCGACATCTTTCTCGACAATCTGCGCCGCTTCAAAGCAGGCCGCGCGCTTCGCAACCTCGTCGACCCCGCGCTCGGATATTAGTGCGCGGGCACGCCCCGATTGGTGCCACTGAGCACGGAGACTATGTATCCGACAGCGGCGCCGAGAAACGCGCCGGCGATGCTGTCGCTCAGCCAGTGGAAGCCCCCGCCCACCAGCGCGATAACGGCCGCCGCCCCCGCGAGCACGCAGAAGAAGCGCAAGCGCGGCCAGCGGATCCAGAAGAGGGTCAGCACCGCAAACGCCACCGTGGTGTGGCCGGAAGGGAAGGAAGCATAGGCTTCACCGCCATGAAGCGGCCAGAATCCGTAGACCCCGTTGGCGACGAATGACCGGTTACCGTTGAGCCAACTCTCGGGCCAAGTGCGGCCAAAGAGAAACTTGAGCTGGTCCTTGATGACGGCGCTGACGATGAGCGCGATCCCGCAACTGAGCATGAAATCCGTCAAGCCGCTGCGAAATCCCATGACCGCCCCGAGAGCGAGCGCCGCGAAGGAGAGAATGGCCGCCGGAACCGCCCATGGCGGAAGGTACGAGAACCCTGCCAGCCTTTCGACGCCGTGAAACTGATGCACCCAAAGGGCGAGCGGTCGATCGACGAAGGCAATGGACACCCCTACTAGGACGATGCAGAGGACCAACCCCGCAAGCCAAGCGCGAATTTGTGCCGCCCCATGGCGCCGCATCGTTGGCGCCGCAGTCTCCGCAAAAGGTCGGTTCCAGTCCTTGGGCATCGCCGGTGCTTCTCGCGGTATCGGATGCAAAGAGGCCCCAAGATTGTGGCGCGAACTTGATGCGGGGCAATCTTGCGTCAAGGGCGCGCTTCGCCGAGTGTGAGCATGTATCGCGTTAACGTTCGGTTTTTCAAGGTTCGGAGGGTCTGCATGATCTTGGTGACGAACAACGAAGGCACGTCGGGGGCGCCGGTTACCGCGCGGATGCTGCGCGAGGGCGCGGCGGCGTTGCCGGCGATCGAGGCGGGGATCCGCCTTATCGAGGCGGACCCCGCCGTGCGCACGGTCGGACGCGGCGGCTGGCCCAATCTCCTTGGCGAGGTCGAGCTGGATGCCGCGGTGATGGATGGAACGACCCTCCGCGTCGGCGCGGTGGGCGCCCTTAAGGGCTTTCTGCACCCGATCAGCGTTGCGCGCGCGGTGATGGAGCGGCTGCCGCATGTTTTCCTGGTGGGTGAGGGGGCCGCTCGTTTCGCGCGCGAGATCGGCGCCGAAACGGCGGAGAATTTGACGCCGGACAGCGAGCGGGTATGGCGCGCCTGGTACGAGAACGAAGTCCCGGAAACGAGCAAGCGCCACTGGTCGGATGCCCCGCTGATCGAATTGTGCAAGCACGCGGTCGATCCCGAGGTCGGGCACGACACCACGGTGTTCATCGCGCTCGATTCCAAGGGCGAGATCGGCGGCGGGGTTAGTACGTCAGGCTGGGGCTGGAAGTATCCGGGACGCCTCGGGGATTCCCCCGTGCTGGGTGCCGGCATGTACGCGGACTCGCGCTATGGCGCCTGCGCCTGCACCGGAGCTGGCGAGATGACAATCCGCGCCGGGACATCGCGCGCGGTGGTGCTCTACATGAAGATGGGCATGAGCGTCGACGCGGCCGTGCGCGAGGCGATCGAGGACATGCGGCGTCTCAAAGGCGGGCTGATCGACCGGGTAACCATCCACGCCATCGACACCAAAGGGCAGCACAAAGTCGTGGCAGTAAATGGGGACACCCATACCTATTGGCTCTGGCGCGAAGGCGACACTGCGCCGCGGTCGTTTCCCGCCGAGATCGTGACTATCTCGGCGAGAGCGCCGAGGCCTTCGCCGTCCGCGAAATACGGCGCAAGGAAAAGCTGATCGATCGCACTGAGCGAGGTTTCTGTAATTTCGCTCAAATGTTGGCCTGTCTTGACAGGGGCATGTGGGAGGGCCAGCTTACGGCTACCGGCCAAGCTCAATCCACGGGGGGATTCGCGTGAATCCGATCCGGCTGACCGTTTTTGTACTTGCTATGGCTTGGTGTGCCTTGGGCGCGCGCGCCCTAGCCTCGGAACAAATCTATACTTACACGGTTGTTCACCCCATCCTTGGCGAGATCGGCAGTTTCACCGATCGCGTTAATCGTTCTGGCGTGCAGACACGTGTGGATACGCAACTTCACGTCCTTGTTCGCATACTTGGTGTGGTGGCATATCGCGAGGAGTCGCAAGGCAGCGAAGTGCTGGAGGGCGACCGGCTGATCTCGCTCGAAAGCGATGGCGATCGCGACGGACAGCCGATCGATGTGCACGGTCGCGTGCAGGACGGCAAGTTCGTAGTCAAGTCGAGAGCCGGTACCATATCGGCACCGCTCGATATCACTCCGTCCGATCCTTGGTTGGTCCGCGGCGCGATGCAGGCCAAAGTGGTGTCGACGCGAACCGGACAGATCGTCGATGTAAGCGTTACGGGCGGCGAAACCGTGACGATCCAGCTCCAAGGCGTTTCAGCGCACGCGCGGCACTATCTCATCACCGGGGACAAGCGCCAGGAAGTGTGGATGGCCGACAACGGCATCCCGCTGATGATGCGCAGCATCGAGGACAATGTGCCGATCGACTTCGTGCTCAAGACTCCGCTGGCGCAAGCTGTGCCAGGTTTTGTCGCGGCAGCGGCTCCGACGGCACCTCAGGTGCGGACCAATCCCAGCGACAGGTGATGCGTAGGCGACCGCTTTTGCCGCGCTCCCAAGTTCTGTAACCTCATCGCTCCGATTGCAACGAGCAACCGCGGCCGAAACGTCGGCGGGAGGGTGCGATGAAGGCGGTGGTATTTCCAGGCGAACGGCGCGTCGAATTCGTAGATTTTCCTGATCCGACGCCGGGTCCGGGCGAGGTCGTCCTCGAGATCAAGGCCTCGGGGATGTGCGGGTCCGATCTCAAATTCTATCGCGCGTCCAAGACCGGCGGCGCGCAGGCGCTCGGGCTCGGCAAGCTCGAAGGCCCGGTGATCGCGGGACATGAACCCTGCGGCGTCGTCGCGGCGGTCGGGCCTGGCGTCGCGCCGGCGCAAGCGCCATTGGGCGCGCGCGTGATGGTGCATCACTACAAGGGATGCGGCGTCTGCGAGCACTGCCGCGCCGGTTGGGCGCAGCTCTGCCGCGCGGGGATCGTCGTCTATGGCGCGACCGGCCATGGCGCACACGCGCCTCTGATGAAAGTTCCCGCGAGCACCCTCGTGCCGCTGCCCGACGCGCTCAGCTTTGAGACCGGCGCTGCGATCTCCTGCGGCACCGGCACCGCCTATGGCGCACTTCGCCGCATGAAGCTCTCGGGGCGCGACACCGTCGCGATCTTCGGCCAAGGCCCGGTCGGCCTCTCGGCGACGCAGCTTGCTGCCGCCATGGGCGCGCGAGTGATCGCGCTCGACATCAGTCCCGAGCGCCTCGCGCGCGCCGAGGAATTCGGCGCCGCTGCCACCGTCGATCCCCGCAGCAACGATCCCGTCGGCGCGGTCAAGGAGCTGACGCACGGCATCGGCGCGCATCTGACGCTCGACACCACGGGCTCGCCGGTCGCGCGCCAGGCAGCCGTGCGCAGTGCGCGCACCTGGGGAACGGTTTGCTTCGTGGGCGAGGGCGACAGTGTCACGCTCGACGTGAGCCCAGACCTGCTGCGCAAACAACTCACATTGATCGGTTCCTGGACCTTCTCGTGCAACGGCCAGGCGGATTGCGCGGATTTCGTGGCGGAGCGGAAAATACCGGTCGACAAGCTCTTCACCCATCGTTGGCGCCTCGAGCAGGCCGAAGAAGCCTATCGGCTCTTCGACACGCAAACGACCGGCAAGGGCGTGTTCCTGATGTAAGCGGCGCCTAGAACGGCTGCTGGATCGCGCGCTCCATCAGGCCCGCGAGCTTCTCATAGTCGCCGAGCTCGTTGTAAGCTTGTGCCGATATGCGCAGCCAAAGCCCGCTCTCATGAGCGAAGATCGGCGCGTCGGTTCCGAGCTTCCGCAGCAATTTACGCAGCACCACCGCCCGTTCGGGACTGTGTTCACCGCCGATCGGCAACCGGATCATTCCCATGCTGCCAAAGAACGCGGCGCTTCCGCCGCTCTCCGTTCCCAAGCGCCGCACCAGCAAGTCGGTTCCCTCGGCCGCCAGCGCCACGTTCCGCTCGCGCAGCTTGGCTCCGCCCAAGCGGTGATGGAAATCGATCGCCGTCTCGACCGCGAGAAAGGCGCTGGAATCGCGCGTGCCGGTCCAGTCGAATTCCGTCAGATAACCTTTGCGGAAGCCATGCGAGATCGTCACGGGATGCAGATCCTCTTGCCGGTCCGGCCGCGCCCACAGGAAAGCCGCGCCCTGCGGCGCCATCAGCCATTTGTGGCAATTGCCCACGTACCAGTCGGCATCGAGCGCGCGCAGATCGAGCGAGATTTGCGCGGGCGCGTGCGCGCCATCGACCAAGACCGAAACTCCGGCGGCATGGCAGCCATCGATCATGTCCTTGATCGGCAGCAACATCGCACTCGAGGACGTAATGTGGTCGAGCACGGCGAGGCGCGTGCGTGGCGTCAGCGCGCGCAGCAGATTGGCGAGCAGAGACGCGGCATCGGGTCCCGGAAACGGCACCACCGCGTCCACCATCGTGGCACCGGTACGTTCGCACACATAGCGCACGGTGTTGCGCACGGCGCCGTAGCCGTGCGACAGCGTGACGATCTCGTCGCCCGGCCGGAAGCGGATCGAGCGCAGCACCGCGTTGCAGCCGGTCGTCGCATTCTCGACGAAGGCAATGTCCTCGCCCTCGGCGCCCAGGAATTCGCCGAGCCGCGCCGCCACGCGTCGCAGCGCCCCGGGCAGCACATCGTTTATGAAGCGGCCCGGCTGCGATTCCAGTTGCCGCCGCCACTCATTTTGTGCCGCGATAACTGCCTTCGGTGGCGCGCCGTAGGCACCGTGGTTGACCGTGAGATAGCTCCAATCGAGCCCCCACTCATGGCGAACTGCGGCGCCCAGCACCGGTGTCGTCGACATTGGAAATCCTCTTGCTGAGAATCGGCGAACAATCAATTACGGTGCCGGCGGGGGTTTTGGCAACTCAAGTATTGTCACCGCAACAATGCTGCACCCGCGCCTCAATTAGGGCACGATGGCGCGGCATCAGCTCAGGGGCATCAGAATGACCACCACTCTCATCCGGAATGCCGATTGGATCGTGGCGCGGAGTGCCGACGGCAAGCGGCACGAATATCTTGGGCATGGCGACCTCGCCTTCACCGACGACCGCATCGCGTTCGTCGGCCGTTCCTATGGCGGCACGGTCGATCGCGAGATCGACGGACGCGGCCGCATGGTGCTGCCGGGCCTCGTCAACATCCACTCGCATCCCGCGAGCGAGCCGTTCAACAAGGGCCTGATGGAGGAGCGCGGCTCGCCGCGCCTCGGGATGAGCTCGCTTTATGAGTACATGCTGCTGGTGCGGCCCGACGACGAGGCAAAGCGTGCGGCCATGCTGTTCGCGGTGGGGGAACTGCTGAAGAGCGGCGTCACCACCTTCACGGATTATTCCATGGCGCGCAAAGGCTGGCTCGAGGACCTTGCCTCGACGGGCATTCGCGCCTGCGTCGCCCCTTCATATCGCTCGGCGCGCTGGTTCACCCGAAACGGGCACCGCGTCGAGTACGAATGGAACGAAGGCGCGGGACGCGATGCCATGGTGGCCGCGCTAGAAGTCATCGATGCGGCGGGACGCCATCCCTCGGGCCGGCTCTTCGGAATGTTCGCGCCGGCGCAGGTCGATACCTGCACCGACGAGCTGCTGCTCGCGACCGCCGAGGCGGCGAAAGCGCGCAACGCGCCGGTGCAGATCCACGCGTCCCAGAGCGTGGTCGAATTCCGCGAGATGGCGTCACGGCACGGCATGACGCCGCTGCAATGGCTCTCCGATATCGGCTTCCTCTATGACGGCGCGATCATCGCGCACTGCATCTTCATCGACGAGCATAGCTGGATTCGCTGGCCCTATCGCGGCGACCTCGAACGGCTCGTCGCGTCGGGCGCTTCGGTCGCGCATTGCCCCAACATCTTCGCGCGGCGCGGCATTCTGCTGGAGAATTTTGGAAAGTACCGCCGCCTCGGCATCAATATTGGCCTCGGCACCGACACCTTCCCGCACAATTTCATCGACGAGATGCGCTGGGCAACCGTGCTCTGCAAGGTAAGCGCACAGAACGTGGAGGCGACGAGCCTTGCCGACGTGCTGGAGGCCGCGACCGTCGGCGGCGCCAAAGCGCTTCGGCGCGACGACATCGGCCGCCTCGCGGTCGGCGCCAAGGCGGATTTGTCGCTGATCGATCTCGCCCATCCGAGCCTGCAGCCGCTGCACGATCCCCTGAAGAGCCTGGTGTTCAGCGGTCTCGACCGCGCGATCACCGACGTGTTCGTGGATGGAAAACACGTGGTCGAAGGCGGCGTGGTCAAGACCATCGATCTCGCCACCGCCGCCGAGGTGCTGAACCGCGGCCAGCGCGACGCTCTCAAGGGGGTGTCAGCCGGCGACTATGCTCAGCGCTCCGCTGAGCAGGTATTCCCGCTGAGCCTGGGCGTGCGGGAGGGTTAGCCCAACCACGCCAGCGCCGGCATGACCTCGCGCGTGAAAAGATTGAGCGAGCGCATCGATTCCTTGAGTGAGAGGTCGCCGAAGGCGAAGCGGCAGACGAGGTAGTTGATCCCGGCCTCTTGGACTTGTCTGAGGAGCGCATCGCGCACCGTCGCGGGCGAGCCCGCGAAGCCGTAGCCATTCTCGGCGACTTCCTCATAGGTGGGCGGGTAGTTCGCGAAGGGCGGATGACCCCCGTGCTTGTCCCAGAGCAGGATGAAGCTCTCGTACCAGCGCCGATAGGCGCGGCGCGCGATCTCGTATGCATCGCTGTCGTTCTCGGCGACGATAACGTAACGGCCCATGCCCAAGAGCGGCGTCACACCTGGATCGTTGCCGGCGGCCGCGTATTCCCGGTGGTAGCGGTCGGTGATGTCGCGCGCCATCCGGGCCGTGGTGTTGGTGATGATGTTGAAGCGGTTGCGCGCGGGCCAATCCACCAGCTCCGGCCGAGCGACGCCGTACCAGAGCGGCGGGTGCGGCTTCTGCACCGGCTCCATCACGATCGGGACGTCGTGGAAGGTGAAATGCTTGCCGGCGAAATCGACCCGGCGCTCGGTCAGGCCCTGCACGATGACCGCATAGGCCTCGCGATAGATCTCCGGCGCCTCGGCCGGCTCGACTCCGAAAAAGCGAACCTCGTGCGGCGAGATGCCCCGGCCCACGCCCAGTTCGAAGCGCCCGCCGCTCATCTGATCGAGCATGCAGACCTCCTCGATGATGCGCAGCGGGTGGTGCAGCGAAAGCGTATAGACCAGCGGTCCGAAACGCAGCCGCTTGGTGCGCTGCGCCACCGCCGCCAAGAACACGCTGGGTGAGGGCGACATACCCAGCGGCGTCGCATGATGCTCGGCCAAGTGATAGGCGTGGAACCCCGCCGCGTCATAGGCGGCGATAAGTTGGAGCCGCTCTTCGTATTGCCGGCCGAGCGGCACAAGGGCTCGATCCATGTGATCAAAGACGCCGAATTTCACGGCTGTGCCTCAATCTTCCCGCGCGTCGATCAGGATGAAGGCGATGCGGCAGATCTCACTGCCGCGATTGACCCAAGCGTGGTTGGTGCCCTGCTGAATGACGACGTCGCCGGCTTTCACATGCACTTTGGACTCATCCAGCAGCATGTCGATCTCGCCCGAGAGCACGATGCCGAAATCGACGCTTTTGGTTCGATGCATGAAGGGGTGACGCGGAGGTGGACCCGCGTGATGCCGGTGAGCGAGGCCCATCTCCTCGGTCATGCGACGATGCGCTTCGGCGTCGAGCTCGCCCTTGACCGGTGGGAAATCGACGATGCGGAAGACCGCGCCGTTGGGCGGTGGCGCCGTTCCGATGGTCACGTCCGCCAAGTCTTTCTCGGCGGAGTGCCGCGCCGGCAGCGCGTCCAGCACCCACATCAAAGTCGAGACGAATCCGCCGACCTTCCGCACCTTCACGTTGGGCGCATCGCCGTCGAACAGCACCACGGCCTTGCCGTCGCGGTCACGGGTTGTGACGATGCGCCTGATTCCCCTGTTCATCGGCGTTGTTTCACCCCGCGAGTATTCCAATCCCGCTTCTTCGCGAGACGCCGGGGACAGCCTAGCGAGCCAATGCCAGGAGGGCTAGCCGGTCGTCAATTCGCGAGAATGCGCCCGGCCGCCGCTTCCGCTTGCGCCAGCGCTGATCGATCGCCGGTGGCACGAGCAAGCGCCGCAAGCTGGCGCCAACCCCAGAGATTGTCGGGACGGAGGGTCAGCCGCTCTGAAAGCAGCGCCCGCGCGAGAGGGTTCTGCCTCGATCGAATTGCGGAATCGATCAACATCTGCTCGTAGAGATCGCGCTGGGCATGGCTGCCGCCGAGGCGGCGGATGGAATCGCGGCGTGGATAGAGCAGCTCGATCACGCGTCCATGGTCGCCGCGGCGGTGCGCGAGCGCCGCCTCGCCGAGCGCAAGGCCGGACTCGGCCATGACATCGGCTTCGAGCATGCCTCGCTGCCGGGCGAATTCGGTGGAGGACTTGAGCCATGTCTGCATGCCGCTCTCGTCGGCGGTCGCGAGCGCCATCGCGTAGTGAACATCGGCGAATACCAGCAAATGATCGTCGAGGCGCACCCGTGCCCGCTCGCGGAGCTCGGCCCAGCGCCCACCCACATCGACCCCGGCGTGCTCCAGCCGCCAGAGCAGCGCCACCGCATTGGTGATGTCGAGGTATTCGTCGGTTGGCTCGGCGCGCACTTCGCGGTCGTAGAGATCGAGCACCCGGCCATAGTCTTCGCGCTCGAGATGGAAGAGGCAGCGATGCCAGCGGATGTGAAAGACGAAGTTGTTGGTCTCGTCCCACTCGCGGTCGAGCCCGCCGACCCAAGCGATGCCCTCGCGGGTGCGATTCTGCATCTCCAGCACATGGGCGACGGCGTGCGCGGCCCACACATCGGCGCGGTTGATCTCGATCGCGCGGCGCCCCGCACGCTCCGCCGCTGCATAGTCGCCGGACTCCTCGAGCCCGAAGGCATGGCATCCCAGTACGAACCCAAAGCCCGGCACGGTCTCGTCCCAAGCGTGCAGTACGCGGGCGGTGGAGGCGCGCATGCCAACGCTGTCACCCTGGTAGAACGTGCCGTATTGCGCGAGCTTGAGCGCCAGCAAATCGCGGGGATGGTGGAGCAGGACTGCTTCCCAATGGGCAACCGCCCGATCGAGATGCCCCGCGATCCAGGCATCGAGGGCGGCGCGGTGCAGGCGTTCTCGATCAGTGGCGCCTAAAGCCTCGATCGCCGCGTCGGCATCGGAGAGCGCGGCCTTGGCGCGCGGCACATTCTCGCGTTTGCCGAACAGCATCATGAAATAGCCGCGCAGCAAATGCGCCATGACGAATTGCGGATCGGCGACCAAAGTATGCTTGAGGCAATCGCCGGTGTCCTTGCGCAGCCCGCAATAGGCGGCGATCGTCGCGTCGAAGCATGCGGCGGCTTCGGAAGTGGCGGCTGTCAGCGGTAATCCTCGCGCGTCGTGCTGCATGGCGCTACTCCCGCGCGTGTTCCGCGAAGAAGGCGAGGATCTCGGCGGCGGGCGAACGGGTGCCGCCGCCGGGGGCCGGAAAGTCAGTTGCCGGCCATTCATGTTGACCGCGCTCGATCTCCCAGAGCATGACCTCGCTGCCGCCGCGACAACCATGATAGGCCAGGCGCCGAAGCGTCCGCGGAACCGGTTCCGAGTCGACCGGGACGGGGTCGCAGCCATCGACATCGGACCAGAAGGCGAGCGCATCGGCGACCGCCATGTTGGTGCGCTTGGGGAAGCGAACCAGCGACGAATTGCCACCCTCGAACAGGACATAGGGATCCTGCCGGCCGTGCATGATGAGCACCGAGACCGGCATGTCGGGCTTGGCGATCACGAAGGGATTGCCGTCGCGATCGGTGCCGCCGATCGTCCCCGACACCGCCGCCAGGGCGGCAAGCCATTGCGGATGCGCCGCGGCGATCTGGTAGGCGAGCATCGCTCCATTCGACATGCCGGCGGCGTAAATGCGCGCTCGGTCGATCGCCCGCTCCGCGGCGACCCGATCGATCACCGCGCCGATAAAGCCGATGTCATCGATGTTCCGCGTTATGGAAACGCCGCAACAGAAATGCGCATTCCAGCTCAGCCGGTCTGCCGTATCTCCGGTGCCGTCGGGAACCACCACCAGCATGTGCTCCGTGTCGGCGGCGGGCGCGATCGCGGTTTCGCGGGCGAAGGCCGCGGCGCTCCCGCCGGCTCCATGCAGCATGATCACGAGCGGCAGCCGCTCCGTGCCGTCGGTTCCCGGCGGCACGTGCGTCAGAAAGCTGCGCTCGACGCTCCCCCAGGGCAGCGCTTCGCGCTGATAGCCCTCGGGATCGTCGGCCTTTGCCGAGGCGCTGCAGAGCAACGCCAGGACCGCGATCGCCGCCGATCCGATGCGCGGGGCGCGGCCGGCGGCGCGCCAATACTTCACGACGCCGCCTTGCGAACCGAGGTCAAGGGTCGCGACGTGCCGGGTTCACTCGCGCGCTGTGGCGCATTCGCGACCATGACGGCGACCGGCGCCGCCGGACGCTTCCAGGGCGTCGACTTCACCCACGCAACCCCATAGCCGACCGCGAACATCGCCCCAAAGCAGACCACGTTGACCGCGATCTGCATCGCCACGCCGTCTCCGGCCTGGTCGAAAGCCATGCCGCCCAACAGCGACAGCACCGTGCCCGTGAGGAAAATCGCCAAGGCCTGCTGCCCGCACTTGACGAAGGGGCGCAGGGCCGGCGACAGCAACACCTGCTCGCGCCCCTTCAGGATCGCCACCGCCACGTAGGCCGACGCAAGGAAATGCAGATATTGCAACAGGTCGAGATTGGTCTTGTCGGTACGGTCGCCGATCCAGAGACGGAGCGCATCGATCGCGGGGATGCGCGTGAACACCGCGGGCAGCGAGATCGCAAGCCCCAGCACCAACACAACGATGCTGCTCCAGAGCAGCAACCGTGAATCCCAGGGCACCCTTATCCAGCCCCTGCCCAAGGTGAATCCGGTGAAGAAGATGAGCTGCCATGCCAGCGGATTGAAGTACCAGACCGGCTGGTCGTCTGCATTGGCCGGAAAGTTAAGATCGAGCGAAACCGCAACGGCGTAGAGCGCGACCGAGGCGGCCGGCACCGCCAGCGGATGAAGCCGCGCCAGCATCATCGCGATTGGCACCATCGCCAGCACCACGATGTAGACCGGTAAAATGTCGAAATAGTGCGGCACGTAGGTGAGGGTGAATATGCCGACTAGCGCATGCGGCGTATCCATGAAGAACCGCTGCAACTGCGCTATCTCGACGTAGTTGGTATCGGGGAAGCACCAGGTGCCCGCCACCGCCAGCATGGCGCAGGTGAAGAACACGCCGAGATGGCCCACCATGAGCTGCCAGCAGCGATGGAGTATCCGCGCGGTTCCCATCAACATGCCCTGGCGCACGAAAGTGCCGCCAAAGGCGATGGATGCCGCCATGCCCGACAGGAAAACGAACATGTCGGCGGCATCGCTGATGCCGTAGCGCGCGGGAATGTAGTCCCAAAGGAAATTGCCGCGGCAATGCGCGATGAAAATGATGAACATCGCGCTCCCCCGGAAGAAATCGAGCCGGGGATCGCGGCCTTGGTTGAAGAGCGTCGGGTTCATGCTCGATCGGCAGCCAATGGGCGGAGCGTCAGGTCGCGGCCGTGAACATTCCGGGGGTTCATGAGCAAGATTTAATCATAGGGCGATTTTCCCTCATCGGCGAGCACAAGGGCGTGAAAGGCGCCTTTCTCCTCCGAAAGGGCAGGTATTAGGGGAGCCTTGACGCCCGCGGTGCCCTCTTATTCGCCAAGCGTACTGGAGAGGTTACCTTTTTCCGTGGTAGGCCTTCGGGCGGGCGCCCGGTCCCCGGACGCGGCGGTCCTTGTCGAGAGCCCTTTGAATGAATGACGAGACACCGGCGCGGAGCGAAGAGTCGGTTTACCGCACCACGCGCGAACCCCGCCTCAGGCTTTTGGTGCCGCTTGTGGTCGCCTTCGCGATGGTGATGGAAAGCCTCGACCAAACCATCATCACCACCTCGATTCCCCAGATGGCCGAGAGCCTCGGCGAAAATCCGCTGCGGCTAAACGTGGCGATCACCAGCTACCTGCTGAGCCTCGCGGTGTTCATCCCCGTGAGCGGCTGGATCGCCGACCGCTACGGTGCACGCTCGGTCTTCGCCTCAGCGGTCGCGGTATTCACCCTGGGATCGGCGCTCTGTGGCGCCGCGAACTCGCTCTCGGTTCTGGTGATCATGCGCATCCTCCAGGGCGTCGGCGGCGCGTTGATGACGCCGATTGGACGCCTTGTGCTGCTGAAGTCGTTCCCGAAATCCGAGCTGGTGGCGGCGATGAGCTACGTGGCCATTCCGGCGCTGCTCGGCCCGGCGGTCGGCCCGATGGTCGGGGGTTTTCTCACCACCTACGTGTCGTGGCGCTGGATCTTCTATGTCAATGTCCCCGTGGGCCTGCTCGGGATCGTGCTGGCGCTGCGCTACTTCGAGAATTTCCGCGCCGAGTCAACCAGCCGCTTCGATTTTTTCGGTTTCATCCTCTGCGGCGTCGGTCTGGCTGCGGTCGAGATAGCGCTCGAATTCACCGGGCGGAATTTGATCTCGGCTTATGCCGAAGGGGCGATATGGGTGGTGGCGGCGCTGAGCCTTGCCGCCTTCGGTTTCTATGCGCGGCGCGTCGCGAACCCCGCGGTCGACCTCAAGATATTCCGTATCAAGACCTTCCGATTGGGCGTTCTGGCCGGCAGCATCTGCCGCATCGGGCTCAGCTCCACCGCGTTCCTGATCCCATTGCTGCTGCAGATTCCCTTCGGCTTCTCCGCCTTCCATTCCGGACTCGTAACCTCCGTGCTGGCGGTGGGCGCCATCACCATGCGCCTGGTCTCGCCGCCATTGCTGCGCAAGCTCGGCTTCCGCGCCATCCTGCTCGGAAACGGCACGATCACAAGCCTGATGATGCTGGGAATTGCGCTCATAACCTTCGGCGTGCCGATTGCCTTGATCCTCTGCGGCCTGTTCGCGCTCGGCTTCTTCCGCGCGCTGCAATTCACCTGCATGAACACGCTCGGCTATTCCGATCTGGCCGGGCACGATATCAGCCCGGGCTCCAGCCTCTCGAGCGTTGCGCAGCAGCTATCCATGAGTTTCGGGGTCACCATCAGCGCGACCCTGCTGGCGCTCATCACGGTGCCGAAGCCGTTGCCGACCGCGGCGGATTTCCGGGTGGTGCTGGTGATCATGGCCGTATTCCCGCTGATCTCTGCGCTTTGGTTCGCGCGCCTGAGCCCCGAGGACGGCGCGCATGTGGCGGGGTACAGGCCGCGAAAATCGGGGGGCTGAGCGGCTTCACCTCGCCTTGACAAAGCCCCGCGCGCCCTTCGTGATGGCCGCGCAGCCGAAGGAGGATCGCCGGTGAAATTCAGTAACTTTCTGTTTCCGGAAAGCCGCGACCCCGCGGAAGACGGCCGCGTCATCGACGAGACCTTGGCCGAGGCGCGGCTCTCCGACGAGCTCGGCGTCGAGGTGCTCTGGCTCGCCGAGCATCACTTCGACGGCAACTGCGCCTATGTCGATCCCGTCGTCTTTGCCGCGGCGCTCGCCACCGCGACGCGTCGCTGCCGGATTGGTTTCGCGGTGGTCCAGACCTCGCTGCATCATCCGACCCGACTCGCCGAGCAGCTTGCGCTCATCGACCACATCAGCAAGGGGCGCCTTATCGTCGGCCTCGGGCGCGGCACTGCCTACAACATCTACGATTATCAGGGCTACGGCATCGATCACGAGGAGGCGCAGTCGCGCTTCGAGGAGGCGGAGGCGGTGATGCTTCGGGCCTGGACGCAAGAAGCCCTTGAGCACCACGGCAAATACTGGAATTTGAATATCCCCATCCTGAGGCCCAGACCGTACACCAAGCCGCATCCGCCGGTGATCCGCGGCGCCTCGGGCGAGGCGTCGATGGTGGAGCTTGCACGGGCGGGGCGGCCGTTCCTGATGAACGTGCAGTCGAACGAGACGACGCGCCATCGGATGGAGCTTTACCGAAAGACGATGCGCGAGGTGGGGTTCGATGACGAGGCGATCCGGCGCAACGTCGAGCAGTGCTGGATTTGGCGCAACGTGTTCGTCGCCGAAACCGATGCGGAGGCGGAGCGGATCGCGGTTCCCGCCTTCAAGAACATGCAGGAGCACCGCGCTTCGCTGCGCAATCGCGTCTATGCCGAGCAGGGACTGCGGATCAAAGCCGAGAACCCGGCGGCGCCCGCGGCGCGCATCGATCTACGCCACGCGCTTATCTGCGGCTCGCCCGCGACCGTGGCCGAAGCGCTGAGCGAAGTCGAGGCGATCGGTGTCGGCGGCGTCATCGCGCAATTCCGCCTGGGTCCGATGGCACATGCCGATGCTTGCGCCAGCCTCACGCTCTTCATGCAGAAAGTAGCACCGCAGTTCCGCGCCATGCGGGCCGCGTGAGGCGCTATGGCGGTCGAGCAGCAATTCGTCGCATCCGCACGGCGCGCTGGAGCGCTAAATCCGCTGCGCCTCTTGGTGGCGGCCCTTGCGGCTCTGCTCGGGGTGCTGATCGTGCTGCCGGTGGCGGTGCTGGTGCTGGGTTCCTTCCTTTCCGAGCCGCCGCGCGCGCTGCATGTGGATTGGTCCGGGCTCACGCTCGACAACTACGTGGAGGTGCTGACCAAGGGCGGCTTCGGCGGGTTGCTCGGCACCAGCTTGGGGGCGGCGTTCTCGGGAACCGCCGGCGCGCTTGCGATCGGCGCCAGCCTCGCCTGGCTTGCGACCCGAACCGACGTGCCGGGACGGCGCCTCATCGAGGCGGTCGCGATCATGCCGATGTTCGTGCCGCCGCTCGTGGGCGCCTTCGCCTGGGACATCCTGGCATCGCCTCGGAGCGGCATCATCAACCTGGCGGCGCGCGCATTGCACCTGCCGGGGCTGGTCAATGTCTACAGTTTTGCCGGCATCGGCTTCGTGTTTGCGATCTACTACGCGCCCTACGTCTACCTGTTCGTGGCGGCGGCGCTGCGCAACATGGACCCGGTCTTTGAAGAAGCGGCGGCGCTCTGCGGCGCGGGCCGGTTTCGAACCCTGGCGCAGATAACGTTGCCGCTGGTGGCGCCGGCGCTGCTCTCGGCGGCGCTGTTGGTGTTCGTGCTGCTGATCGAGCTGTTCGCGATCCCCGCCGTGCTCGGCACCGCTGGCGGTCTGCATTTCATCTCGGTCCGCATCTGGGAGCTGATCGGATTCGCGCCGCCTCGGGTGAACGAGGCCTCGGCATTGGGCGTTCTCATGCTCGCGGTCACTGTGACCTTGGTGCTGCTCCAGCATCGCGTGGTCGCGCGGCGCAGTTTCGTGACCGTCGGGGGTAAGGGGGTCAGGCCCAATATCGTGGCACTCGGGGGCGCCCGCTGGCCGCTCGCCACATTAGGCTTCGCCTATCTCCTGTTCGTGGTGCTGCTGCCCTATGGGGCGCTGCTGCTGATCGCGTTGCGCAAGGGCTTGTTTTTCTCGACCCTCGCCGCGGTTTTTGATCCGGCGCAGCTTTCGCTACGCCAGTTCGGCATCGCGCTCTCCGACGCGGTCGTGCAAACCTCGCTCGTGAATTCGCTGCTGGTGGCGCTTGGAACCGTGCTGCTGGGCGGCGTGCTCTATTTCACCATCGCCTACATCGTGCATCGCACGGAGATCGCGGGCCGGCGAATGCTCGACGTGATCGCGATCCTACCGATTGCCATACCCGGATTGATCATCGGCCTCGGCTATCTCTGGTCTTGGATCAGCCTGCCGATCGGGATCTACGGCACGATCTGGATCATCATCTTCGCCTACGTCTCTCAGTTCGCGCCGCAGGGCGTGCGGGCGATTTCCGCGTCGCTGGTTCAAATCCATCCCGAGCTGGAGGAGAGCGGCCGCATCTGCGGCGGCAGCTTCGTCACCACGCTCCGCCGGGTGGTGATCCCCCTGGCGTGGCCCGGTATTCTGGCCGCGACGATCTTGCTGCTGGTGCTATCATTCCGCGAGCTTGCGACCGCGCTCTTTCTCTACACCTCGAACACCCAGGTCTTTTCCGTCACCATGTTCGACTTCTGGGAACGTGGCTCGACCGGGCTTGTGGCCGTTATGGCGCTGGTGCAGAGCTTGATCCTGCTGGTCCTGGTGGTCGCGGGACAATGGGTCCGCCGCGGCGGCGAAGCATTGAAGGAGGTTCCGCGTTGAGTTCAGCCGTTTCCCGCGCCCGCAACAACCGCAGCATCGTCGACGATCCCGTGGCGCTGCAGGTGGCCTGGACCCGCCTCATCGCCATTGCCGACGAGGCCGCGGCGACGCTTCGGCGCACGTCGTTCTCGCCGATCGTGCGCGAATCGAACGACTTCGCTTGCGTCATCTTCGATCGTGACGGCAATGCCATCGCCGAGAACACCATCGGCATTCCCTCCTTCAACATGACCTTGGGGCGGACGCTCGCGCATTTCCTGTCGATCCGCCCAGCCGCCGAGTGGCGCGCCGGTGATGTCGGCATCTGCAACGACCCGTGGCTTACGTCGGGCCATCTCCCCGACATCACCATCGTGGCGCCGGTGTTCGCGGGCGAGCGTCTCATTGCCTGGACCGGCAGCATCGCGCACATGGCGGATATCGGCGGCACGCTCTGGTCCGCCGATACGCGCGAGGTCTACGAAGAGGGCATCCGCATTCCGCCGCTTCTTTATCTGCGCCAAGGGCAGCCCAACGCCGACTTGCAGGCGATGATCCGCGCCAATGTGCGGCTGCCCGAGCCGGTGCTGGGTGACATCGCCGCCCAGATCGCCGCCGGCGAGACCGCCGCGCGGGGCTTGGCCGACCTCCTCGAGCGCGAGGATATCGGCGATTTGTCCTCGGTCTCGCGCGAGATTTGCGCGCGCACCGAGCGCTCCATGCGCGGCGCTATCGCGCAGATACCGGACGGGACCTATCGGAGCGCTCTCGATCTCGACGGCACCGGGGAAGAGCCGGTCCATATCGAGGTCGCGATCGAGAAGCGCGGCGAGGAGATCTTCATCGACTATACCGGTACCTCGCCCGAGGTCGGCCGCGCGCTCAACACGGTGATGAACTATACCGAGGCCTATTCCTGCTACCCGCTCAAATGCGCGCTTGATCCCGGCACGCCGCGCAACGAGGGCACATATCGCATGATCCATGTGACGGCGCCCGAGGGCTCGATCCTGAACCCGCGCTTCCCGGCTCCCGTCCACGCGCGGCAATTGGTCGGTCACTGCCTCGCCGCCGCGATCTACGAGGCGTTGGCGCCGGTGCTCGGCGACCGTATCGTCGCGGAGTCTGGAAGCGCGCCGACGCTGCGGGTGCTGGTCTCGGGCTACCGCGAGGATCGGCGGCGCTACACCTCGATCCTTTTCATCAACGGCGGCATGGGCGCGCGCGCCGGGCGCGATGGCCTCTCGGCCACGTGCTTTCCCTCCAACGTCGTCTGCGGCTCCATGGAGATTATCGAGGCACTGTCGCCGCTGCGGATTTGGCGCAAGGAACTCGCTTCCGATTCTGGCGGACCTGGCCGGCAGCGCGGCGGGCTCGGCCAGGATGTGGAGGTAGAGCTCACGGGCGACCAGCCCGGCACTTTATCGCTGCTGGTGGAGCGGGTATGGCATCCCGCGCGGGGGGTCCTCGGCGGTGTCGCGGGCGCCGCGTCCCGCGTCGTCTGGAACGGCCGGGAGAGCGGCTTTCCGCTCAAGGGCAAGAGCCGGATCGCCGCCGGCGACCGTCTCAACGTGCGCTATCCCGGCGGCGGCGGCTTCGGCGATCCGCGCGAGCGCGATCGCGCCGAGGTGCAGGCCGATCTCGAAGCGGGGCTGATCTCCGAAACCACCGCGCGCGAGGTCTATGGGTTATGACGCGTTACCTCGCCGGCGCCGATGTCGGCGGCACTTTTACGGACATTGCGCTCTACGATGCGCAGACGCGGAGCCTCACCGTCACCAAGCTGCTGACCACACCCGACGACCCGCGCCGCGCGATCGTCGATGGGCTGGCGGCGCTTCACGCCCGGGCGGAGACCGTGGTGCACGGCACCACCCTCGTCACCAACGCACTCATCGAGCGCCGCGGCGTTCCGGTCGGGCTTATTACGACCGACGGCTATCGCGACGTGCTGGAGATCGGCAACGAGCTCCGCTACGACACCTTCGATCTGCAGATGGAGCGGCCGGAGCCGCTGGTCGCGCGCAAGCTGCGCGTGCCGGTCAAGGAGCGGATCGGCGCCGATGGCAGCGTGGTGCTGCCGCTGGACGAAGCCGGAGTACGCGATGCCGCGCGCACGCTGAGCGCCACCGGCGTCAAGTCCGTCGCCATTGCCTTCTTCAACAGCTACCGAAATCCCGTCCATGAGCGCCGCGCGGTGGAAATCGTGCGCGCGACCTGTCCCGACTTGGCGGTCTGCACCTCGGCCGAGATCGCGCCAGAAGTGCGGGAGTATGAGCGCTTCTCGACCGCGGTCGCCAACGCCTACGTGGCGCCGATCGCCGACCGGTACTTGATCGAGCTTTCGCGCTCGCTGGGCGTGCCGTTGTTCATCATGCTGTCGGACGGCGGCATCACCACCGCGCGCGCCGCCGCGGAGCAGCCGATTGCTCTGGTGGAATCAGGACCGGCCGCCGGCACGATGGGCGCGGCGTTTCTGGCGCAGCAGGCAGGCTGGAGCGACGTGATCGCCTTCGACATGGGCGGCACCACCGCCAAGATCAGCTTGATTCATGGGGGATTGCCGAGGCGGAGCCATGAACTGGAGGCGGCACGCCTGCAACGCTTCAAGAAGGGCAGCGGGCTGCCATTGCGCTTGCCGGTCATCGAGCTGATCGAGATCGGCGCCGGCGGCGGCAGCATTGCGGCGGTCGATGATCTGAGCCTGCTGCGGGTCGGTCCGCGAAGTTCGGGAGCCGTGCCGGGGCCGGCTTGCTATGGACGCGGCGGCGCCGAGCCAACGGTGACCGATGCCGATCTGATCCGCGGCTACCTGGCGCCCGATCGGTTCCTCGGTGGGCGCATGAAGCTCGACGTGACGCGCGCGCAAGACGTCATCGACCGCCTGGCGCGGACGCTCGGCCTCGATCGGGTCGAGGCCGCGAACGGGATTGCCCGCGTCGTCGACAACAACATGGCGACCGCCGCGCGCGTGCATATCGCCGAATCCGGAACCGACCCGCTGCGCTATCGGATGGTGGCGTTCGGGGGTGCCGGTCCCGTGCATGCCTACGAGATCGCGCGGTTGCTCAATGTGCGCCAAGTGATTTTCCCGCGCGGCGCCGGCGTCGCCTCTGCGATCGGCATGCTGGTGGCGCCGCGCAGCGTCGAATACACGCGCAGCCTGATCCAGGGGGTGGATCACCTGGACTGGGATCAGGTCGGTGCGGTGATCGCCGAGCTGGCGGAACGGGGGCGCGCAGTGCTGCGCGAGGGAGGACTCGAGGACCGTCAGATCGCGCTCGAGCTGATGGCCGACATGCGCTATGTGGGGCAGGGTTTCGAGGTCACCGTTCCGCTCGACGCTACCATTCCACAGCGACACGATGTCACGGCCCTGCGGCAGGCCTTCGAGCGCGATTATGTCCTCCGATTTGGCCGCGATCTCGGTGGCGTGCCGGTGGAGGTGGTGTCCTGGCGGGTTCGCATGATTGCGCCTCCCGCCGTGCGCGAAGTGCGCTTCGCCTCGGAGGGAATGGCGTCGGGCGAGGCGCTGATTGAGCGGCGGCTCGCTTATTTCGAAGAGACCGGCGGCTTCGTCGATACGCCGGTCTATGCGCGGGCGCGGCTCGGAGAGGGGACAGCGATATCGGGACCCGCGCTCATCGAAGAAGCGGAGTCGACCGCGGTTGTCGGACCGAGCGCCACCGTCGAGGTTGATCGCTTCGGCAATCTGATCATGCAGGTCCGACACCCGACGCAGCTCAATGGAGGGTCTTTATGATAACGACACGAAGCAGGAGAGCGGCGCTGGCGGCGTTGGCGGGATTACTCTTCGGACTCGGTGCCGCTAGCGCCGGGGCGCAGACTCCCTCGCCCGTGGTCGGCGGCGAGGCGATTGCTTCCAAGGATCTGGTGGAAGCCGCATGCTCCGAGGGCGCGGTCACCTACTACACCGCACAGAGCGACCGCGACGAGCGCGCGATCATCGAACCGTTCGAGAAGCAATTCGACTGCGTCAAGGTGTCGATCATATCAGCCGTCACGGGCCGCCTCTTCGAGCGGATCGGCACCGAGGCGATCGCCGGCAAGACGCAAGCCGATGTCCTCATAATCACCGATGTGGCGCTGGCGCAGCAGCTCATCGATCGCAAGCTGGTACGCCCCTGGCTCTCTCCGCTGGCCCCGAAATATCCCGCAACCGCAAAGCGGGAGGGTTGGTGGTACGCGGCCTCCGGATCGCTGATGTATCCGATTTACAACACGCAGCTTGTCCAGCCTGGCGACGTGCCCCAGACATGGAACGATCTGCTCGACCCGAAGTGGAAGGGCAAGATCGCGACCTCGCCGATCACGATCGGCGGCACGGCCTGGGTTCAGTACGACTTCATGGCGACGCAACTCGGTCCCGATTACTTGAAAAAATTCTCGGCACAGGACCCAAAGCTGTTTCAATCCTACGATCCGGCGGTTCTGAGCGTCGCGCGCGGTGAGACCTTGATCGGCGTCGTTTCCGCACTCAACGAGTATTCCGCGCGTACGCGCGAGAGTGCGCCGATCATGCCGATCTACATGCCCGAGGGTACGCCGTTCACCGATTATCCGATGATGCTGATGGCGAACTCGCCGCATCCGCATGCGGGTGAGCTGTTCGCGAACTGGTACCTTTCCAAGACCGCGCAGACGCAGCTCGTGGCCGTGCGCGGCGCCTATTCGGTGCGCGACGACGTGGCGCCGGCTCCGGGTAATCCGCCGTTGGCGGAAGCAAAACCATGGAATCCCGGTGATGCCCAGATCTTGAAGGAGCATGATGCCCTCATCAGGACGGTGAGAGACATGTTCGGCCACTGACGGGGGAGGGTGCACGTGGTTGCGATCTTTCTGACCCACACGCCGGAGATGCTGGAGAACTATTACGGTCCGCGCGCGCTGGCGGCGCTGGAGCGGTTGGGCAAGGTGCGCCGAAACGAGACCGGCACGGTGCTCGACGCTGCGGCGCTCGCCCGTGAGGCGAAGGGCGCCGAGATCATCGTCTCCGATCGCCAGACCGCGGGGCCCGCCGCCGTTTTCGAGGCTTGTCCCGATCTGGTGGCGTTTCTCCGGGTCGCCGTCGACATCCGCAACATCGATGTCCCCGCGGCGAGCCGGCATGGGGTGCTCGTCAGTCAGGCCACACCCGGTTTTATCCCCTCGGTCGCCGAACTTGCAGTCGGCATGATGGTCGATCTCGCGCGCCACGTGACCCCCGCGGTGTTCGACTACCGCTCCGGCCGCGAGGCCACGGTGCGCATGGGCCGTCAGCTCAAGGGTTCGACTCTCGGCATCATCGGCTACGGAGCCATCGGCGAATACCTCGCAGGGCTCGGCGTGGCGTTGGGGATGCAGGTCCTCGTGAACGATCCCCACAAGACCGTCACCGATCCCGCGCTAAGGCAGGTCCCGCTGGAGGCATTGCTCGGGCAATCCGATTTCGTGGTCTGCTTGGTGGTCGCCAACAACTCGACCGAGAATCTCATGAACGCCGCAGCGTTCGCGCGGATGAAGCCCAGCGCCTTCTTCATCAACCTCTCGCGCGGCAATCTCGTGGACGAGGCGGCGCTCGTCCGCGCGCTCGACGAGAAGCGCATCGCCGGCGCGGCCATGGATGTGGGGCGGGCCGCGGATCAGAAACCCTCGCTGCACCTGGCATCCCGCGGCGACGTGATCGCGACGCCGCATATCGCGGGGCTCACGCCCGAAGCGATCGAGCACCAAGCCTTCGATACCGTACGCCAGGCTGAGGCGCTGGTCAGAGGCGAGGTGCCCCAGGGAGCCGTCAATTTGGCTTCCGCGGCGCGGCTCGAACGTCTGCGACGCAATCGGTAGCGGAGGACAGCATGGCGTGCCATCGGCCTTCTGCTGGCAATGGCGGGGTTTCTGCTCGCGTCCAAGGTGTTGGCCCTTTCGCTCGGGCTGCTTGTGCGCCAGGAATAGGATCGGAAGCTCGATAGAAAAGCGAGGTGACGGCCATGACGGGGATGGATTGGCTCGGCCTGCGCGGCCAAAACTGTGTCGTGACCGGCGCCGGCGGCGGCATCGGCAGCGCGATTGCCGCGGCATTTGCGCAAGCGGGAGCGCGACTGGTTCTGATCGATCGCGATGGTGTTGCTTGCGAGCGCGTGGCGGTGGCGCTCGCCAAGGATGGCGCCGAGACGCTGGCGATCGAGTGCGATGTGGGCGATCCCGCAAGCGTGACTGCTGCCGCCGAGCGCGGCATGGCGGCGTTCGGCCCTGCCGATGTGCTGGTCAACAATGCGGGGCTGCTGCGCGCGGGTCCGCTCGCGACGCTGAGCCCCGCCGAGTGGAACGCGATGCTCGGCGTCAATCTCACGGGGTACCTTCTCTGCGCGCAGGCGTTTGGCCGCGCGATGTTGGCGCGCGGCCACGGCGCGCTGGTGCACGTCGCTTCGATCGCGGCGCGACATCCGCAACCCTTCAGCGGCGCCTACAGCGTGAGCAAGGCCGGCGTCGTCATGTTGTCGGAGCAGCTCGCGCTGGAATGGGGGCCGCAGGGGGTGCGCAGCAACGCGGTGAGCCCCGGCCTCGTGCGCACGCCGATGAGCGAGGCCTTCTATCAGGCGCCCGGCGTAGCCGAGCGCCGCGCCGCGATCGTACCAGCGCGGCGGATCGGCACACCCGCGGATATTGCCGAAGCGGTGCTGTTCCTGGCGAGCGCGCACGCTCAGTATATCAATGGCGAGAACGTGACGGTCGATGGCGGCTTCGGACGGGTGCTGATGGGATTGGTCCCGCGTCCCGGCTACGATGCCAAGGATCAAGCGCCGCGATCTTGACGGCGCCCACGGAGTGGAGGAGGCCAACGATGAACAGGCTCGACGGCAAGGTGGCGTTTCTCTCGGGCGCCGCGCGCGGTATCGGCGCGGAGACCGCGCGGTTGATGGTGCGCGCCGGTGCCAAGGTGGCGATCGGCGATGTCCTCGACGATCGCGGCCGCGAGACGGTGCGTGCGCTCGAGGCCGAGGGTGCAGCCCTCTACCTGCATCTCGACGTGACGCGCGAGGAAGAATGGACCGCGGCGATCGCGGGGACGGTGCGCCATTTCGGCCGCCTCGACATCCTCGTCAACAATGCCGGCATTTTCCTCGGCAAGGGCGTCGAGGAGGCGACCCTTGCGGAATGGCACCGCTTGAGCGCGATCAACCTGACGGGCGTGTTCCTCGGCACCAAGCTCGCGTTGCCGGCGCTTAAGGAGAGCGGCAAGGCATCAGCCCATGGCAGCGCCATCGTCAATCTCGCCTCGATCGCGGGGCTAGTGGGCTCTCAGCTCGATCCGCTCTATTCCATGACCAAAGGCGGCGTCACCACCTTCACCAAAGCGACCGCGCTCGAATTCGCGCGCAAGGGGTACCGCGTGCGCGTCAACTCCATCCATCCCGGCGTGATCGAGACCGATATGGGCGCGCAGACCTTCGCGGCGCGTGCGCACAATCTCGGCACTAACGACGTGGAGGCGGCGCGGCGGCTATCGCTGGTGGCGCACCCTATCGGTCGTCTGGGGCGCGCCGAGGACATCGCCAAGGGGATCGTGTTCCTGGCATCCGACGACGCCGGCTTCATGACAGGTGCCGGCCTGGTCGTCGATGGCGGTTATACGGCGCAGTGATCATTCGTTGAGGCAGGGAGCTATTCCATGACGGTCAAGCTCGGCATGTTCATGATGCCGTTCCACCACCCCGACCGCGACTACGCGACGATCCTCGATGAGGATCGGGAAGCCGTGATGCTCGCCGATCGGCTCGGCTACGCCGAGTGTTACATCGGCGAGCATTTCAGTTCCTGGAGCGAACGCATCACCTCGCCGCTGATCTTCCTCGCGAGCGTGGCGCCGCTCACCAAACAGATTCGCTTGGGCACCGGCGTCATCAACCTGCCGCAGCTACACCCCGCGACCGTCGCCGCGCACGCCGCCATGTTCGATCAGCTCTGCGGCGGCCGCTTCATCATGGGCATCGGCCCCGGCGGACTCGTCAGCGACATCGAGATGTTCGGCGTGGAGCAAGCCGAGCTTCGCCCGCAGATGATGCTTGAGTCGATCGAGATGGTGCTGAAGCTCTGGGCGCAAGACCCGCCCTACGACCTGCGGGGGCGATTCTGGAACATATCGCTCAAGGAGAAGATTTGGCCCGATTTCAAGGTGGGTTGGCTGCCGCGGCCTTTGCAACAGCCGCATCCGCCGATCGCGCTTTCCCTGGTGACGCCGAATTCTTCGAGCGCCGTGACCGCAGGCGAGCGCGGCTGGATTCCGGTCTCCGGCAATTTCTTCCATCGCCGCTATCTGCGCAGCCATTGGGAGCGCTACGCCGAAGGCTGCGCCAAGGCGGGCCGACGTGCCGACCCCGCGATCTGGCGCGTGGCGCGCTGCATCCTCGTGACCGAAAGCAATGGCGAGGCGGACGAGTATCTGAGTGATTCCGCAAGCGCGCTCGCCTACTACTATCGCTTCTTCCGTCACAGCATGAGCCAGGGCCGGCAGGCCCTGTTCATGATCAAGCCCGATCTCGAGATGTCCGACGAGGCGACGACCGTCGAGAAGATCGTCCGCTCGCAGGTGATCGCGGGAAATCCAGCGCGCGTCCTGGATCAGCTCGCGGCGCTGCGCGAGGAAACCGGGCCGTTCGGCACGCTGCTGATAACCGGGCATGACTGGGATCGCCCGGCGCTTTGGCGCCGCTCGATGGAGCTGCTGGCGCAGGCGGTCATGCCGCGCTTTGCGCAGCACGCGGCGGCAGCGAATTAACTGCGTTGGGCCGAGGTTGAGCCCTCTCAGCCGCGTAATCTCGGCATCAGGATCAGGTCCCAGGGGCTGGCGCACTCGCCGTGGGGGACATGCACGAGTGCAGGGGCGCCCAACGCCAAGGCCTTGCCGAGCGCCCGCTCCAACTCCTGCGGCGTCTCGGCGCGGAATGCCGCCAAGCCGAAGCTTTCGGCGAGGCGCACGAAGTCGGGATTCGCGAGATCGTTGGCGATCTGGCGATTGCCGTACTGCTCCTGCTGGATACGGCGGACATTGCCGAAGCTCTGGTTGTCGAACACCACGACCACCAGCGCGATCTGGTGCTGCACGGCGGTTGCGAGTTCGCCCACCTGATAGAGGAAGCCGCCGTCGCCGGTGATCGCGACCACGGGGGTATTGGGCTTTGCCGCCTTGACGCCGAGCGCTGCGCCGAAGCCCCAGCCGAGATTGTCCTGGTATCCCGGCGAGATGAAGGTGCGAGGCTTCTCGACCGGGAAGGCGAGGCGGCTCACGAAGCCCACCTGCGTCACCTCATCGACGAAGATGCCGTCCGCGGGAAGTGCTGCTCGGATCGCCCGGAGATAGCTCACTTGCGGCTGCACCCGCTCCAGCTTGTCGGCCAGCCACGCGCGGTGCGGTGCCAGTTCCGCGTCGCGAGCGCCCCGCTTGCGGTTGTGCGCGGGAATTTTGCGAGCGAGCGCGCGTAGGACGGGCGCCGCGTCGCCGATAATTGCGGCGTCGGGTTTGCGCAGCCGTTCCGGTTCTTCGGGATCGATATCGATCCGCACGACCTTGAGGTCGCGGTCGGTTCCCCAATGCATCTGCGGATAGACGAGCCGGGTGCCGATGCCCAGCACTACATCGCATTGCTTCCAGAGCCGGTGCCCGATGGGCAGCGGGATGCTGAGGCGATGGCTGCTCGGCACGATCCCGCGTCCGCGGCGATAGGAGAGCACGGGCGCCTCCAGCAGTTCCGCGACCGCGATCACCTCGGCACTGGCATCGAGAGCGCCGCCCCCGACCACGATCATCGGATGCTCGGCGGCACCCAGGATGCGCGCGGCTGCCTCGATGGCGTCCTCGTCGACGGGCGGCGGCTCGATCGGCGCCGGTGTCGGCGTCGGCGGCACCTCGGCGCGCCGTCCCCAGACATCGATCGCACATTCGAGCATGACCGGGCCCGGCCGTCCCGAGCGCGCGGCCTGAAGCGCGTCGCGTACCAGTGCCGATGCCTCGAAAGGCGCGCGAATGCGTGCAGCGAATTTCGTGATGTGCCGCGCCAGGCCGAGTTGATCGCGGATCTCGTGCAAATGACCGTGGCCGCGATCGATTTCGCTTTGCGGTATCTGCCCCGCGAGAGCCAGCACCGGCGCGTTCATGCCGCTCGCCGTGAGCAGTGCCGCACCCGCATTGAGGAAGCCGGGTCCGGGCACCACCGTGAACGCTTGTGGCCGGCCGGTCGCCAGGGCGGCGCCCAACGCCATATAGGCGGCGCTTTGCTCGTGCCGCGTATGGATGGTGCGCAGCCGGTTGCGCGCGACGTAGAGCGCGTCGAACAGCGCGTCGAGATGCAGACCTGGGAGCCCGTAGACAGTGTCGATGCCGTGGGCGATGAGCGCCTCTACCGCCGCTTCCGCCGTGGTCATCCTGGCCATATTCGGGTCTCCGACCGTTGCGCCCCGGAGCTTATGCCGTACGGCCCCAGCGAGGCTAGGCCGCGCTCGTCAGGTGATCCGATAGTGCGCCTCCAGCGTAGCATCGCCCTCGGCGGCGACGCGGCCCTCTTGTATCAGTTCCAGCAGATGCGCCAGCACCGAGCGGGCGGCGGCAGGCTTGAGCCTCGGCGCCAGTCCCACATAGACCGCGTCCACGATGGCGGGAATAGTGCGATCGCCGGCGGCGAGGCGCGCCAGAATCGCGGCCTCGCGCTCGCGGCGGTGCTCGATGAAGGCCTGAACGAACGGACGCGGGTCCTCGATTGGCCCGCCATGGGTTGGCCGATAGAGCCGATCGTCGCGTCGCAGCAGCTTCTCGAGCGAGCGCATATAGTCGCCCATATTGCCGTCCGGCGGCACGATCACGCTGGTGGACCAGCCCATGACGTGGTCGCCCGAGAACAGCATCCGCTCCTCGGCGAGCGCGAAGCAGAGATGATTTGAGGTGTGGCCGGGAGTGTGGACGGCCGTGAAGTGCCAGCCCGGTCCCGCGATCTCGTCGCCGTCGCGCAGCACCTGATCGGGCACGAATTCGCGGTCGCCGCCTTCCTCGACCGCCGGACCTTCGGCCGCGTGATGCGGCCCGAAACCCGCGGTCGGCGCGCCGGTCAGGCGCTTGACCGCGGCCGCCGCGGGCGAATGATCGCGGTGCGTGTGAGTCACCAAGATGCGCTCGATCGTCTCGCCGCGAAGCGCGTTGAGCAGTGCTTCCACGTGCTCCGGGAGATCCGGGCCGGGATCGATCACCGCGACGCGGCCGCGTCCCACCACATAGGTTCCGGTTCCGTGCAAGGTGAAGTGGCTGGGGTTGCGCGCGACGATGCGCCGGATCAGCGGCGTTATCGTCTCCAGCGCGCCGTAAGCCGGTTTCTCCTCCAGGCGGAACGGGATCGTTACCAAGCGCTTCCCCTCACGCGCGCTGCACTTTGCTGGTCGATAGCTCGGTCAGGCCGTAGTCCGCCTCGGCGGGGATTCTCAAGACCTGACCCGCCGGCGTATCCACGATTTCCGGCGAAACCGTGACGATGCGCGCATGGCGCGCAGCCTCGATCGCCTCGGCGACGGTGCGGGAGCGGCCGAGCTTCGCCAAGTTCATGCGCGTCGCGAATACCAGTTTGAGCTTGCGCTGATCGCTGGCCTCGATCGCGGATGCGGGCGTGATCCAGCGCACTTCGACGGCCTCGCGTCCGTCATGGATCGCTACCTGATCCGGGGGCGCGGGCGCCAGCAGAAATTGGGTGTCATAGCGCTTTGGGCTGAATTTTGGCGTGATCCAATGGGCGAATGGCACCAGCAGGTCGGTTGCAAGCTCCAGCCCGGCGTTGGTCACGAAGGTGGCGAAATTCTCACTGTCGTGCCGTCCGACGAGATCGCGGAGCGCGGCCGCCGAAAGCATTGCTCCGCTTGGCTTTGCGCGCGCCAGAAGCACGCCCCCTTCCTCGAAAGTCTCACGGATGGCCGCAATGCGATAGGCGAGGACTTCGTCCGCCAAGCCATCGGAATTGGCGGCGGCCGTGATCAGCGCGCGGTCGGCGGTATCGACTTTGCCGCCGGGAAACACGCAAGCGCCTGCCGCGAATCCCGAGGCGTCGTGGCGCACGATCATCAGTACTTCGATTCCCTGGGGTCCGTCGCGCGCGACCAGCAGAGTTGCGGCGGGAATCGGGGTAACAGGGGTTTTTGCCTCGGCGCGTTCGGACATGCGATGTTCCGGTTGGGATAGTCCCTTATAGGCCATGAAAGCCCGCCACAGAAGCCTTGGTTTGATCGCCGCTCCCGCCGCGCGGTACAACAATGCTTCCCAGACGAGGAGACCCGGAAATGACTGCTCCCTTCGATCTCACTGTCATCCGCTATGCCACCAATCCGCGCCGGCGGCGGATCGATCACCTCTACCAGTTGCCGCCGGGCGATCCGCACGATGCGCCGATGCCCATCGATTTCTTTGTCTGGATCGCACGCAACGACAAGCGAACCATCCTGATCGACAGTGGCGCCGATGCGGCGGCCTGCGCCGCGCGCGGCCACGATTTCCTGCGCTGCCCCAGCGAGGGATTGAAGGCGGTCGGCATCGATCCGAGCGATGTCACCGACGTCATCACCACCCATCTCCACTGGGATCACGCCGGCAATTTCGACAAGTTTCCCAATGCGCGCTTTCATGTGCAGCGCGCCGAAATGATCCACGCCACGGGCCCTTGCATGGGGAACGCCTTCCTGCGCCGCCCCTACGATATCGAACAGGTCTGCGCGCTTCTGCGCGGCGTCTATGGCGGCCGCGTCGCCTTCCACGAGGGCGAGGACGAAGTGACGCCCGGCCTCGCCATCCGCCATGTGGGTGGACACACGCCCGGGCTGCAAATCGCTCAGGTGGCAACGCGCCGCGGCAACGTGGTCGTGGCCTCGGACGCGCTGCATTTCTTCGAGAACAAGGAGACCAACAATCCCTTCCCGGTGCTGGTCGATATTCCCGCGTACATGGCGGGCTGGCAGGTGCTGGATCGGTTGGCGGAAACTCCCGATCACATCATCCCCGGCCATGACCCGAGCGTGCTCGCGCGATATCCCGCCGTGAGCCCGGCCCTGCAGGGGATCGCGGCAAAGCTCGATGTGATGCCGAAAATGGCGAGGTAGGTTTTTTGGCTCGCGCGAGTAGCCGCCACTCCAACCCTGCGCGCGCGAGCTGGGTTGGTGGCGGCGGGCCGCGCGAAAATAATCAAACCTCCAGCGCCATGCCGTCGCGCTGTGGATCGGCTCCGCCGGACCATTTTCCGTCGGTGATCTTGATGGCATGGAGCCCCGCGAACGCGTAGCTCTGATAGGAGCGCTGCACGCGGTAGCCCATGGCCTCGACTTCGCCGGTGACGAAGCGCGGAATGCGATTCGAGACATCGATCGCGTCCGAAGTGACGGAGATGCGAGGAGCCGATACCGCCTCCAACGTCGACATCTCGAAGTCCAGGACATTGACGATGCCCTGCATGACCGAGCCGCTGATGTAGGTGCCTCCGGGTGCGCCGATGACGAGGCAGGGCGTGTCGTTTTTGAAGACGATCGAGGGCGACATCGAAGTAAACCGCGCCTTCCCCGGCGCGATTGATCCCGCGCGTCCGGGGCGCGGATCGAACACGGCCATGCAGCCGTTGTACATAAACCCGAGCCCCTCGGTGATGACGCCGGAAACCGCGCCCAGGGAATGCGTCATCGACACCACATTGCCGTCGGCGTCGATGACCGAGATCTGCGTTGTGCCGTGCTTTTCCTTGAGGCCCAGGCGCTCCACATGGGCGCGCTCGCCGGCTTCGATCTTAGCCGCCAGCTCGCGCGCATAGGATTTCGCCAGCAGGCGGTCCAGCGGCACCTCCACGAAGAGCGGATCGCCGACGTAGCGGTCCTTGTCGATGGTGGCGTATTTCATCGCTTCCGCCAGCACGCGGATGAATGCCGGACTGTTGTGACCGAGCCGCCGAAGGTCGAAATTCTCGAGGATCTGCAGCATTTCGATCACGAGCGTGCCGCCCGCGGGCGGCGGCGCCGAGGCGATGCGGTAGCCGCGATAGTTCCCCCAGACCGGCGCGCCGCGCGTGGTCTTGTAATTGCGCAGGTCGTCCAGCGAGACGCGCCCGCCATGCGCCTTCATGTCCGCCGCGATCTCTTCCGCGATCGCGCCGCGATAGAAGACAGCGGCGCCCTCGCGCGCGATTCGTTCCAGGCTCCGCGCCATATCCTCATTGACGATGCGATCACCCATCCCCTTCAACGTGGCATCGGGATGGAAATAGATGCGACGCCCGCTCGGCGTCGAGCGCAGCTTGTCCACGAGATCGACCCGGCCCATCCGAGATTCCTTCTGCGTCCACATGGTGTAGACGTGCGGACGCACCACGAAGCCCTCCCGCGCGGTTGCAATCGCGGGTGCAATCACGTCGCGCCACTCCATGGTGCCGAATTCCGCGAGTGCCTCCTCATAGCCCCGGAGACTGCCCGGCATGGCGATCGATTCGTAGCCGACGTCGTTGACGCGGCCCTTCAGGATGAAGCCGAAACCGTCGCGCGTCTCGCCTTCGATCAGGTGCTGCCACATTTCGGGTGTGGCGCTCGCGGGACATCGCGTGTGGAAATCGAGGTGCAGATGCACACCCCGCTTCGGCATGAAGATCTGCATGACACCGAAGCCCGCGATGCCCGTCATCTGCGGGTCGACCACGCCCTGCATGAAGGCGCAGGCGATGGCGGCGTCGATCGCGTTGCCGCCGCGTTTCAGGGCAAGCGCGCCGGCTTCCACGGCTTCGGGTTGAGGCGCTACGATCATGCCGCGCATGGGTTCCTCCATTTGTGGAACGCAGCCATGCTAGCATGAGGCGCGACGGCCGAGAGCGGAGATTGCCATGGCGATAGGCACCACCAGTCAAAGCCTCAAGCAGGCGCTCGCCGAGCGCCGCGCGCTGCTGGCGCCAGGCGCCGGGAACGCGCTGACGGCGCGGATCATCGAGGATCTGGGATTCGAGGTGATCTACCTGACCGGCGCCGGCCTCGCCAATTTCGGCCTGGGCGTTCCCGATATCGGGCTTGTCACCCTGAGCGAATTGGCGGGGATGACCTCGGCAATTACCGATGTGACGAGCTTGCCGCTGATCGTCGATGCCGACACCGGCTTCGGCAACGCGCTCAACATGGTGCGCACGGTGCGCACGCTGGAGCGCGCCGGGGCTGCGGCGATCCAGATCGAAGACCAGGTATTTCCCAAGCGCTGCGGCCATTTTGCGGGGAAGGAAGTGATACCCGCTCGCGAGATGGTGCAGAAACTCAAGGCCGCCGCCGATGCGCGCCGCTCGGCGGAGCTATTGCTGATCGCGCGCACCGATGCGCGGGCGATCGAGGGCTTCGACGGCGCTATCGAGCGCGCCGGCCGCTACGCCGAGGCCGGCGCCGATCTCACTTTCGTGGAGGCGCCGACCAGCGTGGAGGAGCTGGCGGCGATCCCGCGCCGGCTCGCCCTGCCGCAAGTCGCGAACATGGTGATCGGCGGCAAAACCCCGCTCACCAGCCAGCGCGAGCTCGCGGCGATGGGCTTCAGCCTCGTGATCTACGCGGGCGCCGCGATGCAGGCGGCCATGCTCGCGATGCGCGAGGTGCTGGGTGCGCTCAAGAGCGACGGCAGCATCGATCGTGTCTCCAATCGCCTCATGAGCTTCGCCGAGCGTCAACGCCTCGTGGGTAAGGACGAGTGGGATGCGCTGGAGGCGCGGTTTGGAGGTACAGGCGAGAGGAGATAATTGAGTGGACTTGAGCAGAGCTAGTGCAATGGACTACATTGTGTCGCAATGTCGGCTCCGATAACGGTCGTGGAGACACCTGAGTTTCTGTCAGCGACCCGGAGGCTTTTGGATGAGGAGGAGCGCGCAGCCTTGGTTGACTATCTCTCGCGGAGACCGACAGCCGGCGACATGATTCGAGGTACGGGAGGCATTCGCAAGCTCCGCTGGGGCCTCGGATCACGAGGCAAGCGCGGCGGTGCGCGCGTGATCTACTTCTACTACAATACCGCTCTGCCGCTGTTCTTGCTTACAGCCTACGCCAAGAACGTAAAGGCGGACTTGAGCCAGGCAGATCGGAACGGCTTTCGCGATCTGACCAAACGATTGGTCGAGGGTTATCGAGGAAACGAAAGATGAGTGGGACAGTGGCGAGAAAGTTACACCGTAGCTTGGAGCAGGCGATCTCATTCGCGAGGGGTGAGGCGGAAATCAGCAAATACCGCGTCCATGTGCCGACGAGAGTTGACGTGCGCGCTATCCGTACCAAACTTGGCATGACGCAAGAGCAGTTTGCAGGCCAATTCGGGTTTAGCGTCAATACGTTGCGGCACTGGGAGCAAGGCAAGCGTCGGCCGGAGGGGCCGACCCGTGCCTATTTGATTGTGATCGACCGCGCCGCCAAGACGGTGCAGCGGGTTCTGCGCGCGGCCTGATAGTTCAAACCCACGGCGTCTCGACGCCGAGCCTCTGCTCGAAGCCCTCGATATCCGCCCGATGGCTCAGCGTGAAATCCAGTTCGTCGACGCCGCGCAGCAGCAAATCGCGACGGAAGTTGTCGATCTCGAAGCGGTAAGCCGCGCCGTCCGGTCCCGTGACTTGCTGCTGCGCCAGATCGACCACCACGTGCGCACCAGGCTTGGCCTCGATCGCGGTTCTGAGCGCTGCCACCTGATCCGTCGGCAACACGATCGGCAGGAAGCCATTCTTGAAGCTGTTGCCGAAAAAGATATCGCCGAAACTCGGCGCGATCACCGCGCGGAAGCCGTAATCCCAGAGTGCATAGACCGCGTGCTCGCGCGAGGAGCCGCAGCCGAAATTGCGCTCGGCCACCAGCACGCGGGCGCCGCGATAGGCCGGCTGGTTCAGCACGTACGTCGCGCGCTCGCGCCCGGTCTCGTCGTAGCGCAGATCGTGGAAGAGATATTGGCCGAAGCCGTCCTTGCGCGACTTCCTGAGAAAGCGCGCCGGAATGATCTGGTCGGTGTCCACGTTGGGCACCGGCATTGGAGCCGCGATCACGTCAAGGCGCGCGAACGGTTCCATGCGCTGCTCCTCAGTGGCTCAGCAAAGTGCGGACATCGGTGAAACGGCCGGTGACCGCCGCGGCCGCCGCCATGGTCGGGCTCACCAGATGCGTGCGCGCACCGCGCCCTTGGCGTCCCTGGAAATTCCGGTTCGAGGTGGAGGCGCAGCGCTGGCCCGCGTCCACGAGATCACCGTTCATGCCGACGCACATGGAGCAGCCGGCCTCGCGCCATTCGAAGCCTGCGTCCTTGAATATGCGGTCGAGCCCTTGCGCCTCCGCTTCGCGTTTCACCAGGCCCGAGCCCGGCACCACCATGGCCCGCACCGAGGCCGCGACCTTGCGCCCCTTCACGATCCCGGCTGCGAGCCGCAAATCCTCGATCCGGCTGTTGGTGCAGGAGCCGATGAAGACGCGATCGACGGGAACCGTGTCGAGGGCGGTTCCGGGCTTCAAACCCATATAGTCGAGCGCCTTCACCATCGCCGCACGCTTCTCGACGTCGGGGTGAGCGGCAGGGTCGGGAATGCGGCCGGTGATTGCCACGGCATCCTCGGGGCTGGTGCCCCACGTCACCATGGGCGCGATTGCGGCGGCGTCGATCGTCACTTCGCGATCGAACCGCGCGCTGGGGTCGCTCGGCAGCGCGCGCCAGAGTTTAACCGCGGCCTCCCAGTGGGCCCCCTTGGGCGCGTAGGGACGGCCCTCCATGTAAGCGATCGTCGTGTCGTCGGGCGCGACCATGCCGGCGCGCGCGCTCGCCTCGACCGACATGTTGCAGACGGTGAGGCGGCCTTCGACCGAGAGCCCGCGGATCGCGCTGCCGGCGTATTCGATCACGTGGCCGACGGCGCCCGCCGCGCTAATCTTGGCGATGATGGCGAGGATCACATCCTTGGCGGTGACGCCGGGGCCGAGCTTTCCCTCGACCGAGATACGCATGGTCTTGGGCTTTTTCTGCCAGAGCGTTTGGGTCGCGAGCACATGGCCCACTTCCGATGCCCCGATGCCGAAGGCGAGGGCGCCCATCGCGCCGTGGGTCGAGGTATGGCTGTCCCCGGCGACGAGGGTCATGCCGGGCTGGCTCAGCCCCTGCTCCGGGCCGACCACGTGGATGATGCCTTGGCGCGGGTCGTCGAGGCCGAACACTGTTACCTGATGCGCGACCGCGTTCTTGGTGATCGCCTCCACCATCAGCCGCGCGTCCGGATCGGTCACTGCCGCGATGTCGCGGCTGGTGGTCGAAACATAGTGGTCGGGGGTGCCGAAGGTGCGATCCGGGCGCCGCACGCGCAAATTGCGCTCGCCCAGCAGCTCGAAGGCGCGTCGCGAGCCGTCGTGGATCAGGTGGCGATCGATGTAGAGCAGCGCCTGGCCATCGTCGCGCTGAACCACGGCGTGGCGGCTCCAGATTTTCTCGAACATCGTGCGCGGCGTGTCGGCGGTCATCGCGGAATTGCTCCGGGCAATCGAGAGTGTCGATTTAAGCACCGCGGGCCGCGCCCGCGCAATCGGCGTGCCCCAGCCCTCGCTTCAGGGTATTGTGCGGCGAGAGGGATCGGCGGCGGTGGGTTTATCTCCGAATGCGCGCGAGCGTCATTATCGCGATTTGGCTTTTGGCGAGCGCCGTGCTCGCGTCGGCTCCCGCGCGTGCGCTCGACCAGGCGGAAAGCCGCGAGCTTCAGGCGCTGATCGCCGCCGGAGTGAAGGCGCAGACGATTCAGCTCAACGATGCCGCGATCCAGTACTATCGGCGCCCCGAGGGCCGGGCCGGATCGCACGAGTTTCTGGTGATCAGCCGAGGCGACCACACGCCGGTCAAGCTTGCCGCGCAGCGGTTCGCCATGAGGAGCCTTCAGGTCGGCGGCGCCAGCTCGCCCAACGCGATCTATGTGGGCTACAGCGGCGGTGAACACTGCTGCTATACCGCCTACCTCATCTGGATCGAGCGCGAGCTTCGCATCGAGACCATCGATCTCGCGGACTCCGACCTCACGATCGAGGCGGGCAAGGGCGGCATGCGGCTTCGCTTCCGCGACATGGCCTTCGCCTCCTGGAATGCGCCGTTCGAGAAGAGCCCCGCGCCGACGGTGCTCCTGAAATACGACCGGGAGACGCGCAACTACGAGGCGGACGTGGAGGACATGCGCACGCCCGCGCCCGGCGCGGCGGCGCTCACGCAAAAGGCCGAAGCGATCCGCAAGACCTATGAGGCGCTGCCGGAGGGTCAACTGGACCCGAGCCTTTGGGCCGCGATGCTCGACCTCATCTACGCCGGCAATGCGGACGCGGCGCGCATGCTGCTCGACGACGCGTGGCCGCCCGATCGGCCGGGCGAGGATGCGTTCCTGACCGACTTCAGCAAGCAGCTCTGGCAAGGCGCGATCTGGCGCAAATACGAACTCGGCTCGGCGCTCAATGCCGAGACGGCATTTCCCCGCATCGGCGCCAAGCGCTGAGGCGAATTCGAGACAAAATCGAGGACGGCACGAAGACATGAGCGAAACCGAAGCAACGCTGCCCCTGGCCGGCCTCCGAGTGGCCGAATTCTCCCACGCGATCATGGGCCCCTCCGCCGGCATGGTGCTGGCCGATTTGGGCGCCGAAGTGATCAAGGTCGAGCCCGCGCCCGACGGCGACCGGACGCGGCGCCTGACCGGCTCGGGCGTGGGGTTCTTCGGCTTCTACAATCGAAACAAAAAGAGCCTGGCGATCGACCTCAAATCGCCCAAGGCGCGGCCGGTGATCGAGGCGCTGATCAAGCGCAGCGACGTGCTGATCGAGAACTTCGCGGTCGGGACCATGGACCGCCTGGGGCTCGGCTATGAGGCGGTATCGGCGCTCAACCCGCGCCTCGTCTATGCGGCCCTCAAGGGTTTCCTCAGCGGACCTTACGAGACGCGCCGCGCTCTCGACGAGGTCGCGCAGATGATGAGCGGCCTTGCCTACATGACGGGGCCGCCGGGACAGCCGCTGCGCGCGGGCGCATCGGTGATCGACGTCATGGGCGGCTTCGGCGCGGTGATCGGCATACTCGCGTCGCTCCGCGAGCGTGATCGCACCGGCAAGGGCGGGCGCGTGACCTCGGGCCTGTTCGAGGCGGCGGCGTTCCTCATGGGCCAGCACATGGTGAACGCGCTCTATCTGCCGCTGCCGCTGGCGCCGATGTCGGTGCGCAACAGCGCGTGGGGCGTCTACGACGTCTTCACGAGCCGCGAGGGCAAGCAAATCTTCATCGGCATCGTGACCGAGACGCAATGGCGGCGGTTCTGCGCGGTGTTCGGGCGCGAGGATTTGCTCGCGGAAAAGGATTTCGCCGACAACACCCGCCGCGTCGCGGCGCGGCCGCGCCTGGTGCCGTTGCTCACGGAGTTCTTCCGGGAATTTCCGGCCGAGACCTTGATCGCCAAGAGCGAGGAGGCCGAGCTCGCCTTCGCGCCGGTCAACCAGCCGACCGATTTGTTCGACGATCCGCATCTCAATGCCGGCGGCAATTTGCGCGAGACCAAGCTTCCCGACGGCAAGGTGGTGAAGGTGCCGCGTTTGCCGATCGAGATCGACGGCGCGGCCTTCACCGTGCGCCAAGACCCGCCGCAAGCGGGCGCCAACAGCCGCGAGGTGCTGCGCGACCTCGGCTTCAACGACGGCGCCATCGAGACAATGCTCCGCGAGGGGATCGTGAGCGGGGTAGGGTGAAGCGCGGCGGCCCCCAACGTCTTCACAAGCGTGCGAGCTTTCCTCCCTGCACCTTTACATGCGGGTTCTTGTTTTGTACCGTACTTGTTGGCGTGCGCTTCAAGCTGTAGCGTAAAAGGATCGCATTGGGCACAATACATAGAAATGGAGTGGCGAGATGAGCGTTAGTGCCCTTCAACACAATCAGCCGCATCGCGACGCATTCATGGTGTGCCAGGATAACTTGGCATTCATGCGATCGCTCGAAAGCGAATCGATACAACTGATCGTGACCTCACCGCCTTACAACATCGGCAAGGCCTATGAGGCACGCTCGCCGCTCGATGCCTACGTAAGTGCACAAGCTCAAGTGATCTCTGAGTGTGTCCGGCTGCTCCACCCCCGCGGCTCGCTCTGCTGGCAGATCGGAAACCACGTTCAAAGCGGCGAGATTTTTCCGCTCGATATTGTGCTCTATCCCATTTTCCGAAAGCACGGCCTCAAACTCCGCAATCGGATCGTATGGCACTTCGAGCACGGGCTGCATTGCTCAAAGCGGCTCTCAGGCCGATACGAGACGATCATGTGGTTCACCAAGAGCAACGACCACATTTTCAATTTGGACTCCATCCGCGTGCCCTCGAAATATCCCGGCAAAAAATATTTCAAGGGTCCAAAAGCCGGACAGTTCTCATGCAATCCGTTGGGCAAGAATCCCGGTGATGTCTGGATTTTTCCGAACGTGAAAAACAATCACGTGGAAAAGACAACCCATCCCTGTCAATTCCCTGTCGAATTGGTCGAACGACTTGTCTTGGCTCTCACCGAGCGCGCCGACGCGGTTTTCGATCCCTATATGGGCGTCGGCTCTGCGGTCATAGCCGCGGTGAAGCACGGACGTGTCGGATATGGCTGCGATATCGTGAAAGAGTATGTCGATATTGCGTGGCAGAGGATGGCAGCACTTCGAATTGGCAGTTTGCGGACGCGCCCGATGGATCGACCCGTATACGATCCGGCGAAACCTTATGGTGGACATAAGGGGTCGCACACTAAGAGCGAAGCAATTCCGCCACTCTTCCCGATTGTCGCGCGAGCAAGATGAAGATCGCGGCGTATTACTCGCACTTGAATGGTCTCGAATTTATCCTGGTTCATAAGCCCCAACTGTGGAAGGAAATTGAGGATGTAATTCGACAGACCAATGCCTCGGCCTGTCGCACCAAGGTTTCGAAGGAAGTGCGAACCAAAGGGAAGTTGTTGTATTCGCCGAAAGCGATGAATAAGGCGATCCGGCAAGGCTTCGAACAACACAAGTGGAGCGAACGACGCATCGCATACTGGGTCACTTCCGAGGCGAAGCTAATCCGCAAGACATTGTTTATGGACCCGCAGCAGCAAAAGGCCGAGATAGAGCAAGCAGAGCTTGAGGCATTTCCGTCGTACAACCAAACAGACTTTGTGAAGGATCGGGTCGCCGTCGAGGTCCAATTCGGAAAGTACGCCTTTGTGGCTTACGATCTCTTTGTTAAGCATCTGGCGTTTTTTGTTGGAGATGTCATTGACGTTGGGGTCGAAATATTGTCGATGAAGGAACTGCAACAGCAAATGTCATCCGGCGTCGGCTATTATGAGGGCGAGCTTTATAATCTCATTCGAGAGGGACGGGGCGTACCAGCCGTCCCACTGATTTTGGTTGGTGTGAAACCCTAATCCAATCCCACTCACCTCTCCCCCGGCGTGAGCGCGAACGCCTGCTCCACGTAGCGCAAGATCCGCTCGACGCAGGCCTCCATGGGTTCGGTGCTGGTGTCCACGATCAGCTCGGGATGCTCGGGCGGCTCATAGGGCGCGGTGATGCCGGTGAAGTCCGCGATCTCGCCCGCGCGCGCGCGGCGATAGAGGCCCTTGGGGTCGCGCCGCTCGCAGGTCGCGAGGTCCGCGTAGATGTAGACCTCGTGGAACGAGTCTTTTGCCGCCTCTCGCGCCCGCTCGCGGTCCGCGCGATAGGGTGAGATGAAGGCGGTGATGCAGAGCACCCCCGAGTCCGCGAAGAGTGCCGCCACTTCGCCGACGCGCCGGATGTTCTCCACCCGGTCCTGCGGCGTGAATCCCAGATTGGAGCTGAGGCCGCTTCGCATGTTGTCGCCGTCGAGCACGTAGACCGCATAGCCCTTGCGGAACAGCTGCTGCTCGACCGCCATGGCGAGCGTCGATTTGCCGGCACCCGAGAGGCCGGTGAACCAGAGCACGCCGCTTCGGTGGCCAATCCGCTTCGCCCGGCTCTCGCGCGTCACCTTGTGCGCGACCGGCGTCACGTTTTCGGATTTGATGGTCACGACGGGACGCTGGTTCTGGGGGATGGCGTGCACCGGGAATCTTGCCCCAACGACCACAACATCGAGAGCGGCGCGAGGCGATTTGCCGCCTCGCACGCGACGTAGATAAATTGCGCTTCAGGTTCGTCCAGCGTGTCCACCAGCTTCCCCGTTCAATGCCGCGGTTCGTGTGCTTCAATCATAGCGCGAGCGGATTGGCAAGGGAGCCGCAGATTGCCCGGCCCGTGGCGATCTGTTAGGAGAACGCGATGGCACAGCGCAGCGAAGCCATCGCCAGTCCCTCCCTCCGCGCGCCGCTCGCGGTAGGCGACATCGCGCCACCCTGCTCCCTTGCAACTCTGGATGGCCGTACGGTCGACATCCGCGGCGACGAGATAGCGGGCCATCCTCTGCTGCTGGCGTTCTGCCCGCGTTTCGATGCGGAGGCCGTGCGCGCGATGTTGAGCGCGCTCGCCGCCGCCGAGCCGCCGCTGCGGACCGCGGGCGCCTTGATCTATGTGATCACGACGGCGCCGCGCCGCGCGGTCGAGGAGCAGAAGCTAGCGCTGCCGATCCTGTTGGACCGCGACGGCGCCGTTTTTTCGGCGTTTGGGGCGGGGACGCGGGATCAGCCCACCGTCGTCGTGCTGCGGCAGAACTGCCACGTGGCGGCGATCGCCAAGGGTGGTCCGGCGCAACAAGTATCGGAAGCGTGCGAAGCGGTGCTGCGCGTGGTGGAGCAGCAGGCGCGCGCGCTATTGGTGCCGCATCCCCCGATACTGATGGTGCCGGAGGTGCTCAGCCCCGCCGATTGCCGGCGCCTCATTCAGATCTACGAGACGCGTGGCCAGACCTTCATCGAGCCTGGCCACGGCGACGATCACATGTCGACCGACTACAAAATGAGGATTCCCGAGTATGGCCGCGGCGATCGGATCGACCATTGGCTGGTAGAGCGTGGCACGATCTCCTTCATCGACGGCCGGCTTTCAAGCAGGTTGTTTCCTGAAATTCGCAAGGCGTTCCAATATTCGATCACGCAGCGCGAGCGGATGCGCATCGGCTGCTATACCGGAAGCCGCGGCGGCGAGCTGCACGGCCACCGCGACGACACCGAGCTCATCGTCACCCATCGGCGCTTCGCAATGTCACTCAACCTCAATACCGAGGAATACGAGGGCGGGGAGCTGCGCTTTCCCGAATACGGCAATCAGCTCTATTCGCCGGCAACTGGCGCCGCCATCGTGTTCTCGTGCTCCATGCTGCACGAAGCGCTCGAAGTCCGCTCGGGCCGCCGTTTCGTGCTGCTCGCGTTCCTGTTCGGCGATCGCTGAATCAGCGACCCCTCGCTCGAGCGTAGCAGCGGTGCTAGGCCGCTTCATCGACTGTTTACCATCTTGCGCTAGCGTCGATTGAATGGCTTTACGCCTCGAAAGTGACGTGGTGATGGCGGAACTTTTGGGACGAGCGGCGCACAACCCAGGATGCAAGAGCGGTAGATGAGCAGTCTCGATCTGCCGTCGAGAGCGGCCCGTCCGGGCGCGCCCCGCAGCACGCATTTCCGCTTCGACCACAAGGTCTTCGCGCTCAAGGGCGCGCGGTTCGCGCCGACCCGCGACACTCTCGAGGCGGCGTTGCATGTCATGCTGGGCGACCTGCAAGTCGCGATCACGTTGCCGGCGCTTCGGCAGGAATTCGACATCAAGGTCGATTCCACCGACGGCGAGTTGCTGCTCGTGGTCGAGCGCAGCCTGCGCTTCGTGAGGGAGATCAGACCCAACGACTCGATCCCGCGCGAGATCCTGGACGGCACCGCCTCCTGGTCGGTCGAAGAGCGCCACCGCATGATCGCCAAGGGACGGCTCAGCCTCCAGATCGCTTCCTGGCGCACGGGCGAAGAGATGATCGTGGTCGATCCCCTGTCGCTCGAGCAATTGGTCGAAGATCCGCTGACCCAACAGCGCGTCGACCAGGCGATGGACGAAATCGCGGAGAAGATAGGAATGGGCCGCGAGCGCAAGAGCGAGATTGTCGATCGCATCGACGAGCTTGCGCGCGAGCTTTCCTACATCGAGGCATTGCGCGAGCGGTACATGGCAGTGCGTGAGATCATGAGCAAGCTCGCGGAGCTGGTGCGCGCCTATCGCGGCGACCGCACCGTCACGCAGGAAATTTCCCGCGTTCGCACTTTGCTGTTGCGGCCGCTGGATGAATTCGAGAGCCTGTTCGCGCAATGCGACGCCATGACCGGCGAAATCGTATCGGTGCTCAAGAAATTCGAGGCACAGGTGGAGTTCGTGCGCGACGTGCGTGACGACTTGCACACCAAGCTCATGAACTGGGACGACCTGATCGAGGTGTGGAAGTCGATCGAGATCGCCAGGGGCGAGCGGGCCGAGAAGGCGATCAAGCAAATCTACCGCTTCGCCGCCCGCAATTACCCGCAGCACCAGGATTGGCGTTCGCGCTGAGGCCAAGCGGGTACTTCTCGTCACCCCCGGGGATGACGATCCGAAAGGCCGCGAGCAAGGCGTGCTCTTGCTCCCCAGTTCCCCTTGAGGGGAAGCCGCTCTAGAATGGCCGTGCGCATTTCATCCTTTTGGGAATCCCGGTGCCATGGCGATCAGAACACCCTATCTGCTCTTTCTGGGTGACGCGCCCGACGCGCTCGCCGCCAAGACCGCCGCGGGCGTCGCATATTGGCGCCCTGAGGCCTGCATCGGACAGCTCCGCCTTCCCGGCTGCAAGGCCGATCTCGGCTTGCCGGACATGAATATCGAGGCGGCCGCCAATGCCGGCGCCAAGACCGTGATCGTCGGCGTCGCCAATCGCGGCGGCGTCGTTGCCGAGAGCTGGGTTCCCCTGCTCACTCGCGCCTTGGAGCGCGGCCTCGACCTGGCCGCGGGCTTGCACCAGCGTCTGGCGGAGGTGCCCGCGCTCAAGGCCGCCGCCGAACGCCATGGCCGCGCAATCCACGACGTGCGCCATCCGACGCGCGAGTTCGAGGTGGCGAACGGCAAGGGGCGACCGGGCAAGCGGCTGCTTACGGTCGGTACCGACTGCTCGATCGGCAAGATGTTCACGGCGCTCGCGCTCGAACGTGAGCTGCGCCGGCGCGGCATGAAGGCCGATTTCCGCGCAACCGGGCAGACCGGAATATTGATCGCGGGCGACGGCGTCTCTATCGATGCCGTCGTCGCGGACTTCATCTCCGGAGCGGTCGAATGGCTTGCTCCCGCCAACGCTCCCGATCACTGGGATCTGATCGAGGGACAGGGCTCGCTGTTTCATGCCTCCTATGCGGGGGTAAGCCTCGGTCTGCTGCATGGGGCGCAGCCGACCGCGCTCGTCATGTGCCACGAGCCGACCCGGACGCACATGCGGGGCCTCCCCGGCTACAAGCTGCCGAGCCTGCAGGTTTGCATCGAGACCAATCTGCGCGCGGCGCGCCTCACCAGTCCCGATGTGACTTGCGTCGGCATCGCCATCAACACGTCGGCGCTCGACGCCTCGGCCGCCGACAGCCTGTTGAAGCAGACTGCGGATGCCTTCGGCTTGCCGTGCGTCGATCCTGTCCGCACCGGCGTCGGCGCAATCGCCGACCGGCTCTAGCGAGCGATGCGGCGTCTTGCTGTCAGACGGGAGTCCTGGCCGCTTGCCAAGGCCTTCGCGATCTCGCGCGGCAGCCGCACCAGCGCCGAGGTCGTGCTCGCCGAGATCACCGACGGAGCCCATCGCGGCCGCGGGGAGAGCGTTCCCTATGCGCGTTATGGCGAGACGGTCGAGGGTGTGCTCGCGGCGTTGGAGGCGATGGCGACCGCGGTGGCGGAGGGCATGGATCGGCATGAATTGCAGCGACGGATGCCGCCGGGGGCGGCGCGCAACGCGCTCGATGCCGCGCTCTGGGATCTCGAAGCGAAGCAGACCGGCAAGCCCGTGCACCGCCTTGCGGGGATCGAGCCGCCGGGGCCCTTGATCACCGCTTACACGCTGAGCCTCGACAGCCCCGAGGCGATGGGCCGGGCCGCCGCCGCGGAGGCGACACGGCCGCTCCTCAAAATCAAGCTGACCGGCGAGGGCGATCTTGACCGGGTTCGCGCGATTCGTGCCGCTGCGCCCAAGGCGCGCCTCATCGTGGATGCCAATGAGGGATGGACGCCCCAGCATTTCGATCGTTATGGAGCGGCGCTCAGGGAGCTTGGCGTGGCGCTGATCGAGCAGCCTTTGCCGGCGGGCCAGGATGGCGCGCTCGCCGATCGGCCGCACCCGGTCCCGGTCTGCGCCGATGAGAGTTGCCACACGCGCGACGACTTGGCGGGGCTCCGCGGCAAATACGAGTTCGTCAATATCAAGCTCGACAAAACCGGTGGCCTGACCGAAGCGCTGCTTCTCGCTCAGGCCGCGCGCGCGTCCGGTTTCGGCATCATGGTCGGCTGCATGATCGGAACGTCGCTCGCGATGGCGCCCGCCACTCTGGTGGCGCAGCAGGCCGAGTTCGTGGATCTGGATGCGCCGCTGCTGCTGGGGCGAGACCGCCAGCCGGGTTTGCGGTACGACGGCAGTACGCTCTTTCCGCCAAAGCCAAGCCTTTGGGGCTGAAGTCGGATTGGCGGAATTCGCTTGGTCGATTAGGTTCGACTATGCGCTGCGGCAAAATCACGCGCTTTTTGCGTGACCAATGTCACTTTCAGCGTGATTTTGCACTGCAAAATCAATGCCCCGCAAAAGGCCTGTAGCAAAAATACCACGGTGGGGCTATCCCGCCGAACCATCGGGTTTTTTCGCTTGATTTGAGGGCGACAGGACCCCATATTTTGCGGTGCGGCATGGACGTTGTCCTGCCGTACGTCTTCTAGGCGTTTCCTCCCTAAACTTGGGCCGTGTGCAAGCACGGCCCATTTTTTCTGCCTAGCCGCCGGGGATACCGCGGTGCAACACGCGGTCTCCCGGGAGAATGTCCGAGGGACCAATTTCCGACAGTCCCGCAAGCTCGGCGTAATACGGCGTGAAGTCGGGGCGCGTCGCTTCGAACAACTGATCAAAGCTGTCGATGACGAAATAAGTCTGTTGGTAGTCGTCGATCCGGTAGCGGGTGCGCATAACGCGCATCAAGCCGAAACCGATTCGATTGGGGCGGGGATCCTCGAGGCAGTAAACCGACTCCCCCTTGGAAGAGACGATGCCTGAGCCATAGATGCGCAGGCCCTCCGAGGTCGCGATCAATCCGAACTCCACCGTGTACCAATAAAGCCGCGCCAGGTGGTGCAGCGCGCCCAGATGTAATGCCTTGAGTCCGCCCTTGCCGTAAGCCTCCATGTAATCGGCAAAAACCGGGTTCATCAGCATCGGCACGTGGCCGAAAATGTCGTGAAAAACGTCGGGCTCCTGAAGGTAGTCGAGCTGGTCGCGGCGGCGAATAAAACAGGTGGATGGAAAGCGCCGGTGCGCGAGATGGTCGAAGAAGATGGCGTCGGGAACCAGACCCGGTACCGCGACGATCGACCATCGAGTCGCATTGTGCAGCACATCGTTCAGGCGCTGGAAATCCGGGATAGTATCGGCGGCGACGCCGAGGTCGCGCATCCCCGCCAGGAATTCGCGGCAAGCACGGTGCTCAAGCACCGCCTCCTGGCGGTGGAACAACAGGCGCCAGGTTTCATGCTCTTCTCCGGAGTAAGCCGACCAGTCTTGGGCGATTGTGAAGTCCGCGCGCGCTGATGGTGCGCGGTGTCGGTCCGGTGCCTCGGCACCGGCATAAGCGGTTGAAACCATGGCTTCGTTCCTCGGCGCCGGTATCGTCGCGCCTGGGTGGTTACTTTGGCGCTAACGCCGCCATTTCAAGGTTGGGCGTGGATATGGTGCTGGCGCTCAACCGGCGACGTCGAGTCGCCTTGGCCCAGTGCCCGTTGCATCAGGATGCCGTCGATCCAACGGCCCATCTTGAAGCCGATCGAGGGAAGCTTTCCCACCTGCGCGAAGCCGAGCGCGCGGTGAAGCCCGATCGAACCCAGATTCCCGCTGTCTCCGATCACGGCCACCATCTGCCGATATCCGAGCGCTGTTGCGCGCTCGATCAGTGCCGTCAGCAGTATTCGCCCGATGCCGCGACGGGCCGCGCCGGGTGCGACATAGATCGAATCCTCGATGCTGAAACGATAGGCTGAGCGCGTGCGGTACGGCGAGGCGTAGGCATAGCCGAGGATCGGACCAACCGAGCCCTCCGACGCCACGAGATAAGGGAGGCCCTTGGCGCAGATTTCCGTCCGTCGGCGCCGCAGCTCTTCAGTGCTTGGAGGCGTCTCCTCGAAGGAACCGAAGCCGTGTGTTACGTGATGGGCGTAAATTTCCGCGATTGTCGGTAGATCGTCATCGCGGCTGTCGCGCACCGTGATCGATACAGCTTCTTGATCCCTCATGCCGCCTTAAGGTGGGGCAGGCTCAATCCGCTCAGCGCCGCGAGCAAATCGTGCATATCTTGCGTGAGCTGGCGAAGGAACGGTTTGCGATCGATTGCCCGCTCATCCATGTAGAGCGCTCGGTTGATCTCGATCTGCAGAGCGTGGCCGCCGCTATTGGGCGCGCCATAGTGAGCGGTGGTGAAACCGCCGGCATAAGGCGTGTTGCGCGCCACGCGATAGCCCTTGGCGCCGAGGATGCGTTGCGCGGTCTCCACCACGAGCGGATGGCACGAGGTTCCGTGACAATCCCCGAGCACGACGTCGACTCCCTGGCGGCGGAAGTCGCGCTCGGCGGGACCTGCCGAAGAAGGCATCGAGTGGCAATCGATCAGCAGATAATAGCCCATGCGCTCGATCGTCGCCGCGAGAAGCTGGCGCAGTACTTTGTGATAGGGGCGGTAAAGCCGCTCGATGCGCGTCGCGGCCTCCGCGAAGCGGAGCTTGCGCGCGTAGATTTCCTCGCCCGTTGCGACCACGCGCGCGATCGTGCCGAGTCCAACTTGCACGCGCGGCGACCGGCTGTTGACGTAGTTCGGGAGCGCGTCTTCGAACATCTGGGGATCGAGCTCGAAGGGCTCTCGATTGGGGTCCAGGTAAGCGCGGGGAAAGCGAGCCTTGAGAAGCGGCGCGCCGACTGCCGCGGCGCCGCCGAAAATCTCATCGACGAAGCTGTCTTCCGATCGACGCAGCGTGAGCGGATCGAGACGCGATTCCGCAAGGAACGAGGCTGGATAATCGGTGCCGCTGTGCGGTGAGGCGCAGACCAGAGCCCCCTGAGGCTCTGCCGGTTCCGCCACCTCGACCGGCGGACGCACCGCCGCACTGGACGCGATCGACCCTTCCATGACAGTTGAATTTAAAGGGATCGACGCCAGCCTGTCACGCGGCGAGTTGGAGTCGTGCCCTTTTTTGCCCGATTTTTCGCTTTAATACTCTATTGGCGGGTCGCGGTGTAAGCATCCCGCTCGTTTCCGCTCACGGGGTACCATGGCGCGCATTCTGCTGGCCGAAGATGACGACAATCTTCGGCGCTTTCTGGTTCGTGGGTTGAGCCGGGCCGGGCACACCGTGCTTTCCGCCGGGGACGGCGAAGCTGCCTTTGCGCTCTTGCTTGATGCGCCGGTCGATCTCCTGGTTGCCGATGTGGTGATGCCGGGGCTCGACGGCATCGAACTCGCGCGACGCGCGAGTGCTCGCTGGCCGAACTTGCGGGTCATGTTCATCACCGGTTTCGCCGCGGTCGCCATGCGTCATCGCGACGTGAGTCGCCCGGCGGCGACGGTGGTGGCGAAGCCCTTTCACCTCCGCGACCTCGTGGGCGAAGTGGAGCGTATCCTTGAGGCATGAGCTAGGCGGTCGGCTTGCCTCGGCCGTCAATTTGAGCTACATGCCCGTTTTCTCGGCGCCGCCCGCCCGCATGGGCGCCGCCATTGTGGGCGCGTAGCTCAGCGGGAGAGCACTACGTTGACATCGTAGGGGTCACTGGTTCAATCCCAGTCGCGCCCACCATTCTTTCCAATGCGGCCTGTTCCGTTCGCGGGGCGGCGTGCCGAAAAATGACATAAGCAGCGGCCGCACTTCGCTCAGGAGAGTAGCGTCCGTAAGACTTGCGACTCGACGGCTTCGTCACGGCCCGATCGTTGCGCGCGCTCATGCATATCCTCTCGCGGCGTATCGCCTTCGCAACGAAGCGCCGCTCACATATTAGACTCATCGCCGAGAGGCTCGGTTAATGGTTTTTTCGTTGCCCTCATCGACAACCAAAGAGGATTTTACTGATAAGCCGGGCTTTCCGGCTTGACCTGAATGGCCTTCGCGCTGAGGGTTAGAACATGGCGAGCGAAGCGGAATATGGCGATGCTGCGCCGCTGAGCCGAGCCTCTGGCTTCGGCGCCCAATATCCGGTCGGCGATCGGTCGGCTGGAGTCGGTGGGCTTTGGCGCAATCTCTCTGCTCGTCTCGTCGCGATCCTCGCGCCGTTGATGCGGTCGGTTCTTCCAGCATCGTTCGGTGGTGTCGCGATGGCTGCGCCCGTAAAACCTGATCCTGCCGAGCGTACGCTTGCCGAAGAGCCATCGGAAATAGGGGAGAGTGGCGATAGCGGACCTCCGGAACCGCCGGAAAAGCCGAAAGCCGTCTTGCCCGAGGGCGTGGCGGTGCATCGGCACGGCAACGCCGAGTTGCTCGAGCAGTTGCTCAACGAGCCCGTGACGAACGTGCTGCAGCCCGGCGAAATCCTGTTCAAGGAAGGCGATCTCGGCTCGACCATGTACGTGGTCCGCAGCGGCGTGCTGCGCATTCGCAGCGGGAGCGTCGTCTACGAGGATGTGGCGGCGGGCGGCATCGTCGGCGAAATGGGCCTGGTGGAAAAGCACATGCCGCGCAGCGCTACGATCTACGCGCTTCAACCGGCGGAGTTGATCGAGATCGACGAGGCGCGCTTCGCGCAATTGGTGGAACGCAGGCCCAACTTCGCGATCACGGTGATGCGCGTCTTGTCGCGCCGGCTCCGCTACATGGACCGGCGCTACCACCTCGAGGGCGCGCCGTAAGCAGGTTGACTACGAGAGCATGCCGCGGCGCGCGAGGCTGCGCATCAAGGCCGCGCCGCCGAAGCGCCAAGGCGGGATTCGGTCACTGCGGTTGACGCGATTGATGAGAGCGCCCAGCTTCGGTGCCGCGATCGTCACGCGATCGCCGATCTTGTGGGTGAAACCCTCGCCCTTGGCGCCGCGATCCTCCGTGGGCGCGAACATGGTGCCGCAGTAGAGTGCCGCTCCGTCGGGATACTGGTGCGCCGTGCCGATCATCTGCGCCACGAGCTCGGCAGGATCGCGGCTGATCTCGCTCATCGAGCTTGCACCCTTCAACACGAAGCCGTCGTCGCCCTCGACCGTGAGGCTGACGGTGGTGCGACGCACGTCGTCGAGAGAGAATGTCGCGTCGAACAGGCGGATGAACGGGCCGAGCGCGGCCGAGCCGTTGTTGTCCTTCGACTTTCCGAGCAGGAGCGCGCTGCGTCCCTCGAAGTCGCGGAGGTTCACGTCGTTGCCGAGCGTCGCGCCGACGATAGCGCCGCGGCTGTTCACCACCAACACCACCTCGGGCTCCGGGTTGTTCCAGATCGATGCGGGATGGAGCCCGATTTCGGCGCCCGTGCCGACGGCCGAGAGTGGCTGCGCCTTGGTGAATATTTCCGCGTCGGGTCCGATCCCGACCTCCAGGTATTGCGACCAGAGGCCACGCGAGATCAGCGCCTGCTTCAGGCGTGCCGCGGCCTCGGAGCCTGGGCGGATGCTCGCGAGATCGGCGCCTATCTCGCGCGCGAGTGTCTGCCGCACGCGTTCGGCGGCGCTCGGGTCGCCCTTTGCCTGCTCCTCGATCACCCGTTCCAGCAGACTGCGCATGAAGGTGACGCCCGCAGCCTTGATTGCTTGCAGGTCGATCGGCGCGAGGAAATGGGGTAACCGGGGATCGCGCGGGCCTAGGGCGCTATTTTTGAGAATCTCGCGGATCGAGCCGAGGGGCTCGCGCACCCGCGCCTTCGCCATTGCCGCCGGATCGTTCGCTTCCATCAGTTCGGCAGAGGTCGGCACCGCCAAGGCGTGAACGCTCTCGCCGCGCAGGAGCGCCACGACCGGGCCTGCCTCCGCGCCTGGGACCCACACCCGCGCGATCAAGGTGCCGGCGGTTCCGTCCTGCGGCAGCGTCGTTTCAAGCTCCAGGCCCAAATCCATAACGGCACCTCTTTTTTTGTCAGCGCAACAACCGAGCGGCTGCTTTGTCGCGCAATTCCGGCGGGATCGGCGTCGAGCGGCGAGCATCGAGATCGAAATGCACGCCCGATTGCCGGAGCGTCGCGACACGCCGGCCGGTGCGCGCATCGATCAGGCGATGCAGCATGCGGATCGAGGAGCTGCCGAGCTGCATGAGACCGCTTTCGAGGCGCAGCGCGTCACCCGCCTTCGGCGCGGGCGGTTCGAGCCTGAGCTTGACCTCGAAGGTTGAAAAGCCGCGCCGTCCCGCACGCAGATAGTCGGGCGTCAAGCCCATGGCGGTGAGGAGCTGCATGCAGCCAAACGAGCTGCGATGGACGTAGCTTGCAAGCGCCAATGCGCCGTTCGCGTCGATCTCGCCGGCGCGTACCCGGTCCCGTCCGCTGACGATGAATCCATCGGCGGCGTCATCGGCAAATCCGGGCTCGTCCTTGGCGTTTTCCCAGGACCAGTCGCGATCGAGGAGACGCTCCTGTTCTGCCTCGCTCAGCGGCCGCACCGAAGACGGCAAGGCCAGACATTGCTCGACGGTGGTGCAGAGCGCGCCGGTTGCGGAGTTGAACAAGCGGTGGCCGAAGCGCAGCGAATTCGATGCCGCCTCCAGCACGCCGCTTTCGACGTGCAGAATATCGCCGCCGCGCAATTCGGCGGTGAAGCGAGCGTGATAGTCGAGCGTGATCCAGCTCTCGGGGACGGCAAGGCCGCGTTCGCGCGCCAACGCCTCGCGCAAGGTCTCGGAGGCGTCGGCGAAGCGATCGAAGTAGCAGGCGACGGTGAAATGCCCGAAAACATCGCATTCCCAGGCCTTCACCATGCTGCGATGCGTTTCGATGCCGCGGCTCATGCCGCGAATTCCAGAATTGCGCCGAGTGCGTCGGCGGAGGAGACCGTGACGCAATCCGCCGTGCGGCGCGGCGCAATCCCGCCCGATCGCAGGAGGCGCTCGAGGGCACCAAGGTCGCGCGTCTTCAACCGCAGGCCGGCAAGAGCCGGACGGGCTGCCTTGAGCAGGGGTTCACCGGGATAGCGCTCGGCCGCGAGCGCCGGTGTCAGGAACTCGAGGCGATGATCCCCGGCCCGAAGAATCTGCATTCCGCCTTCCCGGTCGAGCGGGATGTCGAGCAGCCGCGCGCAGGTGTTCGCGAGTTTTCCGTCTTCGTCGAACACCATGAGTGCGAGGATACCGGTGACGCCATTCGGGTGGCCGAGCGCGGAGGGGAGCCAAACCAGCTCGGGCGTCTCGTGTTGACAGAAGAACAACCGGGCGCCGTTGGTCGCCTTCGTATCGGCCTCGGTGGTGACGAAGCGTGCATCGCGCGTCGTGCCGTCGATTTGAACCGGCCGTCCGAAGGCGAGAGGCGGAGGCGGCGCAAATCCGGAGGCGGCAAGGCGCTCCCGCGTCGAGCGCGCGTCGGCGGTTCGGAAAGCAAGGCCGACGATTCCTTCGCGTTTGCTGAGGAATTCTTCGTAGAAGGGTCGCCGGCCCCGTTCCGGCGCCAGGCCCAGGAGCTCAAGGTAGTCGCGATTGCCGAACATCGCGCAGTTGTTGGAGGAGCCGAGGCCCGTGTGATGCCCGCGTGGCGTGAGCGCGAATCCGAGACGCGCAAATTGCGCCGCCGCGCGGTCGAGATCGCGGACCAGGATTACGCCGTGGTCGATACCGAGCCGGGATAGAGTCGCTGTCATGGACACTCCTGCAAATGTCGAAATAATGAAGCCCGCCCTTGGTGCGGCGCAAGACTTCGTATAGCCTGCCCGATACCCGATTTAATTGCGCGTGGGAAAACCGAGGACCCCGTTGAATGAGCGATCGCAGGGGCGACCTTGCACGAGTGACGCTCGCGATCATCGCCATTGTCGCGCTGATCGGCTCGTCGCTGCTGATCTTGAGTCCGTTTTTGCCCGCGGTGATCTGGGCCACCATGATCGTGGTCGCGACTTGGCCGCTCATGCGCCACGTGGAGCAATGGCTTTGGAACCGGCGTTCCCTTGCCGTATTGGTCATGACCGTGGCGATCCTGCTGATCTTCGTGGTGCCGTTCTGGGCCGCCGTCGGCATGATCGTCCGGAATTCTCCGCGGATCGTCGGTTGGGCCGAGTCGATCTCGACGATGGAAATTCCGCCGCCTCCGGCTTGGCTCGGCGAGATTCCGCTACTCGGCGCTCCCGCGGTCAGCTTTTGGCAGAAAATTGTCGATGCCGGCGTGCACGAGCTGCTGCAAATGGCGCAGCCCTACGCCGGATCGGCGACGCGCTGGTTCCTCGGCGCGATCGGCAGTCTCGGCTTGGTGCTGATGCAATTTTTGCTCACCGTTATCTTTTCGGCCGTCATGTATGCGCGCGGCGAGGCCGGTGCGGCGGCGGTACTTCGCTTCGGCCGCCGCCTCGCAGGGGTTCGGGGAGAGCAGACGGTAGAGCTGGCGGCGCACGCTATCCGCGGCGTGGCGCTGGGCGTGGTCGTAACGGCGCTCGTTCAGACCGCAGTGGCGGCCGCCGGCATGTTCATCGCGAACATTCCGTTCGCGCCCATCCTGAGCGCCCTCGTCTTCTTGCTCTGCATCGCGCAGATCGGGCCCGGGCTCGTCCTCGTTCCCGCGGTGATCTGGATGTACGCGACCAGCGATCCGCTGCTGGCCACCGTCCTTCTGGTTTTCAGCGTCGTCGCGATGACCCTCGACAACGTCCTGCGTCCGATACTGATTCGGAAGGGCGTGGACCTTCCATTCCTGCTGATCCTCGTGGGCGTCGTCGGGGGCTTGATCGCGTTTGGGTTGGTCGGCATCTTCATTGGACCGACGGTTCTCGCAGTTGCTTACACGCTGTTAGGGGAGTGGATTGCCGAGGCCCCGGAGCCGCCGGATTCCGGACGGTCGGTCGGGTAGCAACTAAACTGGTTTCGGAGGAAGCGTCATGGCCAGGTTCGTAATCGCGCCGCACATGCGGCTGCAGGAATGGGTTGCCGAGGAGAAGGGTTATTTCGCCGCCGAAGGCCTCGACTACGAATTCCGCGACGAACTGGTTTCCAAGGACGGCAAGCGGCATGACCTCGGCAACAAGGTCGGGGCCTATCAGACCATCGAGCGCGGGCGCAGCAGCGACGTGAGCTGTGCCTGTCACTGGACCGTGAACGTGGCGTCGTCGGTCGGCCACGGCAAGCTTTACGCCGATGCTTATTCCGTCGCGCCCTCCGGGATATTCGTGCCGCCGGAGTCGGCAATTCACGATCCCGGCGAGCTTGCGGGTGTGCCGATCTCCGTGGGCTTCCAGTCCGGCAGCCACTACTCCTCGATCCAGGCGCTGGAGCAGTACATGCCGCTCGAAAGCATCAAGCTGTCCTTCGCCGACGGCCTGCTGTTCAAGCGCATGGAGCTATTGATCGACCGCAAGGTTCCGGCGGTCGCGGTGTTCAGCGGGCCCTACTATTTTCTGGAGCAACTGGGCTTCCGTAAAATCATCGACACCACCTTCATGATCGCGGCGATGCTGACGGGGACGCCCGTTCCGGAGGATGTGCGGCGCTATTTCCGCGCGCTCCGGCGCGCGCAACGCGATATCGATCTGCGCCCGGACCGCTATACGCACTATTATAAAAAGGAATTTCCCCCGCGTTTCATCGATATGGTGGATACGCGGCGTTGGGGTCCAGGCGAGCGGCTGGTGTTCGAGCCCTACACCAAAGAGGTCTTCAGGGAGTCCTTCGAGTGGATCGCGTCGCACCGGATCTTCGCCTCCGGCGAGATGGGCGCGGGCAACTACGAGGACGCCGTTTGCTCGCTTCCCGCCGAGTAGCACCGAGAATTGGTGGGTGACCGGACAATCCGGTTGACCCACGATCCCGCCACTCCTACCGTCCTTGCGCGCTGCGGCTTGCGGCGCGCGATGCCTGGCCGGCGCAAATGCCGGGAGAACAGGGCTGCAGGGAGGATAGAATGCATCGAATCGCATCCGGGCTGCTCGGCGGTCTCGCGCTGGCGGCGCTGGCCGCATGGGCGCCGTCGGTCCACGCGGCCGACACCATCAAGATCGGCTTCATCGCGGAATTCTCCGGCGCCTTCGCCGACGCCTCGCGCGAGATGGACGACGGCATCAAGCTCTACATGAAGGAGCATGGCGACACGGTCGCCGGCAAGAAGATCGAGATCATCCGGCGCGACACCGGTGGTCCAAAGCCGGAGGAAGCGAAGCGCCTCGCGCAAGAGTTGATCGTGCGCGACAACGTCGATTTCCTCGTGGGCTTCGTGGTCACGCCGAACGCGCTTGCCGTTGCAGACGTGATCACCCAGGCGAAGAAGCCGACCGTGATCATGAACGCCGCGACCTCGATCATCACCGCCAAATCCCCGTATTTCGTGCGTGTCTCCTTCACCGTGCCGCAGGTGACGGCACCGTTGGCGGTCTGGGCCACGAAGAACGGCGTCAAGCAGGCCTACACCATGGTTTCGGATTACGGGCCCGGAATCGATGCCGAGACCTCCTTCAAGAATGCGTTTGAAGCGAATGGCGGCACGGTGGTGGGCAGTGTTCGCATGCCGCTCACCAGCCCGGAATTTTCCGCCTATGCCCAGAAGGTGAAGGACCTTAGTCCCCAGGCGATATTCGTGTTCGTGCCCTCGAATGACCAGCCGACGCAGCTCATGAAGACTTTCGCGGAGCGCGGTCTCACCACCTCCACCATCAAGATCATCGCGACCGGCGACGTGACCGAAGACGCGGTGCTGGAACAGGAGGGCGACGCGGCGTTGGGCCTCATCACCTCGCACCACTACTCCTATGCGCACGATTCCCAACTCAACAGGCAATTCGTCGCCGCTTTCACCAAGGAGTATGGCGCGCTTCGTCCGGATTTCCTGGCGGTCGGCGGTTATGACGGGATGGCCGCGATCTATGCCGTCATCGAGAAACTCAAGGGCGACGTCAGCGATCCGGAGAAGGTGATGGCGGCCTTCAAGGGCCTCAGGATCGAGAGCCCTCGCGGTCCGATCGTGATCGATCCTGAAACCCGCGACGTGATTCAGACCGTTTACATCCGCAAGGTCGAGCGGGTGGACGGCAAGCTCGTCAATGCGGAGTTCGACAAGATCGAGAACGTGAAAGATCCCGGAAAGTAACTCGGTCGCGCCTGAGGGCTGAACGGAGGAATGACGCACCTTCTCGGCGTGCTGTTCGACGGACTGGCGTACGGCATGCTGCTATTCGTGCTGTCGGTCGGGCTTTCCGTCACTATGGGGCTGATGGGGTTCGTGAATCTCGCGCACAGCGCGTTCGCGATGCTGGGCGGATACCTTTCGGTCACCTTGATGCAGCGCGCGGGCATGCCGTTCCTCGCGACACTGCCGATCGCCTTCGTGCTGGTGGGCGCGTTCAGTACGATCTTCGAGCGGACTCTCTATCGGCGGCTCTACCTCGCGGGCGAACTGGATCAGGTGTTGCTGACCATCGGCCTGGTGCTGATGACGGTCGCAAGCTGCGCCTATCTCTGGGGAACCCAGCAGCAGGAGGTCAATCTTCCGCCGTATCTCTTCGGCCGCTTCTCGCCCTTCGGCATCGACCTCGGATATTACCGGCTGTTCCTGATCGCCGTGGGCGCCGTGATCGCGGTCGCGCTGGTGTTCGGCCTCGAACGCACCCGTTTCGGTGCGCAGTTGCGCGCCGCCGTCGACAATCAGCGCATGGCGCGCGGACTCGGAATCGATGTGAACCGGGTGTTCGCGCTCACTTTCGCGATCGGCAGCGGGCTTGCCGGTCTCGGCGGTGCGCTCGCCATCAATATGGTCGGCCTCGACCCCAACTTCGCGACCAAGTACCTGGTCTATGTGCTGCTGGTGGTGTCGGTGGGCGGTCTCGGCTCGGTCGGCGGCACTTTTGCGGCTGCCGTGCTGCTCGGGATCAGTGACGTTGCCGGCAAGTATTATGTGCCGGAGGCAGGTGCCTTCATCATCTACGCGGTGATGGTGGCACTGCTGCTCTGGCGCCCGGCGGGACTGTTCGGGCGAAGGGTCTAGAGCGTGATCGTGCTCGCTGAAGGCTGTTGGATGAAATTGTCCTCAGAAGAAGAACCACCACGGAGCCATGGAGGGCACAGCGGCCGACGAGTTGTCACGGCAATGACGAAAATGAAAATCTTTGTTTCCTCTGCGTCTTCGGGGTCACACTTTGCCTGGACAGAGGTGTGATGAGCGCGCCGTCTCGTGCGATCATCGACCCGCGGCGCGCCATTGCGGAGCCGTTGCGCTGGCGTTGGTACGAGGCGGCGTTCTGGCTCGTGCTCCTGCTCCCCCCCTATCTGCTGCTTCCCACATACCTCGCGCTCGCGAGCCAGATCGCAATCACCGCGCTGTTCGCGCTTTCGCTCGATCTGATCCTCGGCTATGCCGGCGTGATCTCGCTGGGGCACGCGGCGTTCTTCGGCATCGGTGCCTATTTCGCGGCCATATTAGTGCAGCGTTGGGGCTGGCGCGAACCCTTCTCGGGCCTGCTGCTCTCGGGCGCAGTCGCGGCCGCCGCGGGGTACGTCGCGGCGCTCCTGATCGTCAGGGTGAGCCGGCTCGCACTCTTGATGGTGACCCTGGGGATGGGTGTGCTGCTTGGCGAGGCAGCCAATCAACTGGGATGGCTCACCGGCGGCAATGACGGCCTACACGAAATCGCGGTGCTACCGCTCTTCGGCCGCTTCGCTTTCGATCTTTATGGGCGCACGGCGTTTCTCTATGCATTCGCCGTGCTGCTTCTGCTGTTCCTGGCGGCGCGGCGGATCGTGCAATCGCCATTTGGACTGAGCCTCAGGGGCTTGCGCGAAAATGCGGCGCGCATGCCCGCGCTTGGCACGCCAAACCGGAGGCGTCTGCGTACCATCTACACGATCGCCGCCTTCTACGCGGGCGTCGCAGGCGCGCTGCTCACGCAAACGATTGGCTCGGTGGCGCTCGAATCGCTGGGGTTTCAGCGCTCGGCGGAAGTGCTGATCATGCTGGTACTGGGCGGCACGGGGCGGCTTTACGGCGGCATCGTCGGCTCGATCCTGTTCTTGGTGGCGCGCGATCAGCTCGCCGATATGAATCCGCAGTACTGGTTCTTCTGGATCGGCTTGCTGCTGATCTTGGTGGTGCTGTTCATCCCCGGCGGCATCGTCGGCGGCGTCGCAAAGCTATGGACGCGCATTGGGAGGGGGATTTGAGCCTTCCGGCGCTTAGGGCGGATAGCTTGATGAAGAATTACGGCTCGCTGCGCGTCGCCGATGCAGTGAGCTTCACATTGCCGGAAGGCGCGCGTTACGCGTTGATCGGACCCAACGGCGCGGGCAAGACCACGCTGATCAATCTGCTGACCGGCATCGTGCGGCCGGATCACGGGCGGGTCTATCTGGGCGGCGCCGAGATCACCGGGCTTGATCCCGACCGGCGAGTCAAGCGTGGCCTCGCGCGCACCTTCCAGATCAACGCGCTGTTTCCGGAACTGACCGCGCTCGAATCGGTGACCCTGGCGGTTGCCGAGCGCGTCGGGCTCGCCCCCAATTGGCGTCGAAAGCTCAGCGCGTGCGGCGAAGCAATCGACGAGGCGCACACGCTGCTGCGGAAGCTCAATCTCGCCGACGATTGCGATCGTCCGACCCGCGAGCTTTCCTATGGGCGCCAGCGTCTCCTGGAAATCGCGCTGGCGCTTGCGACCAGGCCCAAAGTGCTGTTGCTGGACGAGCCGGCGGCCGGCGTCCCGGCCGCGGAGAGCGCGGAGCTCTTCGAGGTGATCGCGGCGCTCCCCGGAGAGATCGCGGTGCTCTTCATCGAGCACGACATGCACCTGGTCTTCCGCTTCGCGAGCCGCATCGTCGTGATGGCGGGCGGCCGCATTCTGGCCGAAGGCCCGCCCGCGGAGATAGCCAGCGACCCCGAGGTGCGCGCGGTCTATCTCGGGGGCACTGAAATCCGTGGCTGACCCGCTCCTCTCGCTCGATCGCGTGAGCGCGGGCTACGGCCCCTCGGTGGTGCTGGAAGAGATATCGCTCGCGATCGATGAGGGTGGCAGCCTTGCGATCCTGGGCCGCAACGGCGTCGGCAAGACGAGCCTGCTGCTGACCATCATGGGCTTGACGCGGATGCATGCGGGCGCGGTGCGCTGGCGCGGCCACGATGTGGCGGCGCTTGCGGCACACCGTCGGGCGCTGCTGGGTATCGGCTGGGTGGCACAGGAGCGCGATATATTTCCTTCGCTCTCCGCCGAGGAAAACCTGGCGGTCAGTGCGCGGCCGGGGCGCTGGACCCTGCCGCGGGTCTACGAGTTGTTTCCGCGCCTCGCCGAGCGGCGACACCAGCGCGGCAACCGCCTTTCCGGCGGCGAGCAGCAGATGCTGGCGATTGCTCGCGCGATGATGACCAATCCGGCTCTTCTCCTTTTGGATGAGCCGCTCGAAGGCCTAGCGCCGGTGATCGTCGAGGAGCTGGCACGCGTGATCGCCCGCATGAAAGGGGAGGAGGGGATGGCGCTGATCTTGGTCGAACAGCACGCTCGCTTCGCGCTCGAGCTCACCGAGCACGCGCTGGTGCTGGAGCGCGGCCGGATTGCTCATGCGGGGCCGAGCGCGCATCTCATCCGAGATACGGCGGTTCTCGAACGTCTGCTCGGGCTTGCGATCATGGCCTCGCTCTGAATCCCCTGCGCGAGCCAAATCAAGACGCCTTCGCAAGCTTCTTTGGAGTGTGACTGCCGCCACTCGCCTGTGACACGATTTCTTAGAAGACGGCGTAAGCAGACGCTTAATTGGAGCGCTATGCTTGAAGCTATGCTTGAAATCTCCCAATAGTGTCTTGGCTTATAGGATGTTTGTCGCGAGGATCGTCAATAAAATCCGAATTGTTATTTGAATTGTCGCGAAACTTTACGTAAATCGCCCGAGCATAAATGACAGTGCGTTGATATGGTTAATATTCCTTAACCCGGCACGCTTCTTGCGTCTACAGAGGGCTTTGTTGCCGGTGCGCTGTCTACTGCCAACTCTATCCGCCTTTCGTGGAGGCGATAATGGCGAACATGGCGGCTATGGCTGTATTGGCCTCTCGTCCGCTCTTTCGAGCGGGGCTTTCCAGCTTGCTGCACGCGATGGGTTTCAATCCAGTCAAAGAGGCCGCCGATGCCAAGGAGCTACGGCGACAACTTGAGGACAATCGCAGCAGCCCCGAGATGCTGCTGATCGACCTATCGGATACGACCGATGAGATCGTCTCGGTGCGCGACGTGAGGGATTGGGCGCCCGTCTTCAAGATCGTGCTCCTCGCGCCCGATCTCGATCTCGCGCTCTTGTCCGAATACTTCGCCGCTGGCGCAAGTGGTTTTCTTCTCAAGAAGATTTCGGCGGATGCGTTGGAGGATTCGATTCGACTGGTGCGCGCGGGCGAGAAAGTATTTCCTTCCGAGCTGGCCACGATGATCCTCGCCATCGCCCCGTCGTCGCGCCTCCCAGCCAGGGGCGATGGGCTGGAGAAGCTTTCAAATCGGGAAATGGACATTCTCCGATGCCTGACGAACGGCCAGTCGAACAAGGCCATCGCCAATACGCTCAGCATTGCGGAATCAACCGTGAAGGTGCACGTCAAGCGCATTCTTCAGAAGATTCATGCTTCCAACCGAACGCAAGCGGCGCTTTGGGGCGCGGCGAGAGGGCTCTCGAATGAGTCCTCGCCGCAAGAAGTAGTCTGATCGACGAGACCAAGTCACTTCGTTACTGATTGCGATCGCCTCTTCCCGAGAGAAGTCGTTCTATTGCTGGGTGAAGTAAGTTTGATGCTGCAAGAAAAGCCGCGTTAATTTATGTTGGCCAAGAGAAAAATAAGTGGGGCGGGCAGTTCAAGCCTGATCAAGGGGATGATGATGCGATGCTATCTCGTCGCAAGTGGGCACATTCGCGCCGTAGAAGTGATTACAGCCGAAAGCGATACTGAAGCCGTCGAGAGAGCCTTCTCGATTTTCCGTCAGCAGGCCGAACACTTCGACGGCTTCGAACTGTGGGACCAAGCGCGCCTTGTCCACAGCTTCAAGCCGGACTACCGCGGGCCGCGTTGATCATGTTTGTGGCTCGCCTGTCGCAGAGATGCCAGGCCAGCAAATAAGCCGCCAAGGCGATGCGATACCGCCCCGCCAAGCTGACGCAGGGGAGACGCTTCGCGATATCATGTGGAGAACGCGCGGCGCTCAATGCTCCTCATAAGGAACAACCTGGACTGTTCTGTCGCAATAAAGAGGGGGGCCCCAGTTCCGGCCCCGAGTCGGGGAGGAAAGCCGCTCTTGCAACCTATAACGCCAGGACAGCCACGATGTTGGGGGCATCGATATGCTGCCTTGGGAGAATATCGCGATTGTCACGCTGCTCTTCGTCGCCGCTATCGCAATGGTCCTCATTGCCTTTGCCGCGTCGCGAGGGATTTGACCGGGCCGAAGAGGCGGCCGGATCGCCTGGACGCTTGCCGACTCAAATTTCAGGGCTTCGGGCAGCCTGTCACGCCTAAGACCACTTCAACTCGGCGGTATCGATCGGGAGCCTGCGGACCCGCTTTCCCGTCGCTGCGAAGATGGCGTTGCACAGCGCCGGAATGACCGGCGGCAGAGCCGGTTCGCCAAGGCCGGTCGGCGAATGATCGGTGATGCGGAAATGAACCTCCACGGGCGGCGCTTGATTGATTCGAAGTGGTCGCACGGCGTCGAAATTGCCTTCGACCACGCGCCCTCCCTTGATGGTGACGGCTTGACCAAGCGCCCCGCCGATCCCGTCGAGCGCCGCACCCTGCACCTGGTTCTCGGCGTTGCTGGGATTGATGATCTGGCTGCCCACGTCGCCGGCAACCCAAATCTTGTCCACCTTCACATCGCCCGCGGGGGACACCGTCGCCTGAAGCACCTCGGCGAAGTAACCGAGGTGACAAAAATGAAACGCCATGCCCTTTCCGCTTCCCTTTGGAAGCGAATGCCGGTCGGCCCAACCGGATTTTTCCGCCACCAAGTCGATCACGCCGCGCATCCGGGCGGTGTCGTAGTCGCGCTGAGGATTGCCGTCGGGTGTTGAGCTCCGCAACACCCGCGACGTGCCCAACAAAGCCCGATGAAATTCGAGCGGATCCTTACCGGCGGCGTGAGCAAGCTCGTCCAAGAACGACTGGAAGACGAAAGCAAGGGCATTATCGCCTGGCGCGCGCAGCGGGCCCGTCGGCACGCCCAGAGGTATGAGCGACATGCCGTAGTCGAGATTGTCGACGAGCTGTGCCGGGAATTCGCCGGCATCCATTCCCGCCGAAGCAGCAACCCGGTCGCCGGTTCCAAAGGTCACGAAATGATCGCTGAGCGCGATCAGCTTGCCGTCCTCATCGAGACCGCCCTTGAAGAAGTGGAAGCCCGCCGGTCTATAGAAATCGTGCTGGACGTCGTCCTGCCGACTCCACAGCAGCTTTACCGGCGCGCCGACGGTTTTCGCGATCCAGGCGGCCTCAACCATATAGTCGTTAAGCAGGCGCCGGCCGAAGCCGCCTCCGACCCGCGTCATATGGATCGTGACATCGCTCTCGGCCACGCCCAGGGTTGACGCCACGAGTTTCGCGCCGGGCCGGGGGTTCTGCGTCGGCGCCCAAATTTCTACTTTTCCGTCTCGGACAAGGGCCGTGCAATTTTGCGGCTCGAGATCGAGATGAGGCAGGAACGGATAAGAATAGGCCGCCTCGACCACGTGAGCGGCACGCGCGAATGCGGCGTTTGCGTCACCGTCGCGGCGCAACGACTGAGCCGGGATCTGTTTAGACAGTCGTTGTGCTGTACTGACGAAGCCGGTACTGCTCTGCGCGTTGGTCGTACCCTCGTTCCATGTGACCTGAAGCTTGTCGCGCGCCGCGTTTGCCGCCCACCAATTATCCGCGACGATGGCGACACCGCTGACCAAGCCCTGCGGACTATCGCCGCCCGCCACCACAAAAGCGTGGCGCACCCCCGACAAGGATTTGATCGCGTCGACGTTCGCGCTCGCCACCTTGCCGCCGAACACCGGGCATTTCTGGAACACGGCGTAGAGCATGCCGGGAACGGTGACATCGATTCCGAACAGCGGCTTTCCAGTCACGACGAGCCGGTTGTCGACGCCCGGCAGCGGCTGCCCGATGATCTTGAAGTCCTTCGGGTCCTTAAGCCGAACCGCGGCGAGATCGGGCGCCGGCAGGGTGGCCGCGGTATTGACCAACGCCCCATAGCCGACCTGGCGACCGCTCGCAGAGTGGTACACGACCCCGGAGGCGGCGCTGCATTCGTCGGCCGCGACCCCCCAGATTCGAGCCGCCGCCGCCACCAGCATCTGTCGCCCGGCGGCTCCAACGCGGCGCAGCGGATCCCAGTTGTGCGGGGTCGCCGTGCTCCCGCCGGCCACCTGTTCGCCGTATTTGCCAGGATCGAAATCGGCCTGCTGGGTGCGAACATCCTTCCAGTCGACGTCGAGTTCTTCGGCGATCAGCATCGGCAGCATGGTCTTGACGCCCTGGCCGATCTCCGGGTTCTTCGCGGCGATCGTTACGACGCCGTCCGGGGCGATCGAGATAAAGGCGTTGAGAACTTCCGTCCCCTGCGCGGAAGAACCCGCTGCTGCGGCACGCGCGAAACCCGGCAGAACCGCGTGCAGGATCAGGCCACCGCCTGCGGCCAGACTTGCCTTGAGAAACATGCGGCGAGAGGTGCCAAGACGATCGGCATTCCTTGTGGGTTCGGCGCGCGTGCGACCGGCGAGGGCAGTCATGGCGCCCTCGCATCGGCAGTACTCAGACCCGCCGCTTTCTTGATGGCTGCGCGAATGCGCGAATAGGTGCAACAGCGGCATACATTCCCAGCCATCGCCCGGTCGATGTCCTGATCTGTCGGACGCGGCGTCTTCGTCAAGAGCGCAGTCGCCGACATGATCTGTCCCGCCTGGCAATAGCCGCATTGCACCACATCCACATCGAGCCAGGCGTTTTGAACGCGCGTGCCAAGCGGCGTCGCGCCAATTCCCTCGATGGTCGTGACTTTCGCGGCGCCGACGCTTGAGATTGGGATGAGGCAGGAGCGCACGGGCTGGCCGTCGAGGTGCACGGTGCAGGCCCCGCACGCACCGATGCCGCAGCCGTACTTGCTGCCCTTCAGGTCCAGCAAGTCGCGCAGTACCCACAGAAGCGGCATGTCGCCGTCGGCCTCAACCGTAAACTTCGCGCTATTCACTTCGATCGAGAAAGCCATCGTGCATCTCTTCCTTGTGTCCGACAGGCCGTCAAATAGCCGGACATTACAAAAATTTCACAGTGAGCACCCTGATGAGCATCCTGGGTCTCAAAGTAAAAATTAGCGTGCCTGCCCCCACGTCAATGCTTTCCGCGCATAGTGGGACTGCAGTGGCTCGCACCCTCGCGCGCGACGGGCCTTGGGTTCTCATTGCCCGCGCGACGCTTTCCGGTCCCCGATCACGCCAAGGGCCGACCCACGAGCGCGTTCAATTCTTAGAGAGCTGCCGCAGAATCCTGTCTTCCTGGAGCCCGCATTTGCCTCAACTTTGTCCCGCGACGCGCTGCTCGACCGAGAGTTCCGGACGGTGGTTGAGGGTCTGGAACACCACGCAATACCGCTCGGTGAGCTTGAGCAGCGTCGCGAGCTGCTCTGCGCTGGCGCCGGTCTTGAGATCGAAACGGAGCCGGATCGCGCGGAAACCCACCGGCGCGTCCTTGGCAACGCCGAGCGTGCCGCGGAAGTCCAGATCGCCCTCGGCGCTAACCGTGCCGCTCTCGATCGGGATATCGAGCGCGGTCGCGACGGCCTTGAGCGTCACCCCCGCGCAGGCCACGAGCGCTTCGAGCAGCATGTCGCCGGAGCAGGCGGCAATTCCGTCGCCGCCGGTCGCGGGATGCAGACCTGCTTCCACGATGGTGCGTCCGGTCTCGACCTTGCAAGTGAGGTTCTCGCCGCCGAGTTCACCCTTGGCCTTAAGCGTGATCACCGCGGCCTGCGGCGCGTCGCGGTAACGTTGCTTTAGCGGCGCCTGAAGCGCGCGAAGATCGTCGGCTCGCATGGGCTGGCTCCGGTTGGGTGAGGAGGGTCCTCCAGACTTATAATGCCCCGCAAATAGTCTGTTAACCCTCCTCTGCCCGACGTTTCGGTCGGCAGCGAAGAAACTTGAACTGCGCGTCAGCCGCTGACGGCGGCACAACTTCGGGTTGCCATTCTCGCCGTCTTGGAGGCGCTGGTACGCCGTCGGCCCTGGCATAGATCGATATCGAATGTTCGCGACCGAAGCGCGCTGGCGGTCTGTCGCGTCACACAATCCCAGCCGTTGCCGCCCGCGATTCGGCTGCCCTCTGAGGAGGGAGAAACGCCGATGATGTACCGTTTCGGACGGGAGATCGCAGGCGTCTTTCACGACGCCAGCGGCTTCGAAGCCGCTATTGACGACCTGTTGCTTGCGGGATTTGACCGCTCGCTAGTGAGCTTGATGGCGGACGAGGCCACGGTTGAACGGGCTCTGGGCCATATTTTCGCCAGCAGTGGCGCCGTCGTGGATGATCCAGCGGTTCCCCGCATACCCTTCATAGGCATGCGCTCGCGTGGCACCCTGCGCGCCATGGCGATATCGACCTTGGGCAGCGCGGGTATTTGTGCCATCGCCGGCGGAGTTGCCGCGAGCGGGGGGACGGTTGCATTGGCTCTTGCTTTGGGTGCCGCAGTCGGCGGTGCGAGCGGCGCCGTTGCTGTGGCGCTTGGCAGGATCATGCAGCGGCGATACGCGCGGTCTTTGCTGTGGCAGTTGGAACGTGGCGGGATCCTGCTTTGGGTGGCGACGCCGACCTTGGAGCAGGAGCAAGCCGCCGCGGCGATCATCCGGCGGCACGGGGCTGATCATGTCCATGCCCATGAGTTGCCGGTGGTAGAGGCCTCTCGCCATGGTGGTGTTTCAGAGCGCCTTGCCTGGATCAACAAGCCGCTTGTTGCGCCAAGGGCCTCGGCTGGAGGGCTGTCGAGAGCAGAACGCAGCACTACCGTGCATTGAACGCAGGGGCGGCGACCTTGTGCTGTGGGGGTCGCTGCTCCAAATTAAAATCGATTTAAGGCGCGTACGCTTGAATGAGCCTGCGCAGCGGAGTGTGTCATGGGACGTCATGGGCTCCAGTGGTTGAGCGGTGCCGGTGGCCGAGGCCTACTCGACTGGGTTTGGCTCGCGGCCGGGTTCACCTTGCTGGCCGGCTTGGTGATGCGCCTCTCCAGCGGTTTGGTCGGAACACCCGAATTCCGCTTTGCTGGGATGGCCGTGCTCGCCCTGGGCATCTTGCTGGCGGTCCTCGGTTGGGTCGGTGAGAAGGTGGCTCACGATGCGGAGCACCGCTGAGCCAATCGGGCGCGGTTGACAGGGGCCAACGCACCGCCCTATGGTCGCGCGCTCCGGCGCGGTACCCCCGCCTCGCTTTCCGTCTTAGGTGGCCTCATGAAGATCGCAAACTCACTCAAGTCGCTGAAAAAGCGCGATAAGAACTGCCGCATCGTGCGGCGGAAGGGCCGCGTCTACGTCATCAACAAGAGCAACCCGCGCTACAAGGCGCGCCAGGGTTAAGCGCCCTTCCTTTAAGGCGTCAATGGACCGCGCCCTCTGGCGCGGTTTTTTGGTTGGGGCAATGAGACCAGTTCTGCCCAGGGCATTTTCGACCGAGGCTTGCCCTTGCAAAATCGAGGGTGGTACCGCTTCGAGCTAGAAAATGCGACAAATCAACGAATAGACAGCAGGTTCTGCCTCTGTCCGGCTGGAACCTGCTAGATATCGGGCGAGAAGGGAGCCAGCCTATGCGCATGCCGGAGCCGGATGCCGGGGTGATTGCGCGGCGCGCCGAGATTGCGGCGGCACTCAATCGCATTGTCCCCGGCGAAGGCGTGATTCTCGACGAAGATGAGCGGCGCGCCTACGAGAGCGACGGCCTTACGGCCTATCGACAATCGCCGCTGCTGGTGGTGCTTCCTTCGACCACCGAGCAGGTGGCGGCTGTGCTGCGCTACTGTCGCGATAACCGGATCAAGGTGGTGCCGCGCGGCGCCGGCACCTCGCTTTCAGGAGGCGCGCTGCCGCTTGCCGACGGCATCATCCTCGGCATGGGCAAGTTCAACCGCATCAAAGAGATCGACTACGCCAACCGCTGCGTGGTGACCGAGCCCGGCGTCACCAATCTCGCGATCACGCTCGCCGTTCAGCATGCGGGCTTTTATTACGCCCCGGACCCTTCGAGCCAGATCGCATGCACCATCGGCGGCAACATCGCCGAAAATTCGGGCGGCGTACACTGCCTCAAATACGGCCTCACCACCAACAACGTGCTGGGGCTCGAGATGGTGACGATCGACGGCGAGATCGTGCGCCTCGGCGGCAAGCATCTGGACGCCGCCGGCTACGACTTGCTGGGTATCATGGTGGGATCGGAAGGCCTCCTGGGCGTCGTCACCGAGGTGACGGTGCGGATACTGCCCAAGCCCACCACGGCGCGCGCGCTGCTGATCGGATTTCCCAGCAACGAGAGCGCGGGGAGCTGCGTTGCCGCCATCATTGCCGCGGGCATCATTCCCGGCGGCATGGAGATGATGGACCGGCCGGCGATCCACGCCGCGGAAGACTTCGTCCATGCGGGATATCCGCGCGACGTGGAGGCGCTGCTGATCGTCGAGCTGGACGGTCCCGCCGCCGAGGTCGATCACCTGATTGGCCGCGTCGAGGCGATCGCGCGCCAGAACCGGGCGATGTCGTGCCGCATCAGCCAGAACGAGCAGGAGCGCCTGGTCTTCTGGGCCGGACGCAAGGCGGCTTTTCCCGCGGTCGGCCGCATCTCGCCCGATTACTATTGCGTCGACGGGACCATTCCCCGCAAACGCCTCTCGGACGTGCTGATGGGAATGGCCGAGCTGAGCCGCAAGCACGGCCTCCGCGTCGCCAATGTCTTCCATGCCGGCGACGGCAACCTGCACCCGCTCATACTCTACGATGCAAATCAGCCTGGCGAGCTTGAGCGTGCCGAGGCACTGGGCTCCGACATCTTGCGGCTCTGCGTCGAAGTGGGAGGCGTCCTTACAGGCGAGCACGGGGTCGGCGTCGAGAAGCGCGATCTCATGGACACGATGTTCACGCCAGTCGATCTCGATCAGCAGATGCGGCTCAAATGCGCCTTTGACCCAGAGGGCCTGCTCAATCCCGGCAAGGTCTTCCCGAAGCTGCATCGCTGCGCCGAACTGGGCCGCGTACATGTGCACCGGGGCCAAATGGCCTTTCCCGACATCCCGCGCTTCTGATCGTGACGCGTTTCCGCCCGCAGGACGAAGGCGAATTGGTGAAGCTGGTCGCCTGGGCGGCCGGCGAGGGGGAGGCTTTGGAGGTGCTGGCTCGGAGTACGAAACGCGCACTCGGCCGCCCGGTCGAGGCGCCGCATGTGCTCGACGTTGCCGCCTTTTCCGGCGTCCGCTCCTATGAGCCCGAGGAGCTGGTGCTCACCGCGGGGGCGGCGACGCCGATGGCGGAGATCGCGCGGGTGCTGGAGAGCGCACAGCAGATGCTGGCCTTCGAGCCCGGCGATTGGGGGCCGCTGCTCGGTGCCGACGGGGGCCGGCAGACCCTGAGCGGGGTGCTCGCCGCCAATCTCGCGGGACCGCGCCGGATCAAGTACGGCGCCGCACGGGATCATTTGCTCGGCTTTCACGCCGTGAGTGGGCGCGGCGAAGCCTTCAAGGCGGGTGGGCGCGTGGTCAAGAACGTCACGGGCTATGACCTTTCGAAATTGATGGCGGGTTCCTTCGGCACGCTCGCGGTGCTGACCGAGGTGACGGTCAAGGTGCTGCCGCGGCCGGAAGAGACACGGACGCTGCTGCTCGCGGGTCTCGGCGCGGAACCGGCGGTCGCGGCGATGACGCAGGCGCTCCAGAGTCCCCACGAGGTGAGCGGCGCCGCGCACATTCCATCCGATGGTTCGGGTGCGAGATCGACGACCTTGCTGCGGGTCGAGGGCCATAAGCCCTCGGTCGAAGCGCGCTCGGAAGCATTGCGTCGCGAGCTCGGCGAATTTGCGTCGGTTGAATTCCTGGATGGAGCTGCGGCGCTCACCCCGTGGCGCTCGCTGGCTGATCTCGACTTCTTCGCGGGCGATCAATCGCGCGTAGTGTGGCGTCTTTCGGTGGCGCCCCAGGCCGGGCCGGGCATTGCTGCGGAAATCGCGCGCGGGCTTGACGCCAAATGCGTATTCGACTGGGGCGGGGGCCTCGTCTGGCTCGGCGTTGCAAGTGCCGGCGATGGCGGCGCCGCGACAGTGCGCGCGGCGATTGCTGCGCGCGGCGGTCATGCGACGCTCATCCGTGCTCCGGCGGCGCTAAGGATGGAGGTGCCGGTGTTCGAGCCGCTGCCGGCTGCGCTGCAGGACTTGACCCGGCGGATCAAGGACGGCTTCGATCCCCGCCGCATCCTCAATCCCGGCCGGATGTATCGGGCTCTCTGAGTTGCACGATATCCCATGCAGACCCAGTTTTCCCTGACGCAGCTCGCAAATCCGGATATTGCCGAGGCCGACAAGATTCTGCGCGCCTGTGTCCATTGCGGCTTCTGTACCGCCACTTGTCCCACATATGTGCTGCTGGGCGACGAGTTGGACGGCCCGCGCGGACGCATCTACCTGATCAAGGAGATGCTGGAGCGCGACCGCCCTGCGACGGCCAAGGTTGCCCGTCATATTGACCGCTGCCTTTCCTGCCTTGCTTGCATGACCACCTGCCCATCGGGCGTGCACTACATGCACCTCGTGGATCAAGGCCGGCATCGTGTCGAGGAAACCTATCGCCGACCGCTCTCCGAGCGTGCTCTGCGTTCTCTCTTGGCGCTGATCCTGCCGCGGCCGCTCTTGTCCAGGATCGCATTGTTGTTGGCACAATTGGCGCGGCCGTTCGCGCCGCTGTTGCCGCCGCGATGGCGTGCAATGCTGCGCTTGGCTCCCCGGAGCCTACCTGGTCCTTCTCCGGTCGATCGCCCCCAGGTGTTTCCGGCACAGGGTCAGCGCAAACTGCGCGTGGCGCTGTTGAACGGCTGTGTTCAGCGAGTGATCGCGCCCGAGATCAATGAGGCGACGGTTCGGCTCCTGACCCGGCTCGGCGCCGAAGTGGTGGTTGTGGATCGCGTGGGATGCTGCGGCGCGCTCGAGCACCATCTCGGCCGGCGCGCACTCGATCCGGTCCGGCGCAATGTCGAGGCCTGGTGCGCGGAGGCCGATCGCGGCGGTCTCGACGCGATCGTCATCAATGCCTCGGGCTGCGGCACCATGGTCAAGGATTATGGATTCCTGCTGCGCAACGATCCCGCCTATGCCGTCCGAGCCGCCCGAGTCGCGGCGCTGGCGAAGGACGTGAGCGAGGTGGTGCAGGAGCTGGGATTGGGGGCCTCCGTCCTGCCAAAGCGCCAGCGGGTCGCCTATCATTCCGCCTGCTCGCTGCAACATGGCCAGCAAATTCACGCAGGACCGAAGGCGCTCCTGACCGAGGCGGGCTTCGAGGTGGCTGAGGTACCAGAGGGCCATCTCTGCTGCGGTTCCGCCGGCAGCTACAACATGCTTCAACCCGAAATCGCCGGCCAACTGAAGGCGCGCAAGCTCGGCCGCATCGCGAGCCTCACGCCCGAAATCGTCGCCGCCGGCAATATCGGCTGCATCACCCAGCTCAGCGACGGTGCCGGCGTACCCGTGGTGCACACGGTCGAGCTGTTGGACTGGGCGACCGGCGGCCCGATACCCCGTGCGCTTTATCGACGCGCTGTCGACCCGAAGCTTAAAGGAGATGTGGAGGTAGCGAGGGGATGAGGGGGGCTCGGCGCATTTTGCGAATGCCTTGAAGTACCTTGTGCCGTCAGCAAGGGTCAGATTTACCGCGAAGATGCGGAGGTTACGAGGCAGCTTGAACCTTCGCGTTCTTAGCTCCCTCGCGGTGAATTTTAAAATTCCGCGTCTCGATCTCCCCGATCAACTCCCCATCTCATGTCCTTGAGCGCCTGCGATTTCGGTCGCAGCTTCATCGATGGCGCTGAACCAACCGCGGCAGGATGAATGAGGCCGTCAGGGCCGCGGCGCCGATGAGCGTCGGGAGTAGCCAGTCGGTGCGGCCCGTGAGCGCGCTTTCGCCGGCGGCGCCCAGCTCCGTCGCGGCGATCGTCATGGGCAGTTGTCCCAGAAACGAGCCCAGCGCGTAGCTGCCGATCCCCAATCGCGTGAGTCCCAGCGCGTAGTTCGCGAGACTGTGCGGCACCACGGGGATGAGCCGAAGCGCCGCCACCGAACGCCAACCGCCGCGCTCTGCGCGCAGCAGAACCGGCCCGAGCCGCGGCGTGCTCTCGAGATCGATCAGTCCGCTGTTGACGTAGCGGGCGAGCAGAAATCCCGCGAGGGCGCCGATGACGCTGCCGAGCGCCGCCCAGAACGTCCCCCACCAGGCCCCGAACAGCGCGCCGGCCGCGACGCCAAGCAAGGTGCGCGGAAAGAAGATCAGGCTCGCAACGACGTGCACCGCGACAAAAACCAAGGGAGCCGCAGGGTATTGTCCGATCGTCGCGGCGACGGCCGCGGGATCGTACATCTCGCGGTGCGTTGCGAGCGCGACGATCCCGAGGACGATCGCGAGCAACGCGACGACGCGGCCGGCCTGGCGCAGGATCGGAAGCGGCAGGCGCACGGGCTCAGGGGTCATCGCCCACCAGCTCGGGATTTTTGGCGCGGCGCAGCAGCCACAGGACGCCGAAGAGATCGACAATCCCGACCAGCGCGCGATCGATCACACCGTAATGGGAGCGGCCGTGCTGACGCGGGCGATGGTTGACGGGAACCGAAATCACCTTGCCGCCGGCGCGCTGAACCAACGCCGGGAGAAAGCGGTGCATGTGGTCGAAGGCCGGCAGCTCGAGAAACAATTCTCGCGGGAACAGCTTCAGGCCACAGCCGGTATCCGGGGTACCGTCGTGCAGCAGTGCCCGGCGAACCGCATTGGCGATGCTCGATGCCCAGCGCTTGATCCAATTGTCGCGCCGCCGTCGGCGCTCGCCGATCACGAGCAGAGGGGGAGCGGCGTGGCGTCGTGTTTTGATCCAGAGCGAGGGTATGTCGGCCGGGTCGTTCTGGCCGTCGCCGTCGAGGGTCGCGATCCAAGGCGCGCGCGCCGCCTTGACGCCGCTCAGGATCGCCATGCTTTGGCCGCAGCTCCTGCGATGACGGATCGCGCGCAACCGAGGGAAATCGCGCCGGAGGCGAGCGAGTTCCGCCGCCGTCTCGTCGCTGCTGCCGTCATCCACATAGATGATCTCATAGTCGAAATGCTCGTCGAGCGCGGCGCGAATTTCGGCCACTAGAGGCGCCACGTTGGGCGCTTCGTTGCGCACGGGTATCACCACGGAAAGGTCCATCGGCTTGCCGCATCTATCGCTACAGCCCTGCTCGCGCGAGCAGCCGGTTTAGCATGATTTGGCGCGGGCGACCAAACGATAGGCATTTTCCGGGGATCGCCGAGATCGGTCTTGCGCGATGCCCCCCGCTTCTGCAACAGATCGATACCGCAATAATCGACGGGGGAGGCACGGATGGATCTCAATCTCAGGGGCCGCAAGGCCTTGGTGACCGGCGCGTCCAAGGGGATCGGCTACGCGACCGCGCGGCTCCTGGCGCAAGAGGGATGCGACGTGATCCTGGTTTCGCGCACCGCGGCCGATCTCGAAGCGGCGCGAGGCCGCATCCTCGCGGAGTCGAACGTCTCGGTTGAGATCGAACCGTGCGACTTGAGCGACAGCAAGAACGTGCTTGCTCTCGCCCGGCGCCATCCCGCGCTCGACATCGTGGTCAACAACGCCGGCGCCATTCCCGGCGGTACGGTCGAAGAAGTGGACGAGGCGCGCTGGCGCGCCGCGTGGGACCTCAAGGTCTTCGGTTATATCAACATGACGCGGGAATATTTCCGCCAGATGCGTGCGCGCGGCAAGGGCGTGATCGTCAACATCATCGGCGGTGCGGGCGAACGCATGAACGCCGCCTACATTGCAGGCTCCGCCGGGAACGCTTCGCTGATGGCCTTCACCAGGGCCTTGGGCGCGGTCAGCCCCGACACCGGCGTCCGCGTGGTGGGCATAAATCCAGGTCCGGTCGCGACCGATCGCCTTGTCACTTTGATGAGCAAGGTGGCGCAGGACAAATTCGGCGATCCCGAACGCTGGCGCGAGCTCACCAAGACCATGCCCTTCGGTCGCGCCGCCACCCCGGAGGAGATCGCGGCGATGGCTGCGTTCCTCGCCTCGGATCTCTCCGCTTACACAACCGGCACCATCGTCACGATCGACGGTGGCATCGCCAATCGCTCGGCTTGAGGAGGTCATCATGCCGCACCTGACTGCCGATGACGGCATCCGGCTCTACTACGAAGAGGTCGGATCCGGTTTGCCCGTGGTTTTCGTGCATGAATTCGCGGGCGACCACCGAAGCTGGGAACCGCAGATGCGCCATTTCGCCCGGCGCTATCGGGCGATTGCATTCAATGCGCGGGGCTATCCGCCATCTGATGTGCCGGCCGAGCCAGAGCGTTATTCCCAGGATCGCGCCCGAGATGACATCCGCGCCGTGCTCGACGCGCTCAAGATCGAGAAGGCGCACGTCGTCGGTCTTTCCATGGGCGGCTTCGCGACGCTGCATTTCGGGATGCGCTATCCCGACCGCGCGTATTCGATCGTCGTGGGCGGTTGCGGCTACGGTGCCGAGCCCGGCAAGCGCGAGCAGTTCCAGCGCGAGACCGAGCAAACCGCGGCCAACCTAAGGGAGAAGGGCATGGCGGAGATCGCGCCCGCCTACGCCACCGGCCCGACGCGGGTGCAGTACCAGAACAAGGACCCGCGGGGGTTCGCCGAGTTCGCACGTCAGCTTGCGGAGCATTCGACGACGGGGTCGATGCTCACGCAGCTCGGCGTCCAGCGTAAGCGGCCGTCGCTCTACGACCTCTCCGAACCGCTGGCACGAATGACGCTGCCGACACTCATCATCACCGGCGATGAGGACTGGCCCTGCCTGGAGCCGGGCCTCTATTTGAAGCGAACCATCCCCTCCGCGGGGCTGGTGGTATTGCCCAACACAGGTCATACCATCAACATCGAAGAACCGGGCCTCTTCAACCAGCTCGTCGACGATTTCCTGCACCAGGTGGAGACCGGTCGCTGGCCGCAGCGTGACCCGCGCGCAATGGCATCGACAATCTTGGGCCTGCGCTAACCGCAGGCCCGATGACCGCTATTGATGAGGAGTCCGCTCAGCCCAGTTTCGGCTCGGTGGTGACCACGCTGTTGCGCGTCTTCATGTGATCCCACCAGGCGCGAAGCTTGCTACGGGGCTGCAGCATCTTTTGCCCCTCCGGCGTCGCCGCGAAGTAGTGATATATCGGCACCAGGAAGAGGTCGGCGAGCGAAATCTTGTCGCCCGCGAGGAACTTGCTGTTGCCCATCAACCGCTCGATCTCCTTGAGGCAGATCTCGGCGGTCGGCAATCCGTCCTTGATCACGGCCTCGTCCGCTTGACCGCCCAGCATCGGCGTCACGATGCGCTGCATCACCACCTTGGTAATCATGCTGGGATAGCCGAAGGAGTCGAGGATGCCGATGATTTGGTTCATACGGGCGCGCGCCGCAGCCTCCGTCGGCTGCAGCGATTGTCCGGGGATCGCCTGGTCGATGTAACGGATGATCGCGTCGGTCTCGTAGAGGTCCACGCCATCATGAGAAAACGCCGGCACCTTGCCGAAGGGGTTGCGCGCGAGAAACTCGGGCTCCTTATGCGCGCCCTGCATCATCGCGACGTCGACCAACTCGTAGGAAGCCGGCTTCTCCTCGAGGGCCAGCCGGGCCGTGCGCACGTAGGTGCTGAATTGCGGACCGTAAATGATCGGAGCGGCCATGAGAGTGTCTCCTTCCTGTCAAGCGCCAAGGCGTTTTGTTGCTCGGGTCGGGATCGGATGAGGATACGCCGATACCGACAAACAAGCTATCACACCGCAGTGACCGCGCCGTGACGTCGACAATAGGGCGAGAGGGACGCCTCAGCCCTTGCTCTTGCGCGAGCCCAGCACGTGCTCGGCTTCGCTACGCGCGGCCACGCGTTTCAGCGCATCGAGCTTCTTCTCGACGATAACGATCCGCGGCCGTCGTCCGCCCATCGAGGCGATGGGACCGGAAGAGCTCGTCGTGGCACCCCCGCCGGGAACGCGCAACGAGGTAACCTGCACCCGACCATGGCCGCGACGGACTCCTGCTTCGATCTCCTGTCCCTTGAATAGCCGGGTGATATTTGCCGCAACGAAAATCTCGGATTGGACCGCCACGTCTCCCGGAACGCCGGTGAGGCGGACGCCGCCGATGCGCCGCGCCGGGTCGAACCAGCGAACGACCCCGCGCAGCACGCTACTCACGGGCGGCTCAATGGCGGCAGTAGGCGTGCTCGGCACGGGAGAGACGGCCTCGCTCCGCCGGATCAGGCGCGGCACCACGGGGACCACGGGCTCCGCGGGCGCGGCGACCGGCTCGATGTACGCCATTGTTTTGCGGGGGCGCCCGCGTTTCTTGGCCGGCTCCGTTCGCTTCGCCCCGGGCGGGCGACCGCGACGCCTGGGTTGCGCCGGTACGACCAGCGGGGGCGGCACGAATGCGACGGGCTTCAGAATGTCACGCACAAGGTTCACGACGCTCTCCACCAGGGTCGGCAATTCCTGTGCGCCGATCGTCTGCGCTGCGGTGAGACGCGCGATCAGTTCAGCGGCGAGCGGTAGTGCCTCATGCGGCGGATCGGGACGCCGAGGGGATTCCGTGGGCGACGGCGGCGAACTCACAACGTCTGAAACGTCGGAGCGTTCGCTCGCAAAGGGGGCAAAGTTCTGTCTCATGGTTTGTTGGCTCGACGAAAGGGAAAGGCCGGACCTCTGGTTCTTATTGTCGGTTAATCTTCGTGAAGGGTTTGCTGCAGCCGGCCGGCATCGGCCACAAAAGTTCCTATAGCAGATAAGATGACGGCGCGCGAGCGGTCGATCAAACGGATCGAGAAAATAATATCGGGAGGCGGGAGTATGGGCAAATCAGCTCACGAATGATGAGGCGAAGGTGACGTAGAAACAACCGATGTCGGCTCTGCAAGCGCTAGGCCGCTCGCTCCAAGAGCGCCAACAAGCCTTGCAGCAGTTGCACCGGCGTCGGCGGGCAACCCCTGATGTGCAGGTCGACGGGGACGACCGCGCCGACGCCACCCGTAACCGCGTAGCTGTCTGCGAACAACCCTCCGTCGAAGGCACAATCGCCCACCGCCACGACCCACTTGGGATCGGGAGTAGCGGCGTAGGTGCGCTGCAGCGCCTCGCGCATGTTATGCGTCACGGGGCCGGTCACCATCAGCACGTCGGCATGCCGCGGAGACGCAACGAAGCGCAGTCCAAAGCGCTCGAGATCGTGGAATGGGTTGTTGAGCGCGTGGATTTCGAGCTCACAGCCATTGCACGAGCCGGCGTCAACCTCGCGGATCGACAGGCTGCGGCCGAGCCGGCGCCGCGCATCACGGTCGAGACGCTTCGCCAGCTCGGCGATCTCATCGGCGCCGGGAGTGGGAGCGTCGATCGGCAGTGGCTTCGAGATCAGTGTGCGTCCGATGATCTTCCACATGATGGGCTCGGCCTAGAGATCGTGCCCCGAATAGGAGCAGTTGAAGGATTTGTTGCAGAGCGGGAAATCCGCGACGATGTTACCTTCGATCGCGGCCTCCAGCAGCGGCCATTGCAGCCAGGAGGGATCGCGCGCGAAGCACTGCTGCACGCGGCCTTCGCGATCGAGACGCACCCAGGTGAGGATGTCGCCGCGGAACCCCTCAACCAATGCCAGCCCTTCGCCGGCGCGTGCGGGTACCGCGGCGGCGATCGCGCCCTGCGGCAGCCGGTCTAGGATCATCCGCACCAGCGCGAGGCTCGCCTCGACCTCCCGAAAGCGAACGAGCACGCGTGCGTGGACATCGCCGTCGGGCATCACCGGCACCTCGAATTCGAGCCGGTCGTAAGGCGGATAGCCTGGCTGTCGCCGAGCGTCGAACCCGCGCCCGGAGGCGCGTCCCACATAACCGCCCGCAGCGTAACGGCGCACCAACTCCGTTCGCACGACACCAGTGCCGACGGTGCGGTCGAGCAGCGACGGCCTGTCGTCATAAACCTCGTAGAGCTCGGCCCAGCGCGGCGCGATACTGGCGGCGAGCTCGCCGAGGCGCGCCGTTCCGGCGCCATCCAGATCGATCGAGACGCCGCCGGGGATGACGCGGTCCATCATCAAACGGTGACCGAAGCACAGGGCGGCGGCGCGCAGCACCTCTTCGCGAAGCACGGTGCAGTGCGCCTGCATGAATGCGAAGGCGGCGTCGTTGCAGATCGCGCCGACGTCGCCGATGTGGTTTGCGATCCGTTCAAGCTCCGCCATCAATGCGCGCAACCAGACCGCGCGGAGCGGCGGCTCGGCCCCGCTGGCCGCCTCGACGGCACGCGCAAACGCGAGCGCGTGAGCAACGGTGCTGTCGCCCGATAGCCGAGCCGAGAGCCGAGCCGCTTCCGCGACCGGCTTGCCCGTCATCAGATGCAGGGTTCCCTTGTGCACGTAGCCCAATCGCTCTTCGAGCCGCACCACTGTCTCGCCGTTGGCATGGAAGCGAAAGTGTCCGGGTTCGATGACGCCGGCGTGCACGGGGCCCACGGGAATTTGGTGAAGGCTCTCGCCCTCGACCGGCAGAAAATTGTAATCGCTGGCGGCGCGTGGACCGAGCGGTGCGCGGCTCGGCCATTGGCCGTGATCGAGCCATGGCCGCGGATCGACCGTGCCCTCGGCCACAAGGCCGAACAGGTCTTGTGCCGCGCGCTCCATGCGAATGGCGCTCGGCCGCACCGGGGAGAGCGACGGAAACCGGCGATCGGGGCAAGGAAGCGACAGGACGGCGATCGCTCCCGCCGTCTCGTCCATGATTGCCGCATGCACTTCCGAAGGCTCGCCCCAGACCGCGAGAAGCGTCCAATCGGTTGCGCCAAGCCCAGCCGCCAAGTCCGTCCACTGCGCATGGTTCAGTCGGTAACGCGGCCAGGGACGCTGCTCGATCGCGATTCCCTGTTCGGCGAATTCAAGAAGTGATTGAGATGTCATGAGGTCGCCTCAACCCAGCAGCTTCGCCACGGTCTGGAACCAGGAGACCAGAGGCGCCGGCAGATAGATGCCGGCGGCCAATACGAGCGCCAGATGCACGAAGGCCGGGAGCAGCGCGGCGTTGCTAACTTTTTCGCCGCCAGTACCCTCGCCGAAGGCGAGTCCTTGCAGGCGCAACACGAGCGCGCCGAAGCCGATCAGCAATCCCGCGAGCACCAGCACCGCGAGCACGGGCGCGCGAGCGAAACTCGTCGTCAGCACCAGAAACTCGCTCATGAAGACACCGAAGGGCGGCAGCCCCGCGATCGCGACCACGCCCAGCACCAGCGCCCAGCCAAGCACCGGCTGGCTCGCGGTGAGGCCGCTGATCTCGGCGATGCGCTGCGTGCCCTTGATCTGCGAGATGTAACCCACGGCATAGAAGATTGCCGACTTGGTGAGGCTGTGCATGGTCATGTGCAGCAACCCCGCGAAGTTCGCGAGAGCGCCGCCCATGCCGAAGGCGAATGTGATGATGCCCATGTGCTCGATCGAGGAATAGGCGAAGAGCCGCTTGATGTCGCGTCGCCGATAGAGCATGAAGCTCGCCAGCAGCAGCGAGGTGAGCCCCATGGTCACCATGAGCGGACCGGGTGCCACCGCCTGCGGGTTGGCGGCGAGCAGCATCTTGAAGCGCAGCACGCTGTAGAGCGCGACGTTGAGCAGCAAACCCGACAGCACCGCGGAGATCGGCGTTGGGCCCTCGGCGTGGGCATCCGGCAGCCAGGCGTGGAGCGGCGCCAACCCCACTTTGGTGCCGTAGCCCACCAGCAGGAACACGAAGGCGAGATTCAACAGCGCTGGGTTGAAGGCGGCGACGCGGGGCAGCAGTTCGGACCACGTCATCGCCCGCAGCCCTTCGCCCATCACCGGCTCCGCCGCCAGGTACATTAGGATGGTTCCGAACAGTGCCAACGCGATACCGACACCGCAGAGGATGAAATACTTCCAAGCCGCCTCCAGCGCCGCGTGAGTGCGATAGAGCCCGACCATGAGCACGGTGGTCAGCGTCGCTCCCTCGATCGCCACCCACAAGACACCGAGGTTGTTCGCGGTTAGCGCCGCCAGCATGGTCAGCACAAATGCTTGGTACATCGCGTGATAGAAGCGCAAATATCGCGGCAGCAATCGGCCGATCTCCACTTCGTGCAGCACATAGCGCGCGCTGAACAGGCTGGTGGTGAAGGCGACGAAGGCGGTGAGTGCGACCAGGTAGATGTTGAAGTCGTCGATGAGCAGGAAAGGCGTGGTCTCCGGGCGGTGAATGAACGGCACGGCGCTCGCGAGCAAGGTGAGGAGTGACGCCGCGACGTTGAGACGCGCGGCGAGTCGATAGTCCGGCAACAGCGCCAGCAGCACCGCCGCGGCGCCGGGAAAGCCGAGTATGAAGAGGACCGGGTTCACGGCCGCTCGCCTCGGAAGCGATCGATGTCGTGTACGTCGAGCGTGTCGAAGCGTTCGCGGATATGGAAGAAGAAGATGCCGAAGATGATGAAAGCGATCATCACTTCAAAGGCGATGCTGAGCTCCACGACGAGCGGCATGCCCTTGACCCCGACCGCCGCGAGGATGAGCCCGTTCTCGAGCGACATGAAGCCCACCACTTGGCTCACCGCATTGCGCCGCGTGATCATGATGAGGAGCCCGAGCAGCACCACGGAGAGCGCCGAGGCAAGGCTTTCGCGGGTAAGCGCGCCCGAAGCCGCGGTCACCGGCAGTACGAGCCAAATTGAAAGCGCGACCAGCGCCACACCTACCATCAGGGTCGGGCCGATGCCGAGCGCGGTCTCGATGGCTCGGTGAATGTTGAGCTGCACGATGATGCGGTGGAGGGCGAGGGGGATGATGATGGCCTTGAAGATCAGGGCGACCGCAGCCGTGATGTAGAGCTGCGGCGCCGCTTGCGCGTGCGCCTGCCAAGCCGCCGCCGCCGAGAGGAGCAGCGCCTGCACCGCGTATGTCTTTAGCACGCCGAAGAGGCGGCGCTGATAGAGCAGCGCGAAGCTCACCACCAGCATGCCGGCGTCGAGGAGGTGCGCGGTGTCATAGGTGAGGGTGGCGAAGACCGGCATCAGAGACCCTGCGAAACGTAGAGGAAGATCGCCGCGAGGATGCCGAGCAGGAACGCGCCGCCCAGAAACTCCGCCACTCGGAACACCCGCATCTTGGCGATGCTGGTCTCGAACACGCCGAGCAGCACCGCGCCCGTCCCAAGCTTCACCGCATAGCTCCCGAGACCGAGGCCCAACGCCGCCCATCCGAGCGTCTGCTCGGTTCCCATGCCCCAGGGCAGGAAAATCGCGGCGATCAGCGAGAGGTAGAGCAGAAGCTTTACCATCGACGCCGCTTCGATCAGCGCCAGGTGCCGCCCGGAGTATTCCAGCACCATCGCCTCGTGCACCATGGTGAGCTCAAGATGGGTCGCGGGATTGTCAATCGGAATGCGCGCGTTCTCGGCGAGCGCCACCATGGTGAGCGAGATCAGGCCGAGCAGCAGCGAGACGCGGATGCCCACCGCTTGCGTCAACATGAATTCGGAAATCTGCGGCAGCGAGGTCGAGTGGACCAAGAGCGCCACGGTGAAGGTCACCGTAAGCATCGCGGGCTCGGCGAGCGAGGCGATCATCATCTCTCGGCTGGACCCGATGCCGCCGAAGCTGGTGCCGACGTCCATGCCGGCAAGCGCGAGCGCGAAGCGCGCACTGCCGAGCAGCGCCACCAACGCGATCAGGTCGGCGATGCGGCTCGTCATCAGGCCGGTGGTGTAGGTCGGCACGATCGCGGCGGCAAGCCAGATCGCCGTGAACATCATGTAAGGAATCGCGCGGAACAGCCACGACGCGCTCGGCGCCAGCACGGCCTCCTTGCGAAGCAACCGCAACAGGTCGCGGTAAGGTTGGACCAGCGCGGGACCGCGGCGACCGAGGAGGCGCGCTTTTACCTTGCGCACGATCCCGGTCAACAGCGGCGCCAGCACCACGACCAGGATGAGCTGCAGCAGCTCGAACGGGACCGAGCTCATTGGCTCACCGCGACGATCAGCAGCAGCAGCACCAACGCCGCGAACATCATCGTCAAATAGCGGCGGATGGTCAGAAACTGCACCACGTTGAGACGATCGGCGACCAAGGAAACCGCCTGGCCAATCGGTCGATAGAGGCCCTCCCAGACGGGATCCTTGAGGGTCACCTCGAAGCGAGCGGCACGCGTTTCGCCGGGAGCCGGCATGTCGACATGTTCACGCGCAGCGAAGACAGTGGTGCCGAAGACGCGCCGCAGGGGCTGTGCGAAGCTGCCGGCGGTGTACTGCGTCTCGGAACGCGCATCGGGGAAACCGCAATCCCAGGCGGGCGCGCGTCGCACCCGGGCGGAGGCGAAGCGGTGAATCGCCGCCACCAGGACCAGCGCCAGGACCGTTACCGCCGCGACCACGGCCAATCCGCTGTAGGAGCTGCGCCCAGGATCCAGCGGAACGAGCCAGAGCATGTTCGATCCCGCGAGCGCGTCACCACTGCCGGGGATCAACAGCGCCGCGACCGGGCGCAACAAATCGATCATGGCAATGGGTAAAATGCCGACCAAGGCGCAGACCACCGCGAAGCCCGCCATCGGCGCCACCATGGCGGTGCCGACTTCCTGCGCCTCCGCCGCCTTGGGGCTGCGCGGGCGCCCCAGGAACACAACGCCGAACACCTTGACGAAGCAGACCGCCGCCAGCGCCGCCGCGAGCGCCAGCATCGCGCCTGCGACCGGCACCTCGAATTTCAGCAGCCATTGCGGCAAGCGCGAGCCTTCGATGATCGCCTGGAAGGTGAGCCATTCCGATACGAAGCCGTTGAAGGGCGGGAGTGCGGAGATTGCGACCGAGCCGATCAGGAAGGCGAGAGCGGTGCGCGGCATCGCGCGGATGAGGCCGCCCAATCGCTCCATGTCGCGCTCGCCGGTTGCCGCCTGCACCGCGCCCGCGCCCAGGAACAGCAGGCTCTTGAACATCGCGTGATTGAAGACGTGAAGCAGCGCCGCCACCAGCGCCAGCGCCGCGAGAGCGTCCAATCGATCGGCGCGAAAGGCAAGGGCCAAGCCGAGACCGATCACGACGATGCCGATGTTTTCAACTGTGTGATAGGCGAGGAGCCGCTTCAGATCATGCTGCATGACCGCGTGCAGCACGCCCAGAAGAGCAGTGATAGCCCCGAGCGCGATCACCGCAACTCCCCACCACCAGAGCGGCGGCCCCACGAGGTCGAACAGCAGCCGCGTGAGGCCGTAGAGCGCGACTTTTGTCATGACGCCGCTCATCAACGCCGAGACGTGGCTCGGCGCCGCCGAGTGGGCGGGCGGCAGCCAGACGTGGAGCGGAACGACCCCCGCCTTGGAGCCCGCGCCCAGCAACGCGAGCGCAAACACCGCCGCGGATTTGGCGGCGCCGAGCGGTGCCGCGCGCATCGCCGCGAAGTCGTACAAGCCGGAGTCGCCCGCGAGGATGCCGAAGGCGAAGATCAGCGCGCCGGTGCCAAGGCTTGCCATCAGGAGATAGAGAAATGCCGCGGAGCGGCTCTCATCGCGGCGATGCGTCGCCAGCACCAGGAGCCAGGAGGCGAGCGACATCAGTTCCCAACTGACCAGGAACACGAAGGCGTCGTCGGCGACCAGCACAAGGTTCATTGCCGCGAGGAAAAGCGGGTAGAACGGCAGCACGCGCCGCGGCTCGGCATCGTGCGCGTCGTAACCGAGCCCATAAAGGCTGATCAGCGCCGCGGCGAAATTCACCACCAGAAGGAAGAACGCCGAGAGCGTATCGATCCGCAGATGCGCACCGAGCCAAGGCAGTCCGAGCGGCAAGGTTGCGCTCTCCGCGGGCCACGCCTCGGCGAGCGCTGTCGCCGCCGCAATAGCGATGACCGCGGCGGCAAACGCCGACAGCCCGTAAACGGCGGCGAAGCGACGCCGGCCGGACAGGCCTACCCCACTCGCAAGCGCGTAAAGCCCCAACCCGGTCCCCAGCGCCGTCAGCACCGGATTACTCAAGCGGGCATGTTTGGGCGAGCGGACACGTCACGCGCGGGCCTCGGTTCAGAACTCCGCGCCCCCGGCGACAGACTCGCTCGCGGCGCGCCGCGTCGCTTGGCGGCGATCTGCGGCCGATACGACTCGTGTCAGGATTGTAACAGCCGCTTCACGCGCCGCAAGCAAACTGGCTGCGGCGATTTGTAACGACCCAATCACACGCCCCGGTCTTGGCAGGTCGACCGAGGCGTGGCGTCGGCTCGCTCGGCTTAGTGTTCGGCTGCCAAGGTCCGCGCGAGCTGACTCAGGGCCTCCTGATATCGCTCATTCGGGATCTGGGCGAAATTCTTCGCGAGTTCCAGGCACATCCTCTCGCGTGCGCTTTGAACGCGGCTCTGCGGCTCATCCAGACCCTCGAAGAAGCTGCCGACAGGGACGCTCAGTGCCTTGGCGATCTGGAACAGGCGTCCCGCGGATACTCTGTTGATGCCGCGTTCGTACTTGTGCGCCTGCTGATAGGTGACTCCGATCAGGTCGGCGAGCTGTTGCTGGGTTAGGCCGAGCATGATCCGCGATTCCCGGATCCGTGCGCCTACGTGGCGGTCGATGTCTTGAACGCGAGTCGTCATTTGGGTCATGGGCGTGCGCTAAGCTCCTTGCGTGCGAAAAAGAATCGTAGCACCCGAAGCTCCCCGCCCGAACGCTCGTCTCAGCTTCGGGGAAGGGCCCCCCAGCAAGGGTCTCGATCACCCGCGCGCCGGCAATCGATTGCTGGGCGCGCGTTTCCACGCTCATTTAGGGCGGCCGACAAGATTTTCAACCAGAGGGCCTCGAATGCGCCTTGCACGTGGCAGGTGCGCTGCACCTACGTTTGACAGGTGCGCCGCCCTGATGATAACGACCGCGGACCGGATAACCAGGGACGCACCACCGAATGCCGCGAATCTCGATTGGCGATTGCCAGCTATACTACGAGCGGTACGGCTCCGGTTTTCCGGTGATGTTCATAACCGGGCTCGGCGGCTACGGGGCGTTCTGGCGCGAGCAAACTCCGGCTTTCGCCAAGGAATTCGAGGTGATCCTCCACGATCAGCGGGGGATCGGGCAGAGCGATCACAGCCGAATCTCCTATACTGTGGAGCGGCTCGCGGCCGATGTCGTGGGGCTCATGGACGCGCTTGGGATTGCCAAGGCGCACGTGGTCGGCCATTCGACGGGCGGCGCAATCGCTCAAATTCTTGCGATCGAGCACCCCGAAAGACTCGCGAGCGCCGTGATTTCAGCGAGCTGGACCAAAGCTGATGCGTATTTCCGCCGGCTCTTCACCTTGCGCAAGGAAATTCTTAATCGTCTCGGCCCGGGGTCTTACCTGCAGGCCTCGACGCTTTTTCTCTACCCGGCGTTCTGGGTAGCGCAAAACAACGAGAAGCTGCGTCAGCTCGAGGCGCAAAACCTCGCGACATTTTCCGCACCCGAAATTGTCACGAGCCGGATCGACGCGATCCTGGCCTTCGATCGCAGCACCGAGCTTGGGCGCATCCGCACGCCCGTTCTCGTGGTGGCCGCCCAGGACGACGTTATCACCCCGCCGTATTTTTCAGAGGAGCTGGCGCGCCTAATCCCTGGCGCAGAGGTCAAGATATTCCCGCAGGGTGGGCATTGCTTCACGCAGGTTGTGCCGCGAGAGTTCAATGCCGCGGTTCTGCCGTTTCTCAAGGCACATACTCCAAACTGATCCCACGGCTTTACCATTTGGGGCGACCCGCCGGGGGCAGGGAAAGCGACGAGTACCGTCCTTAAGATCCAGAAATATCAACCTGTTGCAGGAAATCTTCAGGCCTGAATGACCGCCGCGCGAAGCGCTGACAGCGCATGGGAGAAATAGCGGCTCTTAAGGCTTCCTAAACGGCTCCGCCGCTAGTCTGCGTCGGTCGGGGGCAGAAGGCACCCTTCACTCTCGCTAGAATAACGTCGGTGCCCTGTTCCTCATGTCGTCGGATCGTCGTTCGGTACTGAGGCATGTCCTCGCCGCGCTCGAAGGCGCCGGAGATCATGCTTACGTCTGGGACCTCGCCAGTGACAGCCTGCGCTGGCACGGCGCCCCGCCTCGCGACCTCGGGGTGACAGACCCCGGCACGCTTGCAACCGGGCGGGCGCTTGCGGCACGTGTTCATCCCGAAGATCGCGATGCGCGCGAAAGCCGGCTTGAAGGCCATGTGGTGCGCGGGGAACCCCTGGAATGCGAGTACCGCCTCGTGGCTGAAGACGGCCAGGTGATATGGGTCCAGGACCGCGGCAGCGCGGAATTCGACACCAATGGCCGACTGAGGCGCGTGGTCGGCGTAATGCGCCGGATCACCGATCGCAAGGTTGCAGAGCAGCGCCTGGAACAGCTCGCCAACTACGACGAGCTGACTGGACATTTCAATAGGGGCCGTCTCAAGCAGGCGATGGATCAAGTTCTGGCTGTGAGTCTCCGCTCCGGCCTGCCCGGCGCCTATCTCGCGGTCGATATCGACCGGCTCAGTGCCATCAACGACGCCTTCGGCTACGAGGTCGCAGACCAAATCATCGTCGAGATCGCCCGTCGGCTCGATCGTTACGTCCGCCAGAGCGACCTGATTGGCCGCGTCGGCGGCAATCGTTTTGGAATCGTCCTCAGCCATTCGCTTGAGGGCGGGGTTACGGCGGCCGCGGAAAAGATCATCGCTCTGGTGGGACAGGTGCCGGTCGCGACCCGGGTCGGTCCGGTCTATGCCACGGTCTCGATCGGCGGTGCGAGCTTCCCGGACCAAGCCAAGACCGCTTACGAGGTGATGACGCGCGCGGAGACGGCGCTTGCCGAGGCGAAACGTGCCGGTCGCGATTGCTTCATTCCCTACCGCCTGGTGGAAGGTCACCGGCGCCAGCATCGGATCGACATGGCCTTGGGCGAAAAGGTGCACAACGCGCTCAAGTCGAACCGCTTGGTCTTTGCCTATCAGCCCGTGGTCGACGGCGGCGGCAGCAGCGTTGAATACCATGAATGCCTGCTGCGGATGATGGACGAAGACGGCAGCATCGTGCCGGCGAGCGCCTTCGTGCCAGTCATAGAGCAGCTCGGATTTATTCGCTTGATCGACCGCTACGTCCTGGAACTCGCCGTGCGCGAGGTCGAGCGCAACCCCGGCGTCACGCTCGGCTTCAACATCTCCGCCTTCACCGCGGCCGACCGCGCGTGGCTCCGCCTCATCACGTCGCTCCTCAAGGACAAGCCGGAGGTTGCACGCCGCCTCATCGTCGAGATCACCGAGACGGCGGCGCTCCACGACGTGGAGGAATCGGCGCGCTTCGTGCGGGCGCTCAAGGAACTCGGCTGTCGCGTCGCGCTTGACGATTTCGGCGCCGGCTTTACCTCGCTCGGGCACCTGCAAGTGCTGCCCGTCGATATCGTGAAGATCGACGGCGCCTTCGTGCGCCGGCTCACCGACAGCTACGACAACCAAGTCTTCCTGCGCCACCTCGTCGGTCTCGCGACCGGGTTTGGGTTGGTGACGGTGGCGGAGTGCGTCGAGAACGCGACCGAGGCGGCGATCCTGCGCCGCGAGGGCGTGCGCTTCCTGCAGGGGTATTATTTCGGCCGCCCGAGCGTCGAGAAGCCCTGGTTGCAGCGCGCGGCGGCGCGCGATTTTGCGAGCGAGATCAAGGTCGCGGGCGCCGCGGCGTCGTGATCCCCAAGGCCCGCGCTTTTCAGGCGCGCAAGGCTCCGTTCTCAGGCAAGGCTTTCCATCGGCTCCCGCCAAGCGTTGCGCTTGCAATATGCATCGTTGCGGATGCATCAATAGTATGATTAAGTATGCTCTATACGTTGAGAGATCAGCCGTGGCCGGGATCGAGCGGATAACGATCACATTGCCATCCGATATGGCCGCCCTCGTGAAAGAGGCGGTGGCGGAAGGTGACTACGCGTCGTCCAGCGAAGTCGTGCGCGAGGCGCTACGCGACTGGGAGACCAAGCGCGCGCTTCGGCTTCGCGATCTGGCGACGCTCAAAGCCGATATCGACAAGGGGCTCTCCGATCTAACCAAGGGACGCGAGAGGGATTTTGCTGCCAAGCGAATCATTGATCGGGGGAAGAAATTATTCGGTCGCCGCCGCTCCGCCTCCGGATAACCGACGCGGCGGAGGCCGATCTCGCGGAGATCTGGGGCTATCTGGCAGGCGAGGGATCTGAGACGATTGCAACTCGTTTCGTGCGAGCGATCGAGGTTGCGATGGAACCGGTGTGCCGGTTCCCGTTGGCGGGGGCGGATAGAAGGCAACTGGCTCCAGGCTTGCGCGTAACCTTCCACGGCAGCTATGCAATCTACTATCGGGTGCTCGCGGATGCGGTGGTCATCATCCGCGTATTGCATGCCGCACGGGATGCAGCGGGCCTTGCCGAACATGGCGGTTTTCGCTGAATGAGAATGCCGACCTTGGCGTAGGTTTAACCGCTCTTCGACGCCTGTCGTCCGGGAAACCCGGAGCCGCGAGGTTATTCCTTCCGGTTTTTCGTCAGCTCCTCGACCTGCTTTTGCAGCGCATTGATGCGCTCGTTGAGGTCGCCGATCTGGCCCTCGCGCGGCGATTTTTCCGCGCTCTTGGCGCCTGCCTCGCCTGGTGTCGCGGGGAAGGGAGAGAACATCTTCATCGCCTGCTCGAAAAGCGCCAGGTTCTGCTTTCCCATCTCTTCAAGGTTGCCGAACGGGAACAGGCCGCCGAAAGTCTGTTGCAGGTTCTGGCGCATCTGCTCTTGGTTGCGCGCGAATGCCGCCATCGCCTGCTCGAGGTAGCGCGGCACCAGCCATTGCATGCTGTCGCCGTAAAGGCTGATCAACTGTCGCAGGAAGCTGATCGGGAGCAGGTTCTGTCCCTTCTGCTCCTCCTCGACGATGATCTGCGTCAGCACCGCGCGCGTGATGTCCTCGCTGCTCTTGGCGTCGTAAACCACGAACTCGCTGCCCGCCTTCACCATCTGCGAGAGGTCGTCGAGCGTCACATAGCTGCTGGTGGCGGTGTTGTAGAGCCGCCGATTGGCGTATTTCTTGATGACGATCGGCGCCGCCTGAGCCTCTCCGCCGCCTCGTTCCGATGTCGCTTGCTGCTCTGCCATGGCCGGCCGTCCCATTATGCTCGATAAACAAGCATAGCAGCTTTTGCATGAATATGCTGGTCGGCGTTGCGGCGCAAAACTAGCCAGTATCGGAGGTTCGCCGGTATACTTGACAGATGGTGGCGGACCCGCCCGATCTCGCTTCTCTCGCCAAGCGCTATGTGGATCTGTGGCAGGATCAATTGATCGCGCTCGTGGCTCATCCGGAGCTGGCAGAGGGCTTGGCTCGGATGCTCGCGGCATTCTCGCCGCCGAATTGGCAAGGTGCACCCGCCGGTGAGCACGATCACGCCTCGCATCGGACCGCGCCCGCTGCCGCTGCACCTGACGGCGGCGATCTCCGCCTTCGCGAGCTCGCAAGCCATGTTGCCGCTCTTGAAGCGAGGATTGCTCGCCTGGAGGCCGGAACTAAAAGCACGCGGCGCGGAGCTCGAAAGAAGTCTCGCAGGCGTCGAGCTTAAGGGTCTGGCACGCGCGGTCGCGGCCGAGGTTGGCGAGCGTGCCCAAGATCTGATCGTCGGGATCGAGCGCTACCGCAACCACCCCTATCGCCGCGACCTGGCCGATCCTCCGATGGTCTGGTGCGAGGGGTCGTCCCGCCTTCTCGACTATGGCGTCAAAACCGGTGGTGCGGCGGTGCTGGTAATCCCTTCGCTGATCAACCGCAGCTACATTCTCGACCTGATGAAGGAAAAAAGCCTGCTGCGGTATTTGGCGGCGCAGGGGCTGCGGCCATTGCTGCTGGATTGGGGTGAGCCCGGAGCGATCGAACGCGCCTTCGACCTGACAGACTACGTGGCGGGCCGCCTCGAACGGGCACTCGATCATGCGGTGGCGATGGCGGAAAGCCCGGTCGCGGTGATCGGATATTGCATGGGTGGAAACCTCGCGCTCGCGCTTGCGCTGCGCCGTGCGAGCGAGATTCGTGCGCTGGCGCTGCTCGCGACACCCTGGGACTTCCACGCGGAGCGCCCCGAGCAGGGGCGTCTGCTGGGCGCGCTCGCACCCCAGCTCGGGCACGCGTTTCGAGGGATTGGTGAACTGCCCGTCGACGTGCTGCAGACTTTGTTCGCCGCACTCGACCCGCTGCTGGCGCTGCGCAAGTTTGCGCGCTTTGCGGCATTCGACCCCGTTAGCCCGGCAGCACGCGAGTTCGTCGCGCTCGAGGATTGGCTCAATGATGGCGTGCCGCTGTCGCTTCCGGTGGCGCTTGATTGTCTCGGCGAGTGGTACGGTACGAATGCCACGGCGTTGGGCACCTGGCGCGTTGCCGAGCGCGCGATCCTTCCCGAAGCGCTCGCGCTGCCGGCGCTGGTGGTGGTACCGGCTCAGGACCGGATCGTGCCCCCGGGCTCGGCTCGCGCGCTCGCCGAACGGATCGAGGGCGCGGAACTGCTGGCGCCGGCTCTCGGCCATATCGGGATGGTGGTTTCCAAGGAGGCGCCAAGCCTGGTTTGGGGGCCGCTCAGCCAGTGGCTGTTGCGTCCGCGGAGCAAAGCAGCGCGCAGGTTGAAGCCGAAGGCGCAACGCAGGCAGCGCGCGCGACGTTGATTATACGCGGCATGCGTACAAATATCGCGCCTGGACCGCCGCCTGCCGAGTACCTACATTTTTGCGATGCGGTATCGCACCTCGATCCGCGGGGTCGCGTCTGCCATTGGCAATTCAGGAGGAAAATTCGATGACCGAGGTTGTGATCGCGAGTGCGGCGCGCACCCCCGTCGGCTCTTTCAACGGCAGTCTGAGCAGCCTGCCCGCCCATGTGCTCGGCCAGGCGGCAATCGCCGAGGCGATGCGGCGCGCGGGCGTCGAGCCCAAAGAGGTTACCGAGGTCATCATGGGCCAGATACTGGCGGCGGGCGAAGGACAGAACCCGGCGCGGCAAGCGGCGGTCGGTGCCGGCATCCCCTACGAGGTCACGGCCTATGGGATCAATCAGCTCTGCGGCTCGGGGCTTCGCACGGTGGCGCTCGGCTATCAGGCGATCCGCGTCGGCGACAGCGAGGTCGTGGTCGCGGGCGGGCAGGAGAGCATGAGCCAAGCACCACACTGCATGCACCTGCGCAACGGCGTCAAGATGGGCGACGCCGAGCTGGTCGATACCATGATCCGCGACGGGCTTTGGGATGCGTTCAACGGCTACCACATGGGCAACACCGCCGAGAACGTGGCGCAGCGTTGGCAGATTACGCGGCAGCAACAGGACGAATTGGCCCAGCGCTCGCAGGCGCGCGCCGAGGCGGCGCAAAAGGCCGGCCGCTTCAAGGACGAGATCGTCGCGGTGAAGATTGCGACCCGCAAGGGCGATGTGGTCGTGGAGAACGATGAATATCCGAAGCACGGCACCACCATGGAGGCGCTCTCGAAGCTGCGCCCGGCCTTCGACAAGAACGGCACCGTGACGGCGGGCAACGCCTCCGGCATCAATGACGGCGCCGCGGCGGTCGTGCTGATGAGCGCCGATGCGGCGCGCCGGCGCGGGGTCAAGCCCTTGGCGCGCATCGTCTCGTGGGCGACCGCCGGCGTCGATCCCGCGGTGATGGGAACCGGGCCGATCCCCGCCAGCAAGCTCGCGCTGAAACGCGCGGGGTGGAGCGTCGGGGATATCGACCTGATCGAGGCGAACGAGGCGTTCGCTGCGCAAGCCTGTGCGGTCAACAAAGAGCTGGGCTTCAATCCCGAAAAGGTCAACGTCAACGGTGGCGCGATCGCGATCGGCCACCCGATCGGCGCCTCGGGCGCGCGCGTGCTGGTGACCCTGCTGCACGAAATGGGACGGCGCGGTGCGCGCAAGGGGCTCGCCACGCTCTGCATCGGCGGCGGGATGGGCATCGCGATGTGCGTCGAGCGAGCCTAGCCGCCTATCGTCGGCTTCCTAGTTCGAAGTGCAAACGGGCCGCCCACGGGGTGGCCCGTTTGATTTGTCGCAACGATTCGATTGAAGATGCGGGTTAGACGACAAAATTGATTTGAGGAAGGACTCAAAACCAGGGAGCAAGCCATGGGACGTGTAGCGGTGGTCACCGGAGGAACGCGCGGCATCGGTCGGGCAATCGCCGAGGCGCTTAAGGCAGCCGGGCACAAGGTTGCCGCGAACTACGGCGGCAACGAGGAAGCGGCGCGTAAGTTCACGCAAGAGACGGGCATTCGCGCCTATCGCTTCGACGTCTCGGATTACAAGGCTTGCGAGGCGGGCGTCCAAGCCGTCGCCGCCGAGCTCGGTCCGATCGAGATCCTGGTGAACAACGCCGGCATTACCCGCGATGCGGTGCTGCACCGCATGACGCCCGAGAATTGGGGCGCGGTGATCGCGACCAACCTTACCTCCTGCTTCAACATGTGCCGGCTGGTGATCGAGAGCATGCGCGAGCGCAATTTCGGGCGCATCGTCAATATCGGTTCGATCAATGGTCAGGCCGGCCAGTACGGGCAGGTCAACTACGCGGCCGCGAAATCGGGCATTCACGGATTCACCAAGGCATTGGCCCAGGAAGGTGCCGGCCGGGGCATCACCGTCAACGCGATAGCGCCCGGTTACATCGACACTGAAATGGTGCGCGCGGTGCCGGCAAACGTGCTCGAAAAAATTGTTGCGCGCATTCCCGTGGGCCGGCTCGGCCATGCCGAGGAAATCGCCCGGGGCGTCCTGTTCCTCGTCTCGGACGAGGGCGGCTTCATCACGGGGTCCACGCTCTCGATCAACGGCGGGCAGCACATGTATTGAGGGGCGCCGCCCGCCGCCGTTCAGTCGCCTACTTCGGATCCTGCGGCACCGTCTGCTTGAGCGACGGGCGCTCCGCCACGTCGTCGTACCAGCGGCCTAACGCCGGGGCGCGCTCGCGCCACTTCTCGTGCGCATACCGGAAGTCGAGGTATCCGAGCGCGCAGGCGACGGTGATCTGCCCGATGGTGAGCGGGCCGCGCAACAAACCTTGGCCCACCTCTTGTTCCAAAGCGGCGATCGCGCCGCGCACCTTGCGGAGTTGCGCGTCGATCCAGTCAGGCCACAGGAACTCCTTCGGGCGGATCGATTCGTAGCGCGCGAGGATCGCCGCTTCGAGGATGCCGTCGCCGAGCGCCTGCTGGCGAAGCGCCACCCAGCGCTGCGTTCCCGCGGCCGGGAACAATTTCGCGCCGTTGTGCAGGCTGTCGAGGTACTCGCAGATCACGGGTGAATCGTAGAGCACGAGGCCGTCGTCGGTCGTGAGAGCCGGCACCTTTACGAGCGGGTTCTCTCGGGCGACCTCGTCGTTGACTTTGGTCGGAGCGACGGCGGTCGGAATCTTTTCGATCCGGCCGGCAAGGCCGGTCTCGATTGCGGTCACCATGACCTTGCGCACGAATGGGGAGGTTGGGGAATAGCGAAGCTTCATCGAATGTCTCCGTAGGGGCGCGCGGGGAGTGCCTAGCCTAATCCTCCGTGCCCATGCGATGCTAGTGCCGCGGATTTTAGTTCCTCTAATCGCCGCCGCGTGGGGAATGCCGCAGGGGTGTGCGAGACTCCGGACGCAGGAAGCCAGCGCGCATGTATGCGGATGTGGTGGACCTTCGCGATTTCTATGCCACGCGGCTCGGCCAGGTGGCGCGGCGGATGATCCGACGGCGCATCCGCCTCATGTGGCCGGAGGTTCTAGGCTTGCGCGTGCTCGGGCTCGGCTATCCGACGCCCTTCCTGCGGCCGTTCGTCGAAGAGGCGGAGCGCGTTCTCGCCGCGATGCCCGCGGAACAGGGCGTTCTTCCGTGGCCCGAGGAAGCTCCCAATTGCGTGGCGCTTGCCGAGGAGGGAGAGCTGCCGCTGCAGGACTACTCGGTCGATCGCATCCTGCTGGTGCACGCTCTCGAACACAGCGAGCATGCGCGGCTGTTGCTGCAGGAGGCCTGGCGGGTCCTGGCCGGGGGCGGCCGGCTGCTCGCGGTGGTGCCGAACCGACGCGGCATTTGGACGCGGTTCGATCGCACGCCCTTTGGCTCGGGCCATCCCTATAGCGCGGGTCAACTCTCGCGGCTGCTCAGAGACGAGCACTTCACGCCCGAGCGGAGCGGCGCGGCTCTGTTCATTCCGCCGACCGCATCGCGCATGATGCTGCGCTCGGCGCAGGCGTGGGAGCGACTGGGAGAACGCTGGTTCACGACGTTTGCAGGCGTGGTGCTGGTGGAGGCGACCAAGCAAATCTACGCCAAGACCGCCGAGAACCGCCGTACGCGCGAACGCCGCGTCTACCTGCCGGTCGCCCAGGGTGCGCGTCCCGTAACCCGCGGGCCGGCGCTGCATCATACGCGCTGAGCGGCGGCGATGGGCAGTCTCGCAACAAACGCCGGTGTAAACTCGTTTCTGCTCGTTTACGCGGCGCTGTTCTCGATCGTCAATCCGGTAGGCGGCGCGCCGATCTTCCTCAGCATGACGCGGCGCCTCGCCCCAGGGGTCCGTCATGCCTTGGCCGGCCGGGTCGCTTTCAACGGCTTCCTGTTGCTGCTCGGTTCGCTCGTCGTGGGCTCCCATGTGCTCGAATTTTTCGGCCTCACCTTGCCGGTGGTGCGGGTGGCCGGCGGGCTCGTCGTCATGATAGCCGGCTGGAACCTGCTCAATCAGCAGCCCGATCAGGACACGCGCGAGATCGAGACCGTATCGAAGAAAAAATCCGAGGAACCCGATGCCTTCTATCCCCTCACCATGCCGATAACGGTGGGGCCGGGCTCGATCACGGTTGCGATCACTCTGGGGAGCCGGCGGCCGCAGGTGGTCGGAGATCCGAGCCATTGGGCGCTGATCGTCGGCGGCGCTTTTGCCGGACTGGTCGCGATGGGCGTCACGATCTATGTCTGCTATCGCTTCGCCGAGAATCTCGAGACCGTGCTCGGCAAGGCCGGCACCAGCGTGTTGCTGCGGCTTTCGGCCTTCATCCTCTTGTGCATCGGCGTCGAGATAACCTGGGGCGGCGTCAGCGCGCTCATCCATCAGATCTGACGGGCCGCGGCGCCCGCCACTCAGCCGCGCCGGCTCAGCATGAAGAGACCTTGCTCCGCGAGCAGATTGGCGAAGTGCCCGCGCGGATCGAGCGAAAAAGGCTGACCCGCGCGGTCCAGCGTCACGCTCCGCTCGATCGCGATCCCGAGTTCATCGGTCAACGCGGTGAAGTCCTTGAGCGTGCAGAGATGGATGTTGGGCGTGTCGTACCAGGAATGATCGAGCAGATGCGATCGCGGCATGCGTCCGCTGAGCATCAGATGCATGCGGATCCGCCAATGGCCGAAGTTCGGGAACGACACGATCGCGTGCCGCCCGATGCGCACGAGGTGCTCGATCACTTGGCGCGGATTGCGCGTCGCCTGCAGCGTCTGGCTCAGCACCGCATAGTCGAAGGCGCCAGTGGGATAGTCGGCGAGGTCGCGGTCGGCGTCGCCCTGGATCGCCGACAAGCCGTGCCGGACGCAAGCGTTGACGCCGGACTGCGAGAGCTCGATGCCGCGGCCGTCGACCGCCTTGACCCCTGTCAGATAAGCCAGCAGCTCACCCTCGCCGCATCCGACGTCGAGCACCCGCGCGCCCGGCTCGATCATCTCCGCGACCAGCGCCAGATCGCCGCGCAACGGTGGCACGCCGGCCATGCCCGAAAGGCTCGACGCGTCGGGACTCATGCGCGGGACAGTCCCCGATGCGCCGCGCACCCGTCAAGGAAGCCGCGCAATGTCGCAAAGAATTCGGGTTCGTCCAGCAGGAAGGCGTCGTGCCCCTTGTCGGTTTCGATCTCGACGAAGCTCACATTGGCCGCGATCGCATTGAGCGCCTGCACGATGAGCCGGTTCTCGGAAGTCGGATAGAGCCAGTCGCTGGTGAAGGAGATGACGCAAAAGCGCGTGGGCGTGCCGCGGAACGCGTTCGCGAGCACGCCGCCATGTTCGGCGGCGAGATCGAAGTAGTCGCAGGCGCGCGTGATGTAGAGATAGGAATTGGCGTCAAAGCGGTCGACGAAACTGATGCCTTGGTGGCGCAGATAGCTCTCCACCTCGAAATCCGCGTCGAAACCGTAGGTCACGGCCTCGCGATTGCGCAGCGCGCGGCCGAACTTCCGATGCAAAGCCTGTTCTGAGAGATAGGTGATATGTGCGGCCATGCGCGCCACCGCGAGACCGCGGGAGGGATTGCGGCTCAACTCGAGATAGTTGCCTTGCGACCATTCCGGGTCTGCCATGATTGCCTGGCGGCCGACCTCGTGAAAGGCGATGTTCTGCGCCGAATGGCGGGCGGCAGTGGCGATCGGGACCGCCGAGAAGACGCGGTCCGGATAGCTCGATGCCCATTGGAGCACCTGCATCCCGCCCATCGAGCCGCCGAGCACGCAAAACAGCGATGTGATGCCCAGGTGATCGATCAGCTTCTTCTGCGCGCGCACCATGTCGGCGACGGTGATCACGGGAAAGGAAAGGCCCCAGGGTCGGCCGATCGCTGGATTGATTTCGAGCGGGCCGCTCGATCCCATGCATCCGCCCAGCACGTTGGCACAGATCAGGTAATACCGGTCGGTGTCGAGCGTCTTCCCGGGCCCTGCCAGGGTCGACCACCAGCCGGGCTTGCCGGTCACCGGATGTGGCTCGGCGACATACTGGTCGCCGGTCAACGCATGACAGATCAGGATCGCGTTACTGCGGTCGGCGTTGAGCGTGCCGTAGGTCTGGTAGGCGATGGTGTAGGGGCGAAGGCTTGCACCGCTGTCGAGTTCCAGCGGTTCGGAGACGACCAGCCGTTGTCCCGGACGAAGGGCTTGTTCGGCTCGGCTCGGTTGGACGGTGTCGGTGCTCATCGATGCTTGGCTATTTCGAGGGCCGCGAAGCCCGCACACCTGCGCCATCGGCGACGACGGCCGCATGGTTCGACGGGCGGTCGGGAAGGGGATAGCGGTTTGCCATTCGGTCGCTCTCCTACGATCGAGCGCGACCGGTCTAACGAAAAAACCCTGGCCGCCGGGGGTCCAGGGTTCTCGTCGAGAACTCCGACCTTTTAGCGGTTAGTTTTACGTGGTCGCAAGCCGGTCGGCCAAATCACCACGAATCCCCCAACAGCTATCCTCTCGCTTGCGGAGTGTCAAGGCGAAGCGAATGCTGTCTCCTCATCGCCGGAGCGAGCACTCCTCGGGGTCGCACGGTTTTCTTTGCTTTCCGGGCGGCGGACGATTATCTGTAACGGCCGTCAGTCAGTGATAAATCCCATGTCCGGCCCCCATTGGTCCCTTGAAGATCTCCGTCGTCAAATCGACGAGATTGACGACTCGCTCCATGATCTGCTGATGCGCCGCGCCGAGGTGGTGACGACGGTCGGCGCGGTCAAAAAGGACGACGGGACCCCAGCGATGCGGCCGGGGCGCGAAGCGGTGATCCTGCGCCGCCTGTTGGCTCGACATCGCGGTCCCTTCCCGCCTGCGATGATGATGCGGATTTGGCGAGAAATCTTGAGCGGGACCGTCGCGATGCAGATTGATTTTGTCGTCGCGGTCTATTCCCCGGATTCGATGCCGGGCTTTTGGGACCTCGCGCGCGATCACTATGGCAGTCACACGCCGATGACCGCATTCCGCACGCTGGGCCAAGTCCTGCACGCCGTCACCGAAGGCTCCGCCAGCATCGGCGTCTTGCCGCGGCCGGTCGAGGGTGAAGCGGAGCCGTGGTGGCCGCACTTGATTTCAACCGACGCGCACACGCCGCGGGTTATCGCACGGCTGCCGTTCGCGGGACGCGGCAATGCCCGCGATGTGTCCGGCGACGCGCTCGCGATCGGCCGCGGCGAGACGGAACCCACAGGTCTCGATCGCAGCCTGCTGGCGGTCGAGACCGCTGCAGAGATGAGCCGCGGCCGGCTGCTCTCGGCGTTCAAGGCCGGAGGACTCGAAGCGGGCTTCGTCGCCGCGATCGAGAACCGGCCTGGCACCGCGTCCTATCTGTTGGAATTCGACGACGTGATCGGCATCACCGATCCGCGCATCGCCTCTTCGCTGGCGCCGCTCGGCAGTGCCGTCGCAGGCGTATTTTCGCTAGGGGCCTACGCGCGCCCGTTGACGAGCGCGGAACTGGCGCGTCTGCAAACCGGCGCAAGACGGCGCAGTTAGGTTGCGTTAGGCTGAAACGACATGAGCACAGCGCCGCAACCCAAACGTGGGATCTTGGATATTGCGCCCTACCGCGGTGGCGAGGCCGACGCGCCCGGATTCGCCCGGCCGATCCGCCTCGCTTCCAACGAAAGCGCGCTCGGTCCGAGCCCGCGCGCCATTGCGGCCTATCGGGCGCTTGCCGAAGAGATGCACCGCTATCCCGACGGGGGTTCCGATGCGCTGCGTCACGCGCTGGCAAGGCATCACGGCCTCGATGCCGACCGCATCGTCTGCGGCAATGGCTCGGATGAATTGATCGGGCTCCTGACCAAGGCTTATGCCGGCCCCGGAGATGAGGTGGTGATGAGCCGGCACGGTTTCCTCATGTATCCGATCGCGGCCAAGGCCGCGGGTGCGGAGGAGGTGGTTGCCTCCGAAACCAATTTGACCGCGGATGTCGATGCATTGCTCAAGGCGGTGACGCCGCGCACGCGCATCGTTTTTCTCGCCAACCCCAACAACCCCACCGGCACCTATCTTCCGAGCGAGGCCGTGAAGCGGCTGCACGCGGGTCTGCCGTCCTCTGTGCTGCTGGTGATCGACGCCGCTTATGCCGAGTACGTGCAGCGCAACGATTATGATCCCGGGATCGCGCTGGTGGCCGCAAGCGAGAACGTGGTGATGACGAGGACCTTCTCGAAGATCTATGCGCTCGCGGGTTTGCGCGTGGGCTGGGCCTATTGCAGCGAGGGGATCGCGGACGTGCTCAACCGCGTGCGCGCGCCCTTCAATCTGAATGCCGCGGCGCAAGCGGCGGCGGTGGCCGCGCTCGACGACGTGACGGCGGTGGATCGCGCGCGCGAGCACAACGACATCTGGCGGCCGTGGTTCACGCATGCGCTCGAAGCGCTCGGCCTTGCCGTCAATCCGAGCGTCGCCAATTTCCTGATTGTGAAATTTCCGGGCGGCGCAAAAAGCGCCGATGCCGCTTTCGACTTTCTGAAGGCGCGCGGCATTCTCACTCGGAGAATGGGGGGCTACCACCTCCCGGATTGGCTGCGTATCACCATTGGCAGCGAGGCGGAAATGCGGGCGGTCGAACGAGCCTGCGCGGAATTTCTGGGTCGGCCGTGACCGATTCCCCCTTCTCGCGCGTGGCGCTGATCGGCATCGGGTTGATCAACTCTTCGCTGGCGCGCGTGCTGCGCCGGGAAAGCATGGCGCAGGAAATCGTGGTCTGCGCGCGCCAGCAAGCGACAATCGATCGTGCGCGCGAGTTAAATCTCTGCGATGCCGCCACCCTCGATCCCGCGGCGGCGGTTGAAGGTGCGGACCTGGTGGTGCTGGGAACGCCGCTCTCGGCATACCGCCCGATCGCCGAGCGCATCTCCGGCGCATTGAAGTCCGGTGCCATCGTCACCGACGTCGGTTCGGTGAAGCAGGGGGCGATCCGCGACGTCGCGCCCAGCATTCCGCCGGGCGTCCATTTCATCCCGGGCCACCCCGTTTCCGGGACCGAGCGATCCGGTCCCGATGCTGGTTTCGCCGAGTTGTTTAACGACCGCTGGTGCATCCTGACGCCAACGCCCGGCACCGATCCCGGCGCGCTTTCGACGGTGATGGCACTCTGGCAATCCGCGGGAATGCGGGTTGTAACCATGGACCCCGAGCATCATGATCTCGTGCTCGCGATCACCTCGCACCTCCCGCACCTGATCGCCTATACGATCGTGGGAACGGCGACCGACCTCGAAGACACCCTCAAATCCGAGGTGATCAAATTTTCCGCCGGCGGCTTCCGCGACTTCACGCGCATTGCCGCCTCCGATCCCGTGATGTGGCGCGACATCTTCCTCAACAACCGCGAAGCGGTGCTCGAAATGCTGCAGCGCTTCAGCGAAGACCTGACCGCGTTGCAGCGCGCGATCCGTTGGGGTGAAGGGCAGAAGCTCGAAGATCTCTTCACGCGCACGCGCGCGATCCGCCGTTCGATCGTCGAGGCACACCAGGCGTGAACGCCGGCGCAGCGGCAGGTCGAACGAAGGTGCTGCTGCGCCGGGAATTGCGGGCAGCACTTGGCGAACGTGAGCTTTGGATCTTCGCATACGGATCGTTGATGTGGGACCCGGGGTTCCGCCACGTGGAGGCGGAGCCCGCGCTTTTGCACGGATACCACCGCCGCTTTTGCGTATACTCGCACCGATACCGCGGCACGCCCGAATTTCCGGGCCTGGTGCTGGGCCTCGACCGCGGCGGCCATTGCTGGGGCGTCGCGTATCGCGTTGGCAAGGCCGATGCCAAGGCAGCCCTGCGCTACCTATGGGACCGCGAACTCCTTGGCGGCGGCTACCGCATGGAGCGCCTGCGGGTTCGCCTGAAGTCGCGAGCCGTGCGGGCGCATGCGTTCGTGGTAGACCGAGGTCATCGAAGTTATGCCGGTGCGATGGCCCCCGAGCAGGCCGCGAGCCTCATCCAAGCGGCCGTTGGAGTGCGCGGGCCGTGCCGTCATTACCTCGAGAACACCGTAAACCACTTGGCCCGACTGGGGCTCGAAGATCGGGCGCTGCGCCGTCTTCTGGAGATGATCGGGCGACCCGATCCTAAGAATGCTTCGAGCGCGGCCCGTAATCCTTGATGTCGTAGTAGTGCTTGAGGCCGGCGAAAATCCAGATCACCGAGACGATCGAAAGCGCAAAACCGGTGTAGTGGTAGACACCGTCGGGATAGTTCGCCGCGAGGACGACCCCCACCAAGGCGAGCGCGGCCATGATCGGTATGAAGATCCAAAGGCCGTTTTCGCTATCGATCCACATGAAGCGGGCGCTCCCAATTCGGCGACGAGGCCGCGATCATAGCGGCCGCTCGGCCGAGCGCAACCTCCCCGGTGTCGCGGCCTCGAACAGCTGCGCGAGGCGGGAGCGAACCGCGCGGCCCGCCTCAAGGTCCCAGCAATTGACGATTGCGAGGCGGAATCCGCCGGGCGGCATCGCATGTTGCGCCAACGGCACCTCCTCCTCGAAGGTTATCTGGATCGAGGAGATATGCGGCTCGCGGAGCAAGGGAGGAATCTGCGACCGGTCGATCCGCCAGGGAATGCCGTGTCCGGCAAACAGCACCACGCTGTAGCCGGTGCGGCGCTCGTCCGTGAAGGGCCAGGCGCCGTTTGTATAAAGCGCGACCACCGCGTTGAGCCAACCGGCGCCGTTGAGGTCGAGCCATTGCTCGGACATGCGCAGATGGCATTCGATGATCGAGCCGCCGATGGTTTCGAAATTGATGATGCCGGTGAACCCGTCGAGATGCCGCCTCACCCAAGGCAGCAGCACCGCGTCGAGCTCCGGCATCGTCTCGGCGTGGATCGTCCAATGATCGAAAGTCCCGTCGCCGCTCGCGACCCCGGTGGTGTGGCGCCACCAAAGCGGCTCGCCGCGGCGGAGCGCCACATCCGTGCTCACATGCGGTCCGGTGCAGAGCGCCATCCACATGTGGCCAGGTTGGATCGCGTCCTCGTATTCCTCGGGTGAACGAATGACGCGGCTGCCGGTGCCCATGCCGCGCATGTTGTAGATCGGCTTCGAGAACACCGGGAATCCCGGTGGTTCCGTGCCGTGCGGCCCGTTGGGGAGACCCTGGGTGTCCGCGATCAAGAGCCGGTTATAAATCCACCGCTGCGCCGGAAACAGCGCCCAGGCAGTCGCGTCGTCGATTGGAACGACGACGTTCTCGGGACAGGGCTGGTGCTCGAAGTACTGCCAGCGCCAGGAATCGACACCCAGGAAGGGCACGGAAATCACTCGTGCTGAGGGACAGGGACCGGCGCCATGATGCGCGGCCTCGCCGTCCGTGTCGACCCTCGAAATTGGCTCCTTGATCGACGTTCAGGCGCCCAGCAGCTCCGCCAGGTGGATGAAATCCCGCGCCACAACATCGAAGTCGTGCTCGGCGCGAAAGTCTCGGCTCTGGTGCGGACCATATTCGGTCGGCCGCGCGACGAACCCGGTCTTGAGCCCCTCGCGTTGCGCGGCCACCAAATCGTTGTTGTGCGCGGCGACCAGCATCGCCTCCGAGGGATCGATACGCAGCAGCGCCGGTACGCTGCGATAAGTCTCGGGATCGGGTTTGTAGTGGCGCACCAACTCGGCCGAGAAAATGTTGTCCCAGGGCAGGCCCGAGTGCTTCGCCATATTGAGTAGCAGCGCCACGTTGCCGTTCGAGAGCGTGCCGATGATGAAGCGCCGCTTGAGGCGGGTCAGCCCGTCGACCGCGTCGGGCCAGGGTTTAAGGCGATGCCAGGCCCTGACCAGGTGGTCCTTCTCGGCTTCCGAAAGACCGGCGACACCGTGCCGGGTCAGCAAGGCGTCGAACGTCACGCGGTGAAGATCGTCGAGCACGGTCCAGGGCAGCTCGCCCTTGCGCACTCGATCCATGGCCGGGTGATAACCCCCGCGCCATTCGTCGGCGATGCGCGTCCAATCGGCGGCGACACCTTTGCCGCGGCCAAAGGCCTCGAGCTCGCGGATTATGCTGGAGCGCCAGTCGACGACCGTCCCGAAAACATCGAACACCAGCGCCTTGACGCTCTTCAATTGCGTTGCGTTCATCGCTGTCCTCCTCTGCCGCGGCGCCGGCGGTCAGTGCGGGGCCGACGCGGGTTTTGACGCGCGTTCGCACCGAATGATGCAAGCAGGCGGTCAAGCGCCGCTTCGAGGCGCGCGCCAATTTCGGATTTGCCCTCGAGACGCTGGAGTAGCAGCGCCGCCGCCTCGAGGGTCGAGAGGCTCTCGCCGCGCGGCTCGCGGCGCACCCTTCCGTAGCGCGACGGTGAGGCGGGGGCCAGCGCGATCCGACGGAGCTTCAGTAGCCACGGATTGCGCCACCAGAGCGCCTTCGCCTGACTCCAGCTCCCGTCGAGCAGCACCACGCCCTCGATGCCCGCGAGCGCCGCTGCTTGGTCCGCAAGCGCCGCGCCGTGGCGATCGAGCGCCACCACGGTTTCGCCGGGCACCAGCGCGGCGGGGCGCGCGGAACCCAGATAGAGCACGGCCCAGCGATAGGGGTCCGCGGGGCGGCCGAGCGCTGCTGCGAGATTGGGCCACGAGAGCCCGACGCGCAGCCGGGCATTGCGCAATTCCGCGGCCAGCAGCGCCGCGGTGCCGAGCGACTTATCCTGTTCCTGCGGGTGCTGCAGGATCAGCACTGTGATCCGATTGTCGATCGGCGCGATTTCCGGCGCGTCGAAGGGGTCGGTCTCGGGTTCCATATCCCGAGGCTATAGGCGGATTGGTATGGAGGACAATGGGGAGACGGCCGATGATCTCAGATATAGAGGCGCACACAGATCAAATCGTTCGGTCTGCGTCCATCCGTGTTGTCCTGAAGGCACGGCTCTGCGCGACGCGGGCTGGCGCGGTTGGGGTGGTCTGCTTTACGGTGCGTTCGCGGTCACCCTCGGGAGTTTATGCCATGCGGTACCCGCCGGTGCGTCGTTATGCGGCCAATCAGACCATGCCCTTTACGTTGCTGGTGCCGATCTCCGGCGTGGCTTCGAGCACGCTGATCCTTGGCGACCGGATCGCATCATGACTCCGCGTGAGCGCCAGTCGCCCAATTTCAACGCCCGCCTCGTAGGCGCGCCAATCGACATGCTGGTGCTCCACTACACGGGCATGCGCACGGCCGAGGAGGCGATCGATCGACTCTGCGATCCCGCGGCCAAGGTGAGCGCGCACTACGTGATCGACGAGGATGGTACGGTCTGGCGGCTGGTTGCCGAGGAAAATCGCGCCTGGCACGCGGGCATCTCTTCCTGGCAGGGCACCACCGACGTAAACGGCGCTTCGATCGGGATCGAGCTGGTCAACCCCGGACACGAGTGGGGCTACCGTGATTTCCCCGAGGTGCAGATGGCGGCGCTCGAGGCGCTCGCGCGCGGCATTCTCGGGCGGCACCCGATCCCGGGAGATCGCGTCGTCGGCCATTCCGACGTGGCGCCGCTGCGCAAACAGGACCCCGGCGAGCGCTTCGATTGGCGCCGGCTTGCGCGCGCGGGCGTCGGGATTTGGCCAGAGAACGGAACCGTATTGTCGCCGCATACGATCGCCGAGATGCAGATGGCGCTGGTCCAAATCGGCTATGGCGTTTCGCGCTCGGAGGTGCTCGACGAAGACACCCGCGCGGCGCTGACCGCGTTTCAGCGCCATTTCCGACCCGCGCGCTGCGACGGCGTGCTGGACGACGAGAGCGCCGCGCGCATTGCCGCGGTGGCGCGAGCGGTGGGCGCGTTGCGGCGCGCGCGATAGCCGCTACTGCTCTTTCTTATCCTTATCTTTGTCCTTGTCGCTCCCCTTGGGTGGCGTCGAGACCGGCGTTGGATGCGGTTGGGGATGCGGCTCCGGCTTGGGGGCGACAGTGGCGGGAGCAGGGTGCGAAGGGGGTGCTGGATTTGGTGCCACGGTTGGGTGCGGCGTCGTGGGCGAGGCCGGCCCTTGCGGTCGTTCGTGCTTCTCCGGCTCGGGCGGCGTGACCGCCACGGGCGCAACCGGGTGCCGCGACTCGCGGGTCGTTCCTGGCGTGGGTACCGCGCCAGCGGCGGTGGAGGACCCGGTGCCCGAGCCGGGCAATGGCGGCAGCGGCCGCCCGCCATGGGTAGCGGATGGTTGAGCGCCGCCGCTACCTGACTCAGGCTGGCCGCCTCCCGCGGGCGGCGTGTGCGGATGCACCAGCGTCGGAAGCTCGCGAGGCGCGCCCTCGGTGCCTCCGGGCACTACGGGGTGCGGCAAGGAAGCGGCGGCGATCGGCCTCGGCGGCACCGCCGCAGGTTCGTGCGCGGTCGGCACGGCCCCGGCGGTGATCCCCGCCGGCGCCGGCACCGCCACGCGGTGCACGGCCTCGCCCCTGGCGAAGGCCTCGGCCGGCACCACGGTCGCGGCGCCTCGGTTCACGAAATTGGCCGTGGTCCCGTTGACATTGTTGTCGATGACGATCGTTTCATGGACCCGCGTAATGTTGATCTGATTGATGTTGACAACGCTGCTGCGGTTGACAGAGCGAACGTACTCGACGCTCGTGCGATAGGACGGAACGAACACCTCGCGCGGCCCGAGCGGGAACCACGCCACACCCGGGCGATGGTTTGCGAGGATCACGCCGAAGCTGGGCGTGCCGATGAACACCACAAGCGCCGGCGCAAACACCGGCGGGCCCACGAAGATGCCGGGAGCCCAGCCCCAACCGCGCGGGCCGTGAATCCAGCGGCCATAGTGGAAGGGAGCGAATCCCCAGGGCGCATCGTCGATCCAAGTCCAGCCCCAGGGCGAAATCCAGACCCAATGCCCGAAAGCGTAGGGGGCCCAGCCCACGGGAACGGCACTCGGATACCAGACAGTGCCGTATTGCGGGTCGCTGCTGTAGCTGCCGTATTGCGCGAGATCGCCGGCGCCCGGGATGTAGCTCGGCACGGACGGCGGAAGCTGCGTCACCGGACCTCCGCTCGGCGGCGGTGCGATGGGCGGGCGCGGCTGGTCGCGCGCCGCTGCCCATTGGTCGAGCGGATCGGGGACGGCGGGTGTCAGGGTGACGTCGCCGGGTGCGCTGCCGTCCCCGGTGATCATCGCGGTCTGCCCCGGGGGCACGTCGATCGGCGCGGTCGCGTGCTCGATCCGGGCCGCCCCGGCAAGGGTACCGACCTCCGTCGGATCGACGGTCGTTCCGGCGTTGAAGTGGTATTGCCCCGGCTGCGTCAGATCGACGATGCCGCGGGGGGTCACGACCTGCAGATGCTCGTCGCTGCCGAGCGAGCGCACGCCGAGACTAATCTCGCCCTGGGCCACCGTGAGGACGGCATTCTTGTCGTCGAGGGTGTCGATGTCGATTTCGCTATTGCCGCCGACGCGAATGACGAAAGTGCCGACCTCGATCTCCGCGCGTCCGCCCGGCTGCGCCGCCAGTGCGAAGCCGTTGCTAACCGGGAAGTTCAGCGTGGCGGCGGCCCAATTCGGGCTGTCCGCGGTGCGCTGTTGCACCGTGCCTTCGACATCGCTGAGCCGGCCGACCCGGCCGGGCGGGTCCTGAGGCTCCGGCGCGGTCTGCGCGAAGGCGCTGACGTTGAGGAGGAGAGCAACGAGATAGAGCGGGAGCAAACGCAAGGCCATCATCGTCTTGACCCTCGAAAGGTGCGGGAGCATTCGAAGGAACGGTTTCGGGCGCCCGCACATTCCACGATATCGGGCGGCCGCGCAACCAATGGGTGTGGCGAAAATGTGGCGCCTCGTTGGGTCTATCGACGCTGCGATTTGACTCCGCGCGCACATAGCGCCACATCTAACGGGCCAGACGGCCGGATGGCCGCTCTTCGCTTTCTTTCGGGAGAGCGGAGAGAGGAAAGTCCGGGCTCCACGGCAGCACGGTGCCGGGTAACGCCCGGCGGGGGCGACCCCAGGGAAAGTGCCACAGAAAGCAAACCGCCGTGCCCGGTCCGCGTCTTCGGATGCGGGATGGGCGGCAAGGGTGAAAGGGTGCGGTAAGAGCGCACCGCGCGGGCGGCAACGTCGGCGGCACGGCAAACCCCACCGGGAGCAAGACCAAGTAGGGATGGCGGGCCCCGAAAGGGCCGGGCGCGCTGCAGCGCAGTCATCCGGGTCGGTCGCACGAGGCGCTCGGCGACGGGCGTCCCAGAGGAATGGTCATCGCCCGCCCTCGGCGGGCACAGAACCCGGCTTACAGGCCGTCTGGCGTTTCGTCGAGCGGCATAGGAGCGAAGCATGATCAGGGTCGAATTGCTGCGCGATAAGGGCATCGTCATTGTCATGCCCGAAGGCAAACTCGAGGCCTCGGATTTCGACCGGATCGCCGCGGAGGTCGACCCCTTCATCAAGGCGAACGGAAGGCTGAACGGTGTGTTGCTTTACACCGCGAGTTTCCCGGGGTGGGCGGACTTTGCGGCGCTCGTGACGCACATCCGGTTCGTCAAGGAACATCACCGCAGTATCAGGCGTGTCGCCGCTGTCTCCGACAGCAGTTTCCTCAAGATCATGCCGGCCGTCGCCAGACACTTTGCCGCCGCGGAGATCCGCCATTTCCCGTTCGCTGAAAAAGAGCGCGCTCTTGCCTGGCTGGAGGCAGCCCAGTGACGCTCCTCGCCATCGTCGGTCGGGGCAGCGCGGCAAGCGTCTTTCTGTAATTACGGGAATTACGGTGACAATGCACTTTGATCGCGCGCACGCGTCGCCAGAGCCTATTTGGCGCACTATCACCGTAATTGGGCTCTTTGCGAGCGGCAGATTTTCGGTCGGGTTGCCCCGCCTCGATGGGCCGGGCTATTCGAGAATACTCACTGACCCGGACGTCTCCTGCACGACTTCCTTGCGCCGAAGAGCTTCCGCCATGGCTCCATATTCCTCTGCGAGCCGGGCCAGCGCCTCGATTGCGTGATAATCGAGGCAGTGCCTCCCTAAGCGCAAACATTGCTGCACTCTCTCCTCGTAATATCGAGGAGACGCGATGGCAGGATCAATGCTGTACATAAATCATTATTTACCATGAACTCACTGATTTGAGTATTGAAAATTCTGTCATATAGCAGAATTAAACTGGTGATGTGCGTGTCTCAAGAATTTCTGGTGATTGTTAAGACCGATTACTAGACTGGTTCATGGTGGCCTTCAGTATTTGGAGAGTTCCTTAATTCATTCACGGTAGCCTGCGAGGGCGGTATTGCATCCTTCCCCCTGGGGCAAAACCGCCGCTCTCCTCGGATGAGCGAGCCCCGCCCGCTCCCCACGGGCGGGGCTGTTCATTTCGCTGCAGAGTTACAACAATCGACCGTTTCCGGATCGCCGCCGCTCCGCAATTCATGGGCCGCAACTCACCGTGGCTCCAAAATTCTGATACCATCATTGAAATGACGATGCGGACGCTTCCTCGTTGCGACGATCGGACGTCATTGCTCGAGCGCGTGAAGCGCGTAGCGATCGGTCGCCGAGCCATATGATCAAAAACTTCAGCGACCACGCGGCTAACGAGCGCACCTTCCTCGCTTGGGTGCGTACGGCCATCGCCGTGATGGCCTTCGGGTTCCTCGTCGAGAGGTTCGACCTGTTCCTGGAGGTCGCGGCGCCGTCGCTGGCAAATCGAACATTGTCGGCGGGCAGCCAGAAATTCGGCAGCTTCGCCGGGTTCATGCTCATTATTTTGGGCACGATCATGATTGCGGTGGCCGCGCTCCGCTTTCTGACAACGGCGAAGAATATCGACAGTGATCAGCCGCATCCGAGCACCGGGGCGCGGATCGACTTGGCGCTTGCGGCACTGCTGGTGTTGCTGGGTTGCTCACTTCTACTCTATCTGTCGCACGCATTTACAACGAATATTTGAGCGCGCTGCAGGGGCGTCCATAATCGTCCTAGCTCCTCGGTAATAATCCCTCTAGCCTGAGTAAATGCTGCCTCAAGCGCCGATTTCCCTCCACCTCGACCTATTTCGTTACTGGGATTTGAAGGGCGCAGGCCGCGCCATGCCGGCGCGGCGGGATATCGATCCCTGCGAAATGCCGGCCGCTCTGCTTCCGCACGTGGTCATTATCGATCAGCCTGACGGCCGCTTTCGCTATCGTCTTGTCGGCACTGCGGTTGTGCGAGACCTCGGCAGCGATTTGACGGGGTGTTGGGTTGGGAGCCACACCAGCTCGCCCTCGTATGCGACCGTTGTGCTGTCGATTTACCGGCGGGCGTTCGCCTCCGCACGCCCGCTCTTCACCACGGGTGAGCACAGGACCGACAGCGGCACCATCCAGAGCAACTCGCGTCTCCTTTTGCCGCTCTCCGACGACGGCGCCGCAGTGAACATGGTGATTTTCAGCCGTGTCGCGCGCTTCAATCGCAATGTCAAGGCCGGCACGGACTGGCTCAAGGATGCACCCGGAAAGGTCTGTTCCGTAGATGATGTCGCTACGGAGGAGGAGATCGGAAGACTGAGCCTCGGCTGGGAGCGTCACTGCCTCTCGAGCAGCGCCCTTCCGGCCTCGATTTGAACGCGACCATTCGCTCCGACCCCTATCCCGACCCCCGACCCCCCATCCCGGCCCCCCATCCAGACCCCATCCCAGCCCATCGCGAATTTCGGTTCCTTGTCACCATTCTAGGACGTCACGCAAAGAGAACATATCGTGAATACAGTTAAAACTGCGGCGGATATTTCACCATTGCTTGTGCAAGTGGAAAGCCCGGAGACTAGCCCTAGCAATAATCGTTAACGGTCGCGCAACCCCCGGCGATCTCAGGATTTTTCCACTAAATCTGTTGACAATCCCATGCTATCCCAAGTATACCCAACGTGTCCCAAGCGTGCGGCGCCGTTTCCCATTCCGAGACGCGGGCCGGCTGAATGCTTTGATCGCGCTGGGTCGGGGGCTCGGGGTTTGCGGTGGCGGCGGCACTCCAGTTCATCAGCAGGTACCGCAACAAGATCGACCGCAAAGGGCGCGTGTCGGTGCCGGCGACCTTTCGCGCGGCGCTCAGCGGCGGCGGATCGAACCTTCCGCCGATCATCTGCTACCCGTCGCACCAGCATGCGTGCATCGAGGGCATGGCGCACAGCGAGCTCGAAAGGATGATCGGCGACGCCGAGGGGAAGCCGAAATTCTCGCGCGAGCGCCGCATGCTCGAAGGCATGTTCAGCCGCATGAGCGAGCTGCCCTTCGACAGCGAAGGGCGCGTCATGCTGCCCGAGAATCTTACGCGCCATGCCGGTATCACCGACATGGCCATGTTCGTGGGCTGCGGGAGCACCTTCCAAATTTGGGAGCCGGAACGCTTCAACTTGCGCGACGCGGAGCTCGATGCCGAGCTGGCCGAGATGACGCGCCGCGAGGAAGCGATGGCCGCTTCCAATCCGGGTACCGCGCCGTGAGCGCGCCCCAGACCGATATTTCCGCGATGGCGGACCGCGCGGGCGCGCACGTGCCCGTGCTGCTGAGCGAAGCGATCGCCGCGTTGGCGCCACGCGACGATGCGCTCTATGTGGACGGCACCTTCGGCGCCGGAAATTACACGCAGGCACTGCTCGAAGCCGCGCGCTGCGTCGTGGTCGCGATCGACCGGGATCCCGAGGCCGTGCACCGCGCCGCTGCTTTGCAGCAACGCTTTGCGGGTCGGCTTCGGGTGGTCGAAGGACGCTTCGGCGAGATAGAGAGCTTGCTTGCCCCGCTCGGCATCTCTGCCGTGGCCGGCGTCGTCCTCGATCTCGGCCTCTCTTCGGACCAGCTCGCCGATCCCGCGCGCGGCTTTTCGTTTCGCTCCGACGGCCCGCTCGACATGCGCATGTCGAAGAGCGGCATCAGCGCGGCCGAACTCATCAATACGCTCTCCGAGACCAAGCTTGCCGATCTCATTTATGTCCTGGGCGAAGAGCGTCACGCGCGGCGCGTGGCGCGCGCGATCGTGGCGGCGCGCGCCAAGGCCCCACTTACCCGCACCGGCGAATTGGCGGCGCTGATTCGCGGCGTCGTGCCGGCGACCGGCGGCATCGATGGCGCGACGCGCACCTTCCAAGCGCTGCGCATGGAGGTGAACGACGAGTTGGGTGAGCTCGAACGTGCGCTCGTGGCTGCCGAGCGACTGCTGCAGCCGGGCGGACGGCTCGCGATCGTCTCGTTCCATTCGCTCGAGGATCGCCGGGTCAAGGAATTCCTGCGCGCGCGCAGCGGCGCGGGTGCGCCTTCGCGCCATCGGCCGGCGGTCGCGGCACCGCCGCCCAGCTTCACCTTGATCACACGCAAACCGGTTCGGCCCTCGGCCGCGGAATTGGCGCTCAATCCGCGCGCGCGTTCGGCTCGGCTGCGGGCGGCGGAGCGCACGGCGGCGGCGCCCATGCCCCGGGAGATCGCGGCATGATCGCGATGCTGCGCCTCTCGACGTGGCTCTGGCTAGCCTTGGTCGCCGCAGCCGGATCCGCGACGTACCTGGTCAAGTATCAGGTGACGCAGCTCGACGAGCGCCTCGCGCGCGTCAATCGCGCGATCGACGCGGACCGCGCGGAGACGCGCGGGCTCGAGGCGGAGTGGAGCCTGCTGAACCAGCCGGCGCGGCTGGATCAGTTGCGGCGCAAATATCTCTCAACCCTGACGCCGCTCACCGGCGCCAACTACGGCGGCCTCGACCAGGTGCCGTTCCGGCGTGGCGAGGAACCGACCAAGCCGAGCGAACAACCGGCGCCGGCGGGCGGCCAGGCCGCACCCCCCGCGGTGCCAGGCCCGGCGATCGCGTTGCCGGGCGGTCCTGCGCTTGTGAGTGCCAAGCCGGGAGCGTCCCGATGATTTCCGGACGCGATGACAATCCGTGCCGCCCGCGCCATTTCAAACCGCCGCCTTGCGGACCGATGCCGGCGTCGGGGCCGGTGCGCCAGTCCCTCGAGACGATCTACACACGGCTCCTGTTGATGACGGTGCTGTTCGGACTCGTGTTCGTCGGGATCAGCGGCCGCCTCATCGATCTGATGTGGCTCAAGGATGGCGATCCCAAGCTGGCGCGCGCCCATGTACGGCCGCATATCGAGATCAGCCGCGCCGATATCCTCGACCGCAACGGCGTCGCGCTTGCGACCACGCTCGAGGGGCCCTCGGTCTATGCCGATCCCAAGCAGATGGCGGCGGCGGGCGTCGATCCGACGGAGGCCGCGCGTAAGCTCGCGACGGTGCTTCCCGGCGTCGATGTGCCGGACCTTGCGAAACGCCTCGGCTCGGATCACGGCTTCGCCTGGATCCGCCGTCAACTCACGCCCGACGAGGAGGCGCGGGTCAACGGACTCGGCATCCCCGGCATTTTCTTTCAGAACGAGCAACGCCGCATCTACCCGCAAGGGCCGCTCGCCGCGCACGTGATCGGCTATGTGGGCATCGACAACAAAGGCTTCGCGGGGATCGAGCGCGGCCTCGATGACGAACTCAAGACCAGCGACGATCCGCTCGAACTCTCGATCGACGTTCGGCTGCAATACATCCTGCAAGAGGAAATTCAGCAGCAGATCACCGCCTTCAACGCCAAGGGCGGCATGGGCATCATCGCCGACGTGAATACCGGAGAAATTCTCGCGCTTACCTCGCTGCCGGAATTCGATCCGAACGCCGTCCGGAACGCGGATCCCAAATCGCTGTTCAATCGCGCCACGCTCGGAACCTACGAGATGGGCTCGGTGTTCAAAATCTTCAACACGGCGATGGCGCTCGATGATCACGTAACCACGCTGCAAAGCAGCTTTGACGCGACGCAGCCCATCCACGTCGGGCGATTCACCATCCACGACGATCACGCGAAGGCGCGCTGGCTGACGGTCTCCGAGATTTTCATGTACTCGTCCAACATCGGCTCGGCGAAGATGGCGGTGCAGGCGGGCATCGACCGGCAACAGGATTTCCTCGGCCGTCTCGGCCTGCTGAAGGAGCCCAAGATCGAAATCCCGGAGGTGGGTCGGCCGGAAATTCCCCACCCCTGGCACCTCATCAACACCATGACGGTGGCGTTCGGCCACGGCATCTCCGTCAGTCCGCTGCAGATGGTGGTCGCGACAAGCGCCGTGGTGAACGGCGGCGTCCTGCACCGCGCGACGTTCCTGAAGCGCGCATCCGGGTCGCATCCCGATGGCGCGCGCGTGCTATCCGAAAGCACGTCGGAGGACATGCGGCGTCTCCTCCGCCTGGTGGTGGAACGCGGCACCGGCAAATTCGCGGCCGCACCCGGCTACCTCGTCGGCGGCAAGACCGGAACGGCCGAGAAGGTCGAGGGCCACCATTACGCGGAAAAGGAGCTGCTCTCGTCCTTCATCGGCGTGTTTCCGATCAATCAGCCGCGCTACATCATCTTGGTCAGCATCGATACGCCGCACGGCACCGCTAAGAGCGGCGGCGAAGCGACCGGCGGTTGGGTTGCGGCTCCCGCGGTTAGCCGGATCGTGCAGCGCATGGCGCCGATCGAGGGAATTCCTCCGGTTGACGAAGACTCGCCCGAAATTCGCCGCGCTTTGCTGGTGAACTCGGGGCCGAATTCCGCGCCGGCCTCGGTACCAAAGCTTGCGGCTAACTGACCTCATGCAAGGCAACCTCGCTCCCACGCTGCCGCCGACGGCGAATGGAGACCCGGAAATTCGCGGCCTCACCGCCGATTCGCGCGCGGTCGAACCCGGCTATCTGTTCGCGGCCCTGCCTGGCGCCAAGGTGCACGGGAGGGAGTATATCGAGCAAGCGGTGGCGCGCGGCGCGGTTGCGCTGCTGATCGACGATCCGCAGCTCCTCGCCCCCCTGCACGAGCGTTTCCCGCAGGTGCCGGTGGTGGTCGACGCCAATCCGCGCCGGCGCCTCGCATTGATGGCGGCGCAATTCTATGCGCCGCAGCCGCGCGTCGTCGCGGCGGTCACGGGTACCAACGGCAAGACCTCGGTCGTGACCTTCCTGCGACAGATTTGGCAGCGTGCCGGGCTCCGCGCGGCGAGCCTCGGAACGCTCGGCATCATTGGGCCCGACGGTGCCGAGCAGGGTTCGCTCACCACGCCCGATCCCGTGACGCTGCATCGTGAATTGAACAAGCTCGCGCGCGGCGGGATCAATCACGTCGCGCTCGAAGCGTCGAGCCACGGCCTTGACCAGTTCCGCCTCGATGGGCTCGAAATCGCGGCGGCGGCGTTCACCAACCTGACCCACGAACACCTCGACTACCACAGGACCATGGCGGCCTACCTCGCCGCCAAGGCGCGGCTCTTTGGGCAGGTGATGCGCCCGGGCGGCCACGCGGTCCTCAACGCCGACGTGCCGCAGTTCGAGACCCTGCGCGAGCTCTGCGCGAAGCGCTCGCACCGTGTCTACGGTTATGGCGCCAGCCCGATCGCGGATCTGCGCTTGCTCGCGACGCGTCCGCTCGGACATGGGCAAGAGCTCGAACTGATCGTGCTGGGACGGCGGCGCAGCTTGCTGCTGCCGCTGGCCGGCGGTTTTCAGGCGATGAACGCGCTGGCCGCGCTCGGGCTTGCGATCGCGACCGGCGTCGGCCCCGACGAAGCCGTGACGGCGCTTGGCCAACTCACGGGTGCGCCCGGCCGGATGCAGCACGTGGCGTCGCATCCGAACGGCGCGCCGGTATTCGTCGATTACGCGCACAAGCCCGATGCGCTCGAGACGGTGCTGCGGGCGCTGCGCCCGCAATGTCGCGGCGCGCTGGTCGTCGTGTTCGGCTGCGGCGGAGAGCGCGATACCGTCAAGCGGCCGATGATGGGCGCGATCGCGGCGCGGCTCGCCGACCGCGTCATCGTCACCGACGATAATCCCCGGGGCGAGAATGCAAGCGCGATCCGCCGCGCGATCCTGGCGGCCGCGCCTGGGGCGCGCGAAATCGCCGACCGCGCCGAAGCGATCGCTGTGGGTATCCGCGAACTTGGGGCGAAGGACTTGTTGGTGATCGCGGGCAAGGGACACGAGCGCGGCCAGATCGTGGGTTCGGTCGTCCATCCCTTCGACGATGCGGAGGTCGCCCGCCGTGTCGTTGCGGAATTGATGCGGGGGCGGCCGTGAGCGCGCTCTGGACGACGGCCGAGGCCATTGCCGCCACGGGCGGCACGTGCGCCGGTCCCTGGGAAGCGACCGGCGTCTCGATCGACAGCCGCACTCTTGTGCGGGGCGATCTCTTCGTGGCGCTCCGCGGGCCGAGCCTCGACGGGCATGATTTCGTCGAAGCCGCGTTCGCCAAAGGCGCCGTCGCCGCCATGGTGGCGCGCGCGCCGCCCGACCTGCCGCAGGGGGCGCCGCTGCTGCTGGTCGACGACACCTTGGCGGCGCTCGAAGCGCTGGGCCGAGCGGCACGCAGGCGAAGCGCCGCACGCGTTGTCGGCGTCACGGGCAGCGTCGGCAAAACCGGAACCAAGGAGGCGCTGCGTCGCGCCCTTGAGCGCCAGGGTCCGACCGTGGCATCGGCTGCAAGCCTCAACAATCACTGGGGTGTACCGCTGTCGCTCGCGAGAATGCCGCGCGATTCGCGCTTCGGGGTCTTCGAGATCGGCATGAACCATCCCGGCGAAATCGACAGGCTCGCGCGACTCGTCGAGCCCGATGTCGCCGTGATAACCACCATAGCGCCCGCGCACCTCGGATACTTCCGGTCGGTCGAGGCGATCGCCGACGCCAAGGCGGAGATCTTCAACGGCATGACGGCGCACGGCACAGCGGTGCTTAACGCCGATAATCCGCACTTTTCGCGGCTTGAGGCTGCGGCGCGGGCGCGCGGCATCGCGCGCATCATCGGATTCGGCGCAACTCCGCGCGCGGCGGTGCGACTCGTCGACAGTCATCTTTATTCGACAGCGAGTGCCGTTACCGCCATGGTTATGGACGATGTCGTGGACTATTGCGTCAGCCTGCCTGGCCGCCATTGGGTTATGAATAGCCTTGCCGTGATGGCGGCGGTAAAAGCGCTCAATGCCGATATCGGCGCCGCTGCGGTGGCGATGGCGACACTCGAGCCTTTGACCGGCCGCGGGCGGCGTCACCGGGTCGCGATCGCCGGTGGCGAAGTCCTGCTGATCGACGAAAGCTACAATGCCAATCCCGATTCGATGCGCGCTGCGCTCGAAGTCTTGGCCGCGAGCGAGCCGCGTCCGGGCGGACGACGCATTGCCGTGTTGGGTGACATGCTGGAGCTGGGCGACCGATCCCTAGAGCTGCACGCCGCATTGGCACGGCCGGTTCTCGATGCGGGGGTGGATCTCGTCTACACCGTCGGGCGCGCGATGGAAGAGCTTGATCGCGCGTTGCCGCCGCAGCACCGCGGCGGTCACGCCGCCGGCGCGCGGGAACTGGCGCCCGAGCTTGCCGCGGCGCTTCGTCCCGGCGACGTGGCCATGGTGAAGGGCTCGCTCGGCAGCCGCATGGCGGAGATCGTCCAGCATTTGCTGAAGGCGGAGCGCAAGCCGGCGCTCGCGAGCGAGGTTTAGCTCGATGCTGTTTCAGTTCCTTGTTCCCTTTGCCGATCAGTTCACGCCGCTCAATCTCTTTCGTTACATCACCTTCCGCAGCGGCGGCGCGGTGGTGACGGCGCTCTTCATCAGCTTCATCGCGGGACCCGCGGTGATTAGCTGGCTCAGATCGAAGCAGGCCGAGGGACAGCCGATCCGGACCGACGGACCCGAGGGCCATCTGCTCAGCAAGAAGGGCACGCCCACCATGGGCGGGTTCCTGATCTTGCTGGCGATCATGGTTTCCACTTTGTTGTGGGCCGATCTCGCCAATCTCTACGTCTGGGTAACGCTGCTCGTGACCATCGGCTTCGGCGGCATCGGGTTCCTCGACGATTATCAGAAATTGACCCGGCGCTCGTCGCGCGGCGTTTCGAGCCGCGTCAAGCTGCTGGCGGAAATCGCGCTCGGAGTGCTTGCGGCGCTCGCGATCGTTTCGCTCGAACCCAAGGACCTCGCGCACGCGCTCGCGGTGCCGTTCTTCAAGAACGTGCTGGTGGAGCTTTCCTGGTTCTTCGTTCCGTTTGCGGCAGTGGTGATCACGGGTGCTTCGAACGCCGTCAATCTGACCGATGGGCTCGATGGGCTTGCGATCGTTCCGGCGATGATCGCGGCGGGTTGCTTCGCGCTGATCTCCTATCTCGCGGGAAATCTTATCTTTGCGACTTATCTGCAAATCCACCACGTGCCAGGCGCGGGTGAATTAACGGTGTTTTGCGGGGCGATGGTGGGGGCCGCACTGGGCTTCCTCTGGTTCAATGCGCCGCCTGCGATGGTGTTCATGGGCGACACCGGGTCGCTCGCGATCGGTGCCGCGCTTGGCGTGATCAGCGTCATCACCAAGCACGAGTTGGTGCTCGTCATCATCGGGGGCCTGTTCGTGCTGGAGACCATTTCCGTGATCGTGCAGGTCGCGAGCTTCAAGCTCACGGGCAAACGCGTCTTCCGCATGGCGCCGCTGCACCATCACTTCGAGAAGAAGGGCTGGCAGGAGCCGACCATCGTCATCCGGTTCTGGATCATCGCCTCGATCCTCGCGATCGCCGGCCTTTCGACGCTGAAGCTGCGGTGAGCGCGATGATCCCGGTGACAGCTTATGCCAATCGGGATGTGATGGTGCTGGGCCTGGCGCGCTCGGGCCTTGCGGCGGCCGTGGCGCTCGGTGCCGGAGGGACGCGCGTCCACGCCTGGGATGATGCGGCAGAGCGGCGCGCGGCCGCGGCGGAGCGGGGCGTTCCGATCCGCGATCCCGCTTCGATAGAGTGGCGGGGAATGGCGGCGCTGGTGATATCACCGGGAATCCCGCACACCCATCCAAAGCCGCATCCGGCCGCCGCCGCGGCGCGCGCTGCCACCGTGCCGATCTTGGGCGACATCGAACTCCTGGTGCAGAGCGTACCCGCGGCCCGCTATATCGGCGTCACCGGCACCAACGGAAAATCGACGACCACGGCGCTCATCGGTCACATCCTCAAGGCGAGCGGCCGCAAGGTCGAAGTCGGCGGCAATCTCGGGACCCCCGTGCTCTCCTTCGAACCGTTGCAGCGCGACGGCGTCTACGTGCTGGAGATGAGTTCCTACCAGCTCGAGCTTACGGCGTCGCTTGCGTGCGATGTCGCGGTGCTGCTTAACGTGACACCGGACCATCTCGACCGGCATGGCGGCATGCCGGGTTACATCGCCGCCAAACGCCGCATATTCATGCATCAGGAAAGGCGGCAAACCGCGGTGGTCGGCGTTGACGATGAGATCTGCGAGGACGTCGCCCGCGACCTGACAGCCGCGGGAAAACAACAAGTGCTGAGGGTTTCGGCCGAGCGTTTGCTTCCGCGCGGCATATACGTGACCGACGGGGTGTTGACCGATGCGAGCGAAGCTGCGCCGGTTCCGGTGCTGGAAATGCGCCGCGCGCCGCGCTTGCCGGGTCGACACAACTGGCAGAACGCCGCGGCGGCCTATGCGGCGTCGCGACGCATCGGGGTTTCACGCGACGAAGCAGTCGCGGGCATCGAGAGCTTCCCCGGCCTTGCGCATCGCCAAGAGTTGATCGCGACCATCGACGGTATTCGCTACGTCAACGATTCCAAGGCCACCAATGCCGATGCCGCCGCCAAGGCGCTCGCGTGTTACGAGGCGATCTACTGGATCGCGGGCGGGCTCCCCAAGGAGGGCGGCATCGAGAGCCTCAGGCCCTACTTCTCGCGTATCCATCACGCTTTTCTGATCGGCACGGCGGCGGCGCAATTCGCGCATACGCTCGGCAGCGCGGTGCCGCACAGCGAGACCGGAGACCTTGCGGCGGCGGTGGCGGCGGCGGCGCGCCTTGCGCGGGCGGATGCACGGTCGGGTGCCGTGGTTCTGCTCTCGCCGGCCTGCGCCTCCTTTGACCAGTTCGCGAATTTCGAGGCGCGCGGAGACGCGTTTCGCACGCTCGTCGCCGATCTACGGGGGGCGCGATCGTGAGCTTTCCCCGCACGGACCAAAGCGCCTTTGCCCAGTGGTGGTGGACCGTCGACCGCTGGACCTTGGCGGCATTGCTGGCGCTGATGGGATTCGGCTCGCTGCTGGTGATGGCGGCAAGCCCCGCGGTGGCCGAGCGGATTCACGTCGACGGCCTGCACTTCATCGAGCGCTATTTCGCGGTGCTGCCGCTGTCGGTCGCCGTCATGATCTGGGTCTCGCTGCAGACGCCGAAAACCGTGCGGCGAATCGCGCTCGCCGTGTTCATCGTTTCGCTGGCGCTCGTCGCCTACACCTTCGTGGGCGGGGTCGAGATCAAGGGCGCGCGGCGCTGGATCAATCTGCCGATGCTGGCGATACAACCCTCGGAGTTCGTCAAGCCGAGCTTCGCGATAATCGCGGCCTGGCTCTTCGCCGAGCAGCGCCGCGAGCCGCGCTTTCCCGGCAACGCCATTTCGATCGCCTTGCTGGTGGTGGTGGTGGGCATGCTGGTGAAACAGCCCGACCTCGGAATGGCGGCGGTGGTTTCGTCGGTGTGGCTCGCGCAGTTCTTTCTGGCGGGGCTGCGCTTCTACTGGGTTGCAATGGGGCTGGGCTGCGGCGCCGCCGGTCTGGTCGGCGCTTATTTCACTTGGCCGCACGTGGCAAGCCGGATCGATCGATTCCTGTTTCCCGACACCGGCGACGGCTATCAGGTGAGCCGCTCCATGGACGCTTTCATGAACGGCGGCGTTTGGGGACGCGGTCCCGGAGAAGGCACGGTCAAATATTCGCTGCCCGACGCGCACGCGGATTTCGTCTTCGCGGTCGCCGGCGAGGAGCTCGGCATGATCGCCTGCCTGGTCATCGTCGCGCTCTTCGCCTTCATCGTGATGCGCGGCTTTGCCCGCGCGATGCAGGATAACAACCTCTTCGTGATTCTCGCTTCGGCCGGTCTCTTCGCGCAGTTCGGCATGCAGGCGGTCGTCAACATGGCCTCGACCCTGCACATGATGCCGACCAAGGGCATGACGCTTCCGTTCATTTCCTACGGCGGCTCCTCGATGCTGGCGCTGGGGTTGGGAATGGGAATGGCGCTGGCGCTGACTCGGCGCCGCTTCGCCGGGGTCGAAACATGAGCGGCGCCGGCGTGGTCGTGTTGGCTGCCGGCGGCACCGGCGGCCACATGTTCCCGGCCGAAGCGCTGGCGCACGCGCTGCTGACGCGCGGCCGCCGGGTCACATTGATGACCGACAGCCGAGGCGCGGGGTTCGGGGAGCGTCTCCCGGCCGTTGCCTTGCAGCGGATCAGCGCCGGCCGAATCGGCGGTAATATCGTGCGACGGCTTTTCGGTTTCGCGGCATTGGCATTTGGCACGATCGAGGCTGCCCGAAAGCTGCGCGCGCTCGCACCCGCCGCGGTCGTGGGATTCGGCGGGTATGCTTCGGTGCCAACCATGCTCGCGGCCGGCCGCCAAAGCCTGCCGACGCTTATTCACGAGCAGAACGCGATCCTGGGGCGCGCCAACCGGATGCTGGCGCCGCGCGCTCGTCGTATCGCCACTTCCTTCGCGGCGGTTGGCGCAATGCGGCCGCAGGACCGCGAGCGCTCGGTCGAGACCGGCAATCCGGTTCGGCCCGCGATCGCTGCGCTCCGAGACGCGCCCTACCGGGCGCCCGACGCCGGCGGCACCTTCGAGTTGCTGATCCTCGGCGGAAGCCAGGGCGCTCGGGTGTTGAGTGCCGTGGTTCCGGCCGCGCTCTCGAAGCTCGATCCGGCCTTGCGCCGAAGGCTCCGTCTCTCGCAGCAAGCACGAGCCGAGGACGTTGAAGCGGTGCGCGCCGCGCACGCCGCGAGCGGGGTGGTGGCGGAGGTAAAGCCGTTCTTCGATGACGTGCCGATGCGGCTGGCCCGCGCCCATCTGGTGCTCGCGCGCTCGGGCGCCTCGACCGTGGCGGAGCTCACCGTGGCCGGCCGTCCCGCGATACTCGTGCCGTACCGCCACGCCGCCGATGATCACCAGACCGCCAACGCGCGCGCTCTCGAAGCGGCGGGTGCGGCCTGGGTGATGCCGGAAAGCGAATTCACCGCGGAGGCACTCGCGGAGCGGCTCGCGCGGCTCATGGAGGCGCCGGAACTTTTGCGGGAAGCGGCGAGGCGCGCGCATGCGCTGGGTCGGTCGGATGCGGCCGAGCGGCTTGCCGACCTCGTGCTCGACGTCGCGGGCGAAAGCCGCCGGGAGTGCCGACCATGAAGGCGCTGCCGCTGGACATCGGCGTCCTGCATTTCGTCGGTATCGGCGGCATCGGCATGAGCGGCATCGCCGAAGTCCTGCACAACTTGGGTTATCGCGTGCAGGGCAGTGATCTCGCGGACAACGCCAATGTCAGGCGGTTGCAAGGCCTCGGTATTCCCGTCGTCGTCGGCCACCAGGCAGAGAATCTCGGCGAGGCGCAGGTGGTGGTGGTTTCCTCCGCCGTCAAGCCGGACAATCCCGAGGTGGTGGCCGCGCGTGCGCGTCTCGTTCCCGTGGTCCGTCGCGCCGAGATGCTGGGCGAGCTCATGCGCCTCAAATGGTCGATCGCGATCGCGGGAACCCACGGCAAGACCACCACCACTTCGATGATCGGCGCGCTGCTCGAAACCGCGCAGCTCGACCCCACCGTGATCAATGGCGGCATTGTCAATGCCTACGGCACCAACGCGCGCCTCGGCGCCGGCGATTGGATGGTGGTGGAGGCGGATGAAAGCGACGGCACTTTCGTGAAGTTGCCGGCGACCATCGCGATCGTGACGAACATCGATCCCGAGCATCTCGACTTCTATCGCAATTTTGAGGCCGTGCAGCAGGCTTTCGAGAGCTTTGTCGGCAACATCCCCTTCTACGGTTTTGCCGCGCTTTGCATCGATCACCCGGTGGTGCAGCGCATGATCCCCCGCATCGCCGAGCGCCGCATCGTGACCTATGGTCTCTCGCCTCAGGCGGACGTGCGCGCCGTCAACATCGAGATCACCCGCGCCGGCGCGCGCTACGACGCGGTGCTGACCGACCGCCAGGCCGATCTGAACCGCACCATTCCAGGCCTCACGCTGCCGATGCTGGGCGAGCACAACGTGCAGAACTCGCTGGCGGCGATAGCGGTGGCGCAGGAGATGGGCCTTCCGGACGAAGTCGTGCGGACGGCGCTCGCGACCTTCAAGGGCGTCAAGCGCCGCTTCACCAAGACCGGCGAGGTGAACGGCATCACCGTGATCGACGACTACGGCCATCACCCCGTCGAGATCGCGGCGGTATTGCGCGCGGCGCGCGCCGCGACGACCGGCAGCGTGATCGCCGTGGTGCAGCCGCATCGCTACACCAGGGTCGCGAACCTGTTCGACGAATTCTGCACCTGCTTCAACGACGCGGACGTGGTGATCGTCGCCGACATATATGCCGCGGGCGAAGCGCCGATCGAAGGCATCGACCGCGACGCGCTGGTGCAAGGCTTGCAGCGCAGCGGCCATCGCTCCGTGCTGCCGCTCGAGTCGACAAAGCATCTGGCGGCGCTGGTCAAGATGATCGCCAAGCCCGGTGACTACGTGGTGTGCCTGGGAGCCGGCTCGATCACCTATTGGGCGCAGGCGCTCCCGGCCGAACTCGAGGGAGTATTCGCGGCCCCGAAGACGGCGGGGACGGCCGCATGATGACCGCACCCATAAAGGCGCGATTGATCGACCGGCTCCCGTCGGTGCGTGGGCGCTTGAGCGAGAACGTGCCGCTCGCGGGGGTCACGTGGTTCCGCGTGGGCGGCCCGGCGGAAGTACTGTTCCGGCCGGCCGACGCTGCGGACCTCGCGGCCTTCCTTGCGGCCAAGCCCGCGGATGTGCCGGTAACCGTGATCGGCGTCGCCTCCAATCTGTTGGTGCGCGACGGCGGCGTTGCGGGTGTGGTGGTGCGCCTCGGGCGTGGCTTCGCCGGCATCGAGGCAGAGGGCACGGATGTGCGCGCCGGCGCCGGCGCTCTTGACCTGAACGTGGCGCTTGCGGCGCGCGATGCCGGCATTGCCGGGCTCGAATTCCTCTCGGGCATTCCCGGCACGATCGGCGGTGCGCTGCGCATGAACGGCGGCGCCTATGGCAGCGAGATCAAGGACGTGCTCGTTCTCGCCGAGGCGTTCGACCCCGCGGGCCGACGGCACGTGCTGGCGCCGGCCGAGATGCGGCTTTCCTACCGTCACTGCGGCGTGCCAGAGGATTGGATTTTCATCGCTGCCGTGCTTGCGGGCCGGGCCGGCGATCGCGTGCAGATCGAACGGCGCATGGCCGAGATCGAGCGTGAGCGTAATGCCAGCCAGCCGATCCGCTCCCGCACCGGCGGTTCGACCTTTGCCAATCCACCGGGACAGAAGGCTTGGGAGCTGATCGATCGCGCGGGCTGCCGCGGCTTGCGGCGCGGCGGCGCGATGGTGTCGGAAAAGCACGCCAATTTCCTGATCAATACCGGCGCCGCCAGCGCTGCCGACATCGAGGGGCTGGGCGAGGAAGTGCGCCGCCGCGTGTTTGAGAGCTTTGGCATCGCGCTCGAATGGGAGATTCGCCGCATCGGCAGCCCCGCGGCCGGCCTCGAGGAGGTTGGACCGTGACCCGAGTGGCGTTGCTCATGGGCGGCTGGTCGGTCGAGCGCGAGGTTTCGCTGTCGAGCGGCGCCGAATGCGCCAAGGCGCTCGAGGCCGAGGGTTACGAGGTCATGCCCGTTGACGTGACGCGGGACCTCGACGGACTGCTGAAGGCGCTGACCCCGCGTCCCGACGTGGCGTTCAACGCTTTGCATGGCCGCGGCGGCGAGGACGGCACGATCCAGGGTGTGCTCGAATTCCTGCGCATTCCCTATACGCATTCCGGCGTGCTTGCTTCGGCGATCGCAATGCACAAGCCGACGGCAAAGGCGGTGTTCGCTGCGGCGGGCCTGCCGCTCGCGGAGAGCCGCGTGGTGCGCCGCGCCGAACTTGCGGAGGGCGACCTCCTGCCGCGCCCCTTCGTCGCCAAACCCGTCAACGAAGGTTCGAGCGTCGGTGTGCGGATCGTGCGGGAGCACGACAATTCCTGGGCCGAAGAGGCCAAGAGTTGGGCCTATGAAGAGGCGCTGGTGGAGCGCTATGTGCCGGGACGCGAGATCACCGTCGCGGTGTTGGGCGATCGCGCGCTCGGGGCTCTCGAGATCCGTCCCGCCAACGCCACGATGTACGACTATCACGCGAAATATGCGCCGGGCGGCAGCGAGCATCTGATACCGGCACCAATTCATCCGAGGGCTTACCAACAGGCGCTCGATATTTCGCTGCGGGCGCACCGCGCGCTCGGCTGCCGCGGCGTGAGCCGCGCCGACCTTCGTTACGACGACACCGCGGGCGAGCCGGGACGCATGGTGTTGTTGGAGGTGAACACCCAGCCGGGGATGACCCCGACCTCGCTGGTACCCGACATTGCGCGCCACGTCGGGATCGAATTCCCGGCGCTGGTGCGGTGGATGGTGGAGCACGCGGCATGCGATTTTTGAGCGCTCCCGCCGATCCCGAGCGCGCCGGCAAGGCGTCGCGCCGCCGCGCGCGCCGCGAGCGGCGCTCCTGGATCAAGCCCGCCGCGATCGTGGCGGCGTCGGCGGCGCTCGCAATCGGCACTCTCTACGCGCACCTGGCCGGAGCGGATGCTCGGACGCTCGCCTTGCTGGAGGCGCAATTGCTGGCGGCAACGGGGCGCACCGGTCTTACGGTCACTGACGTCGTCGTCGAGGGCCGAAATCGCGTCGATGCTCAGACGATCCTGGCGGCCCTCGGTGCGCGTCGCGGCACGCCGATCCTGGCGATCGATCCCGCGGCGGCGCGGGCGCGCCTGGAAGCGCTGCCATGGGTGCGATCGGCGAGCGTCACTCGCCTGCTCCCGGATACGCTTCGCGTCAGGATCGAGGAGCGCGTGCCGCTGGCGCTCTGGCGGCGCGGCGACAAGCTCGTGCTGGTCGACCGCGACGGCGTGGCGATGCCGACGGCATCTTCCGGCGATTTCGCCAATCTGATCGAGCTGGTGGGCGACGAAGCACCCGGTCAGGCCGCGGCTCTCCTGGACATGATGGCGAGCGAACCGACGCTTGCCGTACACGTCGTCGCGGCGGTCCGCGTGGGCGGACGACGCTGGAACCTCCAACTCGACGACGGCATCACCGTCGAGCTGCCTGAACTTGAACCGCTCGCGGCTTGGCGCGAACTGGCGCGACTCGATCGCACCGCGGGTTTGCTGCGGCGCGAGATCAAGCGCGTCGATCTGCGTTTCGCCGACCGCATGGTGCTCGAAACCATGCCGCCTCCGAATGCGCCGGCGGCTCCCAAGAAGAAGAACACAGGGAGGAACACGTGAAAAAGCGCCGCACCCACAACGGTCTGATCGCGGCGCTCGACGTCGGCAGCAGCAAGATCTGCTGCTTCATCGCGCGCGTCGAGAATGGCGAGCCGCGCATCGCCGGTATCGGCCATCAGCTTTCGCACGGTCTGCGCGGCGGCCTCATCAACGATATCGAAGCGGCGAGCCGGGCGATATTGAGCACCGTGCATACGGCAGAGGAGATGGCGGGCGAAACCGTCTCCGAAGTCGTGGTGAACCTTTCCGCCGGCTTCGCGGCTTCGCGCATCGTCAAGGCGGAGATCAGCCTCAACGGCCGCGAAGTCACCGGCGCCGACATCCGCCGCGTCCTCCATCAGGGCTACGCGCTCAAGGAACAGACGGACCGGCAGGTGGTGCACTCGATCCCCGTGGGCTTTTCGATCGACGGCAGCCGCGGCATCCGCGACCCGCGCGGCATGTTCGGCCAGCGCCTCGGCGTCAACATGAACCTGGTCGCGGCCAATGCAGGCCCGGTGCGCAACCTCGCGAATGCGATCGGTCGCTGCCATCTGGAGGTGGCGGCGCTGGTCGTAAGCCCTTACGCCGCCGGTCTCTCGGTGCTGGTGCCGGACGAGACCACGCTGGGCGTGACGGTGATCGACATGGGCGGCGGCACCACCTCGATCGCGGTGTTTTTCGACGGCAACATGGTGTTCACCGATGTTGTGCCGGTCGGCGGCATTCATGTCACCAACGACATTGCGCGCGGTCTTTCGACGCCGGTGCTGCATGCCGAGCGAATGAAGACGCTCTATGGCAGCGCGATCGCTTCCGGCTCCGACGAGCGCGAGATGATCACCGTGCCGCAGATCGGCGCCGACGACGAGGCCGAACCCGCCCAGATCAAGAAATCGCTGCTGGTCGGCATCATCGCGCCGCGCCTTGAGGAGACATTCGAGCTGGTGCGCAACACGTTGGAAGCGAGCGGCTTCGACAAGATCGCGGGCCGACGCGTGGTTCTGACCGGCGGAGCGGCGCAACTCGTCGGCACGCGCGAGCTCGCCGCGCTGATTCTCGACAAGCAAGTTCGTATCGGACGGCCCACGCAGATTGCGGGGCTGGCCGAGGCAACGGGTGGACCCGCCTTCGCAAGCGCCGCGGGTCTCGTTCAGTTCGCACTTTCAGAAAGCGCCGAGCCGCTGCGGCAGCACGGCGCGCTTGCAGAGGAACCGAACGGGCTCTTCGGCCGGTTCGGAATTTGGATCCGTGAGCACCTTTGAGAGCCCGGCCCTCCGCAGGGGGCCGGGTCCACTGACCGGCGGTGCCGGCAGGCAACGTGTCGTTACGCGGAGGAGAGCATGACCATTTCACTTTCGGTACCTCAAGAACAGCATGAGCTTAAGCCGCGCATCACCGTGGTCGGAGTGGGCGGTGCCGGCGGTAACGCGGTCAACAACATGATCCGCTCGAACCTGATCGGCTGCGACTTCATCATCTGCAACACAGACGCGCAGGCGATGAAGCAGTCGCTGTGCGAGCGTCGCCTCCAGCTCGGGACCGGCGTCACGCGCGGCCTCGGCGCCGGATCGCGCCCAGATGTCGGGCGGATCGCGGCGGAAGAGGCGCTCGACGAGATCATGGAATCCTTGGCCGGCGCCAACATGGTCTTTATCACCGCGGGAATGGGTGGCGGCACCGGCACCGGTGCCGCTCCGGTGATCGCGCGCGCCGCGCGCGAGGCCGGCATTCTCACCGTCGGCGTCATCACCAAGCCGTTCCAGTTCGAGGGTGCTCAGCGCATGCGGATCGCGGAGACCGGCATCCAGGAACTGCAGAAATACGTCGACACCCTGCTCATTATCCCGAACCAGAATCTGTTCCGGGTCGCGAATGAGCGCACGACGCTCGCGGAAGCCTTCAAGATGGCGGACGACGTGCTCTATTCCGGCGTGCGCGGCGTCACCGATCTAATGGTGATGCCGGGCCTCATCAACCTCGACTTCGCGGACATCCGTGCGGTCATGAGCGAGATGGGCAAGGCGATGATGGGAACCGGCGAGGCGGAAGGCGATCGCCGCGCGATCGACGCCGCCGAGGCCGCGATCTCGAACCCGCTCTTGGACGACGTTTCAATGAAGGGCGCCAAGGGCGTTCTCATCAACATCACCGGCGGGCTCGACATGACCTTGTTCGAAGTCGACGAGGCCGCCAACCGCATCCGCGAGGAGGTCGATCCCGAAGCCAATATCATCTTCGGCTCGACCTTTGACGAAAGTCTGGAGGGAAAGATCCGCATCTCGGTGGTGGCGACCGGGATCGACGCCCAGGCGATGGGTCAGCAGCCGCGCCCGGTGATCAGTCTGGTGAGCGATCGGACGCGTGCCGAAGTTCCATCGATGGCCGGGGCTCCGGCGCCGGCGCCCGCGGCGCCGACGGCGCTCCAGCAAGCGGCGATGCTGGCGGCGGCAGCACCCGCGACTGCCGGCACCAGCGCGCTCGCGGTGGCGCCACCTCAACCGCAACCACCGCCGCAACCGGCGGCAGTGCCTCCGGCGGCTGCGCTACCGCTAGCGCCGCGCGCGCCGGCGCAACCGTCGGCTACCGGTGGTGCTCAGCAACGTGCCGAAGCGGTCGAGCACGCGGTGGTGCGGGACAATACCTTCATCCCGCCGAAGCCGCTCGAACCGCAGCTCCGGCCATCGGCCCCCGCGGCGCCGGTCCTCGCGGCTGATCCCTATGCGGCGGCGGCAATGCAAAACGGCGCCAGGACGCCGCCGGTTCAACGCCGTGGACGCATGCCCAGCCTATTCGAACGGGTAACCGGCGTTGCCCGCAACCGCGCTGCGGAACCGGCCCCTGTCGTTGCCGCCGCTCCGGTCGTGGAGCCAGTCCTGCCGCAGACGCAACCGGCACCGCAGCCGACGCAGCAGCGGCTCGGTGCTCTCGATCCCGCCGATCGAGTAACCGTCAGCAAGGGCGAGGAGGATTTATTGGAGATCCCCGCTTTCTTGCGCCGGCAGGCGAACTGAACTGATTCCGAAGTGGCCGGGTGGCGCTTCCGCGTCGCCGCCCGGCCGCTGGGAGCAGGCATCATAAAAGCTGCATAAAAGCGGCTCGAAGCCCCTCAATACATTGATTTGGCATCATTATTTCTGTCATACTCGTTCACAAAGAGTGATTTGGTTGAGGCGTGGCGAGGCTGGTAAGCCTGCCGGTGTCAGGGAAGTGGGAAGCTTATCGGGGGGTCGCGTGCCGTTCGAGCCTGAGGCGCAAAGTTACTTCCATTTGCAATCGCAAAAGACCATCCGCGCGGCGATTCCGTGCCGGGGCGTGGGCGTGCACACGGGTGCACACGTGACCATGACCCTGCATCCGGCGCCTGCCGGAAGCGGCATTCGCTTCCGCCGCAGCGATCGCGGCGGTGCCACGATTGCAGCCAATTGGCGCAATGTCGTGGATTCGCCGCTCTGCACGACCTTGACCAACCGCGAAGGTATTTCGATCGCGACGGTAGAGCATTTGATGGCGGCGTTGTGCGGCGCGGAGATCGACAACTTGCTGATCGATCTTGATGGTCCCGAAGTGCCGGTGATGGACGGAAGCGCGGAGCCGTTCCTGTTCCTCATCGAGCGCGCCGGCGTCGTCGAGCAGCAGGCGCCGCGCCGTGCTGTCAAGGTGCTGCGGCCTGTTCGTGTGGTGGACCAGGATCGCATGGTGATGCTGGTTCCCGACGGCGGCTTCTCGGTGAGCTTCGAGATCGATTTTCCGAACGAGCTGGTGCGCCGGCAACGGATCGACGTCACGATGGATTACGAGTCGTTCCGGGCCGATATCGCGCGCGCGAGGACCTTCGCGCTGATCGAGGACGTGGAGCGGATGCGGTCGGCAGGGCTTGCGCGCGGCGGCTCGCTGGACAACGCCGTGGTCGTCGACGGAGCCAAAATCCTCAACAAGGATGGGCTTCGCTTCGCGGACGAGTTCGTGCGCCACAAGGTATTGGACGCGGTCGGGGACCTTTACCTGGCTGGCGGTCCGTTGGTCGGCCATTTCCTGGGGGTGCGCTCGGGACATGCGTTGAACCGCCGGCTACTCAACGTGCTCTTCGCAAATCGCAGCGCCTGGTGCTATACCACCCTGGCCGCCGGCGAGGTCGCGGCCGAGGCAGACTGGGCATCCGCCCGTCTCGCCCGAGCCTAAAGGACTGCCGTCGCCTCTCCCCTCGCGGCTGTAATGTTGGTATGATTGAGCGCGGTCGCCGAGGAGCCTCTGGCCGGCGGCCATAAGGCATTGACAGCGCAGGGCTTTGGGGATGCTCAAGGGGACGTCGGTTCGACTTTTGGCGGCGATAACTTTGCTATCGCTTGCCGCCTGCGCTGGTAGCGACAAGGACAAATACGTCGCCCGCCCCGTCGAGTCGCTCTACAACAGCGCCATGGACGACCTGCAGAACGAGAATTGGATAAAGGCCGCCAAGGGCTTCGAGGAAGTGGAGCGGCAACATCCGTATTCGGTCTGGGCCACCAAGGCGGATTTGATGGCAGCCTACGCCTATTACCAGGGTAACGACTACGACGACTCGATCCTGGCCATCGATCGCTTTATCCAGCTCCATCCCGGGCATCGCGATGTCGCCTACGCTTATTACCTAAAGGCGCTCGACTACTACGTGCAGATTTCCGACGTGGAGCGCGACCAGAAGATCACCGACACCGCGCTCAAGGCCCTCGAGGAGGTGGTCCGCCGCTTCCCGGACAGCCGCTATGCGCGCGATGCGCGCCTCAAGATCGACCTCACCCGCGACCATCTCGCGGGCAAGGAGATGGAGATCGGCCGATACTACGAGAACCAGCATGAATATCTCGCCGCGATCAACCGCTTCCGGACGGTCATCGACCAATATCAGACGACCACACACGTGCCTGAAGCGCTGCACCGCCTGACCGAGTGCTATCTGGCGGTCGGCCTCAACGACGAGGCGCAACGCACGGCGGCGGTGCTTGGCTACAATTATCCCGGCAGCGAATGGTATCGCGACAGCTATGCAATGGTGACCCACGAAGGGCCCACTCCGCCCGACATCGCGCAGCAGAAGGGCTGGGTCGCGCGCGTCTGGGACTCGATGTTCTGAGCGGCGCCTCCGCCCGGCCCTGGCCGGAGCATAGCGCCGCCGCTATCATCGCCCGCGATCGAGTTCGATCGGGGGCCTGCTTCGTGCGATGTTGCGCAGCCTGACAATCCGAGACGTGGTGCTGATCGACCGGCTGGAGCTGACGTTCCATTCGGGCCTCGGCGTATTGACCGGCGAGACCGGCGCCGGCAAATCGATTCTTCTCGATGCGCTGGGCCTGGCATTGGGGTCGCGGGCTGAAAGCGGGTTGGTGCGCACCGGCGCGGAGCAAGCGGCGGTCGCCGCTGAATTCAGTGTGCCGCGCGATCATCCGGCTCTTGCCGTGCTGAGCGAGCAGGGCCTCGAAGCCGCGCCCGAGGACGGGCTGATACTGCGCCGTGTGCTGACGGCCGATGGTCGCAGCCGCGCCTTCATCAACGATCAGCCCGCGAGCATCGGCCTGCTGCGCGAGGTCGGCGAGTTGCTGGTGGAGATCGAAGGCCAGTTCGCGCAGCGCGGCCTGCTGGATGCCGAGACGCATCGCGATGCGCTCGACGCTTTTGGCGGCTATGGCGCGCGACTGCGAGCCCTGTCGACCGCCTGGCGGGAGTGGCGCGAGGCCTGGCGCGAGCATGTCATGGGCGAGGAGCGGCTCGCCAAGGCTCGCGCGGACGAGGAATATCTCCGTCACTCCCTTGCCGAACTTGACGCGCTGAAACCGGAGGATGGCGAAGAACGCCGCCTCGCGGAGCAGCGCGGTTTTCTGCAGCAGCGTGAGCGGCTCGGCGAGGCGCTAGAGGCGGCGTTGGCAGAGCTCGCGGGCGAGCGAGGCGCCGAGCACGCGGTCGGCACGGCGCTTCGGCCGTTGGAGCGGCTGCGCGACAAAATCGGCGAACGCCTCGATCCCGCGGTTTCCGCTTTGGAGCGTGCGCAGAGCGAGCTGCGCGAAGCCGCAGCGCAGATCGAAACCGCGCTGCGCGAGCTTGGTCCGTCGGGACCAAGTCTGGAGCAGGTGGAGGAACGGCTGTTCGCGCTGCGCGGCCTCGCACGCAAGCACGCCGTCGCCGTCGACGCGCTGCCTCGGCTCCGCGAGGAAATCGCCGTCAAGGTGGCGGCCCTCGAGGACGGCGGTGACGCCGTACGGCGGCTGGCGCGTCGCGCAAGCGAGGCGCGCAACGCCTATGTGGCGATCGCCGGCCAGGTCTCCGAGCAACGGCGGGTGTCGGCGAAGGCGCTCGACACAGCGGTGGCGCGCGAGTTGAAGCCGCTCAAGCTTGAGAAGGCGCGGTTCGCGACCGTGCTGACACGGCTCGACGAGCGCGATTGGGGTGAGCACGGTGCCGAACGCGTCCATTTCGAGGTGACGACCAATCCCGGTGCACCACCCGGAGCGCTCGCGAAGATCGCATCGGGTGGCGAACTCGCGCGCTTCCTGCTGGCGCTCAAGGTTGTGCTCGCGCGCACTTTGCCCGCGACTACTCTGGTGTTCGACGAGGTCGACAGCGGTATCGGCGGCGCGGTTGCGGCGGCGGTCGGCGAACGGCTGCATCGGCTCGGTCAGTCGCTCCAAGTGCTGGTAGTGACGCACTCGCCCCAAGTCGCGGCCAAAGGCCAGCACCATTGGCGCGTGGCGAAGCGGCAGGCCGCCAGCAAGACGCTCACCACCGTCGCCGAGCTGACGGCTGCCGAGCGGCGGGAGGAGATCGCGCGAATGCTCTCGGGCAGCACCGTCACCGCCGAGGCTCGCGCGGCGGCGGCAAGCCTCATGGAGACCGCCGAGCCGTGAGCCCGCGCAACAAAAGCCAAGGCGCCGCTTCGCCCAAACCCAGCAAGGAGCTCAGCGAAAAGGAGGCCGCGGCGGAGCTGCAGCACTTGGCGGCGGAGATCGCGCGCCACGACCGGCTCTACTTCGAGAAGGACCTGCCGGAAATATCGGACGCCGACTACGACGCGCTCCGCCAGCGCAACGCCGCGATCGAGAAGCGTTTCCCCGAGCTGGTGCGCGCGGATAGCCCTAGCCGCCGCATCGGCGCGTCGCCCGCGGGCGGTTTCGCCAAGGTGGCGCACGCGATGCCGATGCTGTCGCTTGACAACGCCTTTGACGACGCGGATGTGCGCGCCTTTTTTCAGAGCGTGCGCAATTATTTCAAGCGGCCGGAGGATTTGGCGCGCGTCGCCGAGGATCAGATCGCGGTGATGGCGGAACCGAAGATCGACGGACTGTCCTGCAATCTGCGATATGAGCACGGACGCCTCGCGCTGGCCGCAACGCGCGGCGACGGCGTCGTCGGCGAAGATGTGACCCCGAACGTCAAGACGATCGCGACCGTGCCCAAGTCGCTCGCTGGTCGAAAGTTACCGGCGCTCGTGGAGGTGCGCGGCGAGGTCTACCTGGAGCGGGACGGCTTCTTCAGCCTCAATGCCGAGCGCGAGAAGGCGGGCGAGCCCATTTTCGCCAATCCGCGCAACGCGGCCGCGGGGTCGCTGCGCCAGCTCGATCCCACGATCACCGCGGGCCGGCCGCTCAAGTTCTTCGCCTATGCCTTGGGTGAGACCACCGAGCGCTTTGCCAAGACGCATGCCGAGATGCTCCAGCATTTCCGCGACTGGGGCTTCAAGGTCAATCCGCGCTCCAAGCTCTGCCGCGGCGTCGATGCGGTGCTCGAGTACCACCGCCGGATCGCCGAAGAGCGCTCGAGCTTTCCCTACGATATCGACGGCGTCGTCTACAAGGTGAACGATTTCGACCTGCAGGAGCGCCTGGGCTTCGCGACGCGGGCGCCGCGCTGGGCGATTGCGCACAAATTTCCCGCCGAGCGCGCGACCACGGTGTTGCAGGATATTTTGATTCAGGTGGGGCGCCAGGGTTCGCTCACGCCGGTCGCGGCGTTGGCGCCGATCACCGTGGGGGGCGTCGTGGTGCAGCGCGCGACGCTTCACAATGAGGACGAGATCAATCGAAAGGACATCCGCGTCGGCGATACCGTGGTGGTGCAGCGCGCGGGTGACGTGATCCCGCAGGTGGTCGAGGTCGTGCTGGATAAGCGGCCCAAGAACGCGCGGGTCTTTCGTTTTCCCGAGAAGTGTCCGGTCTGCGGCAGCCTCGCCGTGCGCGAACCCGGCGAGGCCGTCAGGCGCTGCACCGGCGGGCTCATCTGCGCGGCGCAGGCGGTGGAGCGGCTGCGCCACTTCGTCTCCCGCGACGCTTTCGACATCGAGGGGCTGGGCGCCAGACATATCCAGGAATTCTGGGACGATGGGCTGATCAAGGCGCCCGTTGACATCTTCCGCCTCCGGAACAAATTCGCCGCGATCGCCGAGCGCGAGGGCTGGGGCGAGACCAGCGCGCGCAATCTCATGGAGGCGATCGATACGCGGCGCCGAATTTCGCTCGACCGGTTCATCTATGCGCTCGGCATTCCGCAGGTGGGGCAGGCGACCGCGAAGCTGCTCGCTCGCCACTACCGCTCGCTGGACCGCTGGCGCCGCGAGATGTTGGAGGCGCGCGACCCCGCGAGCGAGGCGTGGACCACGCTCAACGACGTTCACGGGATCGGCGAGGACATGGCGACGGACATCGTTGGTTTCTTCGCCGAGCCGCACAACCGCAAGCTGGTTGACGATCTGCTTAGGGAAGTCGAGGTGACCGACATGGAGGCGCCGCAGGTCGGCGGCTCCAAGATCGCCGGCAAGACCGTGGTGTTCACGGGGACGCTTGCCAGGATGACGCGCTCGGAAGCGAAGGCACGCGCGGAAGCGCTTGGCGCCAACGTCGCCGGTAGCGTTTCGAAGAAGACCGACTACGTCGTGATCGGCGAAGACGCGGGCTCCAAGGCCGACAAGGCAAGGACGCTCGGCGTGACGATCCTCAGCGAAGAGGAATGGCTCGCCCTCATCGGCGCAGGGTGAGCAGTCGGAAAAAAAGTGAGGCGATATGGGGATATTGGGGGGATCGAGGGGAGCTCGCCTTGATCCCCCGTCAACTGTTGGCGTGCACTCCGGCCATTCATGAATTTCTCGCTCAAAGCAAAGTCGTGGATGCGCGGAACAAGCCCTCGCATGACGATAAAAAAAGGACCGCGATGACGGGTTGGGTCGTGCGCGCCCTGGTCGCATCCCCATATCCCCGAATTTATCTCCCAATCCCCTTTTAATCGATTCGTCCAGCGACCTACCCGGCCGACGGAGCGTTGCCGGCGGCCAGGCGGCGCTCGCTAAGCGCGTACCAAACCGTGATGGCGGCAGCGAGGATCAGAAGCGGCATCACGCCGAGGTTCATCGCATCCCATCCGAGCAGGTTGAAAGCGCCGCCGGAGGTGAGCGAGCCCAGCGCCGCCGAGCCCGCGATCAGGAATTCGTTCAACCCCTGCACCTTCGCGCTTTCCTCCGGGCGGTAGGCTTGGGTCAAGAGCGTGGTGCCCGAGATGAACATGAAGTTCCAGCCGACGCCTAAGAGCGCCAAGGCGACCCAGAAATGGACGAGGCTAGTGCCGGCGTTGGCGATGATGCCACAGGCGACCAGCATCGCCGTGCCGCACAATGCCACCAGCGGCGCGCCGTATCGGCTCACGAGAACACCCGTGAAAAACGCCGGCAGGAACATGCCGACCAAATGCCAGCGGATGATGCCGATCGCGTCGGTCGAGCTGTGCCCGCAGAACACCGCCGCCAGCGGGCTCGCGGTCATGATGAAGCTCATGATGGAATAGCCGACGACGCCGTTTACCACCGCCGCCGCGAAGATCGGCTGGCGCGCGATCTCTCGGAAGGGCCGCCCGCCGGTCCAGCTGCGCGCGGCGGTGCTGCCCCCGGGGATGCGCAGGAAGGAAAGCGTCAGGATGGTCAGCGCCGACAACACGGATATCGCGAAGTAGGAACCCGCGTATTGCACGCTCGCGACGAAGCTCTGCGCGTAGGTCGCGATCTCCGGCCCCATCACCGACGCCAGGACCCCGCCTGCCAGCACCCAGGAAACCGCGCGCGGCTTGTAGGCGGGCTCGACGGCGTCGGCGGCGGCGAAGCGGTAGTACTGGGCGGTCGCCTGGAAGCAGCCCCAGAGCGCATTACCAAGGCAGAACAGCAGGAAGTTCCGCTCGAAGATTGCCGTGGCGCCGATCGCGCCGCCAAGGCCGCCTAACGCTGCACCCAGGAAAAAGCCGGCGCGGCGTCCCAAGCGCGCCATGAGGAACGAGGCGGGCACCGTGACCGCGGCATTGGTGAGCGGGATCAGAGAGTAGGGGAGGGTCGCGAGCACCGGCGTCGGCGCGAGCGTCAGCCCGACAAGCCCGCTCGCGGTGGTCCCGATCGAGGAGGCCGAGAGGTAGAAGGCCTGGCACGTCGCCAACAGAAGCGCGGTTTGGCGGCCCGGTCGCATGGTCAATAAGGATATCCTCGCAAGGTATGCTCCTCCGACCCTAGGTGGTGCGCAAGGTTGCAGCAACCACCCACCGCGCAGTTCGGCTATGCGCACGATGAGCGCTGCATCGAACAAAACCAACTACAGACACGCTGAGGCACAGAGAGATACCAGTCCTTGAATCTCTGTGCCTCTGAGCCTCTGTGGTAACCTAATTTCTTTGCGGCAGTGAACGGAGCATTGATGACAGAGGCCGAGGTTGAGTGCGTCGTGGTGGGCGCGGGGGTGGTGGGCCTCGCGGTCGCGCGCGAGCTGGCGCTCGCGGGCCGTGATGTGCTGATCATCGAGAAAGAACGCTGGATCGGCTCCGAGACCTCCTCGCGCAACAGCGAGGTGATCCATGCCGGGCTCTACTATCCGAAGGGCAGTTTGAAGGCTCGGCTTTGCCGCTCCGGGCGCGACATGCTCTATGCCTATTGCGCCGAGCACGGCGTTGCGCACAAGCGCCTCGGCAAGCTGCTGGTGGCAACACGCGACGAGGAGATTGCGGCTCTCGAATCGGTCTGGGCGCGCGCCGCTTCCAACAACGTGGACGATCTGCAGTGGCTGAGCGCTGCCGAGGCGAAGGCGCTCGAGCCGAACCTCGCCTGCGTCAAAGCGTTCCTCTCGCCATCGACGGGGATCATCGACAGCCACGCGCTGATGCTCGCCTATCAGGCGGACGCCGAATCGGGCGGTGCGATGGTCGCCTTTCGCGCGACGGTGCGCGGCGGCCGCGTCGAGAACGGCGGGTTCCATCTCGAGGTCGGCGGCGATGAGCCCATGAGCTTGCGCACGCGGCTCCTGGTGAACAGCGCCGGCCTTTACGCGCCCGCGCTTGCACGTTCGATCGCGGGCATTCCCGCGGCCAGCATTCCGCGCGACTATTATTGTCGCGGCGTCTATTTCAGCCTGAGCGGCCGGGCGCCGTTCACGCGGCTCATCTATCCGGCGCCAGAGGCCGCGGGCCTCGGCGTGCATTTGACCCTCGACATGGCGGGGCAGGCGCGCTTCGGCCCTGACACCGAGTGGATCGACGGCATCGACTACAGCGTCGATCCGCGCCGCGGCGACCGTTTCTATGCGGCGATCCGCACCTATTGGCCGGGGCTTCGCGATGGCGCGCTGCAGCCGGCCTACGCGGGCATTCGCCCCAAGATCAGCGGCCCCAAGGAACCGGCGGCGGATTTCGTGATCCAGGGCCCCGCCGAGCACGGCGTTCCCGGTCTGGTCAGTCTCTATGGCATCGAATCCCCGGGCATAACGGCTTCGCTGCCGATTGCGGCGGAGGTCCTTCGGGCGCTCAATGAGCCAACCGCGGCACCCCTAGCGGCGACCGTGACCGCACGCTAAGCTCGCGCGCATCCTCTTCCCCCTGAGCTGGAGCCTCCGCCATGCCGACGCCTGCTGCCGTTAAGCCCGTCGAGACGCAAGAAGAACTGACCGAGCGCGACGTGCGCGTGCAGCTGGCGGCCTGCTATCGGCTGATCGCCCATTTCGGAATGGACGATCTCGTCTATACCCACATCTCCGCGCGCGTTCCCGGCGCCGAGAACCAATTCCTGATCAATCCCTATGGACTCATGTTCAACGAGATCACGGCGTCGAGCCTGGTGAAGATCGATTACGACGCCAACATTGTCGACGAGAGCCCCTATGAGGTGAATCGCGCCGGCTTCGTCATTCACAGCGCGATCCACATGGAGCGGCCGAATGTGAATTGCGTCCTGCACACGCATACCCGTGCCGGCATCACGATCTCCTGTCTTAAAGAAGGTCTGATGCCGCTCAATCAGATGGCGCTCGGCTTCTACGGCCGCGTCGCCTATCATGACTACGAGGGGGTCGCGACCAATTTGGACGAGCGCGAGCGCCTGGTGCGCGACCTCGACGGGAAGAGCGTGATGATCCTGCGCAACCACGGACTCCTGACCGCCGGGCGCACCGTGCCCGAGGCGTTCCAGCTCATGTACTATCTCGAGCAGTCCTGCCGCATTCAGGTGGATGTGATGGCGACCGGCGGCACCATCAATGCAGTCTCGGAGGCAACCGCGGATTACACGGCGCGCCAGTTCGACCAGATGCCGCGTGGCAAGCGAGAATGGCCGGCGCTGCTGCGGCTCCTCGACGCGAAGGATCCGAGCTACCGGCACTGAGCGAATCCTCTTCCACTCGACTTTTTTGAGGAGATCGGGGGACTTCGAGGCGATATGGGGATGACCGGGATTCCCGCGAGTAGACACGCCGGGAACTCGGTGTCTCTTAGATCATGGTGCATTGGTCTCCGGCCCCCCTATTCATCCCCTCATCCCCCTCATTTACACGGCGGTGCGATTTGAGCCGGCGGTGAGGCGTCGGCGGTCGCTACTGAGCAGGTGCAGCAGGAATTTCCGAGCGTGCAACGCTGACATGCGCCACCGCGGCAATGCCGACATTTTCCGCGAGGCCGCCGCGTGCTAATTTCGACGCGTGAGGCTGCGGGAAAACTTGGGGGATATTCCAATGCGCATCGGTGTCCCTAAAGAGATCAAGACTCACGAATACCGCGTCGGACTGGTACCGGGAAGCGTGCGTGAATTCACCCATCGCGGCCACCAGGTGGTGGTGCAGTCGGGTGCGGGCGCGGGCATCGGTTTTGCGGATGCGGCCTATGAAGCCGCGGGTGCACGCGTGGTGCCGGACGCCGCGACGGTGTTCGCGGAGAGTGATCTCGTCGTCAAAGTGAAAGAGCCGCAACCGCAAGAGATCGCATTGCTGCGCCGTGGCCAGGTGCTGTTCACGTATCTGCACCTCGCGGCCGACAAGAAGCAGACCGAAGGTCTGATGCGCGCGGGCGTGACAGCAATCGCCTATGAGACCGTGACCGATGTGCGCGGTGGACTGCCGTTGCTCGCCCCCATGAGCGAGGTCGCGGGACGCATGGCGATTCAGGTGGGCGCGCACTGCCTCGAGAAGGAACAGGGCGGCGCTGGCATCCTTCTCGGGGGCGTCCCCGGCGTTTCCTCCGCCAAGGTGGTGATCCTGGGTGGAGGTGTCGCCGGCACCAATGCCGCGCGCATGGCGATGGGGGTCGAGGCCTATGTGACCGTGATCGACAAGTCGCTGCCCCGGCTCTACGAACTCGACATGCAGTTCGGTTCGCAGCTGCACACGCTGTTCGCGACCATGGAGAACATCGAGCGCGAAGTGCTGGCGGCGGATTTGGTGGTGGGGGCCGTGCTGGTACCCGGCGCCGCCGCTCCGCGCCTCGTCAGCCGCGACATGGTGCGGCGGATGCGAGCGGGCTCGGTGCTGGTGGACATCTCGATCGACCAGGGCGGTTGCTTCGAGACCAGCCGCCCCACCACCCATGCCGATCCCACCTATGTGGTGGATGGAGTGATCCATTATTGCGTCACCAACATGCCAGGTGCGGTCGCGCGCACCTCGACCTTCGCGCTTAACAACGCGACTCTGCCTTTTGCGCTGGCGCTTGCCGAAAAGGGCTGGCAAAGGGCGCTCACCGACGACGTGCACTTGCGGCGCGGCCTCAATATTCACGGGGGCCGAATCACCCATGCCGCGGTTGCCGAGGCAGTCGGGCTCGATTATTTGCCGCCGGAACAGGCGATTGCCTCATAACGGTGCAACCGAGGGCTTTACGCGCTGGCGGTTTCCAGTATCCTGTTTGCGGTGATTCGGTGACCGACCGCTCGGTATAGAGAGCGGCGGGAAAAAATTTGCGGGGAGAGAGAACGTGGATAGATCGAATGGCGAGCACGGCGCCTGGTCCTGGTGGCACGTGCTGCTCATCATTCCCTTCATCGCCGTCCTGTGGGTGCCCTCGTACAATTCGGTGGAGCCGGTCTGGGCCGGCATTCCCTTCTTCTATTGGTACCAGCTGCTCTGGGTGATCATCGGCGCGGTGATCACCGCCGTGGTCTACTTCGCAACCGAAAAATGACGGCGCGCGGCTCGATCGCGCCCGCTGAAAAAGAAGCTCTAGGGGACTCGCATGGCTGACGTAAACTGGACCGCACTCATTGTCTTCGTGGTGATCTTCGGCTTTATCACTTGGCTCGGCTTCGTTGCCGTGCACTGGCGCAAGGGCGATCTCGACCTGCTGCATGAATGGGGCTTGGGCGGCCGGCGTTTCGGGACCCTGATCACGTGGTTCCTGCTGGGCGGCGATCTCTATACCGCCTATACTTTCATCGCGGTTCCGGCGCTCGCCTTCGGAGCGGGCGCAATCGCGTTCTTCGCGGTTCCCTACACCGTCATGGTCTACCCGATCGTGTTCGTCGTGTTCCCGCGGCTCTGGTCGGTCGCGCACAAGCACGGTTACGTCACCGCCGCCGATTTCGTGCGCGGTCGGTTCGGCAATCGCTGGCTTGCGCTCGCGATCACCATCACCGGCATCGTCGCCACCATGCCCTACATCGCGCTGCAGCTCGTGGGGTTGCAGGTGGTGATCGGCGGCCTCGGCGTCGGCGGCAGCGGTTTGATGGGTGATCTTCCGCTCGTAATCGCCTTCATCATCCTGGCGGCCTTCACCTATACCAGCGGGCTGCGAGCGCCCGCGGCCATCGCCATCGTCAAGGACATCCTCATATACATCACGGTTTTCGCGGCGATCATCGCGGTGCCGATCGCCCTGGGCGGGTACGACAAGATCTTTGCCGGCGTTCCGGCGTCGAAACTGCTGCTGGCGTCGCCGCAGGGGAATTCTACCGGCTCCTACAGCGCCTACGCGACCCTGGCGCTGGGATCGGCGCTGGCGCTCTTCCTCTATCCGCACTCCGTTACAGGCGTGATGGCGGCGAGCAGCCGACATTCGATCCGCCGCAATGCGGCGCTGCTGCCATCCTATTCGTTGATGCTGGGCTTGCTGGCTCTATTGGGGTTCATGGCGCTGGCGATCGGTGCCGACAAGCTTCCGGAGTTCGAGCAGGGCTTCAAGCAGTTCGGCAACAACTTCGCGGTTCCCGCGGTCTACCTGCACTTCTTCCCGTCGTGGTTCGTCGGCGTCGCCTTCGCGGCGATCGGGATCGGCGCGCTGGTACCGGCAGCGATCATGTCGATCGCGGCGGCGAACCTGTTCACGCGCAACGTCTACAAGGAGTTCATCCATCCGAATTGCAGCGCCAGCGAGGAATCGCAGATGGCGAAGTGGGTGTCGCTCATCGTCAAAGCCGGCGCGCTGGTATTCATCCTGTTCATTCCGCTGCAATACGCGATCTGGCTGCAGCTCTTGGGCGGAATCTGGATGATCCAGACCTTGCCGGCGGTGATCCTCGGCCTTTACACGCGGTGGTTCCAGCCTTGGGCGCTCGCGATCGGCTGGGCGGTCGGCACCTTCTTGGGGACATGGATGTTCTTCGCGGTGACGCCGCCGGCGCCCACCTATCCGCTGGCGGTCGGCGGTTTCGTGTTTCCGGGTTACACAGCGGTCTACACGCTGGCCTTGAACCTCGTGATCTCCGTGGTTCTCACCTGGGTCTTCCGTGCGATGGGCGCGCACGAGCACGCCGATCAGACTCAGCCCGCGGACTATTACGTGTGAGAGATGCGGAAGGGCACACAGGGAACAGAGGCGCACACAGATTAACCCAGATGTAAGGCACGTATAAGCCGCCATCTGAGTTCATTTGCGTCGGTCTGTGTCCCTCCTGCGCGGACATGCCATCTCGCCGCAGGACTTCATCGTGTCCAGCTCGCAGGCGACGACGGGGCTCAGTTCAGCCGGGCCGGCAGCTCGTCAATCGCGCGCTCGATGAGAGTGTTGGCTTGAGCATCCCCCAGGCTCTCCGAGATGATGCGCCGCGCGGCGTCGATCGCGACGTCGACGGCGGCACCGCGGACCTCATCCACCGCCTTGCTCTCGGCGAGGGCGATCCGTTCTTGCGCCAGGCGCTCGCGCCGCTGCAGCGCCGCGTCCAGCTCCTGTTTCGCCTTTTCGGCATAGCGCGCCGCTTCTTCGCGCGCATGGGCGATGATCGCTTCCGCTTCCTGCATCGCGTCGCGCTGCCGGCGCTGAATTTGCGCCAGTGCCTGCTGCGCCTCTTCGCGCAGCGACTGCGCCTCGTCGAGCTGCGCCTTGATCCGCGTGGCGCGCGCATCGAGCGCCGACGTAATGGCGGCCCAAACGCGCTTCCAGACCAGCGCCACCGCGATCACGAAGGCGATCGCGACTGCGAGTTCCGGATCGTGAAACAGCTCGGCGATCATCAGCCGCGCTCCTTCAGCACCCGATCGACGACCGCGCGGGCGCGAGTGTCCTCGACCGCCAATCCTGTCAGCCGCTCGGTTGCGGCGCGTGCCAAGTCGACCGCCATGCCGCGCAGATCGCCGAGCGCCGCGGCCTTTGCGGCAGCGATCCGATGCTCGGCCGCGCCGACTTCCTTGGCGAGTCGTTCGACTGCCTCGCGCTGGCGCTGCGCTGCCTCGGCACCGAAACGCTCCATCGTCTCCTTGAGCGTCGCCTGGGCCTGGGCACGCGCATCGGCGAGCGTGCGCTGATAGGCGCCCATGACCGCTTCGGCCTCGGACTTCATCTGCTGCGCGCGCCCGAGGTCGCCCTCGATGCGTGCGCGACGATCGGCCAGGATCTTACCGATCGTCGGCAATCCCACCCGCGCCATGAGCAGGTAGAGGATCGCGAACACCACCGCGAGCCAGAACACCTGGGACGGAAATGTCGAGAAGTCCAGTTGCGGCATCGGATCGCCCCTCAGGCCGTCGGCACCAAAGCCGAACCGCCTAGAACGCGAACAAGATCATGAAGGCGATCAGCAATCCGAAGAGACCGGTCGCCTCCGCCAGCGCGAATCCCAGGAACGCCCAGGTGGTGACCTGTGCCGCGGGGTTGCGCGCGAGCGAGTTGATGAGCGCCGAGAACACATTGCCGATGCCCACACCGGCACCGACAAGCGCGATGCAGGCGAGGCCAGCGCCGATCATCTTGGCCGCAGCGAGATCCATGGGTCAGTTCCTCTCCAAGCGTTTAATGCAGGTGGATAGCGTCTTTGAGGTAAAGGCACGACAGAATCGTGAAAACGTAGGCTTGCAGCACGGCGACCAGGAATTCCAGCAGCACAATGGCCGCGTCCATCACGATCGGCGCGAAAAAGAAGATGCCAAGCGACGCCGTGAAGCCCGCGAAAATCACGAGCATCGTGTGTCCCGCCATCATGTTGGCGAAAAGACGGATCGAGAGCGTGAAGGGACGGATGCAGTAAGACAGCAACTCGATCGGCACCAGCAGCAACAGCAGCAGCTTGGGCACGCCCTGCGGGACGAAGAGCGAAAGGAAATGGAAGCCGTGCCGCACGATCCCGATGAGGGTGACGCCGAGGAACACCGTCGCCGCCATCGCGAAAGTGACGACGATGTGGCTGGTGAAGGTGAAGCTGTAGGGAATCATCCCCAGGAGATTGCCGAGCAGGATGAACATGAAGAGCGTGAATAGGAACGGGAAGTACTGCCGCCCCTCCTGTCCCACGTTTTCCTCGACCATGTTGGCGATGAACTCGTAGGCCATTTCGACGGCCGATTGCAGCCGTCCCGGCACCATGCTCGCCTGCCGTCCCGCCACCACCATCACGCCGGTGATGATCACCGCCGCGGCCGTCATCGCGAGCGCGGAATTGGTGAACGACAAGTCGAAGCGGCCGACGTGAATCTCGGCGAGGCGCTCGATGGCGAACTGGTGCAGGGGGTTTTCGGTCGCCAAGTCAATCCTCGTCGTTCCAATCATCCTCGCGCGTTTCCGGCATCCTCGGGCCGGCACCGCGATCTTTGTAGCCGACGCGCATCCCGAGGCCGCGCACCACGCGGTAGACGTTGGTCATGCCCGCGCCGATGCCGAGAAAGAGGAACACCAGGAGCCCCCAAGGCTTGGTGCCGAACCATCGGTCGATCGCCCATCCGATGGCGACGCCGACGAATACGGCGACCACCAATTCGAGGCCGATGCGGAACCCGAGACCCATCGCCGCTCGTGACGACTCGTCCGCTCCCCCTCCCGATGCAGGGCGCGGAACCTCTGATCCGCGACGCGCCTGATCGATACGCTCTCCCAGCGCCTTCAGCCGGTCCGGCTCGTCGGGCTCGCTCAAAGCCAACCCCTCCTGCCGGTGCGAGAAACACCCGTTCCCGTGGCGCCGAAACGGCGCGCACCTTAGGGGGTGGGCTAGAGGGGTGTCAAGCCGCCAAAGGCCGCAGTGTCGCGCTCAAAGGCCACGAGATTCCGGGGTTTCTGCTTGGGGTTGGGGCCCGGCAAGGCCGGTCCTACCCTATGCCGTCTGCCGCAGCGCCTCGGCCGCCTGAAGATCAACCGAGACGAGCTGCGAGATGCCACGCTCAGCCATGGTCACGCCGAACAAGCGGTCCATGCGCGCCATGGTGATGCGGTGGTGCGTAATGATGAGGAAACGCGTCTCGGTGCTCTCGGCTATCTCTTCGACCAGGCGGCAGAACCGGTCGACATTGGCGTCGTCGAGCGGCGCATCCACCTCGTCCAGCACACAGATCGGCGCGGGGTTGGTGAGGAAGACCGCGAACAGCAATGCAAGCGCGGTGAGCGCCTGCTCGCCGCCCGACAGCAGCGAGAGCGACTGCAATCGCTTGCCCGGCGGACTGGCCATGATCTCAAGGCCGGATTCGAGCGGGTCAACGTCCTCGTTCCCGGCCTCCGGCTCGTGCAGCTCCAGATGCGCGCGACCGCCGCCGTAAAGCCGCACGAACAGGTCTTGGAAATGCTCGTTGACCTTGGAGAAGGCCGCGATCAGGCGCTCACGGCCCTCGCGGTTGAGCGCGTTGATCCCCTGGCGCAGCTTGGCGATCGCCTGCACCAGGTCCTCTCGCTCGGCTTTGAGACCGGCAATCCGGGTCTCGAGCTCGGCGGCTTCGCTTTCGGCCACCAAATTGACCGGGCCCATGTTGTCGCGTTCGCGCGTGAGCCGTTCGAGACGGCCCTCCGCTTGCTGCAGGTCCGGCAAGGGTTCGCCGGGATCCAGTTCCGCCGCGTCGGCGGTATTGGCGGGCGAGATGCCCAAACGCTCGGCAACGCGCGATGCTACTTCCTCGCGGTTGTGATTCGCTTGATCGCGCAAACCCTCCGCACGCACGCGTTCCTCGCGCGCCGCGGCGAGCGCCGCATCCGCCGACTTGGCCGCGCGTTCCGCTTCCGCGAGCCGCGCCTCGCCCTCGGCTAAGGCATCGCCCGCGTGGCCGCGCTTTTCGCTCGCGCGCTCGATCGCGTCGGCAAGCGAATGGCGCTGTTGCTGCAACTGCGCAGGCCTGCCCGCAAGTACGGCCATCTCGGCTTCGAGCGCGGCGCGCCGCTCCTCAAGCGCCTGGCGCTGGCGCTCTGCCGCGGCCAGGCGTTCGCGCCAAGACCGGCTCTCCGCGGCTGCGGCCTCGATCCGCGCCGCACGCGCCTCCACGTCGCTCAAGTGCCGGTCGAGCGCGCTCTGGCACGCGTTCTCGATGCCTCGCTTCTCCCCGAGCTCGGCCCGGACCAGGGCAACGCGCTCGCGCGCGACCGCGGGATTGGCGAGACCGGCGAGGGTCGTGCGCGCCTCATTCTCGCGGCGCTCGGTCTCGGCCAGGTCCTCGACGATTTGCCGGGCCGTATCACTCAGTGCGGCGATACGGGAGTCCGTCTCGGCTTGGCGCCGGGTCAGCGCGGCATGTTGCGTCCTGAGCTCGGCCGCTCTCTGCACCACACTTTGCATCGCGCCCCGAGCGGCGCGTGCGTCGCCCGCGGCAGCGGTCATGCGCTCGCGCGCCGCGTCGAAATCCTGCATCAGCGTCGCGACGTTGCGTTCGGCGTCGATCAACAGCTCTGAAAGCTGCGCGAGGCGGTTGCGCTGCACGAGGCGCTGTGCGGCGGCAGTGGGCGTGCCGGCGGCGCGCGTCAGCCCGTCCCAGCGCCAGAGCGTGCCGTCGAGGCTTACCAGACGCTGTCCTGGGCGTAGCCGCTCTTGCAGCCGGCCGGCGGTCGCTGAATCCCGCACGATGCCGATCTGGCTGAGACGGCGTTGCAGCACCGGCGGTGCCGTCACGTGATGCGCGAGGCTGTCGGCCTCGGCGGGAAGTTCGGGCGGCGCGTCGTAGGGCGAGAGAGATGTCCAGTGCGCCGGCGCCGCGACGTCAAGCGGCGCCTTGAGGTCCTCGCCTAGGGCCGCCCCCAGCGCCGCTTCGAAGCCCGGTTCGACCTGCAGCAAGTCGATCAGGGGGATGGCGTCGCGCTCGGCGGCTTGAGCCAGAAGCTCGCTCAGGGCTTGCGCCTCGGTGCGGAGCTTCCGCCGCTCCGTCTCCGCGGTCTCCAGCGGCGCGCGAGCACTTTGCGCCACCGCCTCGGCGTCGCTGAGGCGCCGCTCGGCGCTGTCGGCGGCGGCGCCGGCGTCGATCATCTGCCCCTCGGCGGCGCTCACTTGCGCCTGCGCGGCCTCGACGGTGCCGCTCGGCAGCGCTTCCGCTTCAAGCATCCCGCGTTGCCGCTCGATGTCGGCCCGCCGCTCGACGAGGCGGTGATGTCGGGCCGCCATCTCATGTACTTCCCGTTCAAGCGTCGCCCGCGTCGCCTCGAGCGCCGCTACCTCCTCGGTGAGACGATGCAACACGCTCTCGCGCTCCTGCACGAGGTGGTGCGCATCGGCAAGCGCGTGACGCGCTGCACCCTCGGCGGCAGCCTCGCCCGCCTGCGCCGCCGTTAGTGCCGTGTGCTCGCGCTCCAACTGATCAAGTGCGCGGCGGGCATCCTCGGCAAGGCCCTGCTCGCGCAACAGGTCGTGCGCTACTTGGGCAAGGCGGCCTTCGGCGGCCTCGCGTGCCGCTACGACGCGCCGCTCTTCGTCCTCCAACCCCTCGCGCGCATGGATCAGCCGCCGGAGCTCCGCTTCGGCGGCGGCCTCGTTCTGGCGCAGCGCCGGCAACACTGTTGCCGCCGTTTCTCGCGCGCGTTCGGCGGTGAGCGACGTCATCGTGCGCGCGCCGACCTCGTTCTCGGCCTGATGCAGACGGTCGGTCGCGGCTTCGAGTTCCGCGCTGGTCAGCAGCCAACGCAGATGCAGCACCAGCGCTTCGGCACGGCGGATGTGATCGCTCAGTCGTCGATAGCGCCCGGCCTGACGCGCCTGTTTCTTGAGCGCCTCCAGTTGCTCTTCCTGCGCGCGCAGGATGTCTTCGAGGCGGGTCAGGTTGGATTCCGCCGCCTTGAGCCGCAATTCCGCCTCGTGCCGCCGCGCATGCAGCCCGGAGATTCCCGCGGCTTCCTCAAGGAGTGCCCGCCGCTCGATAGGCTTGGCGCCGATCAGCCAGCCGACCCGGCCCTGGCTCACCATCGCGGTCGAATGAGCGCCGGTCGCCAGATCGGCGAAGAGGAGTTGCACGTCGCGCGCACGCACATCGCGCCCATTGACACGATAGGCGGAACCCAGGCCACGCTCAATCCGGCGCACCACCTCGATCTCGTTCATGTCGCCATAGGGAGCGGGTGCGCGGCGCTCGGAGTTGTCGAGGTGCAGCGCCACCTCGGCAACGTTGCGCGCGGGGCGGCCGGCTGTACCGCCGAAGATCACATCGTCCATCTCGCCGCCGCGCAGCCGCTTGGCCGAGGTTTCGCCCATGGCCCAGCGCAATGCCTCGACCAGATTCGACTTGCCGCAACCGTTCGGACCAACGATGCCGGTCATACCCGGCTCGATCGTTAGCTCGGTCGGATCGACGAAAGACTTGAATCCCGTCAGCCGGAGTTTCGAGAATTGCACGACGCGACTATCCGTTCCCGCTGCTCGTCAGGATTGACCTCCGTGCCGGTGCTTCATGACTTGTTCGCCGCTGCCGTCAGAGCTTTCTCGAAGGCCGGCAGCGGCAAAGCGCCTTCGATCTTGGTGCCGTTGACGAAGAAGGTCGGCGTGCTCGAGATGCCGTACTGTTCGCCCTGGAGACGGCTCTCCAGAACCTGTTTTTCGATCGCGCTGTCGCTCATGCAAGCCTTGAATTTTTCGTCGCTCATGCCGCTGAGCCGCGCCAGTTTCGCAAGCTCCCCATCGACGTTGGACGCGACCGCCCATGTCGCTTGGCTTTGGAACAGCGCGTCGACGAATGCGAAGAACTGATCGGGCGGGGCGCAGCGCGCCAGAATCGCCGCTCGGGTCGCGTCGGAGCGCAGTGGGAAATCCCGGAACACTAGACGAGCCTTGCCGGTGTCGATCCAATCCGCCTTCAGCTTCGGCAGAGTGTTCTGCTCGAAGTCGGCGCAATGCGGGCAATCGAGCGAGGCATACTCGTAAATCGTGACGGGTGCATCGGCCTTGCCGAGGAAGCGATCGTCCGCTTGCGGCGACGGCACCTTGGAATCCTGCGCCCATCCGACGGGCGCGGCCGCCACGGCAATGCCCATGGTAAGTCCGAGCAAAGCAAAAACTGTCCATATCTTCGACATTTAGAACTCCGAACCACTAGGTGTTGATGGTAGGTCCCGACCCCCGCCAATGCAAGAAACTGCCGCGCGAGGCTCAATGCCGACGTTCTCCGAGGATCGCGGCACCAAGCCGGAAGAGAGCGGATTTGATCGATGAATCAGGAAGTTCCGAGAGCCGGTCGGTGAGACCCTGAGCCTCCGCGGGAGTGAGCGCCCGAGGCTCCGGACGGACCTGGGGCCGCTCTGGAAGGGGGCCCTGCTGCAGCGCGAGTCGCGCGACCGCGCCATAACCGAAGAAGCCATTGATGCGTTCGAGGATTTGCGGCTCGCGGTGCTGCACGGTAAGGGCCGCTCCCGGGGTCACCCGGAGCCGGAGCGTCCCGTGGCGGCGACCGCCCGCGGGGAAACTCAGCTTCAACGGCAGCGTTTCGTGCGCGAGCTCGGGACCCACGACCGCTTCCCACTGCGCCACCAACTGCGCCTCGCCGAGGCCCTGCTTGCCGAGCGCCCGTCCGGCGATTGTCGATAAGGTCTCCCCCACCGATCGGAGACGCCCGCGCCGCTCGCCCTCGTCACCCATTCCCATTTGTTCCCGTTCGGCGCCCTATGCAATGGTAGGTCGGAGCTTAGGCAAGCGCGAGGACGTAACCTTGGTTGATCCCGCAGCACTCGCCAATGCGCTTCTCGCCTGGTACGACCGGCACCGCCGCACTCTCCCTTGGCGCGCCGAACCTGGCAAGCCCGCTGATCCCTATCACGTCTGGCTCAGCGAGATCATGCTGCAGCAGACCACGGTCGCGACCGTAGCCGGATATTTTGATCGATTTGTGGCGCGATTTCCGAGCGTCTGGGCACTGGCGGCGGCCTCCTTGGATGAGGTGCTGCACGCCTGGCAGGGCCTCGGCTATTACGCGCGGGCGCGCAACCTGCATGCCTGCGCGCAAACCGTGGTGCGCGAGCATCAGGGGCACTTTCCTGACACCGAAGCGGAACTCGCGGCGTTGCCGGGGATCGGCACCTACACCGCGGCGGCGATCGCGGCAATCGCCTTCGACCGGTCAGCAGCCGCGGTTGACGGCAATGTCGAACGGGTCATCGCACGGCTCCGCGCGATCGAAGCTCCGCTCCCGGCCGCGAAGGCATTATTGCGGGAAGAGACGCGATCCCTGGTTCCCGTCCGGCGCGCCGGGGATTTCGCCCAGGCATTGATGGACCTGGGTGCGACCATCTGCACGCCGCGCGCGCCCAAATGCATCCTCTGCCCGTGGCAAGGCGACTGCCGTGCCCGCGCACTCGGTATTGCCGAGACATTGCCTCGGCGGCGCGCACGCAGCGAGCGGCCGACGCGGCGCGGTGTGGCATTCTGGGCGATGAGACCGGATGGGTCGGTGCTGTTGCGCCGGCGGCCCGAGAGCGGACTCCTCGGCGGCATGATGGAGGTTCCCTCGACCGAGTGGCGCGAGGCCCACACCAGCGAGGCCGAGGCGCGGCGGCTGGCGCCGGTACGCGCAAGCTGGGTTCGGCTTCCGGGAACGGTGCGCCACAGCTTCACGCATTTCCATCTGGAGCTGGCCGTGCTTTCGGGCGAGGCTCCCGCTGGCGCCAGCGCGGAGGGCACCTGGGTCCCGCTTGATCGCTTGCGCGAACAGGCGTTGCCAACGGTCATGAGAAAGGTGGTCAGCCACGCGCTTGGCGCGGCGCGGCGCCGCCGGTCTAGGCGCTCCCGCCAAGCTCCGATCTGATCTGCTGGCGGAACCAGTCGATCGGCACCGGCGCGCCCCGGCGTTCCACGTACCAGAATGACCAGCCGTTGCAGGCGGCCGCGCCCTGCACCTGCGCCGCCACGCGATGGATCGAGCCGTGCGCGTCGGCGGAGATCACCGTGCCGTCGGCGCGTACCCGCGCCGTCCAGCGGCGGGATTGGTCGAACAGCACCTCACCGGGTTTCAGCAATCCGCGCTCCACCAGGGTCCCGAAGGGGATGCGCGGCTGCTCCCGCTTTTGCGGCGTGGTCACGGCATCGGTCTCGGCGGGTTCGATCTGGCGGATGCGCTCGCGCGCGATCCGCACATAGTCGGAGTTGCTCTCGATGCCGATGAAACGACGCTTCAGGCGTTTGGCGACGGCGCCGGAGGTGCCGGTGCCGAAGAAGGGGTCCAGCACGAGGTCGCCGGGTCGGGTCGAGGCCAGCAGGATACGATGCAGCAATGCCTCGGGTTTTTGCGTCGGATGCGCCTTGTGGCCGTCGTCGCGCTTCAGCCGCTCGCTGCCGCCGCAGACCGGAATGAACCAGTCGCTGCGCATTTGCAGCTCTTCATTGAGCGCCTTCATGCTCTCGTAGTTGAAGGTGTAGCGCGCCTCGCGATCGCGCGCGCACCAAAGCAGGGTCTCGTGCGCATTGGTGAAGCGCCGCCCGCGGAAATTCGGCATCGGGTTGGTCTTGCGCCAGACCACGTCGTTGAGAATCCAGAAACCCAGATCCTGGAGGATGGCGCCAACGCGATAAATATTGTGGTAGCTGCCGATCACCCAGAGTGCGCCCTCGGGCTTCAGCAGCCGCCGTGCCGCTGAAAGCCAATCGCGCGTGAAGCGATCGTACTCGGCAAAGCCGTGAAACTTGTCCCAATCCTCCTCGACGCCATCGACGCGCGTGTTGTTGGGACGCAGCAGCTCGCCGCCGAGCTGAAGGTTGTAGGGCGGATCAGCAAAGATGAGGTCGACCGCGCCTTCGGGCAGGCGCCGCATCCACTCGATGCAATCGCCCTCGATCACGGTGTCGTCGTCGGACCAACCGAACTCCCCCATGGCCCCGCCTTTCCCCAGCGTGCGAAGCTACTTTGAGGGATGCGACACGACTCGTCAATAGTCCATGTGAGTCAAAGTGTTACGATGATTCCCTGAAGTCAAATTCAAACAAGTCTCGGGAGGGCTGAAATGACAATCGGTGGTGGGGTGTGAGGCCCAGAGCCACAATAGCTGCCCGGTGCTCCTCGGTCGCATAACCCATATTGGTATGCCAGCCATAGCCCTCGTAGCGCAGCGCCAAGCGCTGCATCAGCCGGTCGCGCGCGACTTTGGCAAGAATTGAGGCGGCGGCGATCGAGAGCGAAAGTCCGTCGCCGCCGACGATGGTCTCGACCTTGCACGGGAGCCGCGGCGCCTGGTTGCCGTCAACCAACGCGAGCATGGGCTTCACGGGGAGTGCCGCAAGCGCGCGGCGCATCGCAAGGAAGCTCGCTTGCAAAATATTGAAGCGATCGATCTCGGCGACGCTCGCGGCGCCGAGGCCAAAGACCGCGACACCGCGCAGCAGGGCGGCGAATTCCTCGCGGGTCTCGCGCTCGAGCTTCTTGGAGTCATCGATGCCACGCCGGAGCCGTCGCGGCAGCCGCTTGGGGTCGAGCACCACGGCGGCGGCAAATACTGGACCCGCGAGCGGCCCCCGTCCCACCTCGTCGATGCCGCAGACCAAACCCTCTGCGCGACTCTCGAAAGCGAAGTTCGGCATGACCGCGAAGGCTAGCCGAAATATGAGAAGACGACGATTGGGAATCCTTGGTGGATGAATTCGCCGCGTCGCGTGACGCCCATCTTCTTGTGCGCCCGCAGCGACGCCGTATTGTCGGCGCGGATGAAAAGAATGCCCTCGCGGCCCGGTAAAAGCCGCTTCAATTCGGTGAAAAGCCGTTGTGCCAAGCCCTGGCCGCGCTCGCTCGCGTCGACCGCCACCGGCCCGTAGACATAGGCGCGATCGCTGCCGGGATACGTCCTGAGCATGGCCGCGATCACCGGCACGTTGGCGACGGTTGGCTTCGAGGCCGCAAGCAGGAACGCGACGACTCGGGACCCGCGACGCGCCACCATCAGGGGCAGATCGGCCAGCATCGCCAACAGTTGCGAGTGACTGAGCAAGGCCGAGAGAGTACCGCCCTGGTCCGGTTGGTTCGCCTCCATGAGCGCCAGAATTCCGTCGAGGTCGCGCGCGTCGGCACGCGCGATTTCCAATTCGGGGCGGGCCTGTGGATGCGGGGGCATGGCTTTGCACTATATCAATGAATGCCGGGTATTTTGGTTTGGGCGTGATTGCCGAGGCAATGCGGCGCCCTCATTTCGTCACGTTTCAAAGCGACAAGTGCGCGCCACTGCGGGGGCCAAAAGGGCCGAAATCGACCGATGAAGAAGCCGAATTTACCGTTTCTTGACCGCGAAGGGCGCGTGGCGCCCCCACCCAAACGGCGGCTGTTGCGCGAGTTTCGCTCGGTGCTGACGCCGCGGCCTCGCCTCTTTCGTGACGCCCGCGTTCGCGGTGCCCCGAAGGGCGATGGGCATCCGGTTTTCGTGCTGCCGGGATTCCTTACCAATGATACCCGCACCCGCCACCTGCGAGCCTTCCTGACGCGGCTCGACTATGCCGTCTACGGCTGGGGAGAAGGTGTGAATTGGGGCCCGACGAGCCGAGCGGTCACGGGGGCGGAGCGCCGCCTCAAGGAAATTCGCCGCGAGCACGGAAGGCGCGTCACGCTGGTCGGCCACAGCCTCGGCGGCGTGCTCGCCCGGGAGCTCGCCAAGAAATTTCCCGACGACGTGCGCCAGGTGGTGATGCTCGGAAGCCCGGTTCGCCTTCCAACCGCGAGCAACCTCGCGGTGTTCTTCCGCATGCTCTCGCGCTTCCACAGCCCGACCGTCGGCTCCGATATCGCAGAGATGAATCGGCCGCCACCTGACGACATTCCGGTAATGGCGATCTATACCCGCGAAGACGGGATCGTCGCCTGGCAGAGCTGCCTCGAGCAACCGGGTCCCCGGCGCGAGAACATCGAAGTGCTCGGCACGCACAGCACGCTGCCCACGAACCCCGAGGTGCTGCGCCTGGTGGCGGAGTGCCTCGCTGAGCCCGAAGGCCGCTGGCGGCCTTACCGCAAGCGCCAATCGGCCGCGGCATAAATTGCAATTAAAGCAATGAAGGGGATGGGGGGATGGTTGGTGATTGGGGAGATCGCAGTTGTAGTCGGCCGAAACTTCGATGGCGTGACCTAAGGCAAAGCGATCCACTGTCTCTGAATTGATATGTGTGCTTCCCAGCGGCCGGCCTCTGTCTGATCTCCATCCAAGCCGCGATCATACCTCCAGCCGAGGAGAGCCCCCCTCTTCTCCAACATCCCCTTATCCCCTCAATAAATTGCCTCTCGCGCTCTAAAGCAGGCTGAGCTGATCGCCCTTCTGCGGCGGGCGGCTGAATCTCGCGGTGTCGAGGCTCCAGCCGCGCTGGCGCTCGTTGAGCTTGAGGCGCCGGCAAGTCCGCTCGAAGCGCAGACGAAGCATCTCGGCATAGGGACCGAGGCCGCGCATGCGCGTTCCCCACTGCGAATTGTACGCCTTGCCGCCGTGTGTCTCGCGCAGCAGCGACATCACGTGCTTGGCCTTGCCGGGCTCATGCGCATCGAGCCATTCCTCGACCAGCCCCTTGATCTCTAGCGGCACGCGCAGCAGCACATAGGCCGCACTGCGCGCGCCGCGCTCGGCAGCGGCCTCAAGGATGCGCTCGAGCTCGTGGTCGTTGAGCGCGGGGATCATGGGTGCCGCCATCACGGTGACGGGAATTCCGGCGTCGGCGAGCGCTGCAATGGTTTCAAGACGCCGCTCGGGGGTTGCGGCGCGCGGCTCCATCTTGCGCGCGAGAGTTCGGTCGAGCGTGGTGACGGAAACCGCGACCGAAGCGAGGCGTTCGCGCGCCATCTCCGCGAGGATGTCGATGTCCCGCTGCACCAGCGCCGATTTCGTGACGATTCCGACCGGGTGCCTGAATTCCTGGAGCACCAGAAGAATGCGGCGGGTGATTTCGAGCTTGCGCTCGACGGGCTGATAGGGGTCGGTGTTGGCGCCCAGCGCAATCACATCGCAGCGATACCCAGGTTTGGCGAGCTCGGCGCGCAGCAGCTCGGGACCGTCCTCCTTGACGAAGATGCGGCTCTCGAAGTCGAGGCCGGGGGAGAGGCCCAAATAAGCGTGGCTGGGCCGCGCATAGCAATAGATGCAGCCGTGCTCGCAGCCGCGGTAGGGATTGATCGATCGGTCGAAGGAGATATCCGGAGAATCGTTGCGCGTGATGACGCTGCGCGCGGTGTCCTTGGTGTAAATGGTGTCGAGAGGTATCGGCTCCGCGTCGGCGCTGCCCCAGCCGTCGTCGGTCGCGACGCGCTGCTCGCTTTCGAAGCGCCCGGTCGCGTTGCCGATCGCGCCGCGGCCTTTTCGGACAGGGTTCGGAATGCCGGTCTCCATGGGAATGAGACTAGCGCATCACAAGAACGAATCAAGAACCGACTCTAATCATGACCCCGGTCCCTTCTAGCCACTCCGCTCGAACGCGCGCTATTTCCGCGGGAGAAAGGAAACGATCAAGCCATGCGCGCGTGTGTGCTGCCAGCATGCCGCTGAGCTCAAGAGCCTTTTCCTCGATGAGGACGCCAAGGCGAACCGCCCACATCGTCGTGCGAAGCCAAGTCAGCCGGCGCGCCGGCAGTAGCCAAGGCGCGAGCGTGGCGCTCGCTCTCGGTCCAATGGCCTCCAGATAGGTCTGGTAAAAAGCCAGCACGTCTTCTTGACTTAGCTCGGCCTGAACTTCGAGGTCCCAGTGGGTCGATGTTGAGAGCGTCGCATGAGCAAGGTCGATCGCGGGCGAGCCGTAGCAGACCCGCTCCAGATCGACCAGCACCGCGCCACCACTGGGCCGCAGGATGAAATTGCCGGGATGAGTGTCGGTGCCGACCAGCGCGATCGGCTGAGTTTCCGGTCTCGCGTCGGCCGCATAACGACGGGCCCATGCGTATTCTTGCTCGAGCGCGGCGATCGTTTCAGGTGCGCAGTGGATTTGCGTTAGGAATGGCCGCTGCCGCTCGATGATCTCGAGGGTCGCGGCAACCGGACCGATCACGGAATGATCGGGAAGCGGCGGACGCCCCGGTACGGATGGAAGGGGCAGCTTATGCAAGCGTGCGAGCGCATGGGCGATGGCGAGGAGATCGGAAGGTAGGTTGGGCGGACCTCCTTCGATATCCTCAACCAACAGCCCACCGAGCGGCAGCGCTGGACTGGGCTCGATCGTGCGAAGGAGGCGCGGCGTCACGCCGGAGGGCTCGGCGCGGCGAAAGGCCGCCGCCTCCAACGCCAGCTGCGCGGCGGGATCGCCGAGCCAGGGCGTCCGGCGTGGCAGCCGCAGCACCAGTCCCGCGCCGCGCAAGCGCACATGGTCGTGGTTCACCCCTTTCACCCGCAGCGGAATGAGATCGCCGGCGCGCAGGTGACGGGTATCGGGGAAGGTCTGCAAGACCTCGATCAGCCGGTTGGGTTCGGGCAAGGGTGTGCGCTCGCGGAGTTCGTGATGTCGCGCCGGCATCGGCGCGGGTAAGGTGCGGGGAAACGGTCATGGGCGCAATCCACTCCTCGCCGCCGCTCTCGGTGGTGATTCCCACCCTCGATGCGGCGGCGCAACTCGGCCCCACTCTGGCGGCGCTTGAGAACGGCAGAGACATCGTGCACGAAATCGTTATCGCCGACGGCGGTTCGGTCGATGCGACGACGATGCTCGCGGCGGGGCACGGCGCGCGCGTGATCAGGGCGCCCCGGGGCCGGGGTCTGCAACTCGCCGCCGGAGCCCGGGGCGCGCAAGGGGAGTGGCTGATGTTCCTTCATGCCGACACGAGGCTGGGGCCCGGCTGGTCCGCGGCGCTGCGTCGCTTCATTGCCGAACCCGAAAACGCGGGACGTGCTGGTTACTTTCGGTTTCGACTGGATGACGAAGCATCGGAGGCGCGTCGGTTGGAACAGATCGTCGCGTGGCGCTGTCGCGTGCTTGGCCTGCCCTATGGCGACCAAGGCCTGGTGCTCAGACGCGACTTCTACGGAAAGCTTGGCGGCTTCCCGCTGCTGCCATTGATGGAGGACGTGGCGTTGGTGCGTCGGATCGGCAAGCGACGGCTGGTGCTGCTTGAGGCCGATGCCGTCACTTCCGCGGCACGCTACCGCAGCGAAGGTTATGTCCGGCGATCGCTGCGCAATATCGGCTGCCTCGGCTGCTACTTCATGGGTGTGCCGCCGCGCCTGATCCTGCGCCTCTATGGATGAAGCGATGTCTCGTCCCGCCCGCCATCTTGTCGTTTTCGTCAAGGTGCCGCGTCGGGGGCAAGTGAAGTCGCGTCTTGCCGCCGGGATCGGTGCCGGCGCCGCGCTGCGCTTCTACCGTCTCACGAGCGCTCTCCTGCTGCGCCGCCTCGCCCGCGACCGGCGCTGGCACACAAGCCTTGCCGTCACTCCGAGCCGCGACGTGCGGGCCGCTTTCTGGCCGAGCGGGATTCGGCGGCTCGACCAAGGATCGGGCGATCTGGGAAGGCGAATGGCGCGGGCCTTTGCGGCATTGCCGCCGGGTCCCGCTGTCATCGTGGGGTCCGATATTCCGGAACTTGACGCATCTCATGTGGCGGCGGCGTTCCGTGCACTCGGCCGGCATGACGCGGTCTTCGGTCCCGCCTCGGACGGCGGCTATTGGCTCGTGGGCTTGAAGCGCTCGCGGTCGCTGCCTCGGCACCTATTCGCGGCGGTGCGCTGGTCAAGCGCCCACGCGCTCGCCGACACCCGAGCGGGCTTACCGCGCAACTGGAGCGTGGCATTGCTGGAGCGGCTCGATGATATCGACGATGCCACCGACTATTGGCGCTGGGCGCAGGGGCAGAAGTCTCAGGAGGTTACGCCGGCGACAACACGTGGATAACCCGGTTCGCCATGAGGTCCTTGGTCTTGGTGCGAAACGCCGCCATGTGCGGCGCCGTCGAGTGGGCCGCCAGCGCCGCCGCACTCGCCCACTTCTCCACCACGACATAGGTGTCGGGCCCGAGGCGCGTCTGAACCGCTCCGATCCCATCCGCATCGATTGCGGCGCCGTATTCGATGCAGCCCTCCTCCTTGCGCACCGTCGGCACGATGCTCTGAAAGGCCGCCAGAACTTCGCCGCGCTTTCCGGGCTTCGTGGTGATCATGGCGAGCACGTGGATCATGGGTCACTTCCTCGCAGTCGGTTTCGCGTGGCCGCCAATACTACTCGGTGGGCGGCAAATCTCTCAACCGTGTGCTGTTGTTGGATGCGGGCGCACCGGAGCGATGCGAGGCCTCGCTTATTCACCGGCCTTGGTCAGGTGCTCCTGGAGGCGCGGCATCAGCTCCACAAGGTTGCAGGGTCGGTGCCGATTGTCGAGCTGTGGTTCAAGGATCTCCCAGCCATCGCGGCAAGCGCCGGGCGAACCCGGCAGCGCGAAAAGATAGGTGCCGCCGGCAACGCCGCCCGTCGCGCGGCTCTGAATCGTCGAGGTACCGACCTTCTGGTAGCTGAGCCAGCGGAACAGCTCGCCGAAGCCGGAGATTTCCTTCTCGAACACGGATTGGAACGCTTCGGGAGTGACGTCCCGCCCGGTGACACCGGTGCCGCCCGTGGAGATCACCACATCGACCGCGGGATCGGCGATCCAAGCCTTTAGCTGTCCGACAATCGCCGCCTTGTCGTCCCTGACGATGGCGCGCGCGACCACGCGATGCCCCGCCTTGGCAGCGAGCTCGACCAGGGTTGCGCCCGATTTGTCATTGGTCTCGGTTCTCGTGTCCGAAACCGTCAGGATCGCCACGTTAACCGGAAGAAAAGGTCGTGCCTCGTCAATTCTTGGCATAGTTTCCACCTATACCGCTGGGCCCGTCGAGGGCGGTATAGGTCGGCCATTGTCCGGCGGCAAGGGCGTCGAGATCGGGCGTCGGTTGCCCGAGACGCAGTCGATAGATCCAGTAATTCGCCAGCACGCGCTCGGTAAAGCCGCGGGTCTCCCGGTTCGGAATGTTTTCCAGGAAGAGCAGCGGATCGCTTCTGAGCGAGTCGTTGCCGAGCCACTGATGAATGGGGCCGGGCCCGCTGTTATAGGCGGCGGCAAGCAAGAGCAAATTGCTGCCAACTCGGTCGTCCGCCTGCAACTGAACGAGATACTCCTGGGCAAGCGCGAGATTGATCGCGGGGTCCGCTATGTCTCGGCGCTGGTCGTTCGACAGCGAGAGCCGTTGCGCCATGGAACGCGCAGTCGCCGGCATTATCTGCATCGGACCGAGCGCTCCCGATGAGCTGCGGACGTCAGAACGGAACTGCGACTCCTGGCGCATCAGTGCGAACAGGAGCGCCCGATCGACCTTGAAGCCGTCGAGCGGCGTCCAGCGCGGGATCGGAAACATGGCGCGGTCCAAAAGCGAGGCGTCAGTCCGTGCGAGCACGGTCGCCAGTTGGTAGCTGAGCGAGGGCATGCCCGCGCGGTCCGCGAGTGCCTCCACCGCCTGCAATAGAGCCGCGTCACCGTGCTCCGCCATTTGCCGCAGTGTCGCCTCGGCAATCGTCATGCTCCCGACTTGGATCAGCGCTAACGCACGCCGTCCGGGGACGGTGCCGCGCAGCAGTTGGCGATGCGCCTCGCTGAGCGGGCCGGTATCGAAGTTGAAGGTGGCATCGATCCCCAGCGTGCGACGCGCGAGAAGTCCGTAAAAGGTGTGGGGATGCTGGGCCGCGATGCCCAGCCACGTGTCCACCTGCTGGGGACGATGATTTCGCAGCTCTGACCGGGCAGACCAGAACCCCGCGGCGGCGATCTGCCCGGGGCTTCCTCCTGGTATTCGGGTTGCGCGTTCGAAATGCTCGCAGGCCTCGGCATAGCGCTCGCGGCGCCAAGCGGCGAGCCCGGCTTCCCAATCGGCGCCGCCGTGCTCCGATCCCTGGATTACTTCCAGCGCGAAGTGCTGGCTTGCCTCACCGCCGCCATGCTGGAAGGGCAGCGGCCCGACGGAAAGCCGGCCGGCCGCGGCGCCAGGCTCATGGGGATCACCCCCCTCGAACTCGACGCTGGTAGCGCCTTCCTGGCCGGGGGGGCCAAATTCATTGTCGGGCCCAAACCGGAGGGCTGGCTCGGTGACGGCCGGGCGTATTGGGGCCGGCGCCCCTGATGGGCGGCGCTTCTGGGCGAGCGCATAGATTGCGCGCGCATCCGGCTCATCGGCATAAAGCCGCAGCCACCCGGTCAACTCCTCGTAACTCGCGCGGTAGTGGCGGCCAAGGTAGCGCTGGGCCAGTACCTCGCCCATCAGCAGGCGATCCCCCAGCAGCGAGATCTCATGGTCAGCAGCGGTCCAGTCCCCGGCATGCTGCATCGCGAAGATGTGCTGATAATGGAGGGTATCATCCGTGGTGAGAACGCCTGGCACGCCATTCTTGTCGATGATGCCGTCGGGCGGCGGAAGCGACGCCGTACGCACACTTTGTCCCACGGCACCCGGCGACGCCGCCAGCGCGAACGCTAGGGGCGCGGCAAAAAACACGCCGTAAAAACGCGTGCGCCGCAAAGTGTTGGGGGCCCGAGCCCTATCATCCATATAAACCATGCCTGCCCCCTTAAACGAAAAGCAGGGGAGCCGCAAGCTCAAATCGGTTAACCTTTCCGTGACAATTTTCGTCGGCTCTAGGGAATGTTTATGTCTTTAGTTTTTTTCTTCATGGGCTTTTGATTTGTCTATGAGTGTAAGTTCTGAATATTCGTATGATTAATTTGAAATCCTGTGGCATTAATAATGCGCCATTGCGAGTGCTTTGTAAGCCAATCGCGCCTGAAAGAACCCCACTACTCGTGCAAGGCTTCGAGTCGGGCCTTGAGATTCAACAAATCTGTCCAGGCCTCGGCCTTGCGGGCCGGTGCGCGCAGCAGGAAGGACGGGTGGAAGGTGGCGAGCGTCGGGACGGCTTGCTCCAGGTCCGGTACGGCGAGGGCGGTCCATCGACCGCGAAGCCTCATGATGCCCTCGCTCCGACCCAATAGCGTAGCGGCCGAGGTGCCTCCGGCGAGCAGCAGCACGCGTGGCCGCTTGAGCGCGATATGCCGCCACACGAAGGGCAGACAGGCCGCGATCTCGTCGTTGGTCGGTTTGCGGTTGCCGGGGGGGCGCCAGAACAACACGTTTGTGATGTAAGTGGTTGTTCTATCTAATCCAATTGTCGCCAACATACGATCGAGCAATTGCCCGGCACGGCCGACGAAAGGTCGACCGATCCGGTCTTCATCGGCGCCCGGCGCTTCGCCGATCACCATCAATGGTGCGGTCTGATCGCCGTCGGCGAAGACTGTGTTGGTCGCGGTGCGCTTGAGCGCACATCCGTCGAAGCGTCGGATGGCCGCTTCAAGCTCGGTTAGTGAATGGGCTGCAAAGGCCAGCTCGCGCGCGGTCGCGGCGGCGGCACTGGGCGCAACCAGTGCGGGTCCCGCCGCGGCGCGCGAGGGTTGTGTCCTCGTCACGATAATGGGCGGCGGCGGGGCTGGCGCGACGGGCCGAGCGGTCGCAAGCCGGTCCTGCGGATCGAGCGCGATCGCTTCGTCCACCCCCATTGCGATGTACCAATCCAACAATCGGATGAGCGGAGAAGTGGTGGTCATGGCTAATCCAACCTTGCGAGGGCGGCCCGGGCATGAGGGGCCTGCGTGCTCGGCGCATCGTCGCCCCCTGGTTCTTTGGGGTTGATCCACTATAGTGGGATTGGCGCCGAAAGCCCTTCGGATATCCAGAGCGGCCACCCCCATGACCCGCGAGACCATGGAATACGACGTCGTGATCGTCGGTGCGGGGCCTTCAGGCCTCGCTGCGGCGATTCGACTTAAGCAGTTGGCGGCGGAACACCAGCATGAGGTGTCGGTCTGCGTGATTGAAAAGGGCTCAGAGGTCGGGGCCCACATTCTCTCCGGTGCGGTGGTCGAGCCGCGGGCGGTCGCGGAGCTGTTCCCGGATTGGCGCGAGCGTGGCGCTCCGCTCCTCACTCCGGCCGAGGACGACCGCTTCCTGTTCCTCACCGAGCGCCGTGCGTTCCGGCTACCGACGCCGCCGCAGATGCACAATCACGGCAATTACATCGTAAGCCTGGGAAATGTTTGCCGCTGGCTCGGGCGCGAGGCGGAGGCGCTCGGCGTTGAGATCTATCCGGGCTTCGCCGCGGCGGAGGTACTGTTCGGCGAGGACGGCACCGTCGCGGGGGTTGCGACCGGTGGCATGGGCATCGGTCGAGACGGCAAGCCGACCGATCATTTCCAGGAGGGGGTCGAGCTTCGGGGGAAGGTCACATTGCTTGCCGAGGGCTGTCGCGGCTCGCTCTCGAAAGTGCTCAGCGCGCGCTTCGGGCTTTCGGCAGACTCTGACCCGCAGACCTATGGGATCGGCGTCAAGGAACTCTGGGAGGTGACGCCGGAACAGCACAAGCCGGGCCGCGTCATCCACACCGTTGGTTGGCCGCTGGACCGCAAAACCTATGGCGGCTCGTTCCTGTACCACCTCGAAAATCGCCAGGTCGCCGTCGGGTTCGTCGTGGGGCTCGACTACGAGAATCCTTTCTTAAATCCGTTCGAGGAATTTCAGCGCTTCAAGACGCACCCGGCGATTCGACCGACCTTCGATGGTGGTCGGCGCGTCGCCTATGGCGCGCGGGCCCTCAACGAGGGTGGGTTTCAAGCGATTCCGCAATTGTCGTTTCCGGGCGGACTGCTGATCGGATGCGCGGCCGGATTTCTCAATGTCCCGAAGATCAAGGGCAGCCATACCGCGATGAAGTCGGGGATGGTCGCGGCCGAGACCGTGTTTCGCCAACTTCGGGGCGATCGTGCCGCCGACTACCGGCGAGCCATGGAGGCGAGCTGGGTCTGGGACGAACTCTACCGTGCGCGCAATGTGCGGCCGGGCTTCCGTTGGGGGCTCTTTGCAGGCCTCCTGCACGCGGCAGTCGACACCTATCTGCTGCGCGGCCGCGCGCCCTGGACGCTGCATCACACGCCTGATTATGTGCACCTGCGCAAGGCCGCCGAGAGCCAACCGATCGCCTACCCGAAGCCGGATGGCAAGTTAAGCTTCGATCGGCTTTCATCGGTCTTCATCTCGAACACGAATCACGAGGAAAACCAGCCACCGCACTTGCAGCTCAAGGATCCCGCGAAGGCAATCGAGGTGAATTATCGACTCTACGATTCGCCGGAACAACGCTACTGTCCCGCGGGCGTTTATGAAATTGTTCGCGAGGGAACGGAAGAGACACCACGATTGCAGATCAACGCGCAGAATTGCGTGCACTGCAAGACCTGCGACATCAAAGATCCGACCCAGAACATTAATTGGGTGGTTCCCGAGGGTGGGGGCGGGCCCAACTACCCCAACATGTAAGGCTGGAAGGCGCGACTGACGGCTGTTTTCAGGCGGTGTGGTAACATGGGACCGAATCGGTGAAAGGGTACGACAATGGTTAGTAAGGCGATGCGGCGGCTGGTTGCGGCGGCGGTAGCGATTGGGTTAACCGCGTGCGCTCAGGTTCCCTCGCAAGGGGCGACCAATTCGGCGCCGCCGCCCGACAAGGACACGCAAGCGGTGCCAACCGAAAGCGTTTACGGCAGCTACCTCGCCGGAGGCCTTGCTCAGCGCGACCATGCCTATGGCGCCGCCGCCGCCTATCTAGAGCGTGCGCTCGCCGACGATCCCGACAACGTCGAACTGCTGCGTCGTACTTTCTTGCTGCGTCTCAGCGAAGGCTCGTTGCCGCGTACGGTCGAGTTGGCGCGTCGGTTCAGCGTTGTGGACCCGCATAACGGCCTTCCTGCTTTGGTATTGCTGATCGAGCAGATGAAATCAGGAGACGGTTCCGGCGCCGCCGCAGCCGCCGATCGCCTGCCGCAGGATGGACTGTTGCGCTTCTCGTCACCGCTGGTGGTGGCCTGGACCAAGGCGGGCCTAAAGGAGGAAAAGGCAGCGATCGCGGCCCTTGATCGGTACGACCGGATGCGTGGCTTCGAGCAGTTGAAGGCGTTCCATCTCGCCTTGATCGAGGACTATCTCGGCAACGTCAACGGAGCGCTCGACGCCTACAAAAAACTTACCGCGGCGAGCGATCGACTCAACTGGCGCACCACGGATATGGCAGGTCGCTTTCTTGAGCGGCATGGCCGCGCCCAGGAGGCAAAGGCGTTGTACGAGCGCTTCATCCGCGAGAACAGCGACGGTGCCGATCTCGCTGCGCCCTCGATCGCGCGGATCGCCGCCGGCAAGATCCCCCCTCCCACGGTTGCTAGCGCCACCGACGGACTGGCCGAGGCCATGTTCGATATCGCAAGCGTGCTGAACCAGAGCGAAACGGAGGATCTGTCGCTGCTCTACGCGCAACTCACGCTCGATCTTTCGCCCAAGCACGCCTTGGCCCAGATGCTGGTGGGAGAGATCGCGGAGTCTGAGGGGCGCCTCAACGAGGCGCTGGAGATCGACCGCCGGGTCGATCCGCAATCGCCGTTCTCGTGGAGCGCGCGCCTGCGGGTGGCCGAGGTGCTGGACGAATTGGGTCGAACCGATGAGGCAATTGCCGAGCTAAAGCTCATGGCCTCGGAACGGCCGCAGTCGCCGCAAGCCCTCATCGAGCTCGGCGACATCCTGCGCGAGCGGAGCAAGTTCGCCGAGGCCGCTGACGCCTATGAGGGCGCCGTCGCCCGCATCAACCCGATCGGAAGAGAGTACTGGTCGCTTCTTTACAGCCGCGGCATCGCGTTCGAACGCTCGGGCCAATGGCCGCGCGCCGAAGCGGATTTCCAGCGCGCGCTGCAGCTCGAGCCCGATCAGCCGATGGTGCTCAACTATCTCGGATATTCGTGGATCGAGAAGCGCCAGCATATGGATGAAGCATTACAAATGATCCAGCGAGCGGTTCAGCAACGTCCGGACGACGGCTATATCATCGATAGCTTGGGTTGGGCCTATTATCAGCTCGGCAAATATCCGGAGGCGACGCGATATTTGGAGCAGGCGATCGAGCTGCTGCCGGAGGACCCGACCATCAATGATCACCTGGGCGACGCTTATTGGCGCAGCGGCCGCCATGATGAGGCGCGCTACCAGTGGCGACGGGCACTGCAATTCAAGCCGGAGGATGAGCAGGAAGCGAAGACCATTTCGGCGAAGCTCGATCAGGGTCTCGGCGCTGTGCCCGCTCCCAACCCACGCGGCGGATAATTCGGCGGTTTGTGAGTCGCTGCCGGGTCGCACGGCAAGGACGGCGAGTTCAATACATGACCCGATCTGATTTGATCGGGCCAGGGGTGTCCGAGTTTGCACCGGCGAAACTCAACCTTTACTTGCACGTGGTGGGCCGTCGTGCCGACGGCTATCACCTGCTCGACAGTCTGGTCGCCTTCGCGGAAATCGGCGACAGCGTGTCGGCGGCACAAGCCGTCAATCTCTCGCTTGAGGTCGGTGGTCCGTTCAAAGCCCAGCTTTCTCCCGACTCCGAGCAAAACTTGGTATTGCGGAGCGCGCGATGGCTTGCCGAGCGATCCGGCATCGCCGATGGCGCGGCGCTCGCGCTTGAGAAGCACCTGCCTGTCGCTTCCGGGATCGGCGGCGGGTCGAGTGACGCTGCGGCGACGCTTCGAGCGCTGGCGCGCCTTTGGCATTGCGATCTCAACCGTCTCGATCCCGCCGATATCGCCGCCGCGCTCGGCGCCGATGTGCCGGTTTGTCTGATCAATCGTGCGGCTTGGCTTGGCGGCATCGGAGAAGCTGTCGCTCCGGCGTCGCCACTGCCGGACTGCTGGGTGGTGCTGGCCAATCCCGGAGTGGCCGTGGCCACGCCCGCTGTTTTCAAGGCGCGCCGCGGAGAGTTCTCCGCGCCGGCGCGTTTTGGCGCGGTGGCCGACGCGGTCGCGCTCGCCGGCGCCTTGTCGCGGCGGCGAAATGACCTCACGGATGCCGCGCTCTCGCTCGCACCGGAGATCGGCGATGTGCTGAGCGCACTCGCGGCGGAACCGGCGGCGCTGATCGCGCGCATGAGCGGCAGCGGCGCAACCTGTTTCGCGCTGTTTGCCGCACGAGGCGAGGCCGTCGCCGCCGCCACACACCTTGCCGCGGCGCATCCGCGCTGGTGGGTGGCAGAGGGAAAGCTGCGTTAACGAAGTCCCGCGGCTACTGCTTTGCCTGTTGCTGAACCTCGGCTTTCAACCGAAACATCAGCGCGCGTGTGGCCTCGCCATCGACCTTGAGATTGCGGTCGCTTTGGTATTTGCGGATCGCGTCGGTGGTTTTATCGCTCACCACGCCGTCGACGCGGCCGGGATCGTAGTGCAGGCGCATGAGGGAGCGCTGAATCTCGGCGACAATCGCGCGTTCCACTGGCGCCGTCGGTGAGGCGGCGGAAGCGGGTGCCTCGGCGGCGCTTGGCTGCGGCTTCGGTGCCCCGGCACTCTCGGGCGCGGAGACGGTTCCATGCAACTGCGGATCTGCGGTGTGGCTGATCTCCTGGCTCAATGACGCCGCGAGCGCACGCGCGTCGTGGAGCTGCTTGGGAGAAAACGATGCCGCGATGCGCTGCATCTGACGTTGCGCCTCGGCATCCCCGGCTCCCGCCGCGATGCTGAACCACGCATAGGCATCGGCCATCGATTGCGGCACGCCCTTACCATTGGCGTAGAGCGCCGCCAGATTGTACTGTGCGGTGATGACGCCCTGATCGGCGGCGCGGCGGAACCAGCGCGCCGCTTCGCCGTAGTCCTGCGCGACGCCGCTTCCGTTGGCGTATGCGAGGCCGAGGTTCAATTGCGCCGATGGGTGTCCTTGTTCGGCGGCGCTGTGATACCAGATCACTGCCCGCACGGGGTCGTGAGGCACACCCAGTCCGCTGTCGTAGAGCGCGCCCAGATTGTATTCGGCGTCGGGCAGGCCTTGCTGCGCGGCGATGCGGAACTGCTCCGCCGCCTTTTGATAGTCCTGCGGCACGCCCTCGCCGAAAGCATAGCGAACGCCGAGGCCAAATGCGGTGGTTGCGTCGGGCATCGACATGTCCGGGCTCGCGGTGGCCTCCGTCGACTCGCCAGTGGGCGCGGCGGGCGCCGTCGGGGACTCTCCGGGTGAGGTCGTGGCCGCTGGCGCAACCGGGGGAGTAGCGGACGCGGTGGCGGCTGATGTCTCGGCTGCAACCTGCGGCGGCTGTGAGATCGCGGTGGATGGCGCAGCGGTTGCCGCCGTGGTAGGCGACGGGGCCGGAGCTGGCGCCACCGTTGCGGTGGCCGGGGGTGCGGCAGCCGGCATTGATGCGGGTGGTGGCGTCGAGGGCGGGCTGGCGGCTGATGAGGTGTCCGGTTGCTGCTGCGGCAGCGGTACGCTGACCGCTGCGTCGCGTGCTGCGGGCCCGGTGCCGAGGCCGAGGTAGAATAAGGCGGCGCCGCCCAACACCGCGGCAGCCAATGAGATACCCAACACCAGCCAGGGCGCCCCGTGGCGCCGCTGCCGCCGCAGGCCGGTCTCCGTTTCTGTCTTATCCTCACTGTGCCCGCGCTCCGCCGTAAGCCGGATCAGGGCCGGCGGCTCCGACGCGCCGGATTTTGCCGGCGTTTCCACGATCGCCTCGACCGCCGGCTCACCATCTTGTGCGCGAACGGCCGTCAGCAACCGCGTCAGCGAACGCGCTATTTCAGCGTCCCGTGCCGCCGATTGAGACGCTCCATCGGAGGGACCGTCCGGCCCCGCCGCACGCATGACGGCCTTCGCGAGCCAAGAAACGGGATCCACCCCGTCGGCCGCCGCCGCCCGTTCTACGGCGCCGCGCAAATCTTGGGGCAATGCGAGGGCACGCCATGCTTCCACGGAGGCGGACACGGAGCGCTCGCTCATGCCGGGCTCTCGGCTCTCATGGGCTCACGCGACGGCGGCGCGCATGCGGAATGTGCCTGCTCATTTACCGATCTCTGCGGGTCATCTTATAGGACGAGCATGAAAGCTTGCCAATCGGCGCTCAGGATTTGTCGTTTGAAACCGTCAACCGATCGACGGCCGCGTTGGGATCGGCGCTGTCGAGCAGCCGGTAAGCTTGTTCGGCGCCTATACGGCCGCTTTCGATCGCCTGGCGCGCTCGCTGCGGCAAGCCCAGCAAGCGCAGCGATGAGGCGATATGCGGGCGCCCGATACGGAGCCGTTCCGCCAATATGCCCGGGCTGATTCGATACTCCGTGAGCAAACACAGATAAGCGCGCGCCTCGTCCAGTGGAGTGAAATCGCTTCTACCGAGATTTTCCGCCAGCGAAAGCAATTGGGCCGCGCCGTCGTCCGCCTCGACCACGATCGCCGGAATTTCCACCTTTCCCGCCCGCTCCGCGGCCAAGCGCCGCCGCTCGCCCGCGACGATCTCATAGACCCCGGGGCCTGTCCGGCGCACCAGCACCGGATCGCGCGCGCCGTGCACCTCGATCTCGGCGACGAGCGCGGCGAGAGCGGTCTCATCGCCGCCTCGGCGCAGCCGATGCGGCGGCGGTTTCAGTGCGGCGAGTGGCAGCATCGAGACAGGCCCAGTGGGGAGGGCCGGTTGCCGCCTGACGCCAACCGCTCGTTCGACAATGAACGCGGCGCCGCGCTCCCGCCCCGGCGTGGCCAGCATGACCGCCACGGGCGGCAGCGGTGGCGGCGGGGCGGCGGTTTCCGGACTGGCTTCGCGCGATGGAACCTGATCCCGAGGTTCGGGCGGTCGGCTTTTGGGGTGAGGAGGGCGGCGGACGGGACGAGCTTCGTCACGGGTGAGCGAGGCGCGTACCGTCGCAACGACCCACGCGTCGAGGCTGCGTCCCTCCGCCTCGGCGGCGCGTTCCGCGGCGAGTCGGGCTTCGATCGGCAAATCGCTCAAACGCCAGGTCATCGCTGCATCACGACTCGGCCGTCATGGCGCTAGTATACGCGAAGCGACACGCTTAGACCCGTGATTTCAATGCCCTACTGGCTCGGGCATGCGGCCTAGCTGCATTTCGAGTAACCGCAGCTCGTACATTGGTCGCAGTTCTCGATGCGGATCAGCGCCGCCTCGCCGCATTTCGGGCACTGCGCCATGCGGCGGCCGTCGGTGGCGATATTGGCGATCGCCCGCTTCTCCAATTGAATCTCCCGCGCTTGGCGCCGCGGCAAGAATCCGATGTCGATCATGTGCTGCTCGATCACATCGCCGATTGCCGCCAGCAGCGAGGGGACGTAGCGCCCACCCATCCAGGCGCCACCGCGCGGATCGAACACCGCCTTCATTTCCTCGACCACGAAGGAAACATCGCCGCCGCGGCGGAACACCGCGCTGATCATGCGGGTCAAGCCCACGGTCCAGGCGTAATGCTCCATCGCCTTCGAATTGATGAAAATCTCGAACGGGCGCCGCCGGCCGTCCTGCACGATGTCATTAATGGTGATGTAAATCGCGTGTTCGCCCGCGGGCCAGCGAATCTTATAGGTCTGCCCCGGCAGCGCCTCGGGCCGGCTCAGCGGCTGCGTCATATAGACGATGCCGCCGGCCTCGTACACATCCGCCGATTTGGGTTGCGGTTGCGGCAGCGGCAGCTCGGCCTGGAGCCCGATCTCTCCTCCGGTGGCGGTTGCGGGCTTTGCTTCGAGCACCGCGCCCGTGATCTCGTTCGGCCGATAGGTGGTGCAACCCTTGCAACCGAGCTCGTAGGCCTGCAGGTAGACGTCCTTGAAAGTCTCGAACGGAAAATCGGCGGGGACGTTGATGGTCTTCGAGATCGAGCTGTCGACGTATTTCTGCACCGCCGCCTGCATCACCACGTGGTCGCTCGGCGACAGCGTCTCGACGTCGACGAAGGCCGGGAGCAGCGGGGCATTCTCGCCCTTGAGACGCCGATAGAGGCGGTAGGCGTGGTCGGAGACCTCCTCATCCTTGTGCACGCCGTCGGGCATCAACACGCTGCGCGTATAGCGGAAGCTGAACACCGGCTCGACGCCGGAGGATACATTGTCGGCGAGAATCGAGATCGTCCCGGTCGGTGCGACCGAGGTGATGAGGGAGTTGCGGATGCCGTCCCGCCGAATTGCTTCCTGCACGTCGGGATCGAGGCTCCGTACCGTCTCGCTCGCGAGATATTTCTCCTTGTCGAAAAGCGGAAATGACCCCTTCTCGGCGGCGAGCGCCGCCGAGGCGAGATAGGCGCTCCGCTCGATTGCCTCGAGCCAGGCTTCCGTGGCGCTGACGGCCTCGGCCGAGCCGTAGCGGAGATTGCAGAGGATGAGCGCGTCGGCGAGTCCGGTCACGCCGAGGCCGATACGGCGCTTGGCACGCGCCTCCTCGGCCTGCGGTTCCAGCGGGAACCGCGAGATGTCGATCACGTTGTCGAGCATCCGGACCGCGACTGGCACCAGCGCCTCCAGCCGCTCGAAATCGAGACGCGCCTCCGGCGTGAAAGGATCGAGCACGAGGCTTGCGAGATTGATCGAACCCAGAAGGCATGCGCCATACGGGGGGAGAGGTTGTTCGCCGCACGGGTTGGTCGCGCTGATTGTCTCGCAGTAGTAAAGGTTATTGCGGCGATTGATGCGGTCGATGAAGATCACGCCCGGTTCGGCATAGCTGTACGTCGCGCGCATGATCTTGTTCCAAAGCTCGCGCGCCGGCAGCACCTTGAAGGTGGTGCCGCCGAATTTGAGCTCCCAGGGCGAATCCTCCTTCACCGCCTGCATGAAGGCGTCGGTGACGAGCACCGAGAGGTTGAACATGCGCAGCCGTCCGGGCTCGCGCTTCGCTTCGATAAACGCCTCAATATCCGGATGGTCGCAGCGCAGCGTCGCCATCATCGCGCCGCGGCGGTAGCCCGCACTCATGATGGTGCGGCACATCGCATCCCAGACATCCATGAAGCTGAGCGGGCCCGACGCATCGGCACCCACGCCCTTGACCGGCGCACCCTTGGGCCGCAGCGTCGAGAAGTCGTAGCCGATACCGCCTCCTTGCTGCATGGTGAGCGCCGCCTCGCGCAAGTGGGTGAAGATGCCCGACATGTCGTCGGGGATCGTGCCCATGACGAAGCAGTTGAAGAGCGTCACATTCCGCTTGGTGCCGGCCCCCGCAACGACGCGTCCCGCCGGCAGAAACTTGAAGTCGCTGAGCGCCTCGTAAAAGCGCTCGATCCAAAGCCCGGGATCGCGCTCGGGTTCGGCGAGTGCACGCGCAATGCGCCGCCAAGTGTCCTCGATCGTCTTGTCGACCGCGGCCCCCTCCGGCGATTTGAGGCGGTACTTCATGTCCCAGATTTGCTGGGAGATGGCTGAAACGCTGGGCATTCGATTGCTTCACTCTCGGCGGGACCGGGGAAATTTTATCCCCTTTTGTTCTCTTTCTCCATGTCCTCTTGAGTCACACGGTTTGATAGTGTTAAGTCATGATTTGCTCTTATATAGAGTTTCCGATTAAACCACCGACGATTGGAGAAACCGATGCTGAAGCGTGCGAACGTCATCTTGTGTGTGGGGTTGGGATTGTTTTGCGTCCTTGCGGCAAGTCCCGCACATGCGCAGGCACTTTGGACCTGGACGAACCAGCGCGGTTCACTCCTGGTCGTCACGAACTTCGACTCAAACACCGGCGCGATCACCGGCACCTACACCAACAATGCGTCCGGAAGCTGCGACGTCGGCACCCCGCAGGCCATGACGGGTTGGCTCGCCCATGGCTCCGGCACTGCAATCAGTGTCTCGGTGAATTGGCTGGGATGCGGTTCGACCACGGTCTGGACGGGACAACTCGATCCGAGCGCAAATTTTCAGGGGATGTGGTTCTTGTCCCTGGCGTCGCCTCCAGCTTGGAACGGCGTCAACGCCGGAGCCGACACCTTCACGTTCCAATCCGGTGACAAAGGCAAGTTGATGAAGCCCTGATTCCCAGGGGTACGGCGCTATTGGAAATGCCGGAGCAGCCAGTCGCGGGTCTGCTCCGGTGCTTCTTCAGGGACATAATGACCGCACTCGATCGGCCCGCCGCTGGCATTGACGGCATAGTCCTTCCAGACGCGCAGCACATCGCCGTGGACGGTGCCGGTGTGGCTCCTTGCCCCCCAGATCACCAACAGCGGGCACTGCACCTTGCGCCCCGCGGCGAAGTCCGCGTCGTCCATCTCGAGATCGCAGGTGACGCAAGCGCGGTAATCCTCGCAGGAGCCGCGGATCGTCTTCCAGGTGAAACAGCGCACATACTCGGCGAAGGCCTCGGGATCGAAGAATCCGAGGCCGATGCCGGGCTTCGAGAGCTTCTTCTCCATGAACCACTGCGCGGGCACGCCCGCCATCATGCGCTCCGGCAGGTCGTAGGGCTGGGCCATGAAGGGCCAGTGCCAGGACTTGAGCGCCCAGTTCTTGGACGTGTGGCCCCAGATGTAATGGCTCGGGAGAATGTCGATCACCGCCGCGCGCGTGACGCGCTCGGCGTGGTCGAGGCACATGCGGTGCACGGTGCGCGCGCCGCGATCGTGGCCGGCGGCGAAGAAGCGCTTGTAGCCGAGCGTCTCCATGACCTCTACCTGGTCCTGGGCCATGGCGCGGAAGGAGTAGTTGATATGGTTCTCGCCGCCGTCCTCGGGCCCGACGCTGTCGCCGTAGCCGCGGAGATCCGCGGCAACCACGTGAAACCGCTCGGCGAGCGGAGCCGCGAGCTTGTGCCAGGAGACGTGCGTCAGCGGGTTGCCGTGGAGCAGGAGCAAGGGCGGGCCCTTGCCGCCGTGCCGGAGATGAATACGCGCGCCGCTGGTGGCGATCTCGGTGCGGGTGAATCCCTCGAACATGGTGGCACCTCCCGA